>NZ_JBSGUA010000001.1:355497-785640 GCF_053607685.1 Streptomyces sp. NPDC055099 | reverse complement strand
GTGTTCGTGTGGCCGTGGGTGGGGCTGTGGCGGTACGTGCTGGTGCCGGTCGGCAAGGGTCTCGCGTGGCTGGGCCGGGTGCTGTTCGTGATCCCGGCCGGGTTGCTGTACGCCGCCGTCCTCACCCCGATCGGGCACGCCATCGCCTGGCTCGCGCGGGGCGTCGCCGCGGGGGCGGCGGTGGCCGGACGTGGCATCGGCGCCGCTGTGATGTGGCTGCTCAAGGCCGTGTTCGTGTGGCCGTGGGTGGGGCTGTGGCGGTACGTGCTGGTGCCGGTCGGCAAGGGTCTCGCGTGGCTGGGCCGGGTGCTGTTCGTGATCCCCGCCGTGTGGCTGTACGCCGCCGTCCTCACCCCCATCGGGCATGCGATCGCCTGGCTGGCCAAGGGAGTCGGGGCGGGCATCGCCTGGACCGTCCGGGGGATCGGGACGGTGCTCGGAGCCCTGGGGCGCTGGATCTTCGTCGTGCCCGCCGTCGCCCTTTGGCGCTGGGTGCTCGCACCCATCGGACGGGGCATCGCCGTCGTCGCGCGCGAGGTCGGCGCCGCGTTCGGACACGCCTGGCGTATCGCCGGGTATGTCTCGCTCGCCGTGGGCCGCTTCCTCGGCAGGCTCCTGCGGTGGCTCTTCGTCGACCCGGTGCGCTGGGCGTACCGGGTGATCCTCACTCCGGTGGGACACGCGGTACGCGACGGCATCTGGCGGCCCGCGGCCAAGGCGGTGAAGGACGCGGGGCGTGCCACCCGGCAGGCCCTGACAGCCGCCCGCCAGAGCGTGCGGGACGCCCGTGCCGACGTGCGCCGCATGCTGTTCGGGGCGCCGAAGGCACGGGTGCCGGTGGGGGCGGCCCCGGGGGAACCCATGCCGGTGCCGGTGGCCCGGCGGGAACCGGACACGGCCACGGCACGTACTCTAGGTAGCAGTACGACCGCACTCACGAAGGACTAGAACACTGGGCAAGCGACAGCCCGAAGGCCCGCCGCCCGCTCCCGCGGTGCAGCGCATCCGACTGCGTTACACCAAGCGCGGCCGCCTCCGGTTCACCAGCCACCGTGACTTCCAGCGCGCCTTCGAGCGGGCGCTGCGCCGCGCCGAGGTGCCCATGGCGTACTCGGCGGGGTTCACACCGCACCCGAAGGTGTCGTACGCCAATGCCGCACCCACCGGCACGGGCAGTGAGGCCGAGTACCTGGAGATCGCGCTCACCGAGCCGCGTGACCCCGACAAGCTGCGCGAGCTGCTCGACGAGTCGATGCCGACCGGCCTCGACATCGTCGACGCCGTCGTGTCCCGCACCTCGGGACTCGCCGACCGGCTCACCGCGTCCGTCTGGGAGCTGCGCCTGAACGGCGTCGAGCCCGTGGACGCGCAGCGTGCCGCCGAGGCCTTCCGGGCCGCGGAGACCGTCGAGGTCCAGCGCCGCACGAAGAACGGCATGCGGACGTTCGACGCCCGCGAGGCTGTGGTGAGCCTTGAGGCCCTGGCCTCTGACGAGGCACTCAGCCACGATGCTGATAGGCCGACCGACCAGCCCTGTGCGATACTGCGGCTGGTTGTTCGGCACGTGACACCTGCCGTACGACCCGACGACGTCCTGTCCGGTCTCCGAGCTGTGGCCGACCTGGCGCCGCCGGTCCCCGCAGCGGTGACCAGGCTGGCGCAGGGGCTTCTTGACGACGAGACCGGCACGGTGACCGACCCGCTCGCGCCCGACCGCGAGGCAGCCACGACCCCACAGAACCAAGGGGCCGCCGCAGCCACCGCGAAGGCGCCGGCGCAGGAAGGCCCCGTGTAGGGAGGGCCGTCGGCAGAAACAGAAGCGCCGCCCATGTACTCGGGAGCCACCTGGGTCGGGCAGCGCACTGACCGAGACTTTCGCCAGGCCGTCCGCATTTGGGCGTACGGAACCGGCGAGACAGACACAAAGAGCTCCCGTGCGGCGCCCACGCCCCCGGATGGCGGCCCCGCGTAGGTGAGCGAGGGCCGCGGACATCACCGGACCAGGCGCGGCGCCCGGGAGCGTGACGGGAGAACCGCCCGCATGCATGAGCCGAACGAACCCACTGAGGGCTCGGACAACAACACGCCCAGCGACACCCTGCCGCCGCGCCGCAGGCGCCGTGCGGCGTCGCGGCCCGCGGGTCCGCCCGCGGGGACCACCGAAGCCGCGGCTCCGGCCATACCGGCCACCCCCGCCGCCGAAGAGCCCGCCAAGGCCGTGACTCCGGAGCCCGCGGCGGCCGAGGAGGCCGCTCCCGCCCCGCGCCGCCGCCGCGCCACCCGCCGTGCCTCGGCTCCGGCCGGTGCGCCGCAGGGTGCCGAGACGCCCGCCGAGACCCCGGCCGCCGAGCCCGCCGCTGCTGCCGCCGTGGCCGAGGCCGAGCCCGAGGAAGCCGCTCCCGCCCCGCGCCGCCGCCGCGCCACTCGCCGTGCCTCGG
Source organism: Streptomyces sp. NPDC055099 (assembly GCF_053607685.1). Taxonomy (NCBI): domain Bacteria; kingdom Bacillati; phylum Actinomycetota; class Actinomycetes; order Kitasatosporales; family Streptomycetaceae; genus Streptomyces; species Streptomyces sp. NPDC055099. The sequence goes on along the minus strand of NZ_JBSGUA010000001.1, from coordinate 783,202 downwards.
CTCCGGCCGGTGCGCCGCAGGGTGCCGAAACGCCCGCCGAGACGCCGGTGGCCGCCGAGGAGCCCGCCGCCGAGGCCGCGCCCGAGGCGCAGCCGGAGTCCGGTGACGCCGCCCCGCGCCGTGCCCGCCGCCGCGCGACCCGCGGTTCGTCCTCGCCCGCGGCGGAGACGCAGGCCGCCGAGCAGGCGCCCGCCGCCGAGCCGGCGGCCGAAGCCGCACCCGCCGAGGTCAAGCAGGCCCCCGAGCCCGAGACCGCCGAAGAGGACGCGCCCAGTGGCCGCCGTCCCCGCCGTGCCACCCGCAAGGCCGCCGCCGGATTCTCGGCGCCCGCCCCGGCGCGGGCCCGCAAGGCGCGTGCCGGTGACGGCGAGGAGGGTTCCGGGAGGAAGCCGCGCCCCGCCGTCGCCGTCTTCCAGGCGCCGGTGTTCGCCGCGCCGATGTTCCAGACCCCCGAGAGCGCGGCCGCCGCTGCCGCCGCCGAAGCGGCCGACGAGCCCGCCGAAGAGGTCGAGGCCGAGCCCGTGGCCGCCGCCCCCGTGGCGGAGGAGGAGACGGGTCCGCGCCGTCGCCGCCGCCGTGGCCGGGCCGCCGAGGAGCAGCCCGCCGCCGAGCGCGAGCCCGCCAAGGCCGCTCCGCAGCCCGCCGAGGCGGAGGTCCCCGAGGCCGAAGAGGCCGAGGACACCGTCGAGGACACCGACCACGACAACGACGAGTCCGACGACTCCGGTGAGCGGCACGGCCGCCGTCGCCGTCGTGGTGGCCGTCGCCGCCGCCGCGGTGAGTCCGCCGACGACTCCGGCGACCAGCAGGACGCGGACGCCGAAGCGGACACCGACACGGACGCCGCCGAGCAGGACGCCGAGCCGGCCGCCGAAGAGTCCGACGAGGACACCGACGACAACGACAACGGCTCGGGCTCCGGCTCCAGCAGCAGCCGTCGCCGTCGCCGCCGCCGTCGCCGCGCCGGTGACTCCGGTGAGGCCGAGAGCACGTCGGACGGCGACCCGGAGCGTACGGTCGTCAAGGTCCGCGAGCCGCGCAAGAAGGAAGAGCGCGAGCTCGGCACCGGCGTCGACGAGGTCACGTCCATCAAGGGCTCGACCCGCCTCGAGGCCAAGAAGCAGCGCCGCCGCGAAGGCCGCGAGCAGGGCCGCCGCCGCGTCCCGATCATCACCGAGGCGGAGTTCCTGGCGCGCCGCGAGGCCGTCGAGCGTGTGATGGTCGTCCGCCAGAACGGCGAGCGCACCCAGATCGGCGTCCTCGAGGACAACGTGCTCGTCGAGCACTACGTCAACAAGGAGCAGGCCACCTCGTACGTCGGCAACGTCTACCTGGGCAAGGTCCAGAACGTGCTGCCGTCCATGGAGGCCGCCTTCATCGACATCGGCAAGGGCCGCAACGCCGTCCTGTACGCCGGTGAGGTCAACTTCGAGGCGCTCGGGATGGCCAACGGCCCCCGTCGCATCGAGTCCGCCCTGAAGTCGGGACAGTCGGTCCTCGTGCAGGTCACGAAGGACCCGATCGGCCACAAGGGCGCCCGCCTGACCTCGCAGGTCTCGCTGCCCGGCCGCTACCTGGTCTACGTGCCCGAGGGCTCGATGACCGGCATCAGCCGCAAGCTGCCCGACACCGAGCGCGCGCGTCTGAAGACCATCCTCAAGAAGATCGTCCCCGAGGACGCGGGCGTCATCGTGCGCACCGCCGCCGAGGGCGCGAGCGAGGACGAGCTGCGCCGTGACGTCGAGCGTCTTCAGCAGCAGTGGGAGGACATCCAGAAGAAGTCGAAGGCGGCCTCGACGAGCGCGCCGGGCCTGCTCTACGGCGAGCCGGACATGACCGTCCGTGTCGTCCGCGACATCTTCAACGAGGACTTCTCGAAGGTCATCGTCAGCGGTGACGACGCCTGGGAGACCATCCACGGATACGTCTCCCATGTCGCCCCCGACCTGGCGGACCGCCTGCAGCGCTGGACCTCCGAGGTCGACGTCTTCGCGACGTACCGCATCGACGAGCAGCTGATGAAGGCGCTCGACCGCAAGGTCTGGCTGCCCAGCGGCGGCTCGCTGGTGATCGACAAGACCGAGGCGATGATCGTCGTCGACGTCAACACCGGGAAGTTCACCGGTCAGGGCGGCAACCTCGAAGAGACCGTGACGAGGAACAACCTCGAAGCGGCCGAGGAGATCGTGCGCCAGCTCCGGCTGCGCGACCTCGGTGGCATCGTGGTCATCGACTTCATCGACATGGTCCTTGAGTCCAACCGCGACCTGGTCCTGCGCCGGCTGCTCGAATGCCTGGGCCGTGACCGCACGAAGCACCAGGTGGCCGAGGTCACCTCGCTGGGCCTCGTGCAGATGACCCGCAAGCGGGTCGGCCAGGGCCTCCTGGAGTCCTTCTCCGAGACCTGCGTCCACTGCAACGGCCGCGGCGTGATCGTGCACATGGAGCAGCCGACCTCCGCCGGTGGCGGCGGCAAGCGCAAGAAGCGCGGCCGCGGCGGCTCCGAGCAGGGTCAGGAGCACACGCACGACCACGAGGTCCACGAGGCCACGGACGAGCCCGAGACCGAGACCGAGGCAGAGGTCGCCGCGGAGGCCGCCGCTCCCGTGGCGCTTCCCGAGCCGGAGTTCGTGCCGGACGAGGAGCTCTACAGCAGCGCGTCCGAGGCGGAGGCCGCGGCGTCCCGCGGTGGCCGTTCGCGCCGCAGGGCGACCCGTCGGGCCTCGGCTCCGGCAGGCGCCCCGAAGACGGAGACCGCCCCCAAGGCGGAGAAGCGGTCCAGGTCCCGCAAGGCCGCCACGGCCGAGGACGAGGCTCCGGTGGTCGAGGCCCCCGTGGTCGAGACTCCGGCCGCCGCGGAGGACCCGGTCGTCGAGGTGGCCCCCGAGGCGCCCGTGGACGACGCGGCGCCCAAGGGGCGTACGCGCCGTCGTGCGACCCGTAAGGCGACGTCGCCCGCCGGTTCGCCGAAGAGCACCGAGAGCGAGCCCCAGGCCGCCGAGGTGATCGTCGCCGAGGCGCCCAAGGCGGAGCCCGTGGCCGAGCCCGTGGCCGAGCCCGTCGCGGCCGAGCCCGTCGCGGCCGAGCCGGTGGCCTCCTCCGAGGCGGCCCCCGCCGACGCCGCGCCGGCCCGTCCGCGCCGCCGTGCGGTCCGCAAGGCCACCGCGCCGACCGCGTCCGAGGATGCGGCCGTCCTGGTCGTCCCGTCGGCTGAGAAGGCCGCACAGGCCCCGGAGAAGGCCGCCGAGCAGGCAGCGGAGCAGCCCGAGGCCGAGGCCGAGGAAGCCGCTCCGGCCAAGAAGACGGCGCGTAAGACCGCCGCCAAGAAGGCGCCCGCGAAGAAGGCCGCCGCCAAGAAGACCGCGGCCAAGAAGACGGCCGCAAAGAAGACGACGGCCAAGAAGGCGTCGAAGACGACGAAGAAGACCGCCGCGGCGGAGCAGACGCTGTCCGGCGTCAAGGCCTCCGCGGCCGACGAGGGCTGACCCCCTCCTTCGTAGTCCGTACATATGACCGGGTGCCCCCGGCATGGTGATTTGGCCATGCCGGGGGCACTTCTCTTTTGGAACACGCAGAGCCGTTTGTAAAACTCATGCGGTTGGTGAAAGAGCACACGCGCGTGGCGTTCGGGAGACGCTCCGCGCGTGGAGGGAGGGGTCGCACGATGGCGCACGGTCGCCTGAGGGGCACGGGACGTCACCGTGCCGTGAAGCAGATCAAAGGCGGACGCCGGGCGGTCGCCCTGGCCACGGTCCTGTCGGCGGCGGGGATTCAGACCGTCAGTGCCATGGGGACGGCAGCGGCCGACGGGGAGCCGCCGCTGGTCGAGGCGCCCCTCTTCAATGACCCGCTGGGCACCCCCGAGCAGCAGCACGCGATCAGGACCCGTCTGATCGAGCTGACGAACGCCGCGGTCCCGGGCTCGACCATCAAGGTCGCGGTCTACCACGTGTGGGAGGCCTCGGTCGTCGACGCGCTCCTGGCGGCCAAGAACCGCGGTGTGCACGTGCAGATGGTCCTCGACGAGACCAGCAGGAGCGACCGCCCCGCGAACACCTCGTACGGCAGGCTCGCGGCGGCGCTCGGAACCGACAAGAACAAGCCGTCCTTCGTGACGCTCTGCCCGACCGGCAAGTCCTGCCTCGGCGATCCCAGGTACGGCAAGTCGATCATGCACAACAAGTTCTGGCTGTTCTCGCAGGTCGAGGGGGCCAGGGACGTCGTCGTGCAGACCACGTCGAACTCGACGCCCTCTGCCCACACGAAGTTCTTCAACGACGCGCTGCAGCTCCCGAACAACCCGACGATGTACGAGGCGTACGCCGACTACTTCGCCGACATGATCCGCAAGGACTGGCGGAACTGGGACTACCGCACGGTGAGCGACGGCCTTTACAAGGCGTACTTCTTCCCGCGCGCCGGCACGGTCAACGAGACCGACACCATGTACTCGGTCCTGAACAACGTGCAGTGCAACTACAGGGACGCGGCGGGGGTGGCCCGGCACACCAACATCCGCGCCTCGATCTTCAAGATCACCCGCAAGCAGATCGCCGACAAGCTCGTCTCGCTCAAGAAGGCGGGCTGCACCGTCAGCATCGTCTACGCCGAGACCGACAGCGCCAAGAGCCAGGGCGGCACGCCGGGCACCTGGGAGGCCCTGCACAAGTCGGGCGGGCCCACCATGCGCTGCTTCAACGACGACCGCGACCCGCTGCGCCCCGGGACCAAGCTGGTGACGCCCTACATCATCCACTCGAAGTACCTGCTCATCGACGGCAAGTACGACGGCAAGCAGAACAAGCTCTCCTTCACCGGCTCGCAGAACTACACGGCGCCCGCGCTGCGCGAGAACGACGAGGCGATCGTGAAGGTCGACGACGACTCCGTGCACGACGCGTACCGCGGCCATTTCGACCGGGTGCGGACGATCGCCTGGCCGGGCAAGGCCGACGCCACCGACCTGTGCAAGGGCGTCAAGCCGCTGCCGCCGGACGGCGAGAAGCCGGTTTGACCCTTGTGGCCCAGCCCCGTAATCTTGAGCGTCGGCGTGTCACTGGACATGCCCTACCCCTGTAAACCTGATTTCCTTCCGGCGCCCCCGGCGCTCGGAAGAGGCCGACCGTGCATCTGGACGGGCGGCTGGACTGCGGGGGTCCCGTTCCGAGCGAGAGAGAGATCCGCGTGTACGCCATCGTGCGCAGCGGTGGTCGCCAGCACAAGGTTGCTGTCGACGACATCGTTGAGGTTGACAAGATTTCCACTGCCAAGGTTGGCGACACGGTCGAGCTCTCGACCCTGCTCGTTGTCGACGGCGACGCCGTGACCAGCGACCCGTGGGTCCTTGCCGGCATCAAGGTCCAGGCCGAGGTCGTGGACCACCACAAGGGCGCGAAGATCGACATCCTTCGCTACAAGAACAAGACCGGCTACCGCCGTCGTCAGGGTCACCGTCAGCAGTACACGGCGATCAAGATCACCGGTATCCCCACGGCTGCGAAGTAAGGGACTGAGACAAGATGGCACACAAGAAGGGCGCATCGTCCACTCGGAACGGGCGCGATTCCAATGCTCAGCGGCTCGGCGTGAAGCGCTTCGGCGGTCAGACCGTCAACGCCGGTGAGATCCTGGTCCGCCAGCGTGGCACCCACTTCCACCCCGGCGCGAGCGTCGGCCGTGGCAAGGACGACACGCTGTTCGCGCTGGCCGCCGGTGCGGTCGAGTTCGGCACGCACCGTGGCCGCAAGGTCGTGAACATCGTTCCGGTCGCCTGAATCAGGCTTCCGTAGAACAGGTTCTTCGCGAGGGCGGACCTCACTTCCCTGTCGGGAAGCGGGTCCGCCCTTCGCGTGTTACACCTAGGGGCATTTCGCCCCTGACATTTCGTATCCTTTCTGGAGGCACATCCCATGACCACCTTCGTGGACCGCGTCGAGCTGCATGTCGCCGCGGGTAGCGGGGGCCACGGCTGTGCCTCCGTCCACCGTGAGAAGTTCAAGCCGCTCGGCGGCCCGGACGGCGGTAACGGCGGCCGTGGCGGAGACGTGATCCTGGTCGTCGACCAGTCGGTCACCACGCTCCTCGACTACCACCACTCCCCGCACCGCAAGGCCACCAACGGCGCTCCCGGTGCCGGTGACAACCGCTCCGGCAAGGACGGCCAGGACCTGGTCCTGCCGGTCCCGGACGGCACGGTCATCCTCGACAAGCAGGGCAACGTCCTGGCCGACCTGGTCGGCGAGGGCACCACGTACGTCGCGGCGCAGGGCGGCCGCGGAGGCCTCGGCAACGCGGCGCTGGCCTCGGCTCGCCGCAAGGCCCCCGGCTTCGCGCTGCTCGGTGAGCCGGGCGACGCGGGCGATGTCGTCCTGGAGCTGAAGACCGTCGCCGACGTCGCCCTCGTGGGCTACCCGAGCGCCGGCAAGTCCTCGCTGATCTCGGTCCTGAGCGCCGCCAAGCCGAAGATCGCGGACTACCCCTTCACGACGCTGGTCCCCAACCTCGGCGTGGTGACGGCCGGTTCGACCGTCTACACCATCGCCGACGTACCGGGCCTGATCCCGGGCGCCAGCCAGGGCAAGGGCCTCGGCCTGGAGTTCCTGCGGCACGTCGAGCGGTGCAGCGTCCTGGTGCACGTCCTGGACACGGCGACCCTCGAGTCCGACCGCGACCCCGTCTCCGACCTCGACATCATCGAGGCCGAGCTGCGTGAGTACGGCGCAGGCCTGGAGAACCGCCCGCGCGTCGTCGTCCTCAACAAGATCGACGTACCGGACGGCCAGGACCTGGCCGACCTGGTCCGCCCCGACCTGGAGGCCCGCGGTTACCGCGTCTTCGAGGTGTCGGCCGTGGCGCACAAGGGGCTCAAGGAGCTCTCCTTCGCGCTCGCCGAGGTCGTGGCCGCGGCGCGTGCCGCGAAGCCGAAGGAGGAGGCGACCCGCATCGTCATCCGGCCCAAGGCCGTGGACGACGCGGGCTTCACCGTCAAGCTCGGCGACGACGGCATCTACCGCGTGCGCGGCGAGAAGCCGGAGCGCTGGGTGCGCCAGACCGACTTCAACAACGACGAGGCCGTCGGCTACCTCGCGGACCGGCTCAACCGCCTCGGCGTCGAGGAAGAGCTGATGAAGGCGGGCGCCCGCACGGGCGACGGCGTCGCCATCGGCCCCGAGGACAACGCGGTCGTCTTCGACTGGGAGCCCACGGTCATGGCCGGCGCGGAGATGCTCGGCCGCCGTGGCGAGGACCACCGCCTCGACGCGCCCCGCCCCGCGGCCCAGCGCCGCAGGGACCGGGACGCGGAGCGGGACGAGGCGGAGAAGGCGTACGACGACTTCGAACCGTTCTAGCTTTTGCCTGGCGGGGCGCCCTGGACTGCGCGAAGGCCCCCCGGAGCTTCTGCTCCGGGGGGCCTTCGCTTTTTCGTACACCGTGCGGGTGCTTTGTGGCTGGGCGCGCAGTTCCCCGCGCCCCTTCAGGGCTTACGCGGTGACCGTGTCCTCCGCGCCGTTCGACTCCGTCGGGTCGGACTCGACTTCCTCCGCCGCGTCCTGTGCCGCACGCTGGCCGGGGATCTCCGCGTCGATGCGGGTGGCCATGCGGACGCGGCGCTCGTCGGCCTTGGCCGAGAGTGCGAGGACCGCCTCGTTGAAGCGGACCAGGGAGGGCGGGTCCGAGGGGCCCAGGAGGTGCTCCTTGAGGGCCGCGCGGGCCTCGGCGTGGGTGTCGAGCTCCGGGGAGCGGACGGACTCCAGGAGCGCCGGGACGCCCTCGGCGGACGGGGTGAGGATCGCCGCCGCGCTCACCGTCGGGAAGCCCGAGCGGAAGTCCGCCTCGGACATGCCGGACGTGTTGGCGACCGCGTACGGCTTCTCGCTCGACAGCCAGTCGGAGACGACCGAGGAGACATCGCTGATCAGCAGGTCCGCCTGGTTGAAGCAGGAGAAGATCGCCGGGCGGGCGGTGGTGATGATCTGGTGCTCCCACTCGGGGAACGAGGCCCAGTACGCCGCCTCCCACGCGGCCGTCGCCTCGGCGACCGCCGCCTGCTGGTCGCCGTCGGGCGTGCCCTGGAGCATCATCCGCTCCATCTCGTCCACGCTCTTGCGGAACGCGGTCGAGGTCAGCTGGTCCAACTCGGCGGTGCGGCGCGCCAGTTCGGCGGCGGCCTCCGGGCCGGGACGCTCGCCCGAACGCTTGGCCGCGGCCTCCCGGATCATCGCCTTGATGCGCAGGTCGGCGGCGCCGGCGCGGGGGTCCTGCGAGCCGGTCATCGGGTGCGGCTTGTAGATGAGCCGGACGCCGGGGTCGGCGAGCAGGTGCCGGACGATGTTCTCGCCCGCGAGCGTCACCGACGTGTTGCCCGGGTTGCCGTCCCAGCCCTCCCAGGTGGGGGCGTACAGCACGGTCGTGAACGGACCCGTGGGGGCGCCCGTGGACGGCAGGATCGGCGAGAGTTGGGGGCGGCCGACCTCGACCACGTCCTTGTCGTCGACGCCGACGTCGGCGGCCTGGTAGCGGTCGCGCGCGGCGGGGCCCGCCACCCACACCTCGTCGTACGCCTTCGCGTACGGGTTGCAGGAGGAGAGCTTGTCGCTCTCGCCGTGGTTGATGAAGGCGTGCTTGATCGTGGGGATGCGCAGCACCTGCGAGGTCTTCGCGGCGTTCGCCGGGTGCAGCATCATCTTCAGCGTCGAGGTCTCCAGGGAGAACATCGTCGCGACCTTCGGGAAGCAGATGATCGGGACGTCCGTCGCGTCGATCTTCTGCACCATGAAGCGCTCACGCAGCACGATCAGCGGATTGCCGTCGAGCTTGGAGAGCGTGGAGAGCCACATGTTCGCCTGGTACGCGGACGTGGCGCCGCCCGAGAAGTACATGGCGACGGACGGCTGGTAGTCGGCCAGCCAGTTGTCCAGCCACTCCATGACCTGCTCGTCGTTCTTCGCGCGCTTCTTGGGGAGCAGCCACGTGGCGAGGTAGACCGCGCCGATGCCCATCAGGGCGATGGAGATCCCGAGGCCGATGCCGCCCCAGTACGCCTCGGTGGTGGCGGCGGTGAGCACGAGGCCCGCCGTGCCGGGGATCGAGAACGTCAGCAGGCGGTGGGCCTGGCGGCGCGAGAGGATGCGCGGCGGGGCGGCGGTCAGGTGCAGCGCGGACGTGTCGATGTTGCGCGTGACGATCGGCAGCTGGCGGCGGCGGCGCACCAGTATGGCGGTGGCCTGGCAGCCGAAGTGCAGGAAGTAGAAGGCGAGCAGCGAGATCGTCAGCGGCGACTGCTCGGCCAGCGGCTCGATGCCGTCGATGCGCAGCAGGCCGACCAGGATCAGCATGTCGCGCAGGAGCTGCCTGACGGTGACATCGAACCGGATCTTGCCAAGGAGGGAGAGGAGCCCCGGCTGCTTGTACTGCAGATACACGTCGAGCGCGAGGTTCGCCGCGGACGCGGCGACGAACACCGGTACATACGGGACCAGCGCGCTGACGAGCTGGGCCGTGAAGAGCGCGAACATCGCGAACAGCGCGGTGAGCTGCACGATGCGGCGGGGGGCGAGTCCGGCAGAGGGCACGGGCTTGGGCTCCTGGCGGGGGATCGGGGGGATCGGACGGGGGGAAGTCAAGGAAAGCGACCACTGACCGTATGACGTGCGGTGGCCCTGTAGCAATCTTCCGTGACGACAATCACCGGATAAAGGGGCAAAGGTACTGAACCCAGAGGCCCGGTTTCACCTCCGGGGAGTATTCGGTCCGTCCCTCGAAATGGATGGGCACTCCACACGCTCACTCGCGTAGATTGCTGGTCCGGCAGGGAACGGGACCTTCGGGATCATTGGGGAAGTACGTTGGCTGGGGCAAGGCAGGGCATCGCAGAGGCCCACAGGGTGGTCGTCAAGGTCGGGTCCTCGTCCCTGACCACCGCGGCGGGGGGCCTGGACGCCGATCGCGTCGACGCCCTCGTCGACGTACTCGCCAAGAGCCGCAGCGGCGGCGAGCGCGAGATCGTCCTCGTCTCGTCCGGCTCCATCGCCGCCGGGCTCTCGCCGCTGGGGCTGCGCAGGCGCCCCAAGGACCTGGCGAGGCAGCAGGCGGCCGCCAGCGTCGGCCAGGGCCTTCTCATGGCCCGCTACACCGCTTCCTTCGCGCGTTACGGCGTACGCGTCGGGCAGGTGCTCCTCACCTCCGACGACATGGCCCGCCGCGCGCACCACCGCAACGCGTCCCGCACCTTCGACCAGCTCCTGGCGATGGGCGCGCTGCCGGTCGTGAACGAGAACGACACCGTGGCGACGGACGAGATCCGCTTCGGCGACAACGACCGGCTCGCCGCCCTCGTCGCGCACCTCGTCCACGCCGACCTCCTCGTGCTCCTCTCCGACGTGGACGGTCTGTACGACGGCGATCCGGCGAAGCCGGGCACCTCCCGGATCTCCGAGGTGACGGGCCCCGCCGACATAGCGCACGTCCAGATCGGCAGCGCGGGCAAGGCGGGCGTCGGCACCGGCGGCATGGTCACCAAGGTCGAGGCCGCGCGGATCGCCGCGGGCGCCGGGATTCCGGTGGTGCTGACCTCCGCGAGCCAAGCCGCCGACGCCCTCGCGGGCCGCGACACCGGCACGTGCTTCCACCGCACGGGCCGCCGCTCCGGTGACCGGCTCCTGTGGCTCCAGCACGCCTCGGAGCCGCAGGGCGCACTGACGCTCGACGACGGGGCGGTGCGTGCGGTCGTCGAGGGGCGCAAATCGCTGCTGCCCGCCGGGATCGCCGGGGTCGAGGGCGACTTCGCCGCGGGCGACCCCGTCGAGCTGCGGGACACCGCGGGGCGGGCTGTGGCGCGCGGTCTGGTGAACTTCGACGCCAAGGAGCTTCCGCAGCTCCTCGGCCGTTCCACCAGGGATCTCGCGCGCGAGCTCGGACCGGCGTACGAGCGAGAGGTCGTGCACCGCGACGACCTCGCCCTGCTGCACGACTGAGCCCTTCGCGGGCTCCTCTCGCGGCCCGGCCCCGGCCGAAAACAGGCGCGAACGCCGTGCGCCGCCCGGCCCGTGCGAGGTGAAACTCCCCAAAACCGCCCCGCGGGGGCGCTTGGCCTGCTCAACTTTGTCCAGACACTTCCGCACGACCATTGCGTATCCGCACCACCATTGCGTAGAGGAGGCCGTCGTGAGACGAGTGCGCCCGGGAGCGTCGTCCCGCGCGCCGGCTGAGCGGTCCCTGACCAGCGTTGCCGCGGGGGCGACGTACACCGGTGACACGCAAGCGGCGGCGGAGACGGACGAGAGCCAGGAGGGCGAGACGGTGGACGCGCCCCGTCTGTGGCACGTCACCCTGAGCGTCTCGGGGAGCGAAGCCCCGCTGAAGGAGGTCAGGCGCGGCCTCGAACAGCTCGCCCACGACCACCCCTTCCTGCTGACCAGCAGGTACGCGCCCGACCACGCGGAGATCCGGTACTGGGAAGAGGCCCGCGACCTGCACGACGCCGCCGCGGTCGCGCTCCGGCTCTGGGGAGAGCACCGGCAGAGCGCGCAGCTCCCGCCGTGGGAGATCGTCGGTCTTGAGGTCATCGACCGCGACACGTACCACCAGCGCATCGCGGAGGGGTACGGCCCGCTGCCGGCGACCCCGGTGGGCGTGCACCCTTTTTGAGCCGACGTGAGCACCGTGGTCTCGGCTGCTGAAACAGCGGGTGGACCGTGGCCGCTCCCTATTACGCTGCGTTCATGACGTCCCTCACGCCGGTCTCTCCGTACGACAACCTCTCGCCGGTCGCCCAGGCCGCCTACCGCGCCCGTGGCGCCGCCGCGACCCTCGCGCCGCTGCCGCGTGCCGCCAAGGACGACGCGCTCCTGGCGATCGCCGACGCCCTCGAGGTCCGTACGGCAGAGATCATCGAGGCCAACGACAAGGACACCGTCCGCGCCCGCGAGGCCGGGACCAGCGAGTCCGTCGTCGACCGGCTGACGCTCACCCCGGAGCGGGTCCGCGCCATCGCCGCCGACGTGCGTGACGTGGCCGCCCTGCCCGACCCCGTCGGCGAGGTCGTCCGCGGCTCGACCCTGCCCAACGGCATCGACCTGCGCCAGGTCCGCGTCCCGCTCGGCGTCGTCGGCATCATCTACGAGGCCCGCCCGAACGTCACCGTGGACGCCGCCGCCCTCTGCCTGAAGTCCGGCAACGCGGTGCTCCTGCGGGGCTCGTCATCGGCGTACGAATCGAACACCGCGCTCGTCCGGGTCCTTCGCGACGCCGTCCACGGAGCGGGTCTGCCCGCCGACGCCGTCCAGCTCGTGCCGGGCGAGAACCGTGACCCCGTGCGCGAGCTGATGCGCGCCCGCGGCCTCGTCGACGTCCTCATCCCGCGCGGCGGCGCCTCGCTGATCAAGACCGTCGTCGAGGAGTCCACCGTCCCGGTCATCGAGACCGGCACCGGAAACTGCCACGTCTACGTGGACGCCGACGCCGACCTGGACATGGCCGTCGACATCCTCGTCAACTCCAAGGCCCAGCGCCCCAGCGTCTGCAACGCCGCCGAGACGCTCCTGGTGCACGCGGACATCGCCGACGCCTTCCTGCCGCGCGCCCTGGACGCCCTCGCCGAGGCCGGGGTCACGGTCCACGCCGACGAGCGGGTCATCGCGTACGCCGACGGCTCGAAGGCCACCGTCGTGCCCGCGACCACGGAGGACTGGGAGACCGAGTACCTCAGTTACGACATCGCGGCGGGCATCGTCGACTCCCTGGAGCAGGCCGTCGAGCACATCCGCCTGTGGACCTCCGGGCACACCGAGGCGATCGTCACCACGTCGCAGCAGGCCGCGCGCCGCTTCACCCAGCTCGTGGACTCCACGACGGTCGCCGTGAACGCCTCCACGCGCTTCACGGACGGCGGCCAGTTCGGCTTCGGCGCCGAGATCGGCATCTCCACGCAGAAGCTGCACGCCCGCGGCCCGATGGGGCTTCCCGAGCTGACCTCGACGAAGTACATCGTCACCGGCGACGGCCACACCCGCTGAATTCCCGCACGGGCTGAATTCCCGTACCGTCTGCCCAGATTGCCCCTTCCGGTCTAGGCTGGAAGGGTGCCGGAGGACGTGGGGGGCACGCCGTCGTTTCCTGACGGCGGGGAGCCCGACGACGACCGCGACCGCGGGGGTGCGGACGAAGAGTTCGCCTCCGTGGTCTTCGACGAGGCCTTCGTCAAGGCCGCCGAGATACATGAACCCACCGCGGTGGAGCGGCTGTTGGCCGCCGCCCAGGCGCGCGCGGAGGCCTCCGAGGCCGAGAGCCGCCGGGCCCGCACCCGGGGCTCGGGCCGCGACTCACCCGAGGACGATCTCTACGACGAGGGCTTCGGCCCCGACGACGGCGGAGAGTTCGGCCACGACGCCGATCTCGACGACGTGTACGACCGTGAGTTCACCGAGCACGGGTACGGCAGGCAGGGCTACACCGGGCGCAACCGCTGGCACCGCCCGGTCGCCTGGATGCTCGCCCTCCTGATGGGCATCGGCATGGTCGCGCTCGCCTTCACCGCGGTCTACCGCGGCGCGTCGACGGGCCGCCAGGACCCGGCTCCGTCCCAGGTGTCCACGGAGCCCTCGGCCTCCGCGGAGTACGGCAGGCCACCGGTCTCCGCAACTCCCCGCTCCCCGTGAGAAGTTGTCAGAACTTGTCGCGCACCAGGGCGTTTACGTGACCGTGCTGAGACCTACCCTGAAGGTATGGGCGGGCCAGGAGAACCACCCGAGGGGACATCCGAGGGCGCTCCCGCCGGTGGTGAGGACGAATACCGATCCGTCGTCTTCGACGAGTCGTTCGTCCGTGCCGCACGGCTCCAGGAGTACTCCGCGCAGGAGCGCATGAGTGACCACACGCACGCGGTGCGCCGCACTCCCGCGCACCACAAGCACCTCTCCAAGCAGGCCGTGATCCTCGTCCTGCTGATCGCCGTCGCGTTCGGCACCGCGATCTACATGGGCGTGCGCCATCCGTACCAGAACCCCGTCGCCCAGCGCCCCGAGCCGCTGCGGATGACGGTCATCCCGCTCGCCCCGCCGGGGCCCGTGCCCGGCGCCGAGAAACCCGCCGACCTGTTCGCGCACAGCCCGGCCGCGCAGTTCCGGGTGGGCGCGTCAGGCATCAACCTCCCCGCGGCACAGCGGACATCGCACTTCTCGGACGGTCAGGTGATGACCGCGCTGACCACCGCCAAGGACTACCTCGTCGAGTCCTCGCTCGACCCGGACGTCCTCACCGGCGGCGCCGTGCGCTCGGCGCGCATCCTGCTCGACCCGCGCCAGCTCGACCAGTTCGACCGGAGCTTCGCCCACCCGGCGGCGGACGGCCGGCACGCGCCCACCGGCTGGCTCGTGCGCTTCGACCCGACGAAGACGTCCCTCGCCTCACCCGGCATCCGCGTCCACGGCACGCTGCACGCCACCGAGACGGACAAGAACACCCTCGAGGTGACCTCGGACCACACCTTCGTCTACGCGCTGCGGCCGGCCGGCAAGGGCGAGGACGTCAAGGCCTCGCTCTTCACCGTCCGGCGTGAGCTGCAGTTCCGCTTCGACCGCGACGACCTGCGGATGCGCCAGGCCGAGCTCCTTGTGTCGTACATGCAGGCGGGCCCGCTCGCCTGCTCCGCCGGCTCCGCCGACCAGCTGCGGCCGCTGCTCGCCGGGCAGAAGGCGAAGGCGGGCGGCCCCGCGGGCACCGACCCCTACGCGACGGGTGATGCCCCGGCGCTGTGCGGCTCGCTCTCGGCGGCCGCCCAGCCCTCGCTCTGAGGGTTACGGCGCTCCGTCGGCCGGCGGAGTGTCGGTCGGCGGAGTGTCGTTGCGGCCCTGGCCGGTGAACCTGCCGCGCAGCTTGCCGCCCAGGTCGCCCGCGCCGCCCGCGAGGTCGTTGACCAGTTTCATCAGCGGGTCCTTGCTGTTGCGTACGTCATCGGCGTAGCTGGAGGCCGACTGGCGGAAGGAGTCGGACACCGAGGTGTCCCCGTCCTCGTCGCGGCGGGGGTAGTGGCCGTCCATGATCCGCTGGTAGTCGCGGGTCTCGGCCCACTTCTTCAGTTCGGCCGCGCGCACGGTGGTGAAGGGATGCGTGCGCGGCATGACGTTCAGGATCTTCAGGACCGAGTCCCGCAGGTCGCCCCCGGCCTCGTACTCCTCGGCCTGCTCCAGGAACGCGTCCACGTTCATCTCGTGCAGGTGGTTGCCGCCCGCGATCTTCATCAGGCCGCGCATCGACGCCTTGAGGTCCTGGCCCACCAGGAGCCCCGCGCGGTCCGCCGACAGCTCCGACTTGCGGAACCACTCGCGCAGGGCGGTCACGATGGCCATGATCGCCATGTTGCCGAGCGGGATCCAGGCGACCTTGAGCGCGAGGTTGGTCAGGAACAGCAGGATCGTGCGGTACACCGAGTGGCCGGAGAGCGCGTGGCCCACCTCGTGACCGACGACCGCGCGCATCTCCTCCTCGTCGAGGAGCTCGACGAGACCCGTGGTCACCACGATGATCGGCTCGTCGAGGCCGATGCACATGGCGTTCGGGTTCGGGTCCATGTTCACGTACATCGGCGGGACCTTCTCCAGGTCCAGGATGTAACAGGCGTCCCGCAGCATCGTGTTGAGGTGCGCGAACTGCGCGTCGGAGACCCGTACGGAGTCCGAGAGGAACAGCAGCCGCAGGCTCCGCTCGGGGAGCAGCCCGCTGAGTGCCTTGAAGACGGTGTCGAACCCGCTGAGCTTGCGCAGGGCCACCAGGGCCGAGCGGTCCGCCGGGTGTTCGTACGCCCGTGACGAGATACCGGGAAAGCGCCTGCGCTGCCTGCTCGGCACGTGCTCGTGGCCACCGCCTCGCCGGCCGTGGTCGTTGTCGTCGGTCATGCCCCATCCCCCATGCTCGTCCAGTCATGCCCCCGAGGTGGGACCCAGCCTAGGCGGAGATACCGTGACAGGGCAGCACAGCGAATGGAGTCGCCCTCATGGCCGTCACGGAGCACAGCGCCGCAGCCCACCACTGGGTCACGGAGGCGGCCGCCCTGGCCGCGAAGGAGCAGGGGGCGGGCAATCTGCTCCGCGTCGTGCTGATCGTCATGGTCGTCGGCTGTGTGCTCGTGGCGTGGTTCCTGCTGCGCGGCTACCGCCAGGGGGCCGACGCGGAGCGGCGTGACGCGGACGCGGGCGCGGATGCCGGGCGCCCGGGCGGCGGCGACGAGGACGACCGCGCGGGCCACAACGGCTGAGTCGGCGTGAGCTCTGCCGGTGCGCCCGCATACGATGGCCCGGAAGTCCTTGTTCCCGCCCACCTCCGGATAGGTCCTGCCGACGATGAGCCTCCACAGCACCGCCTCCCAGCTGGTCACTCTCGCCTCCGAGGGCAAGCACGTCGACGAGCACGCAAGCCTCAGCCCCTACATCACCGGCGGTGGCGCGTTCGTCGTGCTGATGCTGCTCCTGTGGATCACCACGCGTTTCAACCGGGACCGCTGAGCCGTCCACCGGCCGGACGCCGAAACAGAGCCCGTCCACCGGGCCGGTAGGGTCTGCACGCATGGGA
Organism: Streptomyces sp. NPDC055099; assembly: GCF_053607685.1. Lineage (NCBI taxonomy): Bacteria > Bacillati > Actinomycetota > Actinomycetes > Kitasatosporales > Streptomycetaceae > Streptomyces > Streptomyces sp. NPDC055099. The sequence continues at coordinate 766,639 of NZ_JBSGUA010000001.1, read as the reverse complement.
GAGCAGGACATGCCTACCGGTCCCGGTACCGGCCCGGCCAGCAAGGGCAAGCGCCGCCTGGGTGTCATGGGCGGAACGTTTGACCCGATCCACCACGGACACCTGGTGGCGGCCCAGGAGGTCGCCGCGCAGTTCCACCTCGACGAGGTGGTGTTCGTGCCGACCGGGCAGCCGTGGCAGAAGAGCGACAAGGCGGTGTCCCCGGCCGAGGACCGTTATCTGATGACGGTCATCGCGACGGCCGAGAACCCGCAGTTCTCGGTGAGCCGCATCGACATCGACCGCGGCGGACCGACCTACACGACGGACACGCTGCGCGATCTGCGCACGCTCAACCCCGACACGGACCTCTTCTTCATCACGGGCGCCGACGCCCTCGGCCAGATCCTCACCTGGCGCTACACCGAAGAGCTCTTCTCCCTGGCGCACTTCATCGGGGTCACCCGGCCGGGCCATACGCTGGCCGACCCCGGACTTCCCGAAGGCGGAGTCTCGCTCGTGGAGGTCCCGGCCCTCGCCATCTCGTCCACGGACTGCCGTGCGCGGGTCGCCAAGGGTGACCCCGTCTGGTATCTGGTGCCGGACGGCGTGGTGCGTTATATCGACAAGCGCGAGCTGTACCGCGGCGATTGAGCCGAGAGGGGCACCGGTGAACGACCGACAGTACGACCCGTATGCGGGCGGCGACCCGTACGCGGGCGAGTACGCGGCTGATCAGTACCAGATCGTCGGGTACGACGAGTACGGGCAGCCGGTGTATCAGCAGGTCCAGCAGCAGGCCCAGCAGGCCCAGCCGTCGGCCTCGTACGACCAGTACGGGTCCCAGGCCCAGGCCCAGCAGCAGTACCAGCAGCCGCCGCAGGGCTACGGCTACGACCCGTACGCGACGGGGCAGCAGGCGCCGGCCCCGCCGTACGACTCCGGTGCGTACGACGCCGGTTCGTACGGCGCCTACGATCAGCCTCAGCAGGCGGCGCAGCCGCAGCCCCAGCCCCAGCCGCAGACCGCCCAGCAGACGCAGACCGGCTGGATCCCGCAGCAGTCGCGGCAGCCGGAACCCGAGCCGGAGCCGGACCTGGAGGCCGAGCCGCGGCGTGAGCCCCAGCGCCGCGATCCCGCGTACGAGACCCAGCAGTTCTCCTTCATCGAGGAGCCGGACGAAGAGTCCGAGGACGTCATCGACTGGCTGAAGTTCACCGAGAGCCGCACCGAGCGGCGCGAGGAGGCCAAGCGGCGCGGGCGTTCCCGGGTCGTCGCCCTCGTCGTGGTGCTCGCGCTCGTCATCGCGGGCGGCGTCGGCTACCTCTGGTACGCGGGCAAGCTGCCCGGCCTGTCGGACGACGCGGCCGACGGCGGCGCAGCGGCGACCGGACCGCAGAACCGCGACGTGATCGTCGTCCACCTGCACAACACCAAGGGGGGCGGCACCTCCACGGCGCTCCTGGTGAACAACACCACCACCAAGCGCGGCACCACCGTCCTGCTGCCCAACGCCCTGTCCGTGACGGACGACGAGGGCGCGGGGACGACGCTCGGCAAGTCGGTCGACGACGACGGTTCCACCGGCACCCGCGAGTCGATCGACAGCCTGCTCGGCACCCAGGTCGAGGGCACCTGGCGCCTGGACACCCCCTACCTGAACAACCTCGTCGAGCTGGTCGGCAACATCGACATCGACACGGACGCCGAGGTGCCCGACCCCAAGGCCAAGAAGGGCCAGGCGCCCCTCGTGAAGAAGGGCGAGCAGCAGACCCTGAGCGGCCCGATGGCCGTCGCGTACGCCACCTACCGCGCGTCCGGCGAGCCGGAGACCGCGCAGCTCGACCGGTTCGGGCAGGTCATGCAGGGTGTCCTGCGCAAGCTGTCGTCCGACCCGCAGGCCGCGACGACCACCGTCCAGTCGCTGGCCCAGATCCTCGACCCTTCCCTCAAGGAGAAGGACCTCGGCGCCTTCCTCGCCAAGCTCGCCGACCGCGCCAAGGGCGGCGACTACTCCACGCAGCTGCTCCCGGTGCGGCAGGACGGGACGCTCTCGGAGAAGGCCGGCGCGAGCGTGGTCAAGAACGTCCTGGGCGGCGCGGTCAAGAACCCGGACAAGGACGCGGCCGTACGGGTCGGCGTCAAGAACGCGTCCGGCAGCAAGGGCGCCGGGCAGGACGCGCGGATCTCGCTGGTCAACGGCGGCTACACCTTCGTGGACGGCGGCGCGGGCTCGACGGCCCAGGCGACATCGCAGGTCACCTATGCCGACGCGGACAAGAAGACGCAGGCCACCGAGGTCGCCAAGACCCTCGGCCTGCCGGACGGCGCGGTCCGCAAGGGCAAGACCGCACCCAACGCGGATGTGTCGGTCGTCCTCGGTCAGGACTACGACGCGGGATGACGGCGGCGGCCCCGGCCGGGGGTTCCTCCGGCCGGGGTGACGCAGCAGACAGGGCCGTCGCGTAATCGACGGGAGGTCCTCCGGCGGTCCGTGAGACCCTTGGGGTGTCTTGACCACCTGAAGGAAAGCTCAACTGTGACCGCCACGGACCGCTCCATCGAGCTCATCAAGGTCGCCGCTCAGTCGGCCGCCGACAAGCTCGCGCACGACATCATCGCGTACGACGTCAGCGACGTGCTGTCGATCACGGACGCCTTCCTGCTCGCCTCCGCGCCCAACGACCGCCAGGTCAAGTCGATCGTCGACGAGATCGAGGAGCGGCTCAGCAAGGAGCTCGGCGTCAAGCCGGTGCGCCGCGAGGGCGACCGCGAAGCCCGCTGGGTCCTCCTGGACTACGTGGACATCGTGGTGCACGTCCAGCACAGCGAGGAGCGTGTCTTCTACGCCCTCGAGCGCCTGTGGAAGGACTGCCCCGAGATCGAGCTCCCCGCGGACGCCGTCGCGACCCGCGGCAAGGCCGCCGAGCACGCCGAGCAGCGCGCCGCGGAGGAGGCAGCCGACCTGGACGGTGAGCTTCGGTGACCAGCCGCGGCTGCCGGATCATCCTGTGGCGGCACGGCCAGACGTCCTGGAACCTGGAGCGCCGCTTCCAGGGCTCCACGGACATCGAGCTGACCGACACCGGAGTCGCTCAGGCCAGGCGCGCCGCCCGGCTGCTCGCCTCGCTGAAGCCGGACGCCATCGTGGCGTCCGACCTGAAGCGGGCGGCGGCCACGGCGAACGAGCTCGCGGCCCTCACCGGCCTGCCCGTCACGCACGAGCAGGGTCTCCAGGAGACGTACGCCGGTGAGTGGCAGGGCCTGACGCACGACGAGATCATCGCGCGCTTCGGCGACCAGTACGCCGCGTGGAAGCGCGGCGAATCGGTGCGCCGGGGCGGCGGTGAGCTGGAGACCGAGGTCGCCGACCGTGCCGCGCCGATCGTGCTGCGCCATGCCGAGAAGCTGCCGGAGAACGGCACGCTCGTGGTGGTCAGCCACGGCGGCACGATCCGCACCACCATCGGCCGCCTCCTCGGCCTGGAGTCCCACCACTGGGAGGGCCTCGGCGGGCTCTCCAACTGCTGCTGGTCCGTGCTCGGCCAGGGCGCGCGGGGCTGGCGCCTCCTCGAGCACAACGCCGGCACACTGCCGGAGCCGGTGCTCGGCGACGACGACTAGGCCTGGGCCGGGGCGGGCCCGAGAGCGGGTGACAGAGCCGCTGGTCGGAGAGCCGGAGAGGGCCCCTCACCCGGATTTCACATTCCGGCCCGGCGCAGGCTAAAGTTCTTCTTGTTCGCCCGCCGAGCGGGAGGAACACGAAGAACACACGGGGCTATAGCTCAGTTGGTAGAGCGCCTGCATGGCATGCAGGAGGTCAGGAGTTCAATTCTCCTTAGCTCCACAATCAGGATCCCGTCCTCATCAGAGGGCGGGATTCTTCTGTTCCCGGGGGCCCATCTGCTTCCGGGGGCCTGAGCTCGCGAAGCTCGGCCGACCGTCGGCGGCTCTCCTCGTCGTCCGGGGTGTACACGACGATCCGGCACTCCGGCATGCCGTTGATGGACAGCGAGACCGACGTCATCCGCAGCTCTCCGACCGCCTCGTGCCGGAACGTCTTCACACGGGGCCCCGGCGGCGCCACGTCGCCCCGCTCCCACAGCTCGGCGAAGCGCGCGCTCGCGGCGGACAGCCGGCCTATGAAGTCCTCCCAGGCGGGCTCGCCCACATGCCGTCCGTACGAACTGCGCAGCGTCGCCACCATCACCGGCAGCTCCTCGTCGCGGAAGACCAGCGGGCAGACCGGGTCGGGGGCGATGAACAGCGTCCACAGCACGTTCGGGGCGCCGAAGGCCTCCAGTTGCGGGACGAAGAAGAGGTCGCGGTAGGCGGGGTTGGTGGCGAGGATGTCGTACCGCGCGTTGTAGACCACCGCCGGGTGCGGGTCGAGCGCGTCGATGATGCCCTGGACCTCCGGGCCGACGGCCGCGGGGGACGTGGTCTTGCGGACCGGCTCGTACGGAACCTCCGCCAGGTGGTAGAGATGCTCGCGCTCGGCCCTGTCGAGCCGGAGCGTGCGCGCCACGGCGTCCAGGACCTGCGCCGACGCGTTGATCGGGCGGCCCTGCTCCAGCCACGTGTACCAGGTGACGCCGACTCCGGAGAGCTGGGCGACCTCCTCGCGGCGCAGCCCCGGCGTACGGCGGCGCAGGCCCGGCGGCATGCCCACGTCGGCCGGTGTCACCCTGGCCCTGCGGCCGCGCAGGAAGGCGGCGAGCTCCGGCCTCCGTCGCTGAGTCGTCCCCATCGTCGTCACATCCCCCATGGTCGGTCCTCGCCCCGGGCCTTGCCAGGTGCTGCCAGTACCAGCATCGGCGGGCTCTCGTTACCCGTACCAACTCGCCGCCACGCTCGGTGTCATGACAACCACATCCCCGCCCACCGCGACGGATCGCGCTGGTTCGAGCCCTGCGTCCAGTAAAGCCCCCGGCACCGACAACCGCCCCGGACGGCTGCTCGCCGTCGTCATCGCCGCACAGTTCATGGCGCTGCTCGACGTCTTCATCGTCAATGTCGCCGCGCCCACCATCCGCACCGAACTGGGCGCTTCGGGCGCGGGCCTGCAGATGGTGGTCGCCGGCTACACCATCACGTATGCCGTGCTGCTGATCACCGGTGCGCGGCTCGGTGACCGGCTCGGACACCGTCGCGTCTATCTCATCGGCCTCGCGGTCTTCACCGTCGCCTCGCTCGCCTGTGGACTCAGCCGGGGGACGGGCGAGTTGATCGCCTTCCGGCTGTTGCAGGGCGCGGGCTCGGCGCTGCTCATCCCGCAGGTGCTCAGCCTGATCCAGCGCAACTTCACCGGAGAGGCGCGGACGAAGGCGCTCGGCGTGTACGCGGCCACGCTCGCCGTCGGGGCCGCCGCGGGGCAGGTGCTCGGCGGTGTCCTGGTCAGCGCCGACCTGTTCGGCACGGGATGGCGCCCGGTGTTCCTGGTGAACGTGCCGGTGGGTGTGGTCCTGCTGATCACGGCGGGGCGCGTGCTGCCGCGTGACGCCGTGCGGGAACCGGGGGAGGGGCGGCGGGCGCGGGGGCTCGATCTGCCGGGGCTCGTGCTGCTCGGCGCCGCCGTGTCGCTGCTCACCGTGCCGCTGGTGCTCGGTCAGCAGGAGGGCTGGCCGCTGTGGTCCTGGCTCTCGCTGGGGTGCGCGCTGCCGCTCTTCGCCCTCTTCTGCGCGTACGAGTCCCGGCTCGCCCGCGGGGGCGGCGCGCCGCTGATCTCGCCGCGGGTCCTGCGCATCCCCGGCATGGGCCTCGCCGTCTTCCGGATCGCCGCGGTGATGGGGGTCAACGCGGGTTTCCTGTTCGTGCTCACGCTGCACATCCAGGGCGGCCTCGGTTACAGCGCGCTGCGCGCCGGTCTGACGTTCGCGCCGACCGCGGTGGTCTTCGGCGCGGTCGGCCTGACGTGGCGCCGCTGGCCCGCGGTGCTCCAACGGGCACTGATTCCCGGCGGGTTCGCGCTCACGGCGCTCTCCGCGGTCGCCGTGGGGCTGCTGCTGCGGGACGGCGGCGAGGGCGGACCATGGCTCTATGTGGCCTTCGTGGGCATCGGTGCGGGTCTCTCCCTGGGGTTCAGCCCGACGCTGACGCGGGCGCTGTCCACGGTGCGGCCCGAGGACGCCGCGGACGCCAGCGGCCTCCTGTCGACGGTCGCTCAGCTCGGCCAGTCGACCGGCGTCGCGTGTTATGGCGCACTTTTCCTCAACCGGCTTGAGTCACAAGGGGCTCCGGGGGCGTATTCATCCGCGGACGCCCTCCTGGTGTGCACATACGCCCTGGCCGGGGCGGCCGCACTGGGCGCCGTGTCCGGACTGGTACGACTGCGTCGCTGACCGGGTCGCTCAGGCCGTGGCAGAATCGGACAGCCGGAAGGGGACCGCACCAGACCACCGATTGTGACCCGACGGGAGGGAGAGCGATGCCTGCGAGCATCCTCGATGGGGCCGACGGCCCCGTCGCAGTGGCCGCGTCACGACGCGCTGCCTCTCCCTTCGCGGCGACCCCTCTCCTCACCTGTCCGTCCTGCGGTTCGTCCCATGTCGCCCAAGTTCTCGGCGACAACGGCGGTGTCTCGTACGTGTGCACGGCCTGCGGCCGCAGCTGGAGCTGATTGATGGGTGCACACAGGCGGAAGTGCGACTGGTGTGGCAGTGGCACGCCGATCGTCCGCGACATGGAACCGGTCAACCAGGACTACCAGTACTGGTGCGAGGAGTGCGCGCGGGCGCTGATCATAAAGGGCGACCCCATCGAGACGTACCGCGAACTCGAAGGGGAGCCGATCTATGGCCGGCTGCTCGACGAACACTGCACGCTCAAGCGCTTCTACTCCTTCGCCACGGCTTGACCTCGCCTGATCCTCAGGCGTGCCCGGTGTCCGGCTCCTTGCAGCAGGAACGCGAAAGCGGTCCCTACGTAGAGGGCTGACAGCGTCATCTCGCCATAATTCTGGTCGAGTTCGAGCCGCCCCACGCCGTGCGGGACCCACCACAGGGCGTACGAACAGAAGACGAGGACCATCGCGCCGGTGCCCGCCCACCGGGCCCGGCCGCCCCGGCGCACCGCCTCCGTCCACACGAGCAGCGCCATCGGCACGCACCACACCCAGTGGTGCGACCACGACACCGGGCTCACCAGGAGCGCCGTCGCCGCGCAGCTCACCGCCGCCCTGGCGCGTTCCCCGCGGAGGGCCGCGCGCACCGCGACCGTCAGGCCGAGCGCGCCGGCCGCCGCCGCGGCCCCGATCCACCAGAGGCCGGGTTCCTCGGTGTGCAGGAGCCGTGCGAGCACCCCGCGCAGGGACTGGTTCGCGGTGTCCTCGGGGAGCCCGACCCGGCCCGCCTCGAAGACCATCCGGGTCCAGAAGCGCCGCGAGTCGTAGGGCAGGACGGCGGCCGCGAGCAGTGTCGCGCCGGCGAAGGAGACGGCGGCCACGCACGCGTGCCGTACGGGTACGCGCCACGGCCCGCGCCGCGCGGCCTCCGCGGCGCCGGTGAGCAGCAGGAACACCGCGAAGAGCGCGGGCGTGAGCTTGATCGCGGCCGCGATGCCGATGCCCAGGCCCGCCCAGCGGTGACCGGGGCGGCGGGAGAGATCCCACAGGACCAGGACGGCGAGCAGCAGATTGATCTGGCCGTACCGCAGGGTGGTCCACACCGGCTCGGCCCAGACCGCGAGCGCGGCCACCCACAGGGCGCTCTCCACGCGCGCGTGCCCGGTGCCGTGCCGCCCGGTGTTCTGGGCGGGCCCCACGAGACGCAGGGCGAGGTGGGCGAAGACCACCAGGAGAAGCAGGTTCGCCAGTGTCGCCAGCGTGCGCATCTCCGCCGTGTCCAGGAGCGTCAGCGGCGTGAACAGCAGGGCGGCGAACGGCGGGTATGTGGTGGGCAGATGGGCCTCGGTGGTCCGCAGCGCGTAGAGGTCGCCGCCCGCGCGCACGGTCTCGCCCTCGGCCCGGTAGACCATCAAGTCGATCATCGAGACGTCCGCCGCGCGCTGCGCGAGCCAGAAAGCCGTGAAGGAGAGCAGGCAGGCCCCGGCGGCGAGGGGCACGCGGCGGCGGGCGCCGACAAGCGCGATCACGGTCACGAAGGCAGACAGTACCGGGCGTATCCGTACAGACCGGAAACGATTTGGTGGAGCACGGGGAGGACCGTGTAATGTTTACGAAGTCGCCGGGGAAACCGGGCGGACAAGCAAGGGGCTATAGCTCAGTTGGTAGAGCGCCTGCATGGCATGCAGGAGGTCAGGAGTTCAATTCTCCTTAGCTCCACAGCAGATGAGAGCGGGCCACCCGGATCGGGTGGCCCGCTTTCGTGTGTCTGACCAGGCACCTAGGGGCGGGTCACTGCCGTCCGCTGCCGAGCGCCCGGCGGCCACGGCCGCGGCCCGGCGGCAGGGCGAGCGGCAGTGCCGTGCGCGGCGACGGCGCGGACGGGTCCTCCTCGATGCGCAGCGCGAGCGCCGGGCAGCGGCGTACGGCGCGCTCGGCGCGCGCTTCGGAGTAGCGCGGTACGGACGCTTCCGCCACACCGGGGAAGCCGTCGGGGCCCAGCTGGATCAGCTCGGGGACGATGTCCGCGCACAGCCCGTGGCCCTGGCACAGCGTCCAGTCGACGGCGAGCCTGCGGCCACTGGGGGCCTCGGCCTGCGGTACCTCCTCCTGGAGCGGCAGGACGCCCTCCACGGGGCGGCCGCAGCCACCGCCCAGGACGTGCGCGGCGAGGTCGTCCGTGAACGCGGAGATCGTGGACTCGATGAACGCCGCCGTTCCGTCCGGGTGCTTGCAGGCACCGCGTCGCTTCACGGCCCGTGTCACCTCGCGCAGTGCCTCCAGGGCGGTGGGGCCGCCGCCGTCCAGGACGTCCGCGAGGCCGCGGGCCGCCGCGGGAAGGCCCAGGTAGCAGGGGCCGCACTGGCCCGCGCTCTCGGAGGCCAGCCAGTTCGCCACGTGCAGCGCCTCCCCGAGCGGGCAGGTGCCGGCGCCGATCGGCAGGATCGCGCCCGCGCCGAGCGCGCCCCCGCAGGCCTCCAGGGAGGCACGGGAGACGACCGCGTCATGAGCGGTGACCGCGTCGAGCCACTTGCCGTGATAGCCGCCCGTCAGGACGCCCTGGGGGAGCGGCGGGGCGCCGGCCAGCTGCAGGACGTACCGCAGGGGCACTCCTGTGGGGACCTCGACCACCATGGGCCTCGCGACGGCTCCGGAGACGGTGAGCAGCACCGTGCCGGGCTCGTCCCGCAGGCCGGTGCGGCAGTAGCGGTCGGGGCCGATCCGCGCGGCGACCGCGAGCTGGGCGAAGGTCTCCGCGTTGGACAGGAGCGTGGGCGCGCCGCCCACCCCGGAGTCGGAGGTGCGCACCTTGCGCCCCGGCGGCTTGGGCGGGCCGCCGTCCGCCGAACGCACCAGGGCCGACGATTCGCCGGTCACCATGCGCACCGGATTGCGCTGCACGCGCGCGCGGATGCTCGATCCGCGCCGGTTGGTCAGGCCGCGCTCGGCGAGTGCCGCCAGCATCGAGGACTCCGTGGAGTCCCGCGTGACGCCCACGACGAGCGTGCGGGCGCCCAGCGCCTCGGCGGCAAGGAGGGCGCCGTCGAGGATGAGGTGCGGGGCCCGGTTGATCAGGACGGTGTCCTTGCGGCAGGCCGGTTCGTCCTCACTGCCGTTGATGACGACCACGGGGCGCACCCCGCGACGTATCGCCGCGTCGGCGACCGAGCGCAGCTTCTTGGCGAAGGGGAAGCCCGCGCCGCCCCTGCCGCGCAGCGAGATCGCCTCGGAGAGGGAGGCGAGGGACTCGCCCGCCATGGGTTCGAGCGGGCCGTGCACCTTCAGGTGCATCGCCAGATCGAGGCGCTCGACCAGGTCGAAGCCCGAGGTCAGGAGCGGAAGCCCGACGACGCGGACTTCGGGGACGTCGGGCAGCGACGCGTTCACTTGGGGCCTCCGGTGGCGGCGTTCCAGGGCTCGCCCGAACTCGGCGCCTGGAAGGTCTGGGGCAGCGGTTCAGTGGCGGGACCGTTGTCGTACGGGGGTTGGTACGGGGCTTGATAGGGGGCTTCGTACGGAGGGTCGGTGGGCGCGCCGTACGGCGGGTCGTACGCGGTGTCGTGGGAGCGGTAGCCGGGGTCCTCCGAGCCGTACGCCGTGGAGTGGGTGTCGTACGCGTACGTGGTGTCGTCGTACGGGATGTGCGGGGCCTCGGCCGGGGGAGGCGGGGACGGGGACGGCCAGCGGGGCGCGGGGGCTTCGGTGTGCGGCAGTACCTCCGTGACCTCCGTGGGCCGGTCGGTGGAGGCGAGGACGCGGTAGGCCGCCGCGATGCCGACCACCGGGGCGGTGTCGGGGCCGGGTTCGGGGGCGCGGCCGGGAGCGGCGGCCGTGCCGGGGAGCGGGGACTCGGTGGTGTCCCGGCGCACGGCGTCTCTGCCGCCCGCCCTGCGCTCCGGTTCGAGGACGGCCAGAATCCGGGCGGCCACCTTCCGCTTGACCGGGAGCGGGGACGCGCGCAGCGCGACCGCGCCCGCCACGGCGACCAGGCAGAGGCTGTAGAGGACGGTCACCCAGGTCGCGGGGGCGCGTCCCGCGTACAGGCCGTGGATCAGCGCCGAACACCAGGCCGGGTAGGCGAGCATGTGCAGCGCGCGCCAGCGCGACGCGACCTGGGCCGGTGAGGCGAAGGCGCTGCGCAGGGCCCCGGTGACGCCGGTGACCACCATGAGGAGCCCGGCGAGCGAGCCGAGGCCGATGAGCCCGTCGCTGCCGGAGAAGCCCGTCCCGAAGGGGATGAAAGCGCCGACCGGGGACACGTGGTCGAGCATGAGCTTGACGGTGACGTGGAGCAGCAGGAAACCGATGGAGGCGACCGCGGTGGCCCGGTGCACGGCCTGGGCGAGCAGTCGCTGACGGGAGTGCAGGAAGAGCCGGTCGGTGGCGACCAGGCCCCAGAAGACGGCGGCGGTCAGGGAGACCAGGGAAAGGACGCCGGTGGTGAAGTCGAGTGCGGCGCGGAAGGCGTCGCTCCCGATGATCACGAGCAGGGGTATGAGAAGCAGCGCGGCGGTCATCAGGACTCCGCGCGTGGTTCTGCTCGGTTCGGGGAAGGCTGCGAACGAACGGCTCTTGCGGGCGGTGCGGTTGGAGCGGTTGGAGCGGCTCTTGCGAGGAGGATTCAGAGGGTTCATGGGGGCGACTCCGAAATGGCTCGATCGCCGCATGCTAAGTGTCCTCATACCGGCGAGTACGCGGTTTGAGTTATTGCGTCGTTATCTAAAAGCGATGCGATCTTGGTGTTGCCCCGATAGGGGTCGGTACGCGGAGTAACCCTTGGCCAAAGGTGAGCCTCCGGCCCATCGGTGAACCACGCGGCGGCGTCGAGCGGCGCGGTGGAACCTCGTCGCGGGCCGCGCGGGCGCTGCGGTACCCTGACGCCATGCGTGCCGTACGCCTTCTGCTTAGCGGGCCGCGCTGATCAGTCCCGACCGCCGGAAAATCGCGGTCGGCATCGGCGCGGCGTCCCCTCCTGTGTGAGGGGCTTTTTCATTTGGCCGGGACGGTCACTTCCGCAGGCAGAGACGATCGATGGAGCTTTGAGGATCATGAGCGAGACGAATTCTGCTGCCGCCTCCGAGGTGGCCGCACCGCACCGCTACACGGCCGCCCTGGCCGCCGAGATCGAGGCACGCTGGCAGGACTTCTGGGACGCCGACGGCACGTACGAGGCACCCAACCCGAGCGGTGACCTGGCGGCGGCCGACGAGGCGCAGGCCGCGCTGGTCGCCAAGCCCAAGAAGTTCATCATGGACATGTTCCCGTACCCCTCCGGAGCGGGCCTGCACGTCGGCCACCCGCTGGGCTACATCGCCACGGACGTCTTCGCGCGCTTCCAGCGGATGAACGGCCACAACGTCCTGCACACCCTGGGCTTCGACGCGTTCGGCCTGCCCGCCGAGCAGTACGCCGTGCAGACGGGCACCCACCCCCGGGCCTCCACCGAGGCCAACATGGAGAACATGAAGGCGCAGCTGCGCGGTCTGGGCCTGGGCCACGACAAGCGCCGCACCTTCGCGACGATCGACCCGGACTACTACAAGTGGACCCAGTGGATCTTCGTACAGATCTTCAACTCCTGGTACGACACCGACGCCCAGAAGGCCCGCCCGATCGCCGACCTGGTCGCCCAGTTCGACAGCGGTGAGCGTGCCGTACCGGGCACCACGCGCGCGTGGAGCGAACTGGACGCCTCCGAGCGCGCGGAGGTACTGGGCGAGTACCGCCTGGCGTACGCCTCGGACGCGCCCGTCAACTGGTGCCCCGGCCTGGGCACCGTCCTGGCCAACGAGGAGGTCACCGCCGACGGACGCTCCGAGCGCGGCAACTTCCCCGTCTTCAAGGCCAAGCTGCGCCAGTGGAACATGCGCATCACCGCCTACGCGGACCGCCTGCTGGACGACCTGGACGCGCTGGACTGGCCCGAGGCCATCAAGCTGCAGCAGCGCAACTGGATCGGCCGCTCCGAAGGCGCCCGCGTCGCCTTCCCCGTCGGCACCGAGGACGGCGACGCGATCACCGTCTTCACCACCCGCCAGGACACCCTGTTCGGCGCCACCTACATGGTCCTGGCGCCCGAGCACGAGCTGGTCGACAAGGTCATCCCCGACGCGTGGCCCGAGGGCACCCACGAGACGTGGACCGGCGGGCACGCCACGCCGGCCGAGGCCGTCGCCAAGTACCGCGCGTTCGCCGCGTCCAAGTCCGACGTGGAGCGCCAGGCCGACGCCAAGGAGAAGACCGGCGTCTTCACCGGTGTCTACGCCACCAACCCGGTCAGCGGCGAGCAGGTCCCGGTCTTCATCGCCGACTACGTGTTGATGGGCTACGGCACCGGCGCGATCATGGCCGTCCCGGCGCACGACAGCCGCGACTTCGCCTTCGCGCGCGCCTTCAACCTGCCGATGCGCTGCGTGGTCGAGCCCGCGGACGACCGCGGCACCGACCCCTCGACGTGGGACGACGCCTTCTCCTCGTACGAGGCGAAGCTGATCAACTCCACGAACCCGGAGATCTCCCTGGACGGCCTGGATGTCGCCGGTGCCAAGGCGCGCATCACCGGCTGGCTGGCCACCCGCGGCATCGGCGAGGGAACCGTCAACTTCCGCCTGCGCGACTGGCTGTTCAGCCGCCAGCGCTACTGGGGCGAGCCCTTCCCGATCGTCTACGACGAGGACGGCGTCGCCCACGCGCTGCCCGAGTCGATGCTGCCCCTGGAGCTGCCGGAGGTCGAGGACTACTCCCCGCGCACCTTCGACCCGGACGACGCGGACACCTCCCCGGAGACTCCGCTGTCCCGCAACGAGGACTGGGTCAACGTCGAGCTGGACCTGGGCGACGGCGTGAAGCGCTACCGCCGGGAGACCAACACCATGCCCAACTGGGCGGGTTCGTGCTGGTACGAGCTGCGCTACCTGGACCCGCACAACGACCAGAAGCTGGTCGACCCGGAGGTCGAGCAGTACTGGATGGGCCCGCGCGAGGGCCAGCCGACGGGCGGCGTCGACCTGTACGTGGGCGGCGCCGAGCACGCGGTGCTGCACCTGCTGTACGCGCGCTTCTGGTCGAAGGTCCTGTTCGACCTGGGCCACGTCTCGTCCGCCGAGCCGTTCCACAAGCTGTTCAACCAGGGCATGATCCAGGCCTACGTGTACCGCGACAGCCGCGGCTTCCCGGTCCAGGCGACCGAGGTCGAGGAGCGCGACGGCCAGTACTTCTTCGAGGGCGAGCCGGTCCGGCGCGAGCTGGGCAAGATGGGCAAGTCCCTGAAGAACGCCGTCACTCCGGACGAGATCTGCGAGGAGTACGGCGCCGACACCCTGCGCCTGTACGAGATGGCGATGGGCCCGCTGGACGTCTCGCGCCCGTGGGACACGCGCGCGGTGGTGGGCCAGTACCGCCTGCTGCAGCGGATGTGGCGTCTGATCGTCGACGAGTCGACCGGGGAGGTCACCGTCGCCGACGTCGCGGAGTCCGACATCGCCGAGGGCACGCTGCGCGCCCTGCACAAGGCGATCGACGGCGTGCGCCAGGACCTGGACGGCATGCGGTTCAACACCGCCATCGCCAAGATCACCGAGCTGAACAACTACCTGACCAAGGAGGGCGGCACGCTGCCGCGCTCGGTCGCCGAGCGCCTGGTGCTGCTGATCGCCCCGCTGGCCCCGCACGTCGGCGAGGAGCTGTGGCGCAAGCTGGGCCACACCGACTCGGTCGTCCACCAGGACTTCCCGGTGGCCGACCCGGCGTACGTCGTGGACGAGAGCGTGACCTGCGTCGTGCAGATCAAGGGCAAGGTCAGGGCGCGCCTGGAGGTCTCCCCGTCGATCTCCGACGAGGAGCTGGAGAAGGTGGCCCTGGGCGACGAGCGGGTGCTGGCGGCGCTGGACGGTGCCGGTATCCGCAAGATCATCGTTCGGGCGCCGAAGCTGGTGAACATCGTTCCGGCGTAACGCCGGGCGGTGACATCGCTCCGGCGTGCCGCCGGGTGCTGAACGTGTGCGAGGGGGCATGAGGGTAGTCCCCTACGGGCAGGTTGGGGGTTCCGTTGGAACCCTCGGCCTGCTCTTTGCGTTTACCGTTGAAGAGTCGGTGCGGAACTCGCCGCAGGACCTGAGAGGAGCGTCATGGAAGCCGTGGGCGTGATCGTGGCACTGCTCGTCCTGCTGTTCGTCGTTTTCGGTGCGTACCTCACGGTGAAGGCGGTCGGAGCGGCCAAGCGCGGCGTGGACCGCACGATCTCGCAGGCGCGCCGGTCCGTGGAGGACACGACGCTGCGCGCCAAGAGCTTCGCGCAGGTGGGCACGGCCGGCGAACTGGCCCAGCTGCGCCTCTCGTTGCGTACGTCGATGCGGGCCACGCAGGACGCACTGCAGGCAGGCGTGGTCGAGGACGCCTCGCTGAAGGAGTCCCTGGGCCTCTTCGAGCGGCTCAGCGCGCACGGGCACGAGTTGGACGAGGAGCTCCGGCGCCTTGAGCGGGACCCCGACAAGACGTCCCTGGCATCGCGGCTCCCCGCGCTGCGGGAGCGTACGGCGCAGATCACGAAGTCGGCGGATTCGCTGCGGTGGGTGGTGCGCGACCGCGCCCACCGGTTCGCCGATGACGACCTGGACTCGCTGAGTTCGCAGATCGACCTGGAGACGGGCGCCCTGCGGCACTGGACGAAGGAGCCCGCGCCCACGCAGACCCCCGCCGCGTGGCCCGAGCCCGAGCCGGCGGCGGACGCGGGCAAGGGGGCCGAGCAGACGTGGACGGAGCCGTCGGCGCAGGCGGAGCGTCCGGAGCGGGCGGAATCGGCGGAGGCCCCGTCGGAGTCGGCGCGGCCGGCCATCACGCCGCCCACGCCGCGGCCCACCTATCCCTGGGAGAAGCAGACCAGGCCCGAGAGCACGACGTGACCGGGCGAGGGGCCGAGCCAGGACCCGGGCGTGGGGCCGGGCTGCCGTCGTCGGGTCCAGGCAGGTAATCTCCACCGCATGTCCCGTCATGTCGCGATCGTCACGGATTCAACGGCCTATCTGCCGCAGCGGACGATGGAGCGGCACGGCATCACGTCGGTACCTCTGACCGTGGTCCTCGGTGACCAGGCCCTCGAAGAGGGCACGGAGATCTCGGCGCGTTCCCTGGCTCTGGCGCTGCAGAAACGGCGCTCCGTGACCACCTCCCGGCCGAGCCCGGAAGTCTTCGCGCAGACCTATCGCAAGGTCGCCGAGTCGGGCGCCACGGCCATCGTCTCGCTGCATCTGTCCGCCGAGTTCTCGGGCACGTACGACGCGGCGGTCCTCGCCGCGAAGGACGCGCCGGTGCCGGTGCGGGTGGTGGACACCGGAATGGTCGCGATGGCCCTCGGCTTCTGTGCCCTCGCGGCGGCGGAGGCCGCCGAGTCGGGCGGCTCGGTGGACGAGGCGGTGACCGCGGCGGAGAAGAGGGCCGCGAACACGTCCGCGTACTTCTACGTCGACACACTGGATTACCTGCGCCGTGGCGGCCGGATCGGCGCCGCGCAGGCCCTGTTCGGCTCGGCCCTCGCCGTGAAGCCGCTGCTCCAGTTGGACGGCGGACGCATCGAGATGCTGGAGAAGGTGCGGACGGCGTCCAAGGCCATCGCCCGCCTCGAGGAGATCGCGGTGGAGCGGGCCGGGACGGACCGCGTGGACATCGCGGTGCATCACCTGGCGGCGCCCGACCGCGCGACAACTCTGGCGGACCGCCTCCGGGACCGGGTGCCCGGCCTCGCGGAGCTGCATGTGAGTGAGGTGGGCGCGGTGATCGGGGCGCATACGGGGCCTGGGCTGTTGGGGGCTGTGGTTTCGCCCTGGTGAGGGCGAGGGCGAGGGCGAGGGCGAGGGGCGAGGGGCGAGGGGCGAGGGTGAGGGTGACGAGGTTTTCCACAACCCGTGAGTAATCCACGGGAATTGACCAAGATCAACGTCGTTCTGTTGGAGTGCCTAGCGTCGTCCGCATGGCACTTCGATCACTTTCACGGACATCTGCCGCGACAAGCGGACCGGGGCGAGGCCCCGCGTCGGACGGTCGCGTCTCCACCGGCCGCGCGCAGGGCGGCCCTGCTTCAGCCGAGCGCGCGCGATACCGCAATGCCCGCGGGCGGGCGATCCGGCGCAGGCACGCTTCGGCGGAGGCGCGGGCACAGGCGTTGCGGCGGCGCGCGGAGCTGCTTTTCCCTGCCGGGAGCGAAGGGGGGCGGATCGGTGGGGAGTTGAGGTCGGGGGCGGCGCGGGGGGCGCCGCGGGGGGCGCCGCCGGGGGCGGAGGCTGGGGGACGGGAGTCGTCACAGGATTACGGTGCGCCGGTGCCGGTGCCGGTGCGGGCCGTGCGGTGGCGGCAGCCGGAGTTGGAGGCTGTGGAGGGCGAGGCGTCGGAGTCGGGGCTGCTGTTTCGGCCGGGGGCTGCGCGGTCGTCTGGGTCTGGGTCTGCGCCTGGGCCTGGGCCTGCGTGGGCGTCTGCGTCGGAGAGTGTGGGGCGAACGCGGGTTGGGCCGGCGGAGCAGGGTGGGCGGGCAGCGGCTCAGGGTGTACGGGCAGCTCAGGGTGCTCGTGGGCCTGGGCCTGCGCCGGCGTCGGCGTCGGCGAGTGTGGGGCGAACGCGGGTTGGGCCGGCGGTGCAGGGTGGGCGGGCAGCGGCTCAGGGTGTACGGGCAGCTCAGGGCGTGCGTGCGGTTCGGTCGGTGTCGCAGCAGCCGGAGGCCGTGACGCTGCCGGAGGCCGTGCGGCGGCAGCCTCGGGAGGTGGCGCGGTCGGATGCCGCGACCGTGCCGGGGGCTCAGGCGCGGGTCGAGGAGCGGGCCGAGGCGGGGGCTGAGGCGGGGGATCAGCTTTCGGAGTCCCGAGGGGCTCAGGGGGCGGTGGCTCCTGCGGGCGAGGCTGAGGCCGTACCGCCGCTGCCGGGGCGGTTGGGGCTCGCGGTGCGGGAGCGGTTGCCGTTGTGGCTGCAGCTGCGGTGCGGTCTTGAGCGGCGAAGCCTGGTCGCGCTCCTGGTGGTGCTCGCCCTCGCGGCGGTCTTCGCGGCCCAGCACTTCTGGGCGGGGCGGACGCAGCCGGTGCGGGCGCCGGACGTGGTGGGGGCGGCGCCCGACCGGGCCGCGGAGCCGTCTCCGTCACCGGGGGCCCCGCCTTCTGCGGAAGGCGGCGGCCGACCGGCGAGCGGCCCCGGCGGTGCTCGGATCGTCGTGGACGTCAGTGGGAAGGTCCGCAGTCCCGGGATCTTGCGGATGCCCGCAGGCTCCCGGGTCGCCGACGCGCTCAAGGCCGCGGGCGGCGTACGTCCCGGCGCCGACACGGACGGCCTCAACCGTGCCCGTCTCCTCGTCGACGGCGAACAGGTGGTGGTCGGCGCTCCGGCGACGGCACCGGCAGCTCCGGCGGCTCCTGGTGCGGGGGCGGCAGCAGGGGCGACGGGAGCGAGCCCCGCCGCGCCGATCGGCCTGAGCACGGCTACCGCCGAGCAACTCGACGAACTGCCGGGCGTGGGCCCCGTCCTGGCGCAGCACATCATCGACTACCGGACGGAACACGGCGGTTTCCGCTCGGTGGACGAGCTGCGGGAGGTCAATGGAATCGGGGACAAGCGTTATGCCGACCTGCAGAATCTCGTGCGGCCATGAGAGCGCCGAGCCGGGCGACGGCCGGTGGGCCGGAAGCGACAAGAGGCCCGGGACATCCCGCCGTTCACGCCCCGGACAGCCGCCGACTCGCGGATCCCCGGCCACGCCCGGAGGGCCCACTGGACCTGCGCCTCGTGCCGCCCGCCCTCGCGGCGTGGGGCACCGCGGCCCTGACGCTGGACGCCCCGCCTCGATGGGTGATCGCGGCCGTGGTGGTCTGTGTGGCGGCGGCCGGTGTCCTGTTGGTGACGTGGACGGTGAGAGGGCGGCGGGCTGCGGGGGTTGCAGGGGCTGCGCAAGCTGTGCAGGGGCCGGCCGACAATCGACCGCAGCACCAGCGTCAGCGGCAGCCCTGGCAGCGGGTGTCGGTGGCCGCCGTCCTCCTTTGTGCCGCGGCGGGCGCCACCTCGGCGGCACTGCATGGGGCCGACTTGTATCGGGGGCCAGTCCCTGCTCTGGCGCGTCAGTATGCGGAGGCGGAGGTCGAGTTGGAGGTCACCTCCGACCCCCGGCTGACCCGGCCCCGCATCACGGGGGCGCATGCGATGCCGCCCTCCGTCATGTTGAACGCGGAGATCGTCCGGGTGACGTCCCCGAACGGCACCACCTCCGTGACCCGCACCCCGGCCCTGGTCCTCGCCGAGGGCGGCGAGGGCGGCGAGGGCGACGAGAGTGCTGACAGCGGGGATTCCGTCGGGCCCCCGAGGAGGGGGGACGAGGCTTCCGCGGCCCCCTGGAGCAAGGCGCGTTGGCTTGCGCTTCTGCCTTCGACCAGGGTGCGTGTTCGGGGGAGTCTTTCGGCTCCCTTGCTGCGGGGTGACCGTGTGGCGGCGGTGTTGCGGGTGGGCGGGGAGTCGGTGCCGCGGGTGGTCG
Organism: Streptomyces sp. NPDC055099; assembly: GCF_053607685.1. Classification (NCBI taxonomy): domain Bacteria; kingdom Bacillati; phylum Actinomycetota; class Actinomycetes; order Kitasatosporales; family Streptomycetaceae; genus Streptomyces; species Streptomyces sp. NPDC055099. The sequence continues at coordinate 747,602 of NZ_JBSGUA010000001.1, read as the reverse complement.
AGGGGCCGTCGGGGGCGCAACGGGTGGCGGGACGGTTGCGGGGCGGGTTGCGGGAGGCCACGGACGGGCTGCCGCCCGACGCGCGGGCGTTGTTGCCCGGGCTGGTGGTGGGGGACACTTCGCGCGTGCCGCCCGAGCTGGAAGAGGCGTTCAGGGCGACCGATCTGACGCATCTTCTGGCGGTGAGCGGGGCCAACCTCACGATCGTCCTCGCGCTGCTCATCGGTCCGCCCGGCCTATCCCAGCGTGCCGAACGCCGGGGTATCGCGCCACGGCTGGGGATTTCGCTGCGGGCGACGGCGTTGCTGGGCGGCGTCCTCACCCTCTGCTTCGTCATCGTCTGCCGACCGGACCCCAGTGTGCTGCGGGCCGCGGCCTGCGGGCTGATCGCGTTGCTCGCCATCGCCACAGGGCGGCGCCGTTCGCTGATCCCGGCCCTGGCCGCCGCCGTGCTGCTGCTCGTCCTGTACGACCCGTGGCTGGCCCGGAGTCCCGGCTTCCTGCTCTCCGTCCTGGCCACCGGAGCGCTGCTCACCCTCGCCCCGAGGTGGAGTGCCGCCCTGAGGGGACGCCGGGTGCCTCCGCGGTTGGCGGAGGCGTTGGCGGCCGCGGCCGCGGCGCAGGCGGTGTGCGCGCCCGTCGTGGCGGTCATCGCGGCACGGGTGAGCCTGGTGGCGGTGCCCTGCAATCTCCTCGCGGAGGTGGCCGTGGCGCCCGCCACGGTCCTCGGCTTCGCCACGCTCGCGGCCGCGCCGGTCGCGATGCCGGTGGCCAAGGCGCTGGCCTGGTGCGCGAGTTGGCCGACCGGGTGGATCGCGGACATCGCCCGCACGGGTGCGGGGTTGCCCGGCAGCGGGGTCGACTGGCCCGGCGGCTGGCGTGGCGGTCTGCTGCTGGCCCTCGCCACGGTCGGCGTGGTGCTGGTTGGCCGCAGGCTCGCCAGGCACCCGTGGCTCAGCGCGGCCTGCGCCCTGCTGCTTCTCCTCGCGGTCGTGCAGCCCCCGCCCCTCACCCGGGTGATCGCGGGCTGGCCTCCGCCGGGGTGGCGGTTCGCGATGTGTGACGTGGGCCAGGGGGACGCGACGGTGCTCGCCGCCGGTGACGGGGCGGGAGTGGTCGTCGACGCGGGTCCCGACCCGGTGCTCGTGGACCGCTGTCTGCGTTCGCTGGGCGTGACCCGTGTGCCGCTCGTGCTGTTGACGCACTTCCACGCTGATCACGTGGCGGGACTGCCGGGGGTGCTGCGGGGGCGTTCGGTCGGGGCGATCCAGACGACGGGGTTCCAGGAGCCGCCCGAGCAGGCACGGTTCGTACGGGCGCAGGCTGCCGCCCATCGGATCCCGGTGAGCCAAGCCGTGGCGGGGGAGCGGCGCCGTGCGGGTGCGGGAGCCCTCGACTGGCGGGTGCTCTGGCCCATGGCGGCCGGGCCGGGGGCGGGGCCCGCTCCCGACGGCGCGAACGACGCCAGTGTCACCCTGCTCGTACGGGCCATGGGGATGACCCTGCTCCTGCTCGGTGATCTCGAACCGCCCGCCCAGCGAGCCCTGACCCGCACCCCGGCCGTGGCGGCGCTGCCACCCGTGGACGTGCTCAAGGTCGCCCACCACGGCTCGGCCTACCAGGACCCCGAACTCCTCCGGCGGGCCGCGCCGCGCCTCGCCCTCATCTCTTGCGGGCGGGACAATTCGTACGGACATCCGGCGCCCCGGACGGTCGCGGCGCTGCGGGCCGGGGGAGCGGAGGTGCTGCGTACGGACACGAGCGGCTCGATCGCGGTGTCGGGCCCGACCAGCGGGTCGGCGGCCGGGCCGGGGAACGGAGCTCCCCCCTTGAAGGTGACCACGCGCCCTCCATGACGGGCCGCGGACCCCGCCCGCCCCTCGTCCGAGCCGCCCTGAGCGGCCAAACCCCCACCCAGGAGGAGCAATTCGGTTACTCGTGACAGTTTCAGCGCTAACGCAGGATTTCAGCGCAGTGGGTTCGTGTTGCATCGAATGCCGCAACGGTGATCGAATGCCTCTTCGTGACCAGAGTTGTCAAGGTGCGCGGGGGTGTGTCGCAAATGTTCGGCCGTTGGCTGGGAGACCGTACGAACCGAGCCGGCCGGATGAACCGAGCCGGTGGGGCAGGACGAGCTGGTGAGGCAGGACGAGCCGGTGGGGCAGGGCGAGCGGGGCGGGGAGGCGGGCCTCTTTCCGCGGTGGCGGTGCCGCCCAGCGCGGGCGTGCTCAGCTGCCGGGTGCTCGACCCCGTCAACGAGCCCGTGCGGCACGCGGAGTTCGCGGTCAACGATGCCATGGGGCGCAAGGTCGTGGGCGGGGGACTCGATCCGTACGGTTCGTTCGTCGCGACCGTTCCTGCCGGGGACTACCGCCTGGCGGTCTCGGCGGAAGGGTTCACCCCGTACCGGGCGAACGCCACGGTCGGGGAGAGCGCGCACGCCTCGCTCGGTGACGTCATGCTCCAGATAGCCCCGCCCCCGGCGCTGCCCGAGCCCGGTGACTGGGAGATCGACCCCCTGCACTCGTCGGTCGCCTTCACCGCGCGGCACATCGGTCTGGCCCGTATCCACGGCCGGTTCAACAGCTTCGCGGGGGCCATACGGCTGGGGGAGCGGATGGAGGACTCCGCGATGCATGTCGTCATCGACGCCGCCTCCATCGACACCGCGGTGCGGATGCGTGACGACCACCTGCGGTCCAAGGACTTCCTCGACGTGGCGCGCTTCCCCACGATGGAGTTCTACAGCGACCGCTTCGTGCACAAGGGCGGCACCCGCTGGGCGATCACGGGCGGCCTGACGCTGCACGGTGTGACGCGGACGGTGACGCTGGAGACGGAGTACCTCGGGGTGGGCCAGGGCCTGGAGGGCGAGACCCGGGTGGCCTGCCGCGCCTCCACCGAGCTGCATCGCGACGACTTCACGATCAACTGGCAGACGATGCTCGCCCGTGGCATCGCCGCGGTCGGTCCCAGCATCTCGATCGATCTGGACATCCAGGTCCTGCCCAAGAGCTGACGCCGGGCTCCCATGGGCGAAGGGCCGTCACGGAGCTTCGAGCCAGCCCTCGTGTTCCGCCGCCAGATCGTCCAGGGCCGTGCGGTCCAGGCGCCGCTCCGGGTCCTCGATCACCACCAGCCACTGGGCGTCCTCGGCGTCGTCCTCGCCGGCCAGGGCGTCACGGACGAGCTGGGGCTGCTCGCGCACGCCGAAACGGTCGGGGAGTTCTTCGGCCACCTCCTCCGCGGCATCGCGGTCGGGCAGCACCAGGACATGTCGTACGTCGGTCACCCGCTCATTGTCCGGTACCGGGGGAGGCGGTCGGGAACCGGCTGTACGGGACGGGCTGTGTGGCCTGCACGGACGGGCTGCCTGGCCTGGCACGGGACGGGCTGTCAGTGCCGCGTGGGATGCTTTGACGCGATGGCCAGGAAGACAGATACCGCCGACCCGCTCGCTCCCCTCACGCTCGCCGTGGGCCAGGAGGACCTCCTCCTCGACCGCGCCGTGCAGCAGGTGGTCGCGGCCGCACGTGCCGCGGACGCCGACACGGACGTGCGCGACCTCACCTCCGACCAGTTGCAGCCCGGCACGCTCGCCGAGCTGACCAGTCCCTCGCTCTTCGCCGAGCGCAAGGTCGTGGTCGTACGCAACGCGCAGGATCTGTCGGCCGACACGGTCAAGGACGTGAAGGCGTATCTCGCGTCGCCGGCCGAGGAGATCACCCTCGTCCTGCTGCACGCGGGCGGTGCCAAGGGCAAGGGGCTGCTCGACGCCGCGCGCAAGGCCGGGGCCCGTGAGGTCGCCTGCCCCAAGATGACGAAGGCCGCGGACCGGCTCTCGTTCGTACGGAGCGAGTTCCGCGCGCTGGGGCGTTCGGCCACGCCCGAGGCGTGCCAGGCCCTGGTCGACTCGATCGGCAGCGATCTGCGGGAGCTTGCCTCGGCGGTGTCCCAGCTGGTGGCTGACGTCGAGGGCACGATCGACGAGGCCGTCGTCGGCCGCTACTACACGGGGCGGGCCGAGGCCTCCAGTTTCACCGTGGCCGACCGGGCGGTGGAGGGGCGGGCCGCGGAGGCGCTCGAGGCGTTGCGCTGGTCCCTGTCGACCGGGGTCGCTCCCGTACTGATCACCAGTGCGTTGGCGCAGGCCGTGCGGGCGATCGGGAAGCTGTCCTCCGCGAGGGGCGGGCGGCCGGCGGATCTGGCTCGGGAGCTGGGGATGCCGCCGTGGAAGATCGATCGTGTGCGGCAGCAGATGCGGGGGTGGACCCCTGACGGGGTGGCGGTTGCGCTGCGGGCCTGTGCGGAGGCTGATGCGGGGGTCAAGGGTGGGGGCGATGACCCTGAGTACGCCCTGGAGAAGGCTGTCGTGGCGATTGCTCGTGCGGCTCGGTCTCGGCGGGGTTAGTCCCGTGCGGTTCCCGTGCGGTTCCCGTGCGGGGCTGCCGTGGTTTTCGCGCAGTTCCCCGCGCCCCTGAAGTAGCGTCCCGCCGTCTTGAAGCCGCGCGTGCGTCGTGGCTGGTCGCGCAGTTCCCCGCGCCCCTTGACGCCCCTCCGCCGGTTCGTCGTCCGCGGGCCGTCCACGGTTGCTCGCGCCGTTCCCCGCGCCCCTGACGGGGCCTCCGGCCGTCTGTCGTCCGCGCGTGCGTCGTGGTTGCTCGCGCCGTTCCCCGCGCCCCTGACGGGGCTCCTCCCTGGCCCCGGGCACAGCAATGCCCCCGGAGTGGGCCGGGGGCATCGTCGCAGCGTGGCGTACTGCGGGGTCTGTCCGCGAATCGAGGTAGAGGGCTCGAATTACCCTCGCGGGAGGATTGATCAGCGCCCCGGCGGACCGGGGCAAGGGGTTCAGCCCTGGAGGGTCGCGACCTTCGAAGCAAGCGCCGACTTCTTGTTGGCGGCCTGGTTCTTGTGGATGACACCCTTCGAGACAGCCTTGTCGAGCTGACGCGAAGCCTCACGCGTCGCCTCGACGGCCTTCTGGGTGTCGCCTGCGGCAACGGCCTCGCGGGCCTTGCGGATCGCGGTCTTCAGCGAAGACTTGACCGCCTTGTTGCGCTGACGCGCCTTCTCGTTGGTCTTGATCCGCTTGATCTGGGACTTGATGTTCGCCACGAAAGAGCCTTTTCAGGTTCAGGTACTGCAGAGGTACTGCAGATGAGTTTCTTTGACATGTGCCTCAGAGCTGAGAGGGCCAGGAGACACAGCTGCCCAGATTACCAGCCGCTCCCCGACCGGCCCAATCCGGGCCCCGCTCCCCGTCTCGACCGGCCCAATCCGGGCCCCGCACCCCACCCCGACCGGCCCCCACCGGGCCCAGTGCCTCACCCATGGGACCATGGAACCTACGTATAGATCCGACCCGAGGCGACAGGCGCCTCAAGAGACAGGACCCTGCGTGCCCGCGACCCCTAAAAATGTGCCCGAGCCGAGCCGTACCGACCCGGCTCTGATCCGTAATTTCTGCATCATCGCGCACATCGACCACGGCAAGTCCACGCTTGCCGACCGGATGCTCCAGCTGACCGGCGTGGTCGACCAGCGCCAGATGCGTGCTCAGTACCTCGACCGCATGGACATCGAGCGCGAGCGCGGCATCACGATCAAGTCCCAGGCGGTGCGTCTGCCCTGGGCCCCCACGGAGGGGCCCGAGAAGGGCAGTACGCACGTTCTCAACATGATCGACACCCCGGGGCACGTGGACTTCACGTACGAGGTGTCGCGCTCGCTGGCGGCCTGTGAGGGCACGATCCTCCTGGTCGACGCGGCGCAGGGCATCGAGGCTCAGACTCTCGCCAACCTCTACCTGGCGATGGAGAACGACCTCAAGATCGTCCCGGTGCTCAACAAGATCGACCTGCCGGCCGCCCAGCCGGAGAAGTTCTCCGAGGAGCTCGCCAACCTCATCGGTTGCGACCCGGAGGACGTGCTCAAGGTCTCCGCGAAGACCGGCATGGGCGTCGAGGCGCTCCTCGACAAGGTCGTCGCCGAGGTCCCGCCGCCGGTCGGTGTCGCCGACGCGCCCGCCCGCGCGATGATCTTCGACTCGGTGTACGACTCGTACCGCGGTGTCGTGACGTACGTCCGTGTGGTCGACGGCCAGCTCAACAAGCGTGAGCGCATCCGGATGATGTCCACCGGGGCCACGCACGAGCTGCTCGAGATCGGAGTGTCGTCCCCCGAGATGACCCCGGCCGACGGCATCGGCGTCGGCGAGGTGGGCTACATCATCACCGGCGTGAAGGACGTCCGTCAGTCCAAGGTCGGTGACACGATCACCTCCCTGCACAAGGGCGCCACCGAGGCCCTCGGCGGTTACAAGGACCCCAAGCCGATGGTCTTCTCGGGGCTCTATCCGCTGGACGGCTCGGAGTACCCGGACCTGCGCGAGGCCCTGGACAAGCTGCAGCTCAACGACGCCGCGCTGGTCTACGAACCGGAGACCTCGGCCGCCCTCGGCTTCGGCTTCCGCGTGGGCTTCCTGGGGCTGCTGCACCTCGACGTCATCCGGGAGCGGCTCGAGCGCGAGTTCGGGCTCGACCTCATCGCCACCGCTCCGAACGTGGTCTACCGCGTGATCATGGAGGACGGCACCGAGCACACCGTCACCAACCCGAGCGAATTCCCCGAGGGCAAGATCGACGAGGTGTACGAGCCCGTCGTACGCGCCACGATCCTCGCCCCGAGCGAGTTCATCGGCTCGATCATGGAGCTGTGCCAGAACCGGCGCGGCGTCCTGCTCGGCATGGACTACCTCTCCGAGGACCGCGTGGAGATCCGCTACACGCTGCCGCTCGCCGAGATCGTCTTCGACTTCTTCGACCAGCTGAAGTCCAAGACGCGGGGTTACGCATCGCTGGACTACGAGCCCACGGGCGAGCAGTCCGCGCAGCTCGTCAAGGTCGACATCCTGCTGCACGGCGACAAGGTCGACGCGTTCTCCGCCGTCACCCACAAGGACGCCGCGTACGCGTACGGCGTGCGCCTGGTGGCCAAGCTGCGCGAGCTCATCCCCCGCCAGGCCTTCGAGGTGCCCGTCCAGGCCGCGATCGGCTCCCGGGTCATCGCCCGCGAGACCATCCGCGCCATCCGCAAGGACGTCCTCGCCAAGTGCTACGGCGGTGACATCTCCCGTAAGCGCAAGCTCCTGGAGAAGCAGAAGGAGGGCAAGAAGCGCATGAAGATGGTCGGCTCCGTCGAGGTGCCGCAGGAAGCCTTCATCGCGGTGCTCTCCAGTGACGACAGCGGCCCGGGCAAGGGGAAGAAGTAGCTCAGGCCTCGGCCGCCGTCCCGTCCGTCACGGGCGTCACACCGGCATCTCAGCGGGTCCGTCGCGCTCTTGCGCGGCGGACCCGTTCTTGTAGGAAGTGACAGGCAGAAGCCCCTTACGCACCGGGCTTCAGCGCTCTACTCTGATCACTGCTCGTAGGTTACTCGCAAGTTAAACAAGACCCTCGCACGTTCAACAAGCCCAGCAGCCGCCAGCCAGTCGCCGCATAGTCGCGGGTCCGGAGGATGTCGTGAGCGACACACAGACCTTGATCGAGAACCGTCCGCCGTCCGTGGCGCAACTCTTCCTTGAGCGCGTGGCGGCCACGCCCGACGCGGAGGCCTACCGCTACCCGGTGCCGGCCGCGTCCGGCGAGGGCCCCGACGACTGGAAGTCGCTGAGCTGGGGACAGGCCGCCGAGCGCGTCTACGCCATCGCGGCCGGCCTGATCGAGCTCGGGCTCGCGCCCGAGGACCGGGTGGCGCTCGCCTCGTCCACCCGCGTCGAGTGGATCCTCGCCGACCTCGGCATCCTCTGCGCGGGCGCGGCCACCACCACGGTGTATCCGCAGACCAACGCCGAGGAGTCCACCTACATCCTGGCCGACTCCGACAGCCGGGTCCTGATCGCCGAGAACGCCGAGCAGCTCGCCAAGGCGCGCGAGAAGCGGGCCGAGCTGCCCGATCTGCGGCATGTCGTGGTGATCGACGCCGAGGGCGCGGGGCCCGCCGAAGGCGACCCCGAAGGCTGGGTGCTCACCCTCGCCGACCTGGAGGCGCGCGGCGCCGCCCATCTGGAGAAGAACCCGGAGGCGGTCAAGGAGCGGATCGCCGCCATCACCAGGGACCAGCTCGCCACGATCATCTACACCTCCGGCACCACCGGCAAGCCCAAGGGCGTGCGCCTGCCGCAGGACAACTGGTCGTACATGGCCAAGGCCATCGCGGCGACCGGCCTGCTCGGCCCGGACGACGTGCAGTACCTGTGGCTGCCGCTCGCGCACGTCTTCGGCAAGGTGCTGACCTCCGGCCAGATCGAGCTCGGGCACGTCACCGCGGTCGACGGCCGCGTCGACAAGATCATCGAGAACCTGCCGGTGGTGCAGCCCACGTACATGGCCGCCGTGCCGCGCATCTTCGAGAAGGTCTACAACGGGGTCGCGGCCAAGGCCCGGGCCGGCGGCGGCGCCAAGTACAAGATCTTCCTGTGGGCAGCCGAGGTCTCCCGCGAGTACGCGAAGGTCAGCCAGGACAACTTCCGCAGGACCGGCAACGCGTCCGTGCCCTTCGGTCTCGGCGCCAAGCACAAGGTCGCCGACGCGCTCGTCTACTCCAAGCTGCGCGACGCCTTCGGCGGACGGCTGCGCGCCGCCGTCTCCGGGTCGGCCGCGCTCGCCCCCGAGATCGGCTACTTCTTCGCCGGCGCGGGCATCCACATCCTGGAGGGCTACGGCCTGACGGAGTCCTCGGCCGCCTCCTTCGTCAACCCCGGCGAGGCCTACCGCACCGGCACCGTCGGCAAGCCGCTGCCCGGCACCGAGGTCCGGATCGCCGACGACGGCGAGATCCTGCTGCGCGGCCCCGGCATCATGGAGGGCTACCACGGCCTCCCCGAGAAGACGGCCGAGGTCCTGGAGTCCGACGGGTGGTTCCACACCGGGGACATCGGCGAGCTGTCCGCCGACGGCTATCTGCGGATCACCGACCGCAAGAAGGACCTGATCAAGACCTCCGGCGGCAAGTACATCGCGCCCGCCGAGGTCGAGGGCCAGTTCAAGGCCGTCTGCCCGTACGTCTCCAACATCCTGGTGCACGGCGCCGACAAGAACTTCTGCACCGCTCTGATCGCGCTCGACGAGCCGTCCATCCTGGCCTGGGCCAAGGACAACGGCCTGGACGGCAAGAGCTACGCCGAGGTGGTCGCGGCCCCGGCGACGGTCGCCCTGGTCGAGGGCTATGTGAAAGAGCTCAACGAAGGCCTCCAGCGCTGGCAGACCGTCAAGAAGTTCAAGCTGCTGCCCCGTGACCTGGACATCGAGCACGGTGAACTGACGCCCAGCCTGAAGCTGAAGCGCCCGGTCGTCGAGCGCGAGTACCAGCACCTGATCGACGAGATGTACGCGGGTTCACGCGAGGCCTGAGCCCCGGCTCCCGTACGCGGGCGGGGTAGTGCGCGACTCTCGGGTCAGCCGCCGCCCCGCCCGCGCCGCATCTCCTTCACCAGTTCCTCCATGTGCGTCACGTGGTGGCGCAGTTCGAGGATGTCCCCCAGGCTGCTGGCCGCCATGTGCGTCTCGATGGCCGAGAGGCGGGCCGCGAGCTCGTCGAACTGCTGCTGCTCGCGGGCCAGGATCTTCTCCAACTGCTGGTTCTTGCGGTGCAGTTCGAGGAAGACGGTGACCTTGGCCCGCAGCACCCAGGGGTCGAACGGCTTGGTGAGGTAGTCCGCGGCGCCCGTCGCGTAGCCCCGGAAGGCATAGCCCGCGTCGTTGTCCGTGCCCGTCAGGAAGATGATGGGCACGTCCTTGGTCTGGTCGAGCCGTTTGATGTTCGACGCGGTCTCGAAGCCGTCCATCCCCGGCATGCGTACGTCGAGGAGGATCACGGCGAAACGTTGGCGCAGGAGGGCCTTCATCGCCTCTTCGCCCGAACGGGCGCGTACCAGTGGTTCGTTGAGTGACCCCAGGACGGCTTCGAGCGCCATCAGGTTGTCCTCCATGTCATCGACCAGGAGGATGCTCGCGCGGTTGTCGGTCAGGACCTCTGTGCTCATGGTGACAGTGCCTCACTCGATCGTCGGCGGAACAGCGGTCTCCCCTTGAGCGCCTGCCGGTTCCGGTGCGACGGTCGTCTCTGTGGTGGTGGGGGTGTCCGGCTCTGTCCTGTCCGCGCTCTCGGGTGCCAGAAGCGAGCAGGCGACGGTGAGCAGCTGGTCCACATCCACGGGTTTGGGTACGTAGTCGTTGGCGCCCTGCGCGATGGCCTTCTCGCGGTCGCCGGGCATCGCCTTGGCTGTCAGCGCGATGATGGGAAGGCCGGTCCAGCGCGGGGTGCGGCGGATCGCGGCGATGGTCTCGTAGCCGTCCATCTCCGGCATCATGATGTCCATCAGGATGAGGTCGGTGTCGGGGTTGCGCTCCAGGGTCTCGATTCCTTCGCGGCCGTTCTCCGCGTAGAGGACCGGCATGCCGACGCGGCTCAGCACATGGGTGAGCGCGAAGACGTTGCGGATGTCGTCGTCCACGATCAGGACGCGGCGCCCGCGCAGTATGCGGCCCGCCGGTCCCTCGCGGTACTCCTCCAGCTTGGTCGGCGTCGGCCAGCTGTCGTTCTGTTCGTGGAAGGTGTGCGGGGACATGGTGACCCGCTCCTCCTGCGGCTCCGGGGTGGCGAGCGACTTGGTCGCCGCGTACGCCGCCGCGGCGGGGCCGTGGCCGGGGTGCACCACGGGGACGTAGAGCGAGAAGGTGGAGCCCTGGCCCGGGTTGCTCTCCGCCGTGATGCGGCCGCCGAGGAGACCGGCGATCTCGCGGCTGATGGAGAGGCCGAGGCCGGTGCCGCCGTACTTGCGGTTGGTGGTGCCGTCGGCCTGCTGGAACGCCTCGAAGATGGCCGGGAGCTGGTCGGCGGGGATGCCGATGCCGGTGTCCGTGACGGCGAAGCAGAGGCGGTCGCCGCCGTCGTGGAGCCGCCGGTCCCCGGTGTTCTTGACGCGGCTGACGCGCAGCTCGACCCGGCCGCTCGCGGTGAACTTGACCGCGTTCGACAGGAGGTTGCGCAGGATCTGCTGCAGCCGCTGCTCGTCGGAGAACATCTCGCGCGGCACGTCCTCGCCGACCGACACCTCGAAGGCGAGCCCGCGGTCCAGGGTGAGCGGGCGGAACGTCGCGTGGACGTAGTCGAGGACCTTGATGAGGGGGAGCTTCTTGGGGCGTACGTCCATCCGGCCCGCCTCGATCTTCGACAGGTCGAGGATGTCGTTGATGAGCTGGAGGAGGTCGGAGCCCGAGCGGTGGATCGTGGTCGCGAACTGCACCTCCTGGTCGGAGAGATGGCTGTCGGGGTTGTCCGAGAGCAGCCGGGCCAGGATGAGCAGCGAGTTCAGCGGGGTGCGCAGCTCGTGCGACATGTTCGCGAGGAACTCCGACTTGTACTGCGAGGAGGTGGCGAGGAGAGCCGCCTTCTCCTCCAGTTCAGCGTTCGAGCGCTGCAACTCGGCCTGCTGGAGCTGGAGTTCGTCCGAGCGGTCCTGGAGCTGCGTGGCGAGCCGCTGGGACTCGCTGAGCAGCGACTCCGTACGGGAGTTGGCGATGATGGTGTTGATCGCGACGCCGATGGTGCTCACGAACTGGTCGAAGAACGCCAGGTGCACGTCCGAGAAGCGGGAGAACGTGGCCAGCTCGATGACGCCGAGCAGCTTGTCCTCGAAGAGGATGGGGATGATCACCAGGCTGGCCGGGGCGGCGTCCCCGAGCCCCGAGGTGATCTTGATGTAGTCGGGCGGCACCTCGTCCACGAGGATCCGCTTCTTCTCCAGGGCCGCCTGCCGCACCAGGCCGTGCGCGGGCATCGCGCCCGTGTCCACGACCGAGCCCTGCGCGGAGCCGTACCCGGCGATGAAGGCGAGCCCCTTGACCGGCGGGGTCTGCAGCGTCGTGGCGTCCCCGGCCTCCGGGTCGGCCAGGAAGAACGCGCCGTACTGCGCGTTCACCAGCGGGGTCAGCTCGCGCAGGATCAGGTCCGCGACCTCCATCAGGTCACGGTGGCCCTGCATCAGACCCGCGAGACGGGCCAGGTTCGACTCCAGCCAGTCCTTGGCGCGGGTGGTCTCGCGGAGGTTGGAGACCATGACGTTGATGTTGTTCTTGAGTTCGGAGACCTCGCCGCGGGTCTCGACGGTGATGGACCGGGTCATGTCGCCCTGCGCCACGGCCGAGGCGACCTCGGCGATCGCGCGGACCTGGGTGGTGAGGTTCAGGGCGAGTTCGTTCACGTTCGTCGTCAGGCGCTTCCACGTGCCGTAGACGCCCTCGACCCGTGCCTGACCGCCCAGTTGGCCCTCGGAGCCGACCTCGCGGGCCACGCGGGTGACCTCCGAGGAGAAGGAGGACAGCGTGTCCACCATGGTGTTGATGGTGGTCTTCAGCTCCAGGATCTCGCCGCGGGCGTCCACGTCGATCTTCTTGGACAGGTCGCCCTGGGCCACCGCCGTCGCGACCTGCGCGATGTTGCGGACCTGGCCGGTGAGGTTGTCGGCCATGTAGTTGACGTTGTCCGTGAGGTCCTTCCACACGCCCGATACGCCGAGCACCTGGGCCCGCCCGCCGAGCCGGCCGTCCGTGCCGACCTCGCGGGCCACGCGGGTCACCTCGTCCGCGAAGGCGCGCAGCTGCTCCACCATCGTGTTGACGGTGTCCTTGAGCTCCAGGATCTCGCCGCGCGCCGTCACCGTGATCATCTTGGACAGGTCGCCGTTGGCGACGGCCGTGGTGACCTGGGCGATGTTGCGCACCTGGGAGGTGAGGTTCAGCGCCATGAAGTTGACGTTGTCCGTGAGGTCCTTCCACACGCCGGACACGCCGCGTACCTGGGCCTGGCCGCCCAGGTTCCCCTCGGTGCCGACCTCGCGGGCCACACGCGTGACCTCGTCGGCGAACGCGGAGAGCTGGTCGACCATCGTGTTGATGGTCGACTTCAGTTCGAGGATCTCGCCCTTCGCCTCGACCGTGATCTTCTTGCCGAGGTCCCCCTGGGCGACGGCCGTCGACACGAGGGCGATGTTGCGCACCTGAGAAGTGAGGTTGTCGGCCATGAAGTTGACGTTGTCGGTGAGGTCCTTCCAGACCCCGGACACGCCGCGCACCTGAGCACGACCGCCCAGATTGCCCTCCGTGCCGACCTCGCGGGCCACACGCGTGACCTCGTCGGCGAACGCGGAGAGCTGGTCCACCATCGTGTTGACCGTCGACTTCAGCTCCAGGATCTCGCCCCGGGCGTCCACGGTGATCTTCTGGCTCAGGTCGCCGTTGGCGACCGCCGTGGTGACCTGGGCGATGTTGCGCACCTGGGAGGTGAGATTGGACGCCATGAAGTTGACGTTGTCCGTGAGGTCCTTCCAGACCCCCGAGACACCACGGGCCTGCGCCCGGCCGCCCAACTGACCCTCGGTGCCCACCTCGCGGGCCACCCGGGTCACCTCGGCCGCGAACGCGGAGAGCTGCTCCACCATCGTGTTGACGGTCAGCTTCAGTTCGAGCAGCTCGCCCGTCGCCTCGACCGTGACCGTCCGCGTCAGGTCGCCCTGCGCCACCGCCGTCGTCACCAGGGCGATGTCGCGCACCTGGGCGGTGAGCCGGGCGGCCATCGTGTTGACGGCCTCCGTCACGTCACGCCAACTGCCCGAAAGACCCCGCACCTTGGCGCGCCCGCCGAGCCGCCCCTCCGTGCCGACCTCGCGGGCGACCCGGGTGACCTCGCCCGTGAAGAGCGACAACTGGTCGACCATCGTGTTCACCGCGCGGCCCAGGCGCCGCAGATCTCCCCGCAGCTCACGGGAGCCGTCGTGCAGATCCACGCGCTGGGTCAGGTCGCCGCCCGCGACCGCGTTCAGCACGCGCGTCGCGTTGGCCGCCGGGGCGACCAGGGAGTCGAGCAGGGAGTTGGCGTCCGCCACGCGCGTGGCCCAGCTGCCCTGCCCCGGACTCGCGGTGAACCGCTCGTCGAGGTGGCCGTGCCGGATGATCTCCCGGCGTACGCGCGTGAGTTCGCTGTCGAAGTGCAGGGAGCGGTCGAGCATCTCGTTGAACACCGTGTGCAGCTCGGCGACCACGCCGTGGCCACTCACCGTGACCTTGGAGAAGTCCCCGTCGCGCGCCGACCGCATGGCGGCCAGGAGGTTGCGCAGATCGGACGCCGCTTCCGGGGCGGTTTCCGAGATGTTTTCCACTGCTGCGTCCGGATCGTTCCCGGTGCGTGACTGAGGTGTCGAAGCTGGTTTCGGTGCCGGAATCCGACCGTAACCGAGCGCGGGCATAGCACTGTTATCACTCATAGCGGCCCACTTCAGTAACTCGGTGCTTATGGGCGTGGCCAGTCTGTCACTCTGTCCGTGTCGCCTGAGGCGTATTCGACCGAACTGCTCAGGAGCCGAAACGTGGGGTCCATTCCGATGCAACGGGAGACCACTTTCCGTGCGTCCGCCCAGCCGGGGCACCAGCCCGGCCCGCCGGCGGTGGTGTGCACATCGCTGCCCGGAAACCCGATGGCGCCCGCCGCCGCACGAAGGTTCGTGCGCGCCGCGCTCGCCGACTGGGTCGAACTCTCCGTGCCCGCCGCCGCCGGCGTCACCGAACGCCTCACGGACGACGCCGTGCTGCTGGTCAGCGAGCTCGTCACGAACGCCGTCGTGCACGCGGGCACGACGGTCGAGCTGGTGTGCAGGCTCGACGAGGCGGGCCTGGGGGAGAACTGCGACACCCTGGTCATCGAGGTCTCCGACCACCACCCCGCCCGAGCGGTCCGCAGCGAACCCGCGCCCCAGCAGCCCGGCATGCCCGAGTACGGCCGGGGCCTCCAGCTCGTCGCCACCCTCTCCGACTCCTGGGGCATCACCTACCGCACCGGCACCAAGGCCGTCTGGGCCCGCCTCCCCGTCGGCGACGTACAGCCCGGACAGACCGGACAGGAGATCGAGTCGTACGCGAGCGAACAGGCGGCGCAGCGGGGACTGCGCACCGCCGAGATCCTCGCGCCGCTGCCCAGACGGATCACCCACGACACGGAGTGGGTCAACCGCGGCGCGCTCACCTTCCTCGCCGAGGCCTCCGATCTGCTCGCCGGTCAGTTCGACGAGGACCTGGTGGCCGCGCTCGCCGGGCAGCTCCTCGTGCCGCGGCTCGCGGACTGGTGCGCGGTCTGGCTCGACGACGAGGCGGAGGTCGCGCCGCGCGGCTCCGCGAGCGGGGGCACGGGCTCCCGGCTCGCCCGCGTCTGGCACACCAGCGAACAGCGGATAGAGGAACTGCGCCGCAGCCTGGAGAAGGACCCGCCCCAACTGACCGACGAGGTGGGCTCCGGCGCCGTCCCCGTGCCCTGGCCCGGCGAGGCGTCGGCGGGAGACGCGAACGGCACGGCCCTGGCGTACCGCCTCACGGCGAGCGGCCGTGTGCTGGGCACGCTCATCATCGGGCGGGCCGGGATGATGCGCTTCGCGGACGAGGTCACCGGGCTCATCGAGGACTTCAGCCGCCGCGTCGCCCTGGCCATCAGCGCGGCGCGGCGCTATCAGCGCCAGGCCACCATCAGCCAGGTCCTGCAGCGCGGACTCCTGCCCAGCTCCGTCGCGGAGATCCCCGGCGTGAGCAGCGGTGTCGTGTACGAGCCGCGGGACAAGGGCGGGCCCGGCGGTGACTTCTACGACGTGTTCCAGGCGGGCAAGGGCCGCTGGTGCTTCGCGCTCGGCGACGTACAGGGCAAGGGCGTCGAGGCGGCCGTCGTGATCGGCCTCGCCCGGCCCTGGCTGCGGCTGCTCGCCCGCGAGGGGTACGAGGTCGCGGAGGTGCTCGACCGTCTCAACCAGCTCCTCCTGGACGACGCGACGGAGGCGGCGGACGCGGCCGCGGCGGTGGTCGCGGTGGCGGGCGGCCAGGGCGTGCCGCCCGACGGGGCCACCTCCCGCTTCCTCTCCCTCCTCTACGGCGAGCTGGTGCCCATGGACGACGGCGGCGTCCGCTGCACGGTGGCCAGCGCGGGACACCCCCTGCCGCTCCTCCTCTCCCCGAACGGATCGGTCCAGGTGGCGGCCACGCCCCAGCTGCTGCTCGGGGTCGTCGACGACGCGACGTACAAGAGCGAGACCTTCGAGCTGCGCACGGGCGACACGCTGCTCTGCGTCACGGACGGGGTGACGGAGCGGCGCACGGGCCAGCGGATGTTCGACGACAGCGACGGCCTCGCGGCAGCCCTCGCGAGCTGCGCGGGCCTCGACGCGACCCTGGTGGCGGAGCGGATCAAGCGCTTGGTGCACGAATTCTCGGAGAGGCCGCCGGACGATGATCTGGCGGTGCTCGTGCTGCAGGCGCAGTGAGGTGGTGTGCGGCTGAGGCGTAGCCGCGGCGCTCGAGTTCTCCGGGGTGCGGGACATTCTCCGGGGTGCGGGACAATCGGGGTATGCCTTCCGCACTGCCCGATGGTGAGCCCATGCCCGAGGACGGGGCCCTGCCCGCGTCCGCCCTCGCGGGTGCGGGGTCGCGTCCGCTCGGTTTCTACCTGCACGTCCCGTACTGCGCCACGCGCTGTGGATACTGCGACTTCAACACCTACACCGCGACCGAGCTGCGCGGCTCCGGCGGTGTGCTCGCCTCGCGCGACAACTACGCGGACACCCTGATCGACGAGGTGCGGCTCGCCCGGAAGGTGCTGGGGGACGACCCGCGCCCGGTGCGGACCGTCTTCGTCGGGGGCGGTACGCCGACGCTGCTGGCCGCGGCCGACCTGGTCCGCATGCTGGGGGCGGTGCGGGAGGAGTTCGGGCTCGCGGACGACGCGGAGATCACCACCGAGGCGAACCCGGAGTCCGTCGACCCGGCCTACCTGAGCGAGCTGCGGGCCGGCGGCTTCAACCGCGTCTCCTTCGGGATGCAGAGCGCCAAGCAGCACGTACTGAAGGTGCTCGACCGTACGCACACCCCCGGCCGGCCCGAGGCCTGCGTGGCGGAGGCGCGGGCGGCGGGCTTCGAGCACGTCAACCTGGACCTGATCTACGGGACGCCGGGGGAGACGGACGAGGACTGGCGGGCCACGCTCGACGCGGCGATCGGGGCCGGACCCGACCACGTCAGCGCGTACGCCCTGATCGTCGAGGAGGGCACGCAGCTGGCCCGGCGCATCCGGCGCGGGGAAGTCCCGATGACGGACGACGACGTGCACGCGGACCGGTACCTGATCGCCGACGAGGTCCTCGGCGGCGCCGGATTCTCCTGGTACGAGGTGTCCAACTGGGCCACGTCCGATGCCGGGCGGTGCCTGCACAACGAGTTGTACTGGCGTGGGGCCGACTGGTGGGGGGCCGGGCCGGGGGCCCACAGCCATGTGGGGGGCGTGCGGTGGTGGAACGTCAAGCATCCGGGGGCTTATGCGGGGGCGTTGAGCGCGGGGCGCTCGCCTGGGGCCGGGCGGGAGATTCTCGCCGCCGAGGATCGCCGGGTGGAGCGGATTCTGCTGGAGCTGCGGCTGCTTGAGGGGTGTCCGTTGACTCTTCTGCGCCCCGCCGGCCTTGCGGCCGCGGGGCGGGCCCTCGCGGATGGGCTCCTTGAGGCGGGGCCCTACGAGGAGGGGCGGGCTGTGCTGACCCTGCGGGGGCGGTTGTTGGCGGATGCGGTGGTGCGGGACCTGGTGGACTGATCGGCTGGGGTTCGGGCTGTCCCTGCGGGGCTTTCCCCAACCCCACCCCTTCCCGAAACTGGGGCTCCGCCCCAGACCCCGGTCCTCAAACGCCGGACGGGCTGAAAGAAAGCCGCCCGGCCCGGGCGGGCAACCGCGGGGCAATCGGCGGCGGGTCCCGGAGCCCTGCGGGGCAATCGGGCGGGTGGGTGGGAGAAATCCGCCGCGAAGCGGCGGGCCTGTTCGGACGTGCAGATGGCCGCGGTGATGGCCCAGGGGCCCGAAGCGGCGGGACTGTTCGGGCCCGCAGACCGCCGTAGGCTACTCCGCCGTGACGAAGTCGATCAGTTCCTCCACGCGACCCAGCAACGCCGGCTCAAGATCCCGGTAGCTGCGTACCGAGCCCAGGATCCGCTGCCACGCGGCACCCGTGTGGGGAGGCCAGCCCAGCGCCTCGCAGACGCCCGTCTTCCAGTCCTGGCCGCGGGGGACCCGGGGCCACGCCGCGATCCCCACCGACGACGGCTTCACCGCCTCCCACACGTCGATGTAGGGGTGCCCCACCACCAGGGCCGACGGGGAACTCACCTGCGCCGCGATCCGTGACTCCTTCGAGCCGGGCACCAAGTGGTCCACCAGGACTCCCAGGCGCGCGTCGGGCCCGGGGGAGAACTCCTCGACGATCCCCGGGAGGTCGTCGATGCCCTCCAGGTACTCGACGACCACGCCCTCGATCCGCAGGTCGTCGCCCCACACCCGCTCGACGAGTTCCGCGTCGTGCCGCCCCTCGACGTAGATCCGCCCGGCGCGGGCGACCCGGGCCCGCGCTCCCGGCACGGCCACAGAACCCGACGCGGTACGCGCGGCACGTACCGGAGTGGAGGTGGCGGACGAAGGGCGGACCAGCGTCACCGTCCGGCCCTCCAGGGCGAAGGCCCCCGGCGTCATCGGAAAGACGCGGTGCTTGCCGAAGCGGTCCTCCAGGGTCACCGTCGGACCCTCCGCCGTCTTCTCGCAGCGGATCACCGCCCCGCAGAACCCGGTGCTCAGCTCCTCCACCACGAGGTCCGCCTCCGCGGCGACCTCCGGCACGGGCTTCGGCTTCTTCCATGGAGGAGTGAGGTCTGCGGAGTACTGGCGCATTCGCATGACGATAAGAGAAGCGGCGTACGAGCGGCTACGACACGCCGAAGCGAGCCGCCAGTGTGGCGCGTTGCGCGCGGACAAAAGCCGCATCGACCACCGCGCCGTGCCCCGGCACGTACACCGCGTTCTCGCCGCCCAGGTCCAGAAGCCGGTCGAGCGCGGCAGGCCACCGCGCCGGGACCGCGTCGGGACCGGCCTGCGGTTCGCCCGACTCCTCGACCAGGTCGCCGCAGAAGACGATCTCGGGGGAGTCGCCCGTCCCGGGGACCAGGACCGCCAGGTCGTGGCCCGTGTGCCCCGGGCCGACGTTCGCGAGCAGGACCTGCACCCCGCCGCCCAGATCCAGCGTCCACTCCCCGCACACCGCGTGGCGCGGGCGGACGAGCAGATCGGCGGCCTCCGCCGCGGCGTCCGGGGCGACCCCCTGCCGCACGGCGTCCTCGCGCAGCTCGTCTCGTCCCCTCGCGAGCAGCGCGTCGAGGCCGACCGCCCCGTACACCTCCACGCCCGCGAACGCCGCGGCGCCGAGCACGTGGTCGAAGTGCGGATGCGTCAGGGCGAGATGGGTGACCCGGCGGCCCCCACCGAGGATGCCGCGCGCCTGGGTACGCAGCTCCGCGCCCTCGCGCAGGGTCGCGCCCGCCTCGATCATCAGCGCCGATTCGCCGCCGACGACCAGACCCGCCGTACAGTCCCAGACCGGCAGGCGCCTGCGTCCCACATGCGGCGCGAGCCGCTCCCAACCCGCCTCGTCCCAAGCCAGTGCCACGTCCATGCAGCCGACGCTAGCCCCGCGCGGGCGGCTTGGCAGCCGTCACCCCGGCCGTCGGACCGACATGGGGTCCGGCCCTTGCCGGGCCCGTACCTCGCAGCCGTACACTGGGCGCGGTGCAGGCTGGCACTCACCTGCGGGGAGTGCCAGGCAAGGCCGCGGGGCAGACGGGTCCCAGGGTGAAAAGGTGGAGGTGTTGCGCGGATGCTCAGTGAACGCAGGCTCGAGGTGCTGCGTGCCATCGTCCATGACTACGTCGGCACCGAGGAGCCGGTGGGCTCCAAGGCGCTCACCGAGCGGCACAGCCTCGGGGTCTCCCCGGCCACCGTCCGCAACGACATGGCCGCGCTGGAGGAGGAAGGGTTCATCGCCCAGCCTCACACGAGCGCGGGCCGTATCCCGACCGACAAGGGGTACCGCCTCTTCGTCGACCGGCTCGCGGGCGTCAAGCCGATGGCGGCCCCGGAGCGCAGGGCCATCCAGAACTTCCTCGACGGCGCCGTCGACCTCGACGACGTCGTGGCGCGCACGGTGCGGCTGCTCGCGCAGCTGACCCGGCAGGTCGCGGTCGTGCAGTATCCGTCCCTCACGCGGTCGACGGTGCGGCACGTGGAGCTGCTCTCGCTGGCTCCCGCCCGGCTGATGCTCGTACTGATCACGGACACGGGCCGGGTCGAGCAGCGCATGATCGACTGTCCCGCCCCGTTCGGCGAGACCTCGCTCGCGGACCTGCGGGCGCGGCTCAACAGCAGGGTCGCGGGCCGGCGCTTCGCGGACGTGCCGCAGCTGGTGCAGGACATGACGGAGTCCTTCGACGCGGAGGACCGCGGCACGGTGGCGACGGTGCTCTCGACACTCCTCGAAACTCTTGTCGAGGAGACCGAGGAGCGGCTGATGATCGGCGGAACGGCCAATCTCACCCGCTTCGGACATGACTTTCCCCTCACCATCAGGCCCGTCCTGGAGGCTCTTGAGGAGCAGGTCGTCCTGCTCAAGTTGCTTGGCGAGGCCACGGATTCGGGCATGACCGTACGGATCGGTCACGAGAACGCCCATGAGGGACTCAGCTCTACGTCCGTGGTCTCCGTCGGCTACGGTTCGGGCAGCGAGGCAGTAGCCAAACTCGGCGTGGTCGGCCCGACCCGCATGGACTATCCGGGAACGATGGGAGCAGTACGCGCAGTGGCACGTTACGTCGGACAGATCCTGGCGGAGTCGTAAGTGGCCACGGACTACTACGCCGTACTAGGCGTGCGCCGCGACGCTTCCCAGGACGAGATCAAGAAGGCCTTCCGGAGGCTTGCGCGAGAGCTTCACCCGGACGTCAATCCGGATCCGAAGACTCAGGAGCGCTTCAAGGAGATCAACGCCGCGTACGAGGTGTTGTCGGACCCGCAGAAGAAGCAGGTCTACGACCTCGGCGGCGACCCGCTGTCCCAGGCGGGCGGCGGCGGTGGTGCGGGCGGTTTCGGGGCCGGTGGCTTCGGCAACTTCTCGGACATCATGGACGCGTTCTTCGGGACGGCGTCGCAGCGCGGCCCCCGGTCGCGCACGCGCCGCGGCCAGGACGCCATGATCCGGCTCGAGATCGACCTGGACGAGGCGGCCTTCGGGACCACCAAGGACATACAGGTCGACACGGCGGTCGTCTGTACGACCTGCAGCGGCGAAGGTGCCGCGCCGGGGACGTCCGCGCAGACGTGTGACATGTGCCGCGGTCGCGGCGAGGTGTCGCAGGTCACGCGGTCCTTCCTCGGCCAGGTCATGACGTCGCGGCCGTGCCCGCAGTGTCAGGGCTTCGGCACGGTCGTGCCCACCCCCTGCCCGGAGTGCGCCGGCGACGGCCGCATCCGGTCGCGGCGGACGCTCACCGTGAAGATCCCCGCCGGTGTCGACAACGGCACGCGGATCCAGCTCGCGGGCGAGGGCGAGGTCGGCCCCGGCGGCGGCCCCGCCGGCGACCTGTACGTGGAGATCCACGAGCTGCCGCACGCCGTGTTCCAGCGGCGTGGGGACGATCTGCACTGCACGGTCACCATCCCCATGACGGCCGCGGCTCTGGGTACGAAGGTGCCCCTGGAGACGCTGGACGGCCTGGAGGAGGTCGACATCCGGCCCGGCACGCAGTCCGGCCAGTCGGTGCCGCTGCACGGCAGGGGCGTCACGCACCTGCGGGGCGGCGGTCGCGGTGACCTCATCGTGCACGTCGAGGTCCTCACGCCGAGCAAGCTGGACGCGGAGCAGGAGCGGGTCCTGCGGGAGCTTGCGCAGCTGCGCGGCGAGGAGAGGCCCACGGGGCAGTTCCAGCCGGGGCAGCAGGGGCTGTTCTCGCGTCTGAAGGATGCGTTCAACGGGCGGTAGCGCCTTGAGCAGTGCTTTTCGGGTGCCCCCGGCTGCGGTTCACGCCGCGCCGGGGGCGCTTTGCCATCTGCCGTCCGCGGGCTGTCTTGGGTTGCTCGCGCAGTTCCCCGCGCCCCTTATGGGGGCGTCCCTGGTTGCTCGCGCCCCGCGGCGGAGCCGCTTGTGTCGCAGCCCCGCGCCCCTTACGGGGCGCTTCTGATCATGCCGGGTGACGGGTGGGTGGGTGGGAAAGGTCCGCGATTCGGCGCCCCGGCCAGGAAGTGGCACGATGCGTTCATGCCCACCGCACTGACCGATCTCTGCCGCCTCCCGATCGTGCAGGCCCCCATGGCGGGTGGCGCCTCGTGCCCCCAGCTCGCCGCGGCCGTCTCCGAGGCCGGGGGGCTCGGTTTTCTCGCCGCCGGATACAAAACCGCCGACGGGATGTACCAGGAGATCAAACAGCTGCGGGGGCTCACGGGCCGGCCCTTCGGCGTGAACCTGTTCATGCCGCAGCCCGAGTACGCCGATGCCGCCGCCGTCGACGTCTACCGCAACCAGCTCGCCGGTGAGGCCGCCTGGTACGAGACGCAGCTCGGCGACCCGGACAGCGGTCGCGACGACGGCTACGACGCCAAGCTGGCGATCCTCGTCGAGGACCCGGTGCCGCTGGTGTCGTTCACCTTCGGCTGCCCCACCCGCGACGTCTTCGACGCGTTCGCCCGGGTCGGCACCATCACCGTCGCCACCGTCACCTCGCCCGAAGAGGCGCAGACCGCCCAGTGGTCGGGCGCCGACGCCGTGTGCGTACAGGGCATCGAGGCGGGCGGCCACCAGGGCACGCACCGCGACAACCCCGAGACGGACGGCGCCGGGCTCGGCCTCCTCTCGCTCATCGCGCAGGTGCGCGACACCGTGCAGATCCCGGTCGTCGCGGCCGGCGGTCTGATGCGCGGCTCGCAGATCGCCGCGGTGCTCGCGGCCGGCGCGGACGCCGCGCAGCTCGGCACGGCCTTCCTGGTCTGCCCCGAGTCGGGCGCGAACCCCCTGCACAAGCAGGCCATGACCAACCCGCTGTTCACCCGGACCGAACTGACCCGCGCCTTCTCGGGACGCCCCGCGCGCGGCCTGGTCAACCGCTTCATGCGGGAGCACGGTCCCTACGCCCCCGCCGCCTACCCCCAGGTCCACCACCTCACCAGCGGTCTGCGCAAGGCCGCGGCCAAGGCCGGTGACGCGCAGGGCATGGCCCTGTGGGCGGGGCAGGGCCACCGTATGGCGCGGGAGCTTCCCGCCGGGCAGCTCGTGGAGGTCCTCGCGGCCGAACTGGCCGAGTCGAAGGCCGCGTTGGCGGCCGGTGGGCAGCAGGGAACCCAGCCGGGGAGCCAGCAGGGGAGCCAGGCGTGACCGCGCCCGTCTTCGTCGTCGAGACCTTCGGGACCTCTGAGGCCTCTGAGGCCTCTGAATCCTCTGAGAACCGACGCTTCGTGCTCGATGGTCCCGAAGGGCGCCACGCCGTCTCCGTGAAGCGGCTGCACGCCGGTGAGGACGTCGTCCTGACCGACGGGGCCGGGCGCTGGGCCGACTGCGTGGTCGAGGACACCGAGGGCAAGGACCGGCTGATCCTGCGGATGAACTCCGTGCGGGAAGAGGCGCCGCAGGAGCCCCGCATCACCGTCGTACAGGCCCTGCCCAAGGGCGACCGCGGAGAACTCGCCGTCGAGACCATGACGGAGACCGGCGTCGACGCGATCGTGCCCTGGTCCGCGTCGCGCTGCATCACGCAGTGGAAGGGCGAGCGCGGGCTCAAGGCGCTCGGCAAGTGGCGTGCCACGGCGCGTGAGGCGGGCAAGCAGTCGCGCCGGGTGCGCTTCCCAGAGGTGGCGGACGCCATGTCGACCAAGCAGGTGGCGGCGCTGCTCGCCTCCGCCGACCTCGCCGCGGTCCTGCACGAGGAGGGCAGCGAACCGCTGGCCACGGCCGAACTCCCGGCGGCCGGGCACATCGTCCTGGTGGTCGGCCCCGAGGGCGGTGTGTCACCGGACGAGCTCGCGGCCTTCGCGGACGCGGGGGCGAAGCCGTACCGCCTGGGGCGTAGCGTGTTGCGTACGTCGACCGCGGGGACGGCGGCGGCCGCACTGCTCCTGGGGCGCACGGGCCGCTGGTCCTGAACTCCCGCGCCGGGTGAGGGAGATGCCGTGGAACTGGCCCAAGTACGGCTGCTCGTATCGGACTTCAGTGCCTGCTACCGCTTCTACGCCGACATCCTCGGCCTCAAGCCGCAGTCGGGGGCGGTGAACGGGCCGTACGAGAAGTTCAGCCCGGCGGTCGGTTCCGCGGGGATCGCGCTCCAGGACCGCTCGATGATGGCCCGGCTCCTCGACGAGCTGGAGGAGTCGGCGACCGGCCACCGTTCCCTGGTCGTGCTGCGGGTCGACGACCTCGACGCGTACTGCGGCCGGATCGCCGAGCGCGGCGGTGTCATCGCCCAGGGCCCCGCCCCCCTGACCGACCGCATGCGGGTCGCCCATCTCAAGGACCCGGAGGGGAACTTGGTGGAACTGCAGGAGTGGCTGCTGCTGCGCGCCTGAAGCCACCGAACCGCTCGGTGCCCCGCCGGAGTTTTTGGACGCAAAGGGGACTATCGTCAGGCGGCTCGTGGTGGCATTCTGCCGCCTATGGGGGCATTGAGGCGCTTACGTGATCGTTCGGTGGAGGTTCGCGGACGGCGTCGGCGGGTGCTGTACGCCGTCGGGTTCGCGGGTGCGGCGGTGATCGGGGCCGCCGCGTGTGATCCGGTCGACGGCGGCATGAACACCG
Source organism: Streptomyces sp. NPDC055099 (assembly GCF_053607685.1). Taxonomy (NCBI): domain Bacteria; kingdom Bacillati; phylum Actinomycetota; class Actinomycetes; order Kitasatosporales; family Streptomycetaceae; genus Streptomyces; species Streptomyces sp. NPDC055099. The sequence goes on along the minus strand of NZ_JBSGUA010000001.1, from coordinate 722,875 downwards.
CCGCCATCGCGATCACCACGGACGAGATGGCGACCAAGGAGCTGGAGCGGCAGCATCTCGACGTGCTCTGGATCAGCTGTACCGCCCGCTACAAGTCCCGGGTCACACCCTCCAGCGGCTCCCCGGACCGGGACGCCGTCGCCACCGTCGACTGCCAGGGCCAGGCCAAGACCGGCAAGGGTTCCGACGACACCAGCGACATCACCGTCAAGGGTTCTGTGTGGTCCGTCGTCGACGGGCACTGCGTACGCGGCAACCTCACCGCCAAGGTAGACGGCAAGGAGTGGTTCCGGGTGGACGTGCTCGGCGACTGCTCCGGCGGCGACGAACCCGAGCAGCCGGAGGAACCGGACCAGCCGGACCAGCCGGATGAGCCCGACCAGCCGCCCGCCGCGACCGTCACGGTGACCGTCACGCCCCATCCGAGCTGCTCCTGCATCAGGGGCAAGTGATCCAAAACCCTGTCCGGCTCCGCCCACGCTGCCTAGGCTGGCTGTGTGACACTGACTGGGCACTCTGCGTATCTCCGGTTCCCCCATCTGCACGGCGAGTTGGTCGCCTTCACCGCCGAGGACGACGTCTGGGTCGCGCCCCTCGACGGCGGCCGGGCGTGGCGCGTCAGCGCCGACAACACGCCGGTGAACCACCCCCGCGTCTCCCCGGACGGGACGACCGTCGCCTGGACCTCCACGCGTGACGGCTCCCCCGAGGTGCATGTCGCCCCGGTCGACGGGGGCCCGTCCGAGCGCCTGACCTACTGGGGCAGTTCACGCACCTCGGTGCGCGGCTGGACCCCGGACGGGCGGGTCCTCGCGGTCAGCACGGCGGGCCAGGCCTCCCTGCGCCGCAGCTGGGCGCGGGCCGTCCCGCTGGACGGCGGGCCCGCGGACACGCTGCCGTACGGACTCGTGGGAGATGTCGCGTACGGCCCACGGGACGGCCAAGTCCTGCTGCTCTCCGCGCCGATGGGGCGCGAGGCCGCCTGGTGGAAGCGCTACCGCGGCGGCACCGCGGGCAAGCTCTGGATCCGGCGTGGCGGCGCGGGTGACGACGACCGCTTCGTACGCCTCCATGAAGAGCTCGGCGGGAACATCGAGTACCCGCTGTGGGTGGGCGAGCGGATCGCCTTCCTCTCCGACCACGAAGGTGTCGGCGCCGTCTACTCCTCGCTGCCCGACGGCTCCGATCTTCGGCGGCACACGGGTGTCGAGGGCTTCTACGCCCGGCACGCGGCGACCGACGGCGCCCGTGTCGTGTACGCGAGCGCGGGCGAACTCTGGCTCCTTGACGACCTGGTGGACGCCGCGCCCCGCCGCCTCGACATCCGCCTCGGCGGCCAGCGCACCGACCTCCAGCCGCACCCCGTCAGCGCGGCACGCTGGTTCGGCGCCGCCGCTCCCGACCACACCGGACGCGGCAGCGCGGTCTCCGTGCGCGGCGGCGTGCACTGGGTGACGCACCGCGAGGGGCCCGCCCGCGCGCTGGCCGCCGAGCACGGGGTGCGCGCACGGCTGCCGCGCACGTTCCGTGTCGACGGCGAGGAACACGTCGTCTGGGTGACGGACGCGGAGGGCGACGACGCGCTCCAGTTCGCACCGGCCACCGGCCTCGCGCCCGGTGCCACCCCGCGCAGGATCGCCGCCGGGCAGCTCGGCCGGGTGCTCGCGCTCGCCGTGGCGCCCGACGGCAGCCGGGCCGCCGTCGCCTCGCACGACGGCCGGGTGCTCCTCGTCGAGCGGGAGAGCGGTGAGGTGCGGGAGGTCGACCGCGGGGAGCACGGGGACGCCACCGGGCTCGTCTTCTCGCCGGACTCGGCGTGGCTCGCGTGGTCGCATCCGGGGCCGAGTCCGCTGCGGCAGCTGAAGTTGGCGAACACGGCGGATCTCTCGGTGTCCGAGGCGACGCCGCTGCGGTTCCGCGACTACGCGCCCGCGTTCACCCTCGACGGGAAGCATCTGGCGTTCCTGTCCGCGCGGGCCTTCGACCCCGTCTACGACGAGCACGTCTTCGACCTCGCCTTCGTCGGCGGATCGCGGCCCCACCTCATCACGCTGGCCGCCACCACGCCCTCGCCCTTCGGGCCGCAGCGGCACGGGCGGCCCTTCGAGGCGCCCGACAAGGACGAGACCCCGGACAGCGAGGGCTCGCCCGTCACCCGCATCGACCTCGACGGTCTCGCCGACCGCATCGTGCCGTTCCCGGTCGAGGCCGCCCGGTACTCGACGCTGCGGGCCGCCAAGGACGGCGTCCTGTGGCTGCGGCACCCCGTGCGGGGCGTGCTCGGCGCGTCCAGGGCCACCCCGTCCGACCCCGACCCGCAGACCGAGCTCGAACGCTACGACCTCGTGCAGCAGCGCATCGAGGAACTCGCCCTGGACGCCGACCACTTCGCCGTCAGCGGGGACGGCAAGCGGGTGCTGCTCTGGGCCGACGGGAAGCTGAAGGTCGTGCCGAGCGACCGGCGCGCCTCCGGCGACGAGAGCTCCGACTCGAACATCACCGTCGACCTCACCCGGGTCCGGCAGACCGTCGACCCCGCCGCCGAGTGGCGCCAGATGTACGACGAGGCCGGGCGCCTCATGCGGGACAACTTCTGGCGGCCCGACCTGGGCGGGATCGACTGGGACGGCGTGCTCGACCGGTACCGCCCGGTGCTCGGACGGGTGGCCACGCACGACGACCTCGTGGACCTGCTGTGGGAGGTCGCGGGGGAGCTCGGCACCTCGCACGCCTACGTCGTGGGAGGCGGGACCCGGGGGAGCGCGGCGGTACGTCAGGGGCTGCTCGGCGCGGATGTCTCGCGGGGCGCGGACGGGGTGTGGCGCATCGACCGCATCCTGCCCTCCGAGACCTCTGACCCCTCCGCCCGGTCGCCGCTCGCCGCGCCCGGGGTCGCGGTACGCGCCGGGGACGCCCTGCTGGCCGTCGCGGGGCGGCCGGTCGATCCGGTGGTGGGCCCCGGGCCGCTCCTGATGGGCACGGCGGGGAAGCCGGTGGAGCTGACGGTGTCGCCCGCGGGCGGGGGCGACCCGCGGCACGCGGTGGTGATCCCCGTCGACGACGAGGAGCCGCTGCGGTACCACGCCTGGGTCGTCGACCGGCGTGCGTACGTCCACGAGCGGTCGGGCGGGCGGCTCGGATACCTCCACGTGCCGGACATGCAGGCGCCCGGCTGGGCGCAGATCCACCGTGACCTGCGGATGGAGGTGGCGCGGGACGGTCTCGTGGTGGACGTACGGGAGAACCGCGGCGGGCACACCTCCCAGCTGGTGGTGGAGAAGCTGGCCCGCAAGATCGTGGGCTGGGACCTGCCGCGGGGCCTGCGGCCCTCCAGCTATCCGGCGGACGCGCCGCGCGGGCCCGTCGTCGCCGTCGCCAACGAATTCTCCGGCTCCGACGGGGACATCGTGAACGCGGCGATCAAGGCGCTGGGGATCGGGCCCGTGGTGGGGACGCGGACGTGGGGCGGCGTCATCGGCATCGACAGCCGGTACCGCCTGGTGGACGGCACGCTGGTGACCCAGCCGAAGTACGCGTTCTGGCTGGAGGGCTACGGCTGGGGCGTCGAGAACTACGGGGTCGACCCGGACGTGGAGGTGGTGGTGACCCCGGAGGACTACGCCGCGGGCCGGGACCCACAACTGGACGAGGCGATCCGCCTGGCCCTGGCCTCCCTGGAGACAACACCCCCCAAGACGGCACCGGAGCTGCCGGGGGTCTGAGGTGCGCGGGGCAATCGGGCGGGTGAGCGGGGAGGCATGTTCGGCAGGGGCGGGGCCGCCGAGGGCTGAGGGAGGGGGCCAGGCAGGGGCGCAGCCCGGATAGCATGCGCAGGGACCAATGAGAAGCGAGGACCGGAGGCTCCGCATGGCGGGAGAACCGCAGGCCGACTGCCTGTTCTGCAAGATCGTCGCGGGGGACGTGCCCGCGACCCTCGTCAGGGAGACGGACACGACCGTCGCCTTCCGCGACATCAACCCGCAGGCCCCCACCCACGTACTGATCATCCCCAAGGCGCACTACCCGGACGCCGCCGCCCTCGCCGCCGCCGAGCCCACCATCGCCGCCGACGTCCTGCGCGAGGCCGCCGAGGTCGCCGCCGAGGAGAAGGCGGAGAGCTACCGCATCGTCTTCAACACCGGCACCGGCGCGGGCCAGACCGTCTTCCACGCGCACGCCCACGTCCTCGGCGGACGCGGCCTGCAGTGGCCTCCGGGATAAGCCCCCTTGTCCGTACGTGAACTGGTGATCCTCGGCACCGCGAGCCAGGTCCCCACCCGGCACCGCAACCACAACGGGTACGTCCTGCTCTGGGACGGGCAGGGCATCCTCTTCGACCCCGGCGAGGGCACGCAGCGCCAGATGCTGCGTGCCGGGGTCGCCGCGCACGACCTGCACCGGATCTGCGTCACGCACTTCCACGGCGATCATTCGCTGGGCCTGCCCGGGGTCATCCAGCGCATCAACCTGGACCGCGTCCCGCACGACGTGACCGTGCACTACCCGCGCTCAGGGCAGCACTTCTTCGACCGGCTCCGGTACGCCACCGCCTACCGCGAGACCGTCGCCCTAGTCCAGGAGCCCGTGTCGGACGACGGGCCCCTGGCCGTCGCCCCCTCCTTCGCGCTCGACGCCGTCAAGCTCTCGCACCCCGTCGAGTCCTTCGGCTACCGCGTCACCGAGCCCGACGGCCGGCGGATACTCCCGGAGCTGCTCGCCGCGCGCGGCATCGCGGGACCCGACGTGGGCCGCCTCCAGCGGGAAGGCTCGCTGCGGGGTGTCGCGCTCGACGAGGTGAGCGCGGTGCGGCGGGGGCAGAAGTTCGCCTTCGTGATGGACACCCGCCTCTGCGACGGCGTCCACGCGCTCGCCGAGGGCTGCGACATGCTCGTCATCGAGTCCACCTTCCTGGACGAGGACGAACAACTCGCCCGCGATCACGGCCACTTGACCGTGGGGCAGGCGGCCCGGGTCGCCGTGGACGGCGGCGTCCGGCACCTCGTGCTGACCCATTTCAGTCAGCGCTACCCCGACCCCGGCGTTTTCGAGCAGCAGGCCCGGGGCGCGGGATTCGACGGTGAACTCACCGTCGCCAAAGACCTGCTGCGTGTACCTCTGCCCAAACGAACCACCTGAGTGAGCCGCCGCCATGCCCCTTCCCAAAGCCGAACTCCACCTCCACATCGAGGGGACGCTCGAACCCGAGCTCGCTTTCGCCCTCGCCGCCCGCAACGGCGTCACGCTCCCGTACGCGGACACCGAAGAGCTCCGCAAGGCCTATCTCTTCGATGATCTGCAGTCCTTCCTCGACCTGTACTACGGCTTGATGGCCGTCCTGCGGACCGAGGCGGACTTCGAGGAGCTCGCCGACGCCTATCTGGCGCGAGCGGCCCAACAGGGAGTGCGGCACGCGGAGATCTTCTTCGACCCGCAGGCGCACATGGCGCGCGGCGTCTCCATCGGCACCGTGATCGAAGGGCTCGGGCGCGCCCTCGACCGCAGTGTCGAGCGGCACGGGATCTCGACCAAGCTCATCATGTGCTTCCTGCGCGACGAGTCCGCCGCATCCGCCCTGGAGACGCTGGAGGCGGCCAAGCCCCATCTGCACAGCATCATCGGTGTCGGGCTCGACTCGGCCGAGGTCGGGCACCCGCCCGCCAAGTTCCGCGAGGTGTACGAGGCTGCGGCCGCGCTCGGCCTGCGCCGGGTCGCGCACGCGGGCGAGGAGGGCCCGCCGGCGTACATCACGGAGGCCCTGGACGTCCTGGGCGTCGAGCGCATCGACCACGGGCTGCGCTGCATGGAGGACCCGGAGCTGGTCGAACGCCTCGTGCGCGAGCGGACGCCGCTCACCCTGTGCCCGCTGTCCAACGTCCGGCTGCGCGCCATCGACGTACTCGAAAAGCATCCCCTGGCGCGGATGATGGACGCCGGGCTGCTGTGCACGGTCAACTCCGACGACCCCGCGTACTTCGGGGGCTATGTCGACGACACCTTCCACGCCGTACGCGAAGCCCTCGCGCTCGACCAGGAACGGCTGCGGGAGCTCGCCCGCAACTCCTTCGAGGCGTCCTTCCTCGACGGCAGTGCCGAGGACGAGGCGCTGCGGGCGCGGTACCTCGCCGAGGTCGCGGAATATTCCTTCGACTGATCGCGGAGGACGGGCCTACGGTTCGCCCATGCATCCTCGAAGCCCCCGTCGCCCCGCCCATATCGCCATGGTCGGTGTCCCGATGGTCAGCCACGTGCTGCCCAGCCTGGAGATCATCCGCGAACTCGTGGCGCGCGGACACCGGGTGACGTACGCGAACGACCCGGCGACCCGTGAGCTGATCGAGCCCACGGGCGCCGAACTCGTCCCGTGCACCTCGAAGCTGCCGTTCAAGGACAACGTCTGGCCCGAGGACCCGATCGCCGCCAGCGGTCTGTTCCTCGACGACGCGATGTCCGTGCTCCCGCAGTTGCGCGCGTTCTACGACGACGATCCCGCCGACCTGTATCTGTACGACATCGGCGCGTACGTCGCCCGCGCCCTCGCCGAGGCGCAGGGACGGCCGTTCGTGCAGCTGTCGCCCACCTTCGTGTCCTGGGACGGCTACCAGGAGGAGGTCGGGGCCCAGTTGAAGCAGCTCCCCGGGGCCGCCGAACTCCAGGCGCGGTTCGGGGAGTGGCTCGCGGGGTGCGGGGCCACGACCCTGGACGTCGACGCCTTCTCGGGGACGCCGGACCGCGCGGTGGCCACGATCCCCCGTGCCATGCAGCTCTTCGCCGACCGGGTCGACCCGAAGCGGGTCGCGTTCGTCGGGCCGTGCTTCGGCGACCGCTCGGCGCAGGGCGGCTGGCAGCGGCCCGAGGGCGCCGAGAAGGTGCTGCTCGTGTCGCTGGGCTCCGCCTACACGCAGCAGCCCGAGTTCTACCGGCGCTGCGTGGAGGCGTTCGGCGGCCTCGCCGGATGGCACGTGGTGCTGCAGATCGGCAAGCACGTGGACCCCGCCGATCTCGGCGAGGTGCCGGGGAACGTGGAAGTGCGCTCGTGGGTGCCGCAGTTGGCGATCCTGGAGCAGGCCGACGCGTTCGTCACGCACGCGGGCATGGGCAGCAGCAGCGAGGGTCTGCACAGCGGAGTGCCGATGATCGCCGTGCCGCAGGGGGCCGAGCAGCCGCTCAACGCGGACCGGCTCGTGGAGCTGGGCGTCGCGCGGCGGATCGACACGGCCGACGCGACGCCGGACGCGCTGCGCGGCGCGCTGCTCGACCTGACCTCCGACCCCGATGTCGCGGCCCGGGCCGCCCGCCTCAAGGCGGAGGTGCGGGCCGAGGGCGGCACGGCGCGGGCGGCTGATCTCATCGAGGCGGAGCTCGGCGTCCGGCCCCCGGTGGCCTGAATCCGTTACGTTGCCTGCATGGTCGTACCTCTCAAACCCAGCATCGACCCGCTCAAGGGAGCCCGCAGAGCAGGCGATCCGCCCTGCGACGTCTTCCTCACCGGCACGGTCTTCCTCGACATCATCTTCACCGGGCTCGACTCCGCGCCCGTGCGCGGCACCGAGTCCTGGGCGCGCGGCATGGGGTCGAGCCCCGGCGGCGTCGCCAACATGGCGACCGCCCTCGCCCGGCTCGGTCTGCGCACGTCCCTCGCCGCGGCGTTCGGGGACGACCACTACGGCGAGTACTGCTGGGACGCCCTCGAACAGGGCGAGGGAATCGACCTCACCACGTCACGCACCGTGCCCGGCTGGCACTCGCCGGTGACCGTCTCCATGGCCTACGAGGGCGAGCGGACCATGGTCAGCCACGGGCACGAGCCGCCGCCCGACGCCGGGTCCCCGGACGGCGGCGCCCCCACCTGCCCGCCACGCGCGCGTGCCGCGGTCGCCTCCCTGACCCCCGGCACGCGCGCGCCATGGATCGCCGAGGCCGCGCGCACGGGCACGCGGATCTTCGCCGACGTCGGGTGGGACGACACCGGGCGCTGGGACCTCGCGGGGCTCCCGGACCTGCGGCACTGCGAGGCGTTCCTGCCGAACGCGGAGGAGGCCATGCGGTACACGCGCACCCAGTGCCCCCGGGCCGCCGCCCGCGCGCTGACCGAACACGTGCCGCTCGCCGTGGTGACGCTGGGTGCCGAAGGGGCGTACGCGGTGGACGGGCGGACCGGCGAGACCGCCGAGGTTCCGGCCATCGCGGTCGAGGCGCTCGATCCCACCGGGGCCGGTGATGTCTTCGTGGCGGGCTTCGTGACCGGCACCCTCGCCGGGTGGCCCCTCGCGGACCGGCTGGCCTTCGCGGGGCTCACGGCGGCGCTCTCGGTCCAGGAGTTCGGCGGCTCCCTGTCGGCGCCGGGCTGGGCGGAGGTCGCCACGTGGTGGCGGACCGTGCGGGAGGTCGACGACCAGGACCCCGTGGCGCTGCGCCGCTACGGGTTCCTGGAGGGTCTGCTTCCGGAGGCCACGCGTCCGTGGCCGCTGCGGCGCGCGGTGCCCACGATCGGGTTCCGGTCGGCGTAGCCACCGCCCGAAATCGCACAGTCGTGCGTGACCGGAGTGGAAAAGCCCTACGGCGGTGACAGTGGTGCGTCGTATTCTTGGCAGTGCAAGGCTGTCGAGCGGCCACCAAGCCCCGCATGAGGAGGATGAGCAGGCCTAAGTGCCGGCCCATGACTCAGACACCCACAGCTCGTACCCCTGCCCAGGGCCAGTCGCGAGCACACTTCACCGTCCCGGCCAACCACCCGATGGTGACGGTGCTCGGCTCCGGAGACGCCCTGTTGCGCGTGATCGAGAAGGCCTTCCCGGCGGCCGACATCCATGTCCGGGGAAACGAGATCAGCGCTGTCGGTGACGCCCGTGAAGTCACCCTCATCCAGCGCCTTTTCGACGAGATGATGCTGGTGCTCCGCACCGGTCAGCCGATGACGGAGGACGCAGTGGAACGCTCGATCGCCATGCTCAGGGCGGACGAGGCAGGAGAGGGCGACGGCCAGGAGACCCCGGCCGAGGTCCTCACGCAGAACATCCTCTCGTCCCGCGGCCGCACGATCCGCCCCAAGACGCTCAACCAGAAGCGTTACGTCGACGCCATCGACAAGAACACCATCGTCTTCGGCATCGGCCCCGCGGGCACCGGCAAGACCTACCTCGCCATGGCCAAGGCCGTGCAGGCCCTCCAGGCCAAGCAGGTCAACCGCATCATCCTGACCCGCCCCGCCGTCGAGGCCGGCGAGCGGCTCGGCTTCCTGCCGGGCACGCTCTACGAAAAGATCGACCCGTATCTGCGGCCGTTGTACGACGCGCTGCACGACATGCTCGACCCGGACTCGATCCCGCGCCTGATGGCGGCGGGCACCATCGAGGTGGCGCCGCTGGCGTACATGCGAGGCCGCACCCTGAACGACGCCTTCATCATTCTCGACGAGGCACAGAACACCAGCGTCGAGCAGATGAAGATGTTCCTCACCCGCCTCGGCTTCGAGTCGAAGATCGTGATCACGGGCGACGTCACCCAGGTCGACCTGCCGGGCGGCACGAAGTCGGGTCTGCGCCAGGTCCAGGACATCCTGGAGGGCATCGACGACGTGCACTTCTCGCGGCTCACGTCCCACGACGTCGTCCGGCACAAGCTCGTCGGCCGTATCGTCGACGCGTACGAGAAGTACGACGACAGCCAGCAGAGTCAGCAGAACAAGAAACACGGGAAGTAGCGGAAGCCGCACCATGTCGATCGACGTCAACAACGAATCCGGGACCGAGGTCGACGAGCAGGCGATCCTCGACATCGCCCGCTACGCCCTCGCGCGGATGCGCATCCACCCGCTCTCCGAGCTCTCGGTGATCGTCGTGGACGAGGACGCCATGGAGCAGCTCCACATCCAGTGGATGGACCTGCCGGGACCGACGGACGTCATGTCCTTCCCCATGGATGAGCTGCGCCCGCCGGCCAAGGACGAGGAGGAGCCCCCGCAGGGCCTCCTCGGCGACATCGTGCTCTGCCCCGAGGTCGCCACCAAGCAGGGCAAGGAAGCGCCCACGGAGCACTCCATGGACGAGGAGCTCCAGCTCCTCACCGTCCATGGAGTGCTGCACCTCCTTGGGTACGACCACGAGGAGCCGGACGAGAAGGCCGAGATGTTCGGCCTCCAGGCGGCCATCGTCGACGGCTGGCGCGCCGAGAACGGCCTGACCGGCCCCTCTCCGGCGCCCACGGTCTCGTAGGCCCATGAGCTTCCAGCTGATCGCGGGCGCCGTCGCCCTGGTCGTCGTCGCCTGGCTCGCTGCCTGCGCCGAGGCGGGCATCGCCCGCACCTCCAGCTTCCGGGCGGAGGAGGCGGTCCGCTCCGGGCGGCGCGGCAGCGCCAAGCTCGCACAGGTCGCCGCCGACCCCACCCGCTACCTGAACGTGGCGCTGCTCGTGCGAGTGGCGTGCGAGATGGCCGCCGCGTCCCTGGTGACGTACGCCTGCCTGAACGAATTCCCCGAGACCTGGGAGGCGCTCGCCATCGCCATCGCGCTGATGGTCCTCGTGTCGTACGTGGCGGTGGGCGTCTCGCCGCGCACCATCGGCCGCCAGCACCCGCTCAACACCGCGACGGCCGCCGCGTACGTCCTGCTGCCGCTGGCCCGCATCATGGGGCCGATCCCGCCGCTCCTGATCCTCATCGGCAACGCGCTCACGCCCGGCAAGGGCTTCAGGCGCGGCCCGTTCGCCTCCGAGGCCGAGCTGCGCGCGATGGTCGACCTCGCCGAGAAGGAATCCCTCATCGAGGACGACGAGCGCCGCATGGTGCACTCCGTCTTCGAGCTCGGCGACACCCTCGTGCGCGAAGTCATGGTGCCCCGGACGGACTTGGTCGCCATCGAGCGCTTCAAGACGATCCGCCAGGCGCTCACGCTCGCGCTGCGGTCCGGTTTCTCGCGCATCCCGGTGACCGGCGAGAGCGAGGACGACGTCGTCGGCATGGTCTACCTCAAGGACCTGGCCCGCAAGACGCACATCAACCGCGACAGCGAGTCGGACCTCGTCTCGACGGCCATGCGCCCGGCGACGTTCGTGCCCGACACGAAGAACGCGGGTGACCTCCTGCGCGAGATGCAGCAGGAGCGCAACCACGTCGCCGTCGTCATCGACGAGTACGGCGGCACGGCGGGCATCGTCACCATCGAGGACATCCTGGAAGAGATCGTCGGCGAGATCACCGACGAGTACGACCGTGAGCTGCCGCCCGTCGAGGAGCTCGACGACGGCTGCTACCGCGTCACCGCGCGCCTCGACATCGGCGACCTCGGCGAGCTCTTCGGGCTCGACGAGTTCGACGACGAGGACGTCGAGACGGTCGGCGGTCTGCTCGCCAAGGCGCTCGGCCGGGTGCCGATCGCCGACGCGTCCGCGCTCGTGCCGCTGCCGGACGGCCGTGAGCTGCGGCTCACCGCGGAATCCGCGGCCGGGCGGCGGAACAAGATCGTGACGGTGCTCGTGGAGCCGCTCGCGCCGGCGGGCGCGGAGAAGGAGACCCCGGGGTGACACCGCAGGAGCTGCGCACGTTCTGCCTGTCGTTCAACGACGCGGTGGAGGAGTTTCCGTTCAGCCCCGAGATCTCGGTGTTCAAGGTCGCGGGCAAGATGTTCGCGCTCAGTTTCCTGGACGCCGAGCCGCTGACCGTGAACCTGAAGTGCGAGCCCGACATGGCGGTCCAGCTGCGGGAAGCCCACCCGGAGATCGTGCCGGGGTGGCACATGAACAAGCGGCACTGGAACACCGTGACGGTGGACGCCGAGCTCCCGGACGCGATGGTCCGAGAGCTCGTCGAGGACTCGTACGACCTGGTCGTCGCCGGTCTGCCGAAGGCACAGCGCCTGCGTCTCGACCGGCCCTAGGCGGTACGCCGGACCCGCAGCCCCGTCGCCACCAGGGCCGCCGTCACCAGCAGGACCGCCGCGTCGACCAGGAGCACCGTGCGCGTCCCCGCCAGGAGATCCGTGTTCGTGGTCGCCAGGACGCCCAGGATCGGGATGCCCACCGTGATGCCCACCTGCTGGGTGGACGTCACCAGACCCGTGGCCAGGCCCTGCTCCTCGTCCGGGACACCCGAGGTGACGGTCACGCCGTACGAGATGATCGCGCCCAGGTGGAACATGCTCGCCACCGAGACGCCCGCCGTGGCGAGCCACACCGACCAGGTGCCCTCGTCGACGCCGAGCAGCGCCGCGATGAACAGGCCCTGGCCGAGCAGCGAGACGACGAGCGTGCGGCGCGCCCCGAAGCGGCTGATGACCTTGGGCGCGTAGATCCCGGCGACCACCGAGAGCACGCCCTGCACGCCGAAGACGAGGCCGGTCCGGAAGGCGGAGAGTTCCAGCACCTCCTGGAGATACAGGGTGAGGACGAAGACCACCGCCGACATCATCGAGAAGGTGACGAGCCCGCCCAGGTTGCCCCACGCCACCGTCCGCCGCCGCAGCATCGGCAGCGAGACGAGCGGGGACGCGGCACGCGACTCGACGTGACCGAAGGCGGCGAGCAGCAGCACACCCGCGACGAGAGCGACGATGACGTCCACGCCGCCGAAGCCGCGCTCGGCGGCCGTGGAGAGCGCGTAGATCAGGGCGAGCAGGCCGCCGGTGACGGTCACCGCGCCGGGGACGTCGAGGCGGGGGCGGTCCGGGGTGCGTGACTCGGGCAGGAGGCCCGGCGCCAGGGGCAGCACCATCAGCACGAAGAGGGTCAGCAGGCCCATCGTGGAGCGCCAGCCGAGCGTGTCGGTGAGTACGCCGCCGAGCACCATGCCGATCGTGAAGCCGAGCGAGAGCAGCGTGCCCGATATCCCCAGCGCCCGGTCACGCTGCGGGCCTTCCGGGAACGTCGTGGTGAGCAGGGACATGCCGGTCGGCACGATGGCCGCCGCGCCCACGCCCTGCAGCGCGCGCCCGGCGAGGAAGGACGCCGGGTCCCAGGCGAAGGTGGCGAGGAGCGAGGCGAGGCCGAAGAGCGCGAGGCCTCCGATGAACAGCTTGCGGCGGCCGAACAGGTCGCCGGTGCGGCCGAAGAGGAGCAGGAAGCCGCCGGAGGGAAGGGCGAACGCGGTCACCGCCCACTGCAGCGCGGACTGGCTCATGCCCAGGTCGGCGCCGAGCACGGGCAGCGCCACGTTCAGCACGGAGAAGTCGAGCGCGACCATGAACTGGGCGGCGCAGAGCACGAAGAGGACGAGCCTGTCGCGTGAGGAGAGCTTGGGTGCGGCCGGGGCCGTGGCCTTCGTGGACGGGGGAGTGGTGGTGTCGATCGCCATGGTCAAGAGCCTCGGGCGTCCGGAATACCCGTGGGGAGCGGGAACTTATGCTGGTGGTCGTGACACCAGGCAGGGGGGAGCCGGCAGATGGCAGGGACGAGTGAGGCGGCGGCCGTACGGCCCCAGGACGAGGCCAAGGCACGGCGGCTCGGCGAACTGCGCGAGTTCCTGATGAGCCGGCGCGCCCGCATCACCCCCGCGGAGGCCGGCCTGCCGGACGGCGGCGCGCGGCGGCGTACGCCGGGGCTGCGCCGCGAGGAGGTCGCCGTGCTCGCCGGGGTCGGCGCGTCCTGGTACCAGTGGCTCGAGCAGGGCCGCGACATCTCGGTGTCGCCGCAGGTCCTGGACTCCGTGGCACGCGTCCTGAAGCTGTCGAGCACCGAGCGGCGGCATCTCTATGTGCTGGCCGGGCTGAACCCGCCCGCGCCCGAGGTCGAGCAGGCCGACCGGGACATGTGTGAGGGGTTGCAGCGGCTCATCGACACGTGGATGCCCTACCCGGCACACATCATGGACCGCTACTACAACTGCGTCCGCTACAACGACGCCGCCGGGATGGTCTTCGGGATGCGACCCGAGATCACCCAGAACTGCATCGTGGACTTCTTCACGGACCCCATCTACCGCTCCCGGAGCGTGAGTTGGCGGACGAACGCGGAGACGGTCGTCGCGCAGTTCCGTGCCTCGTGCTCGGAGGCGCCGGACGACGAGGGGTTCCAGGCGGTCCTCGCCGAGCTGCGGGAGACGGCGGGCGAGGAGTTCACCGAGCTGTGGGAGCGGCGGGACGTGCGGGCCGCGGGGCAGGTGCACAAGGAGCTCACGCATCCGCTGGTGGGGGCGCTGCACGTCGAGTCGACGGCCCTGCGGGTGCCGGCGCGGCCCGACCTCACGATCGTGCTGCACACGCCGTTGCCGGAGGCGGAGACCGCGGCGAAGCTGGAGTGGCTGGCGTCGCCGGAGGGGCGGCGGGGGTCCATGTATCCGGTGGCCGGGTGAGGCCCCGTTCTGCGTCCCCCGTATGCCTCCGTATGCTCGGATCATGACCGAGAGTGCTGCGTCGCCTGACGCGCTTGACGCTGAGGACCGGAAGATCGTTACGCTGGCTCGTTCGGCGCGGGCGCGGAATGGGGTGGCCGAGGGGGCCGCTGTGCGGGACGAGACGGGGCGGACGTATGTCGCCGGGACGGTTTCGCTTCCCTCGCTGTCGCTTTCCGCCTTGCGTACCGCTGTGGCGATGGCTGTCGCCTCCGGTGCGGAGTCCCTTGAGGCGGCGGCGGTCGTCTCCTCTGCGGAGGAGCTTTCTGCCGAGGACCTTTCCGCTGTGCGGGACCTTGGCGGGGCCGGGACGCCGGTGTTCCTGGCGGGGGCTGATGGGGAGGTCCGGGTGCGGGCCGAGGCGAACTGAGTCTTTCCCCAACCCCACCCCTTCCCGAAAACTCGCTCGGCGCGAGGGCCTTGTCCTCAAACGCCGGACGGGCTGAATTTTCAGCCCGTCCGGCGTTTGAGGAGCGGCGTCTGGGGCGGAGCCCCAGGGGCTACACCGCGTCCGGACCCCGTTCCCCCGTCCGTACCCGCACCACCGTCTCCACCGGGACCGCCCACACCTTGCCGTCGCCGATCTTGCCCGTGGCCGCCGCGCGGACGATCGCGTCGATGGCCGGGTCCAGGTCCGCGTCGTCGACCACGACCTCGATCCGGGCCTTCGGGACCAGGTCCACCTGATACTCCGCTCCCCGGTACACCTCCGTGTGGCCCCGCTGGCGGCCGTAACCGCTCGCCTCCGTGACCGTGAGGCCCTGGATGCCCAGTTCCTGGAGCGCGGTCTTCACCTCGTCCAGGCGGAACGGCTTGATGACCGCGGTGATGAGCTTCATCGGACGGTGCTCCCCTTCATCGGGCTGACCAGGACGCCGTGATCGTAGGCCGTCTCCGCGTGGTGCGTCTGGTCGAGGCCCGTCTGCTCGTCCTCCGCCGACGCCCTGAAGCCCATGACCTTGTCGATCGCCTTGCCGATGCCGTACGTCACCGCGAACGTGTACGCCGCCACCGCGAGCACCGCCACCGTCTGCTTGCCCAACTGGGCGAGCCCGCCCCCGTAGAAGAGGCCCTCCGCGCCGTCCGTCATCGTGGCCGTCGCGAACAGGCCGATCAGGAGCGTGCCGACCACGCCGCCGACCAGGTGGACGCCCACCACGTCGAGCGAGTCGTCGTAGTCGAAGCGGAACTTCCACGCCACGGCGTACGAGCAGACCACCCCGGCCGCGAGGCCGACCACCGCGGCGCCGAGCACCCCGACGACCCCGCAGGCGGGGGTGATGGCGACCAGGCCCGCCACCGCGCCCGACGCCGCGCCGAAGGTGGTGGGGTGGCCGTCGCGTCGCTGCTCCACGAAGAGCCAGCCGAGCAGGCCCGTGCATCCGGCCAGGAGGGTGTTCAGGAGGGAAGCCGCCGCGAGGCCGTTCGCGCCGAGCGCCGAGCCGCCGTTGAAGCCGAGCCAGCCGAACCAGAGCAGGCCCGCGCCCATCAGCACCATCGGCAGGTTGTGCGGACGCATCGCGTCCTTCTTGAAGCCGATGCGCGGGCCGATGACCAGGACGAGCGCGAGGCCGGAGGCGCCCGAGGCGATCTCGACGACCAGGCCGCCCGCGAAGTCCAGCGCGCCGAGGGACGAGGAGATCCAGCCGTCCGGGCCCCACACCCAGTGCGCCACGGGAACGTATACGAGCAGCGCCCACACCGGCACGAAGACCAGCCAGGCCGCGAACTTCGTGCGGTCCGCGATCGCGCCGCTGATCAGGGCCGTGGTGAGGATCGCGAAGGTCAGCTGGAACGTGGTGAAGAGGAGGGTGGGGACCGTCCCGGTGAGGGTCTGCGGGCCGATGCCCGCCAGGCCGAGATGGTCGAGGCCTCCGATCAGCCCTCCGAACGCGTCCTCGCCGAATGCCAGCGAGTAGCCGGCCAGCAGCCACACCACCGTGACCAGGGCGATCGAGACGAAGGACATCAGGAGCATGTTGAGGACGCTCTTCGTGCGGACCATGCCGCCGTAGAAGAGCGCGAGGCCCGGCGTCATCAGGAGGACCAGGGCGGTGGCCGCCAGCAGCCAGGCGGTGTCGCCGGTGTCGGGCCCCTTGGCGGCGGCCAAGGTGGGGGCGTAGGACGCGTACAGGGACTGCACGGGGAATCTCTCCTCCGGGTGGGGGCAGAGGGAGAGCGTCACCGCCCCGCGTTTCCGAACGGGCACCCGCGCGTTTCCGCCGTGTTTCGTGTTGCGCGAGGGTTTCCGGACGCTCACGAACGGCCTGCCGGTGCCCGATCAGGGGTCCGGGAGCGCCTCGGGGTGCTGCGGCCCTCCGGCGATCAGGGAGAATGGGCGCCATGAGCGTTCGTACCGAGTCATCCGAGCCGTCCGAGGCCACCCATCGCGCCGGCTTCGCCTGCTTCGTGGGCCGCCCCAACGCGGGCAAGTCCACCCTCACGAATGCTCTGGTCGGCCAGAAGGTGGCGATCACCGCGAACCAGCCGCAGACCACACGGCACACGGTCCGCGGCATCGTGCACCGGCCCGACGCCCAGCTGATCCTGGTGGACACCCCCGGGCTCCACAAGCCGCGCACGCTGCTCGGCGAGCGGCTCAACGACGTCGTGCGGACCACGTGGGCCGAGGTCGACGTCATCGGCTTCTGTCTGCCCGCGAACGAGAAGCTCGGCCCCGGTGACCGCTTCATCGCCAAGGAACTGGCCGGCATCAAGAAGACGCCGAAGATCGCGGTCGTGACGAAGACGGACCTCGTCGACAGCAAGACGCTCGCCGAGCAGCTCATCGCCATCGACCAGCTCGGCAAGGAGCTCGGCTTCGAGTGGGCGCAGATCGTGCCGGTCTCGGCGGTCGGCGACAAGCAGGTCCAGCTGCTCGCCGACCTGATCGTCCCGATGCTGCCGAAGAGCCCGCCGCTCTACCCCGAGGGCGACCTCACGGACGAGCCCGAGCAGGTCATGGTCGCCGAGCTGATCCGCGAGGCCGCGCTCGAAGGCGTGCGGGACGAGCTGCCGCACTCCATCGCCGTCGTGGTGGAGGAGATGCTGCCGCGCAAGGACCGGCCCGCGGACAAGCCGATGCTCGACATCCACGCGAACGTCTACATCGAGCGCCCCAGCCAGAAGGGCATCATCATCGGCCCGAAGGGCAAGCGCCTCAAGGAGGTCGGGATCAAGTCCCGCCAGCAGATCGAGGCACTCCTTGGTACGCCCGTCTTCTTGGACCTGCACGTGAAGGTCGCCAAGGACTGGCAGCGCGACCCGAAGCAGCTCCGCAAGCTCGGCTTCTGAGAGCCGACACCCTGCTTACTCCACGCCCCTGATCCGCGTCACCAGCAGCGCCCCCGCGAGCCCGATCGCCGCCGCCACCAGGTAAAGCACCCGGTAGCCGCCCAAGTGCGTCACGAGCGGGGCCGCGAGGGCGGGGGCCGCCACCTGGGGCAGGGAGTTGGCGATGTTGATGACGCCCATGTCCTTGCCGCGGTCCATGGCCTTCGGCAGGACGTCCGTCATCAGGGCGAAGTCCACCGACGTGAAGACGCCGAAGCCCACGCCGAGCACCGCCGCCGCGACCATCGCCCCCGGCCAGGTCTGCCAGCCGGACAGCAGGGCCGTAGCCACCGCCATCAGGACGCCGGACCAGAGCACGAACGGCTTGCGGCGGCCCACGCGGTCCGACCAGATGCCGCCCACGACCACCGTCGCGAGCAGCGTCACGCCGTTCACCGCGGTGAGGATCAGTACGCCCTCGTCCGGGTCGGAGTGGTGCAGGCGGTCCCGTAGGTAATAGAGGAGATAGAGCAGGACCAGGGCGTTGCTGAGGTTGATCAGGAAGCGGGTCAGCCAGGCCCAGCCCAGGTCCGGGTAGCGGCGCGGGCTCAGCCAGAAGGCGCGGGCGAACGACCGCCACGCGAACGGCGGCCTGTCCCGCGGCGCCAGGCGCAGGTCCCGGTGGCGCAGGACGTACGGCAGCACGCCCGCCAGCGTGAACACCGCGCACGCCGCGTACCCCGCGCCCACACCCCCGGCAGCCGTCGCGAGGCCCGTCCCCACGACCACGCCCAGGATCTGCGCCGCCCCCAGCCAGCCGCCCACCGCACCCCGCTGGAGCCGAGGCACCCGGTCCGGCACGGCCGCCGTGACCGCGGCGAACGCGGCGTTCAGGGTGAGCTGGACCAGGCACCAGCCCGCCGCCATCCACCACACGGAGCCCGCGGCCGAGAGCAGCAGGAGCGCCGCCGCGCCGCCCGCCGCGCCCGCCACGATCCACGGCGTACGCCGCCCGAAGCGCGACACGGTGCGGTCCGAGAGCGCCCCGAAGAGCGGGTTCGCGGCGAGGGACACCACGGCCCCCGCACCCGCGACCCACGCGAGGACCGTCTCCTTGGAGGTGCCTGCCGGGGCGAGATCCTCCGCCTGCACGGCGAGCAGGATCTGCAGCGGGCCGTACCAGCCCACCCAGATCGCGCCGTTGGCGAGCGACAGGGATGCCGTCCAGCCCCGGCCGACCCGGTCGACCGGCTCGCGCAGCGCGTCGGCCGTCATGCCCGTTGCGCCCGCAGCGCCTCGCGCAGCCACGCGTACGACGCCTTCGGGGTGCGCTCCAGGGTGGCGTAGTCGACGTGGACGAGGCCGAAGCGCTGCCGGTAGCCCTCCGCCCACTCGAAGTTGTCCATCAGGGACCAGACGAAGTAGCCGCGTACGTCCACTCCGTCCTCCAACGCCCGGTGCAGTGCCCGCAGATGGCCGTCGAGGTAGTCGATCCGGCGTTGGTCGTCGGTGCCCTCGTACGAGCAGCCGTTCTCGGTGATCACCAGCGGCGGCAGGCGGTCGCCGTACCGGTCGCGGAAGCCGGTGAGCAGCTCGGTCAGCGACTCCGGGACCACCGGCCAGCCGAAGTCCGTCACCGGGCGCCCTTCGATCTCCTTTGGTGAGAAGGGGAGTTCGGGCGGCAGCGTGAGGCCGGAGAACTCCGTGGTTCCTGTTCCCGCTGCCGTTGCCGGGAGCGGGGCGCCCACCTTGGTCGGCTGGTAGAAGTTGATGCCGTACCAGTCGATCGGCTCGGCGATGACCTTCAGATCAGCCTCGATGTCGCCGCCGCCCGGCATCAACTCCGCGATGCCGTCCGGGTATCGGCCCAGGATGAGCGGGTCCGCGAACAGGCGGTTGAGGAGTACGTCGTAGAAGTCCGCCGCCTGTGTGTCCTCGGGCGAGGACGACGCGGGCCAGGTGGGGCCGTGCGAGTTCGCGATGCCGATGTCCGTGACGCCTGCCGCGCGCAGCGCCCGTACGGCCAGACCGTGGGCGAGGAGCTGGTGGTGCGCCACCGGCAGCGCGTCGAACATGAGCTGCTGTCCGGGCGCGTGCTGGCCGAGCGCGTGACCGAGGAGGGTGTGCTCGGCGGGTTCGTTCAAGGTGATCCACTTCTTGGCGCGGTCACCGATGCGCCCGGCCACCACCGCCGCGTACTCGGCGAAACGCTCGGCCGTGTCCCGCCGCAGCCAGCCGCCCTCGTCGGCCAGGGAGAGGGGGGTGTCCCAGTGGAAGAGCGTGGGGACGGGGCTGACGCCCGCCGCGCACAGCTCGTCGACAAGCCGGTCGTAGAAGTCCAGGCCCGAGGCGCTCACCTCGTCGGCCCCGCTGGGCAGCACGCGGGGCCATGACACCGAGAAGCGGTAGGCGTCCGCGCCCAACTCGCGTATGAGCGCGACGTCTTCGCGGTAACGGTGGTAGTGGTCGCAGGCGACGGCGGCCGTCGTGCCGTCCTTGACCCGGCCCGGAACCGCCGTGAACGCGTCCCAGACCGAGGGGCCGCGTTCCTCGACGGCGCCCTCGATCTGGTGAGCCGAAGTGGACACTCCCCACAGGAAATCGCGGGGGAACTGAGGTAGTGGTTTGCGCGCATCGCTCGCTGCCATGGCCGCGATCTTCCGTACGGCCGAGCAGGGAAGTCAATGGGCGTACCTCAGAAAACGTGAACACAGTTCAAGTTTTTACGCGCCTTCTTTGAGGACGCGCGTGATCAGCTTGCGCTGTGGTTCGGTCAGGCGGGGATCCGAGCAGTACACCGTGTGTCCGTCCACGGTGAGCTGGTAACTGAAGCCGTCCGGCACCCCTATCGGTGGCGTGCTCCGGCCCTCTGCCACGGCCTCTTCGGCCAGGGCCTGCCACTCGTGGGCATCGGGCAGTCCCGAGGTCTCGACCTCGGCGTGCCGCTCGATGCCCGCGAATCCTCCCGTGCGCTTCACCTGGATACGCATGGGTCCTGTCTACTCCATGGGGAGGTCGGTGGGTAGGTCAGTTGGTGGGCACCCCGACCTGGGACCACGCCTTCACCACGGCACCGTGCTCCTCGCCCTCGCCGTACTTGGCGCGTGCCGCGGCCACCGTCAGCTTCGCGAAGTCCGCGAAGGACGCGTCCTGGGCCAGCTCGCCGCCGGTCAGGACCGCGTACCAGATCTGCCCGGCCCGCTCCCACGCGTTGCCGCCGAGCGCCTCGGCCAGCAGGTAGAAGGCGTGGTTGGGGATGCCGGAGTTGATGTGCACGCCGCCGTTGTCGCGGCCGGTGCGGACGTAGTGGTCCATGTCGGCGGGCTGCGGGTCCTTGCCGAGCACGTCGTCGTCGTACGCCGTGCCCGGGGCCTTCATGGAGCGCAGCGCCTTGCCGGTCACGCGCGGCGCGAGCAGCCCGGCGCCGATCAGCCAGTCGGCCTCGGCGGCGGTCTGGCCGAGCGTGTACTGCTTGATCAGCGAGCCGAAGACGTCCGCGAAGGACTCGTTCAGGGCGCCCGGCTGGCCGAAGTACGTGAGGTTCGCCGTGTACTGCACGACGCCGTGCGTCAGCTCGTGGCCGATGACGTCCACCGGGATGGTGAAGTCGAGGAAGATCTCGCCGTCACCGTCGCCGAACACCATCTGCTCGCCGTTCCAGAAGGCGTTCCCGTACTTCTCGCCGTAGTGGACCGTCGCGTTCAGCGGCAGACCGCTGCCGTCGATGGAGTTGCGCTGGTACGTCTTCAGGAACAGCTCGAAGGTCGCGCCGAGGCCCGCGTACGCGCGGTTGACGGTCGCGTCCTTGCCGGGCTTCTCGCCCTCGCCGCGGATCTTGCGGCCCGGCAGCTCGGTCTTGTGCTTCGCGTCGTAGATCGTGCGGTGCGGTTTGCTCTCCGCGGCTTCCTTGGGCAGTGAGACGGACGGGGCGCCGATGACCGTGGTCAGACGGCGGTGGGTGCGCTCGATGGAGTCCCGTTCCAGGGTGCGGCGGGCGGGACCCGCGAGCGTGGCGTCGTCACTCTGGGCCAGAGTGTCGAGCACGTGGGGCGGAATGATGGTGCAGAAGACAGGCTCGAAGCCTGGGTTGGCGGTCATGGCGGCAATGTGGCACTGGGTCATGCCGCTGTCACTACCTGCAACCATGATTAATGAAATAGAGGTATTGATCACCTCATACCCGTTACCTGGCGGCGATCCCGCATACTGATACGCACCCGCGCACACAGCGCGGCTCGGCTAGGCTGCGGAGCATCATGCGTTACGGGCTGCTTCTCCTTAGCTGCCGCGGCGAGGGCCTGTAGTCGAGGCCGACCCCCTCCCCGCGGAGTTCGGTGTTGCTCGCGAAGCGACCGTCGGCCGTCCTTAAGGACACTCCCGAGGAGCCCCCGCATCATGGCGATCAAGCCCAATCTGCAGCGCGCCACTTCCATGCCGATCCACAAGTACGGGCAGTACGACCAGGTCGACATCCCCGACCGCACGTGGCCCGACAACCGGATC
The DNA here is from genome assembly GCF_053607685.1 of Streptomyces sp. NPDC055099. NCBI lineage: Bacteria > Bacillati > Actinomycetota > Actinomycetes > Kitasatosporales > Streptomycetaceae > Streptomyces > Streptomyces sp. NPDC055099. The sequence goes on along the minus strand of NZ_JBSGUA010000001.1, from coordinate 700,782 downwards.
ACGGTCGCTCCCCGCTGGCTCTCCACGGACCTGCGTGACGGCAACCAGGCGCTGATCGACCCGATGTCCCCCGCGCGCAAGCGCGAGATGTTCGACCTCCTGGTCCGCATGGGCTACAAGGAGATCGAGGTCGGCTTCCCCTCCTCCGGGCAGACGGACTTCGACTTCGTGCGGTCGATCATCGAGGACGGCGCGATCCCGGACGACGTCACGATCTCCGTGCTGACGCAGGCCCGCGAGGAGCTGATCGCCCGCACCGTCGAGTCGCTGGTCGGCGCCACGCGCGCCACCGTCCACCTCTACAACGCGACCGCGCCCGTCTGGCGCGAGGTCGTCTTCCGTGGCTCGAAGGACGCGGTCAAGCAGATCGCCGTCGACGGCACGCGCCTGGTCATGGAGTACGCGGAGAAGCTGCTGGGCCCCGAGACCGTCTTCGGCTACCAGTACAGCCCCGAGATCTTCACCGACACCGAGCTGGACTTCGCGCTGGAGGTCTGCGAGGCCGTCTGTGACGTATGGCAGCCCGAAGAGGGCCGCGAGATCATCCTGAACCTGCCCGCCACGGTCGAGCGTTCGACGCCCTCCACCCACGCGGACCGCTTCGAGTGGATGTCCCGCAACCTGACCCGCCGCGAGCACGTCTGCCTGTCCGTCCACCCGCACAACGACCGCGGCACCGCCGTCGCCGCCGCCGAACTGGCCATCATGGCCGGCGCCGACCGCATCGAGGGCTGCCTGTTCGGGCAGGGCGAGCGCACCGGCAACGTCGACCTGGTCACCCTGGGCATGAACCTCTTCTCGCAGGGCGTGGACCCGCAGATCGACTTCTCCGACATCGACGAGATCCGCCGCACCGCCGAGTACTGCAACCAGATGGAGGTCCACCCGCGCCACCCGTACGCAGGTGACCTCGTCTACACCGCCTTCTCCGGCTCCCACCAGGACGCCATCAAGAAGGGCTTCGAGGCGATGGGCGTCCGGGCCGAGCAGCAGGGCAAGACGGTCGACGACATCGAGTGGGCCGTCCCGTACCTGCCCATCGACCCCAAGGACGTCGGCCGTTCGTACGAGGCCGTCATCCGCGTCAACTCGCAGTCCGGCAAGGGCGGCATCGCCTACGTCCTGCAGAACGACCACAAGCTGGACCTGCCGCGCCGCATGCAGGTCGAGTTCTCGAAGATCATCCAGACGAAGACCGACTCCGAGGGCGGCGAGGTCACGCCGGACGCGATCTGGGGCATCTTCCAGGACGAGTACCTGCCCAACCCCGAGAACCCGTGGGGCCGCATCCAGGTCAAGAACGGCCAGACCACCACCGACAAGGACGGCACGGACACGCTGACCGTCGAGGCGACGGTCGACGGCGCCGACACCGTCCTGACCGGCACCGGCAACGGTCCGATCTCGGCCTTCTTCAACGCGCTGCAGGGCATCGGCATCGACGTACGCCTCCTGGACTACCAGGAGCACACGATGAGCGAGGGCGCCTCCGCGCAGGCCGCCTCGTACATCGAATGCGCCATCGGTGACAAGGTCCTGTGGGGCATCGGCATCGACGCCAACACGACACGTGCCTCGCTGAAGGCCGCGGTCTCCGCGGTGAACCGCGCCGCACGCTGACGCTTCCCGGCCGCCGGGCAGGCCGAAATTGAGCCTGTCCGGCGATCGTCTACCGGCCATCTCTCGCACAGGGTGCTGACGCCACATCAACAATGTGGCTAACATCACGCCCAACGCGGCAATGTTGCCGGGGCGTTACGGAGGTGTGCGGTGCTGCCAGATCGGGGACGAAACGGCCGGGAATCCCGCATCTTCGCCACGCCCGTATCCCGCGGGCGGGTCCTGCGCAGGCGCGTGATCGGCGTGCACACGGCCTGGACCACCGTCGGGGACGGCGAGTTCTTCTGCCCCGGCTGCGGCGGTGACCGCAACTACCAGCGCCGCACGGGCCGGCGCCGCTTCGTCCTGCTCGGTGTTCCCGTCCTGCCGCGCGGCACAGCGGGCCCCATCGTCGAGTGCGCCGCCTGCGGCGACCACTTCGGCACGGACGTTCTCGGCCATCCCACCACCACGCGCCTGTCGGCCATGGTGCGCGAGGCCGTGCACACCGTCGTCCTCGCCGTCCTCGCCGCGGGCGGCACCTCCTCGCGCACGACGCTCGACGCGGCCGTCGGCGCGCTGCGCGGGGCGGGCTTCGACGACTGCCGCGAGGAACAGCTCGTCGCCCTCGTCGACGCGCTCGCCGCCGACACCGGACGGGCGACCGTCCCGGACTGCGGGCCCGGTCTGGCCATAGAACTCCACGAGGCGCTCGGCCCGTTGGCCCCGCACCTGGCCCCGGCCGGACGCGAGGCGCTGCTGCTCCAGGGCGCGCGGATCGCCCTCGCCGACGGCCCGTACACCCCCGCCGAGCGCGAGGTGCTCGCCACGGCGGGCGGCGCGCTGACCATCGGCGCGGACGAGGTGACGCGGCTGATGGTGGCGGCGCGGACGACGCACTTCTGACCTCAGGGGCGACCTCACGGGTTACCTCAGGAGTGCAGGGGCGCTACTCCCCAGGGAGTACTGCGACGCGGATGTCTCCCTGCGCCGTACTCCTCAACTCGCCCTCGCGCCCGACGGAACGCGCGAGCCCCTCCGGAAGGGTAGGCACCGAAGCTGCCGACCTGCCGGAAGGAGGCCCGTCATGCGGGCCGAACAGACCACCGCACGACGGCGACGAGCCGTGCCCTGGGTGTTCCTCGGACTGTGGATAGCCGTGCTCGCGCTCGCCGGGCCCTTCGCGTCGAAGCTGTCCGACGCCCAGCAGGACCGCGTCGTCGACTATCTGCCCGCGAGCGCCGACTCCACCGAAGTGGCCAAGATCCAGGACCAGTTGCCCGGCGGCAAGTCCACCGAACTGGTGCTCGTCTACCACCGCGACGGCGGCCTGACCGCCGCCGACCGCGAGACGGCGGCCGCCCAGGTCGCCGAGATCGGCCGGGCCCACGAGCTGACGTCCGACCCGCGCGCCGTACCGTCCAAGGACGGCACCACGCTGATGTACCCCGTGGCGAGCACCGAGCCCGGCCAGGACGAAGAGGCCAGGGACGCCCTCGTCGACGACATACGCGAGACCGCCGAAGGCGACGGCGGGCTGAGCGTCGACGTGGGAGGACCGGGAGCGCTCGACACCGACGCGGGCAAGGTCTACGACTCCCTCGGCGGGCCGCTGCTCTACACCACCGCCGGAGTGGTCGCGCTGCTCCTGATCCTCATCTACCGCAGCCCCTTCCTGTGGCTCGTGCCGCTCGCCGTGGCGGGCGTCGCGGACTACCTCGCGATGGGCGTCGCGTACGGACTGCACGAAGCCTTCGGGACGTCCGTCAGCGGCCAGAGCAGCGGTGTGATGACGATCCTCGTCTTCGGCGCGGGCACGGACTACGCGCTGCTCATCGTCTCCCGCTACCGCGAGGAACTGCGCAGGATCGAGCGCCCCTACGACGCGATGACCGCCGCCCTGAAGGGATGCGGACCCGCCGTGCTCGCCTCGTCGGGGACGGTCGCCGCGGGGCTGCTCTGCCTGCTCGCCGCCGACCTCAACAGCAGCCGCGGCATGGGCCCCCTCGGCACGGTCGGCGTGCTGTGCGCGCTCGCCGCGATGCTGACGCTGCTGCCCGCGGTCCTGGTCCTCCTCGGACGGCGCGTGTTCTGGCCGCTCGTGCCCGCCTTCGGCAGCGAGCCCAAGCAGCGGCGCAGTCTCTTCTCCCTGATGGGCAGTTCGGCGGGCCGCAGGCCCCGCACCGTGCTCGCGGCCGGCGCCGTGCTGCTCGGCGCGCTCGCCCTGGGAGCGCTGAACCTGCCGGGCGCCCTGAAACAGGAGGACTCCTTCACCAAGACGCCCGACTCCGTCACCGCCATGGAGACCCTCGCCAAGGCCTACCCCGAACGCGGCACCCGGCCCATCACCGTGCTGACGCCCGAGGACCGCGCCACGACCGCCCTCGCCGACATCAAGGGCATGAAGGGTGTGGACAGCGCCGAGAAGGGACGTACCGCCGAGGGCTGGACGGAGATCTCCGTGATCGCGAAGGCCCCGCCCGAGTCGGCGGGGGAGACCGCGACGATCAAGGCGCTGCGGGCGGACCTGGACGGCTCGTACGTGGGCGGATCGAGCGCCCAGCAGCTCGACCTGAAGGACACCAACTCCCGCGACCGGCTCGTCATCGTGCCCCTGGTGCTCGCCGCCGTCCTGCTGATCCTGGTCGCGCTCCTCCGCTCCCTCGTCGCGCCCCTGCTGCTCCTCGCCGCGGTGGTCGCGGTGTGGGGCGCGTCGCTGGGCATCGCGGGCCTGGTCTTCGAGCCGCTCCTGGGCTTCGAGGGCACCGACCCGGGACTCGGTCTGCTGTCCTTCGTCTTCCTCGTCGCCCTGGGCGTCGACTACGGCATCTTCCTGATGCACCGCATGCGGGAGGAATCCCTCGCCGGAGCCGAACCGGGGGCCGCCGCGCTCACCGCGCTGCGGACGACGGGCGGCGTCATCGCCTCGGCGGGGCTCGTGCTCGCCGCGACGTTCGCGGTGCTCACCAACATGCCGCTGGTGCAGCTCGTCGAGCTCGGCTTCGTGATCGCGGTCGGGGTACTGCTCGACACGTTCCTGGTGCGGACGTACCTGGTGACGAGCGCGAGCGTGGCGCTGGGGCGCAAGGTGTGGTGGCCGGGCAAGCTGTCGCGGCCCGCGCCCGCCACCGGCCCGGTACCGGAGACGGAGCCCCAACGGGTGCCCGCCCCCTGACAGTTGACCGCTTCAGGACGCCCCTTCCCTGCCGGAGGGGCGTCCTCGTACGGGAGGATGCAGCGGTGGGGAGAGAACCGGAGGTTCAGGTCCGCCGGGGTCCGTCGGGGCCGCGCGGTGTGCTGCCCTTCACCGGGGCCGTGCCCGGCACCTCGCGTGCCCTGCGGGACGACGCGGTGTTCGCTGCGGGCCTCGCGGTGCTGTCCGTCCTGCTCGCGGTCTTCGTCGTGGACGGGCGGCGGCCGGACGCGCTGGGGTGGGCGCTCCTCCTGGGCGCCCATCTGCCCCTGGTGTGGCGGCGAAGCCGTCCCGTGCCCGTGCTCCTTGCCGTCATGGCCTGCGTCGCGCCGTACCACGCCGTCGACTACACCCACGTGGCCGCGGTCCCGGTCGGCATGGTCGCCCTCTACACCGTCGCCGTCTCGGGCCGTCCGCGCCGCGCCCTGATCACCGGGACCCTCGTCGTCGGCGTCACGATGTCCGTCAACGCGAGCGTGGCCCCGCACCAGGTGGCCGAGGTGCTGAGAATCGCCGGGTGGATCGTCGCGGTGCTGCTGCTCGGCGTGTACGTGCGCATCCACCGCCAGTACGTCACCTCCGTACTGGAACGTGCCGAGCGGGCCGAGCGCACGCGGGAGGAGGAGGCGCGGCGGCGGGTCGCCGAGGAACGGCTGCGGGTCGCCCGCGATCTGCACGACCTGCTCGCGCACAGCATCACCCTGGTCGGCGTGCAGACCTCCGTCGCGGCCCATGTCCTCGCCGCCGATCCGGACCGGCTCGACCGGGCGGCGGTGGCCAAGGCCCTGGACGACATCGCCGACACCTGCCGCTCGGCGCGAGGCGAACTCCGCGCCACCCTCGAGGTGTTGAGGGAGACGGGCGGCGCGGAGGAGACGCGGGGCCCGCTGCCCGGCCTCGACGGCCTCGCCGACCTCGCGGAGGCGGCGCGTACGTCCGGGGCCGAGGTCGACCTCACGGTACGGGAGGCCGACGCGTCGCCCGCCGTGGGCGCGGCGGCCTACCGGATCGTGCAGGAGGCCCTGACGAACGCGGTGCGGCACGGCGGGCCGGGGCTCACCATCCGGGTGGGGATACGCGCGGAGGGGGCGGAACTGCGGGTGACGGTCACGGACGACGGCCGGGGCGCCGATGCCCCCGGCGCCGGTACCCCCGGCGCCGATGGCCCTTCGCACGCCCCCGGGTTCGGCCTCGTGGGGATGCGGGAACGGGCCCGCAGCGTGGGCGGCACCTTGGAGGCGGGGCCCCGGACCGAGGGCGGTTTCATGGTGTCGGCCGTACTGCCCCTGACGCCTGTGGGAGGGCTTCGATGACGATCCGTGTGCTGCTCGCCGACGATCAGACGCTGGTACGGGCGGCCTTCGCGATGCTGGTCGAGTCCGCCCCGGACATGGAGGTGGTGGGGCAGGCGGGGACGGGTCGGGCGGCGGTCGACCTGGCCCGCTCGGAGCGGGCCGACCTCATCGTCATGGACATCCGGATGCCGGACCTGGACGGCATCGAGGCCACGCGGCTGCTGGCGCGGGACGAGGATCTGGCCGGGGTGAAGGTGCTGATGCTGACCACTTACGACACGGATGAGCATGTCGTGGAGGCGTTGCGGGCGGGGGCCTCGGGGTTTCTGGTGAAGGACACGAAGCCGGCGGAGCTGCTGGAGGCGATCCGGGTGGTGGCGGCGGGGGAGTCCCTGCTTTCGCCGGGCCCGACTTCTCGGCTTGTTGCGCGGGTGTTGCGGGGGCCGGCGGAGGTCGCTCTGCCGGATGCGCTTTCCGGTCAGCTGAGCGAGCGGGAGTGTCAGGTTCTCGCGCTGGTCGCGCGGGGGCTGAACAACGCGGAGATCGCGGAGTCGTTGGGGTTGAGTCCCTTGACGGCCAAGACGCACGTCAGCCGGATCATGGGGAAGTTGGAGGCGAGGGATCGGGCGCAGCTGGTGATTGTGGCTTATGAGTCGGGGTTGGTGCGGCCGGGGGTGGAGGGGTAGGCGTTCCCTGCGGGGCAATCCCCAACCCCGCCCCTTCCCGAAACCAAGGGGCTCCGCCCCCTGGGCCCCCGAAAAGATGGCCTCAAACGCCGGCCGGGCTGAGTGGTTCAGCCCGTCCGGCGTTTGAGGACGAACTCGGCGAAGCCAAGGGGTGGGGTTGGGGAAAGCCCCGCAGGGAGGGCTTACAACAACCCGGCCCCCGCCAAGAACTTCCCCACCCGCTCAACCTCCCCGGGGCCCAGCGGAACCTGTGGCTCCGCAGTAGCGGGGCAGGCAATCACGCCCCGTAGGTGCAGCGCCGCCTTGAACGCGCCCAGTGCGGAAGAGCTGGCCCCCATCCGCCCCGCATCCCCCACCCGCACCATCCCGAAAAGCCCGCACAACCGCTCCTGCTCGGACCGGGCCCGCACCCAGTCCCCCTCCCGGCAGTAGCGGTACAGCCGCGCATAACCCTCGGGGTCCACGTTCCCCAACCCCGGCACCACCCCGTCCGCACCCATCGCCAGCGCCGAGTCCACCGTCGTCTCCGAACCCGTCAGGACGCTGAAGCCCGCGATGTCCGTACGACGGCCCCGCGCGCCCAGGATCACCTCCCGGAAGTTCCCCTCGTCCCCGCTGGAGTCCTTCAGGCCGGCCAGGACGCCGTCCGCCGCCAGTTCCAGGATCAGCTCCGCGGGCAGTTTGGAGTGGACCGAGGCCGGGAGGTCGTACGCGAAGACCGGGACCGGTGAACGCGTCGCGACGAGGCGGAAGTGGCGGGCCATCTCCGCCGGGTGCGTGCGCGTGTAGAAGGGGGCCGTCACCACCACGCCGTCCGCCCCCGCGTCCGTGACGGAGTGGACGTGGTCAAGGACCCTCGGCGTCGCCATGTCGATCGCCCCGGCCAGGACCGGGAGCTGTCCCCCCACATGGCCCGCCACCGTCTCGATCACCAGCCTCCGCTGGGCGTCCGTCAGGTACGCCGCCTCCGACGACGAACCGAGGACGAACAGGCCGTCGACCCCGCCCGCGACCAGGTGGTCGACCAGCCTGACGAGCGACGCCGTGTCCACCTCGCGGTCCGGTGTCAGGGGCGTGCAGACGGGCGGAACGACACCGTTCAGCGGGGTGGGCAGTGTCATGGGGTCTCCCTGGGGCTCGCGTCCGTGGCGGCGGACTGGATCACTAGCTCGTGCGTGGACTGGCCGTCCGGCACGGGGTGGTGGCAGCGGTAGCGGTGCCCGGACCGCCCGGACCCCGGCGTCGACTCGACGTCCGGCATGGTGGCCGCGCAGGCGTCGTCCGCCTTCCAGCACCGCGTACGGAACGGGCAGCCGCTCGGCGGTCGTGTGGCCGACGGCACCGGGCCGACCAGCGGGATCGGGTCGATGGGGTCAAGTAGGCCGGGCGTCGCGGAGAAGAGGGCCCGGGTGTACGGATGGCGCGCTCTGTCCAGGATCTCCTGTGCCGGTGACTCCTCCACGATCCTGCCCAGATACATGGTGATGACGCGGTCGCTCATCCGCCGCACCGTCTGGATGTCGTGCGACACGAAGACCAGGGCGAGGCCGAGCCGCTCCTTCAGGTCAAGGAGGAGGTTGAGGATCTGGGCCCGCACGGAGACGTCGAGCGCGCTCGTCGGCTCGTCCGCCACCACCAGCTCCGGTTCGAGGGCCAGGGCGCGCGCGATCGCCACGCGCTGGCGCTGGCCGCCCGACAGCTGTCCGGGCAGGCCGTCGGCCAGGACCTTGGGGAGGCCGACCAGCGACATCAACTCGCGGACGCGATCGTTGCGTTGGGCCGCCGTCCCCGTCCTGTGCACGTCCAGGGGGTCGCGGAGTATCTGGCGTACGGTCAGCCTGCGGTTCAGGGCCGTGGACGGGTCCTGGAAGATCATGCCGGTGTTGCGGCCGATCGCCGTCCGGCGCTCGGCCGGTTTCATCGTCCACAGGTCGCGTCCCCGGAAGGACACCGTCCCCGCCGTGGGCTGCTGCACCCCCACGAGCACCTTCGCGAGCGTCGACTTGCCGCAGCCCGACTCGCCCACGACGCCCACCGTCTCGCCGGGCGCGATGGTCAGGTCGGCGCCGGTCAGCGCGTACACCCGCTCGCGCGAGAAGAGGCCGCCCGAGCGTGCGCGGTGCACGACGTGCGCGTCGGAGAGGGTGATCAGGTTCTCGGTGGTGGCGGTGCTCTCCGTGGTCATTTGAGGGCCTCGTTTCCCCTGGGCCGCGGCACCCGTGGCGGCTGCTGCGCCGGGTGGTGGCAGGCGATGGAATGCCGTGCCCCGCCCACGAGTTCGGGCGCCGTCGTGCGGCACACCTCGCTCGCCAGGGGGCACCGGTCCGCGAACCGGCAGCCCGCGGGGAAGTCGGCCGGTGAGGGGACGACGCCCTTGATCTGGGTCAGGCGCTGCGCCGCCGATTCGAGCGAGAGGACCGAGCCGAGCAGGCCGCGCGTGTAGTGGTGCGACGGTGCCTCGACGAGGTCCGCCGTCACGCCCGTCTCGACGATCTGGCCGCCGTACATCACCACCACCCGGTCGGTGACGTCCGCGACCAGGGCCAGGTCGTGCGAGACGAGGATCAGCGCGAAGCCCAGTTCCTCGCGCAGGCGCAGGAGGAGTTGGATGACCTGGGCCTGGACCGTGACGTCCAGGGCCGTCGTCGGCTCGTCGGCGACGATCAGTTTCGGGTCGCGGGAGAGGGCCATCGCGATCAGGACGCGCTGGCGCTGGCCGCCGGAGAGTTCGTGCGGGTAGCTGCGCAGGGTGCGTTCCGGGTCCAGGCCGACCAGTTCGAGGAGTTCGACCGCCGTGCGGCGCCCTCCCCTTCGTACGACCTGTTTGAGCTGGGAGCGGACCGTCATCGCGGGGTTGAGGGACGACAGGGCGTCCTGGTAGATCATCGCCATGTCGTGGCCGAGGAGCCGTCTGCGGACGCGCATCGGCATGCCGAGCAGCTGCTCGCCGTCGAAGGTGACCCGGCCGCCGATGCGGGCGCCCTTGGGTTCCAGGCCCATCACGGTCAGCGCGGTGAGCGACTTGCCGCAGCCCGACTCGCCCACCAGGCCGAGGACTTCGCCGGGCCGGACGTGGAAGCTGATGCCGTCGACGATGTCCACGCCGCCGTGGCGGGCGTCGAAGCCGATGGTGAGGTCGGAGACCGTGAGCACCGGAGCGCCCTCCGGCAGCGGGCGCGCGCGTGAGCGCAGGCGCTCGGCCGCCTCCGTCAGGCCCGGCAGTTCGAGGACCTTGCCGCTGCCCGGCTCGGGCGCTTCGAGGCGGTCCTCCTTGCGGGCCTCTCCCGGCACGTCGCGCGTCGCGGGCGCCGCCCACGCGTCCGACACGCCCTCGGAGAGGATGTTCAGGGCGAGGACCGTGATCAGCATGAGCAGTCCGGGGAAGACCGTCGCCCACCAGCCGCCGAGCAGCACCATGTTCTTGCCGTCGGCGATGACGCTGCCCCAGGACGGGTCCGGTGGCCGCACGCCCGCGCCGATGAACGACAGCGAGGCCTCGAAGACGATCGCCTCGGCGACCTGCACCGTGCAGAACACCAGGATCGGCGCCGCGCAGTTGATGGCCACGTGCTTGATCAGGATGTGCGGGGTGCGGGCCCCGACGATGCGTTCGGCGACGACGTAGTCCTCGCCGTACTGATCCATCACGTTCGCGCGCACGACCCGTGCGATCGGTGGGGTGAACAGGAACGCGATGGCGCAGATCAGTACGAGGATGCCGCCGCCGAAGACCGCCACGAGGACCGCCGCGAGCGCGATCCCGGGGAACGCCATGACGACGTCCAGGCACCGCATCAGCGTCTCGTCGACCGCCTTGCGCGAAGTCGCCGCGATCGCCCCGAGCGCGGCCCCGACGATCAGGGCGAGCAGCGTCGCCCCGAGCCCGATCGCGAGCGACCAGCGCGCCCCGTACATCAGCCTGCTGAGGATGTCCCGGCCGAGGCTGTCCTGCCCCATCCAGTGGTCGGCCGTCGGGTGGCCCGTGCCGTCGGCCTGCGGCTGCTGGTCGAGCGGGTCGTGCGGGGCGAGCAGCGGCGCGAAGAGCGCCACGAGGACGACCACGCCGATCACGCCCACCGCGACGCGCGAGAGCACGGGCAGGCGGCGCAGGGAGCGCAGCCGGATGCCGGGCCGCGAGAGGCGCTCGGCCAGGGCCTTGCGCGACGTGATCATCAGGCGGTCCCCCTCAGACGCGGATTGACCAGCAGATAGAGGATGTCGAGGACCAGGTTCACGACCACGAATCCGACGGCCGTCGTGATGACGACCCCTTGTACGACGGCCGGGTCGCCGTTCTTCACGGCGTCGATCATCAGCTTGCCCATGCCGGGCAGCGAGAAGATCGTCTCGATGACGACGGCGCCGCCGAGCAAATAGCCCACGCGCAGGCCGAGCACGGTCAGCGGGTTGATGAGGGCGTTGCGCAGGACGTTGCGGCCGACCACCACGACCGGTGGCAGACCGCTGCCGATCGCCGTCCGCACGTAGTCCTTGTCGAGTTCCTCGACCACCGCCGTGCGGATGATGCGGGTGAGCCCGGCCGCCACCGGCAGGGAGAGCGCGAGGGCTGGGAGGGTCATCGTCTTCAGCCAGCCGGTGAAGGAGTCACCGGGGTTGACGTACCCGCCGGTCGGGAACCAGCCCGCCTCCACCGCCAGGTACTGGATCATGAGCAGCGCCAGCCAGAAGCCGGGCGCCGCCACACCGGTCAGCGAGATGACGCGGATCAGCTGGTCCGGCAGCCGGTCGCGGTAGATCGCGGCGGTCACACCGAGCAGCAGCGAGATGACCACCGCGATGCCGAGCCCCAGGAACGTCAGCTGGAGGGTGAGCGGCAGCGCGGTGGTGACCTGTTCCATCACCGGCGAGCGGGTGAGCACGCTGATGCCCATGTCGCCCTGGACCAGATCGCCGACGAACGCCGCATAGCGCACCGGCAGCGGATCGAGCAGGCCGTTCTCCTCGCGGAACTCCTGCAGTTGCTCCTCGGTCGGATTGGCGCCCTGGAAGAACGCCGACGCCGGGTCGACGTCCGAGAACCGCATCACGAGGAAGACGAACAGGACGATGCCGAGCAGCAGCGGGACGAGCAGGACCAAGCGGCGGACCAGGATTCGGAGGACCGCGATCACGTCGCCCACTTCGCCTGGAGCAGGTTGATCCCCGGGTAGGGCTGGGCCTTGACGCCGGTGAGCTTCTTCGGGTCCCAGGCGGTCATCAGCTCGTTGTGGACGACCGGATAGATCACCGCCTGCTCGGCGACGGTGTCGATGTAGTCCTGGACCATGGCCTTCTTCTTGGCCGCGTCCGGCTCGCGCGTCGCCTGGTCCATGTCCTTGAAGAGCTTCTTGGCCACGGCGTTGTCCGCCCAGCGCGCGTAGCCCATCCACAGGTTCTCGGGCCCGTAGTTGTAGTGCATGATCAGGTCGGGGTCGATGCCGAACTGGTTGGGATTCGATGCGGCAGCGACGACCTGATAGTCCTTCTTCTGATCCATCTTGGTGAAGACGGCCGTGGTCTCCTGCGGGTCGAGGGTCGTCTTGACGCCGATCGCGTCCCACGAGGCCTTGATGGTCGGCAGGCAGTCGACGATCCAACTCACGTTCACCGCCATGAGATTGATCGACAGATCCTTGACCCCGGCCTCCTTCAGGAGCTTCTTCGCCTTCTTCGGGTCGTACGCGTAGACCGTCTTGGCCGGCCGGTAGGCGGGGTTGGACTCGTTGAGAAAGGAGGTGGAGGCCTTCCCGTGCCCCTTCAGGGCGACCTGGATCATCTTCTCGGTGTCGATGGCGTAGTGGAGCGCCTGCCGCACGCGTACGTCGTCGAAGGGCTTGTGCGCGGTGTTGAACATCAGGAACAGGTTGTTCATCCCCGCCCCGCCCTCGACGGTGAGCCCGCCCTTCTTGAGCTGCTCGATGTTGGCGTAGGGGATGTTGTCCGAGATCTCCGAGTCCGCGCTGCCACCGGAGATCTTCGCGACGCGGGGTGCCGCGTCCACGATGGTCAGCCAGTTCATCTTCTTGAAGGCGGCCTTGCGGGGGCCGTTGTAGTCGTCGAAGGCCTCGAAGGTGGTGTTGGACTTCGGGGCGTGCGACGCCTGCTTGTACGGGCCCGAGCCCACCGCCTTGCCCTTGGTCGCCTCGTCCCAGGCGCCGGGCTTGGAGAAGACGTGCTTCGGCATGATCTTGGCGAGGGAGAGGCGTGCGAGCCCGTCCGGGAAGGGGAACTTCAGGATCAGCTCGACGGAGGTCGCGTCGACCTTCTTGACCTCCTTCAGCCAGCTCTCGAAGAAGCCCTTGGCCAGGGTCTGCGTCTTGGGGTCCAGGATGCGGTCGAAGACGAACACCACGTCGTCGGCGGTCACGGGCTTCCCGTCGTGCCACTTGGCGCCGGGCCGCAGCGTGAACTTCCAGGTGGTCGCCTTGGCGTCGGTGGGGATCTCCGTGGCGAGCGCGGCATACGGCTCGCGGGTGATGGGATCGGTGTTCAGCAGACCCTCGTAGATGTGCTCGTTGCCGGCCATCGCGAAGGCGGACGCGGTCTGCGTCGGGTCCCAACTGCCGTCGTTGCCATAGCCGATGACGGCGGTGAGCGTGGAGTCGCCGCCCTTGCCGCCCCCGTCCCCGGCCTCGTTCGTGGACTCGGGTCCCGAGCAGGCGGAGAGCGTGGTCGTGATGGCGGCGGCGCCCAGCACACCGGTGTACTTGAGGAAGGTCCGACGGTCCGGTGCGGGTCCGGTGTGTGCGGTGGAGCCGTTCGGCTCGGTGGAGCCGCTGCTGGTCTTCTGGTCGCTCACTGTGTCTCCCCTTGCTCCCTTGAGAGATCCCACGTCCTACGTCGTGGTGGCGTGGCGACCATAGGAGCGCCGCGAGGGCCGGTCAAGAGATCGCGCACGGATCCGAATCCGGCCCGTCCCGAACGATGTTGGCCCGGAGGTGGGACGTGGGATGTCATCCGTGCCTACGATGTGCCGCATGCCTCAGGAGCCAGTCCGCGAACGGCGTGCGGGCAGCCAAGTCCAGCGCGCCGTCATGCAGTTGATCCTCGACAGAAGACTTCGGCCGGGCGCGCTGCTGCCCACCGAGGCCGAGCTGATGGAAGAGCTGGGGGTCAGCAGGAACTCGGTGCGTGAGGCGCTGAAGGCACTCCAGGCCCTGGACATCGTGGAGATACGACACGGCTACGGGACCTACGTGGGCCAGGCCTCCCTGACACCGCTGGCCGACGGGCTCACGTTCCGTACGTTGGTGCAACTGGCGGACGACACCCATGCGCTGGCGGAGATCCTCCAGCTGCGGGAGGTCCTCGAGGAGGGCCTGGTGCGGCGGGTGGCGGTGCTGCTCACGGACGAGGAACTGAGCCAACTGGAGGCGCTGGTCCGCAAGATGGAGGAGTCGGCGGGCTCGGGCGCCGCCTTCCCCGAGCTGGACCGCGAGTTCCACGAGACGCTCTACCGCTCACTCGGCAACGAACTGGTGCCGCAGCTGCTCGGCGCGTTCTGGAACGTCTTCAACCGGGTGGCGGGTGTGCGGGGGTGGGCACGTGACCCCGCGCCCGACGTGACGGTGAGCAGACACCGGGACATCGTGACGGCGCTGCGGGCGCGGGACGTGGAGCGGGCCCAGCGGGCGATGGCGGATCACTTCCGGGGGATCGAGGCGCGGGCGGGGCAGGAGTCGAGGGGTGTGGGGTGAGACTAAGTCACTTCTATGACCGGGTTGCGTCGCTGGGGTACGGCGGCGACTACAACCCCGAGCAGTGGGGTCCAGAAGTGCACGCCGAGGACACCGAGCTGATGCGCGAGGCGGGGGTCAACCTCGTCACGCTCGGGATCTTCTCCTGGGCGAAGACGGAGCCGGCCCCGGGCGCGTACGACTTCACGTGGCTCGACGGCCACATGGACCGCCTGGCGGAGGCGGGCGTCGCGGTCAGCCTGGCGACGATGACGGCGTCCCCGCCGCCGTGGCTGACGCGCCTGCACCCCGCCACCCTCCCGGTGACGGAGGACGGGGTGCGCCTGCACCCCGGCTCGCGCCAGCACTGGTGCCCGTCGAGCCCCGTCTACCGCACGCACGCCGTACGCCTCGCGGAACGCCTGGCCACGCGCTACGGCGAGCACCCCGCGCTCGCGCTCTGGCACATCGGCAACGAATACGGCTGCCACATCTCACGCCACTGCCACTGCGAGGTGTCGACGGCGGCGTTCCGCAGGTGGCTGCGGGAGCGGTACGGGACGGTGGCGGCGCTCAACGACGCCTGGTCGACGGATTTCTGGTCGCAGCGCTACGGCACCTTCGAGGAGATCCACACCCCGCGCAAGGCCCCGTCCTTCCGTAATCCGGCCCAGCAGCTCGACTACTGGCGCTTCTCCTCGGACGAACTCCTCGCGTGCTACCTGGCGGAGAAGAGGGTCCTCACCCGCGTCACCCCGCACATCCCCGTCACGACGAACTTCGTCCCGGTGGCGAAGACACTGGACCTGTTCGCGTGGGCCCCGCACCTGGACGTGGTGTCGTACGACTCGTACCCCGACCCGCACGACCCGGACTCACTCCACCGCACGGCCTTCTCGTACGACGTCATGCGCGGCCTTCAGGGCGGGCAGCCGTGGCTGCTCCTGGAACAGGCGCCGGGCGCGGTGAACTGGCGCGAGCGCAACGGCAGGAAGCCGCCGGGCCGGATGCGCCTGGACAGCTGGCAGGCGGTGGCGCACGGGGCGGACTCGGTGCTGTTCTTCCAGTGGCGGCAGTCGCGCGGGGGAGCGGAGAAGTTCCACTCGGCGATGGTGCCGCACGGGGGCCGTCAGACGCGGATCTTCCGGGAGGTGCGGGAGCTGGGCGCGGAACTGGCGGCGCACCCCGGGCTGCTCGGCGCGGCGCCCGAGCGGGCGGACGCGGCGCTGCTCATGGACTGGCCGAGCTGGTGGGCCCTGGAACTGGACGCGCACCCGAGCGCGGACGTCACGTTCCTGGACGCGGCCCTGGCGCACCACAAGCCGCTGTACGACGCGTCGGTGGCGTGCGACGTGGTCCCGGTGGACGGGGACTTGACCCGGTACCGCTTGCTCCTGATCCCCAATCTTTACTCGGTCACGAAGGAGACCGCGGAACGAATCCGCGCGTACGTCCACGGCGGCGGCACCCTGCTCATGTCCTACTTCTCCGGAATCGTGGACGAACACGACCGCGTCCACCTCGGCGGCTACCCGGCCCCGTTCCGTGAGCTGCTCGGCCTCCGGGTGGAGGAGTTCGACCCGGGCCCGGACGGCACGTGGGCGGAGGAGATCCACCTGGAGGGCGCGGAAGCCGTGAGTACCTCCTCCGCGGGCGCCCCGACGGTGACCCGGCACCCCTACGGCGAGGGCGTGGCCTGGTACCTGAGCACGCGCCCCACCCCGAGGGAGATGCGGGAACTCCTCGACCGGGTGCGCGCGGAGTGCGGGGTGGAGCCGGTCCTGCCGGGCCTCCCGGAGGGGGCGCAGGCGCGGGCGCGGGTCACGAGGGGCGGCGAGCGGGTGTGCGTGGTGATGGATGAGCGCGGGTTGGGCGTGGAGGTGTGGGAGGGGGGCAGGGCAGCTGCAAGTAAATCCCGCCCGGGTGCACGTTGACGTGGGATTTCGCTGCAGATGAGCGACCTGCGGGGGACGTTAGCGAGGCGTTAGTGAGACGGCGATAGATCACCAGCGGCGGCGGACAGTCTTGTTCTCACGAGCCCGCAACACCGCACAGATCGGGAAGACCATGTCGCACTCCACCCTCCTCCACGTCCGCAAGGCCGCAGCCGCCGTGGTCATCACCGTCGCCGCGTTCGGACTCACCGCCTGCCAGAGCAGCGGAAACGACACCTCGTCCTCGTCCGCCCCCTCCTCCGCCTCCGAGGCCGGGAAGTCCGGCGGTTCCGCCGAGACCGGCGAGACGGACAAGACGGGTGCGGACTCCGCCGCCAACAAGTCGTCGGGCACGCCGGCCAAGTCCGGCAAGAGCTGCACCGACCAGATCAACTACGCGGGTGACCCGCGCTCGAACGCCGAGATCAACAGCATCGGCGCGGACACGGGCACCTGCCCCACCCCGGAGAAGGGCGACAAGCCCTCGGGCACGCCCAACAAGCCGGGCGTCAGCTGCACCGACCAGATCGACTACGCCGGTGACTCCCGCTCGAACGCGGAGATCAACAGCATCGGCGCGGACACCGGCTACTGCCCGCCGGTCAAGAAGTAGTAGAGCGCGGAGAGACCGAACCGCTCCTCCAGCCAGACGAGATACTCCCCGTGTGCCGGGCTGTGCTCCTCGTCGACGTCCCGCTCCTCCTGCGAGAGGTACCACTCGTGGTCGATGGCGAGCAGACGGAGCAGCTCCCGCAGGCCGGAGGCCACGACATCGAGATCGCCTTCGTCACCGAAGAGGATGACCGGCAGCGTCGCGAGATCGGCGCAGTCGTCGCAGCGCCACAGGGCGTAGAACGACCCGGACCCGGTGGCCTGCGCGAAGGGCACGAGCCGGTCGAGGCGGGCCCGCAGCTCCGGGGAGTCGGGCAGGCCCAGCCACTGGAGGACGGACGCTACTGGCCCCCACTGACAGTGCGGGACCACACCGTGCGGGGCGAAAAGGCGAGGCGGTGAGTGGTGGGATGCGGCTACGTTGCCGCCATGCCCGTACTTCAGCGCCTGCGTCCCGATCACGCTCCCGCCCTGCTCGCCTTCGAGCGCGAGAACCGTGGCTACTTCGCGAAGCACGTACCCGACCGTGGTGACAGCTACTTCGCCGAGTTCGATGCGCGGCAGGCCTCCCTGCTGGCCGAACAGGCCGCCGGGACCTGTCACTTCCACGTGCTGGTGGAGGTGGAGGGGGAGGGGAGCAAAGTGGTCGGGCGCGTCAATCTCGTTGACGTCGCGGACGGTGAGGCCGAACTCGGGTATCGCATCGCCGAGAGCGCGACGGGGCGTGGGCTTGCCACGGATGCCGTACGGCAGGTGTGCGGGCTCGCCGCCGGCGACTACGGGCTGCGTTCGCTGCGGGCGGCGACGGACGTGGACAACGCCGGGTCGCGGGCGGTGCTCGTGCGGGCGGGGTTTGTTGTCGTGGGGGAAGTGGATGTCGACGGGCGGGGGCGAGGGCGGGGGCGGGAGCGGCGGGCCGAGGTGCGCTATCGCCGTGCCCTGGACGCTGGTTGACACATGATCCCGCCCCCGTCAGAGTCGCGTCGGTGGAGATCAGGGATCTGAGCGAGGCCGAGCGTCAGGTGTGGGAGGCGTTCCCGCTGGGGCGGGGCGTCGACTTCCGGGAGCGGCACAGGGAACCCGCCGATTCCGGCGCGGACTGGGGCCCCGAGCGGACCGTACGGGCCGAGGTGTTGCGCGCTCTGCTGATCGACGGGCCTCGCCAGGAGGGGGAGACGCCTGTCCTGCGGCTGCATGGTGCGCGTATCACGGGCAAGCTCGACCTTGAGTACGCGGAAGTCGCCGGGGCGATTCACCTGTGGTCCTGCTACTTCGACGGAGAACTGGACCTGTACGGGGCGCAGTTGCGCCAGCTGAATCTGGGCTGGTCCGTCTTCCCCGACCTGTACGGCACGGGCTTACGGGTCGACGGCTCGCTGCGGATGACCGGAGTCCGCGTCCGGAGAGCCATCCGGCTCGGGGGTGCGCGGATCGCCGGGGCGGTATTCCTCGACGGGGCGCGGCTGGGCGAGGGCGGCCTGTCGGACGCCTTCGACGAGCCCGTCCTCGCGCTCAATCGCGCCACCATCGACGGTGATCTCCACGCCGACGACGGCTTCACCGCCCACGGGTTGGTCCGCCTCGCGGGCGCCGTGGTCGCCGGGACCATCACCCTCAACGATACGGTTCTCAGTAACCCGGGCGGCACAGCCTTGCAGGCGGCGAACCTCAGCGTCGGGGATGATCTGCATGCGATACGGCTCACGGCTTCCGGGCGCCTCAATCTGCCGGGTGCCCGTATCCCCGGTCAGTTCAACCTGGAGGGCGCCCGGCTCTCCAACCCGGGTGGCATGGCCCTGCGCGCCAGCGTCACCGGGGGCACGTTGTGGCTGGACGGGGCCGCGCCCATCGAGGGCACGGTGACACTGCGGGGCTGCCAGTTCGATCTCCTGCACATAACCCCGGAGACCTGGCCGGACAAGGTCCGCCTCGATGGCCTGACGTACAACAGACTCAGCCCGCACGAACCCGCCGAGCGAAGGCTCCAGGTCCTGGAGCGGGACACCGAGGGCTACGTCCCCTTCGCGTACGAGCAACTCACCGCCGCGTACCGCCGTGTCGGCGACGACGCGGCCGCTCGTACCGTTCAGCTCGCCAAGCAGCGGCGCCACCGCACCACCCTGCCCTGGTACGCCAAGGCCTGGGGGTATCTCCAGGACCTCACCGTCGGCTACGGCTTCCGGCCTACGCGTGCCGCGGTCTGGCTGCTCTCGCTGCTGCTGGTCGGCTCCGTCGCGTACGCGGTGCGGGAGCCGGTGGCGCTGAAGCCGAAGGAAGCGCCGGAGTTCAGTGCCGTGTTCTACACGTTGGACCTGCTGCTGCCGATCATCGACTTCGGCCAGGAGCATGCGTATGCCGCGCGGGGGGCGTGGCAGTGGTTCGGGTACGCCCTGGTCATCATGGGCTGGACCCTCGCCACGACGATTGCCGCCGGCATCACGAGGGCGATCAGTCGGCAGTGAGGTGGGGTTTCGCTGCGGGCCGGTGGGGGCTGGTCGCGCAGTTCCCCGCGCCCCTACGGGACGCTCACCTCGGGTGGTCTCCCACGTTCCCCACAAACGCCGCCCACGCTTCGGCGCGGATCAGTAGGGCGGGGCCCTGGGGGTTCTTGCTGTCGCGGACGGGAACGACGCCGGGGACTCCTTCGGCCACCTCGACGCAGTTGTCGGCTTCGTCGCCGCTGCTGTAGCTGCTCTTGCGCCAGCGCATGTCGCTCAGGTCGTACTCGCGCATCGCTTGTAGTCCTCCACCGCCGATTTGATCAGGGCCAGGGACGCCTTCGGCGACAGCGCGACGGCCCTGAGCAGATCGTAGGACGCCTTAACCTGCGCCACCACTGCTGGTTCGTCCAGCAAGTTTCCCGAAGCCACTCCCTCTGTATAGACAGTTGGCGGCGCGTCCTCGAACTCCATGAGCTTCATCATCTTGCCCATCCTCGGGTGAGCCCCGGCGTCGTATGGGATCACTTGCACAAGCACCTTGCGCTCCTCCGCCATTGAAGCGAGGTGGGTCAGCTGTGCGGCCATGATGGCGGGGTCGCCGACCAGTATGCGCAGCACCGTCTCGTGCACGATCACCCAATACACGGGCCTTGTAGCGTCATTGAGGATCTTGGCTCGGTCCATGCGAGCCCTGATCAGTTCCTCCAGGTACTCGTTCGAGGCGAGAGGGTTGCTCGCCACACAGAGTGCTCGGGTGTAGTCGCGGGTCTGGAGAAGTCCGGGGATCAGCGCGGGTTCGAACTCGCAGAGCTTCGTGGCCAGCCGTTCCAACTCCACGGCGTGGGCGAAGTACTCGGAATACGGCTGATCCTTGATGAGCGTGCGCCACATCCGCTCGAAAAAGCCATCGGTTTGTAGGACCTCATCGATCCTCTCCGCCACATCCAACTGCGGTTTCCGAATGGCCTGTTCGAATTGGCCGACGTATCCACCGGAAACGAAAACCCGCACCCCCAGCGCCGACTGCGTGAGCCCCGCATCCTCGCGCCGTCTCTTCAGCTCCGCGCCGAAGAACTCCCAGGCCGCCTGACGTGAACCATTGGCCATGGCCAACCGCCCTTCGCTGCCCCGCAGTTGTAGGAGACAGACTCCTGACGAGTCTAGGTGGATTCCGTCACCGTAGGGATGCGAAGAGTGAGATCCGACGGCAAAGGGGAGCCACCCGATGGGTGAGAAGAAGGCGCACGCGCCGGTATGCGTCGAGGACGCGGAGGAGACCATGAAAGAATTGCGCACCGCACTCGCGCGGGCGGGAATTACTTTGCCGTCATTGCGGATCGACCCCACATCTTTGGCTCGGGAGGCGCCCTGCCCGATCATCGAATTGGGGGGATGCCGGGTCGAGACGGCGGCCCGGCTGGTCGCCGCGCTGGGGGTCGCGCCATGAATCTGTACCTTCCCGTCGGCGCGTACGCCGTGGACACCCGTACCGGACAGGTCGGCAGGGTCATGGGGCACGAGGGGCCGTACGTGCAGCTCCGCCCCTTCGGCGGCGGGCGGGAGTGGGACTGCGCGCCGGACGCGTTGCGGACCGCCACGACGTCCGAGCGGCTGAGGGCGGCAACGGCCTATGCGAATGCCCGGAGCCGGGGGGAAGTGCCGTGACGTAGGGTGCGGCGCCATGGCCATATGGAAGTGGAGCAAGCCGAGGGTCGAGTCGAAGTACCCGAGACCGCTCACCATGCATCAGCTCTGGATGGTTTCGTTGAGCGCGCCGGTCAGCCGGGACAAGGACGCGTCCCGGACGACCCTGTATCCGTTCACCCGCATCGACGACGGCAAGGCGCGGAAGTGGCTGGCCGAGCAGTGGGAGATCACCGCGCCCGAGCAGTTGCTCGGGCGCCTGAGCGGGCTGGCGAGCACCGGTTATCGCGCCATGGCGCAGAGGTCCATCGGCGTCGCGCCGCTGGCGTGGGACATCGCGCTCTATGTGGACATCTCACGGCGCGGCTTCGCCTGCGGGATGCTGAGTGAGGCCGATACCTGGAACCGGCTCAAGAACGTCGTGCCGACGGTGGTGGGGACGTACTCCTCCTGGGAGGAGTACGCCGGCCACTACCTCCTGGGGAGGAAGGTCTGGCGGGACAGTCTGCAGGGCACGCAGGACGCGGACTTTCCCGCGCCGCAGGCCGCCTCCGACGCCCACCTGCGCAACCTCCTGGACCCGGCGAACCGGTCAAGCGCGTGGAACCTCGCCCCCTGGGAAGCGATCAGCCGCCCCGACCAGGCGCGCCCTGCCCGCTGAGCGGACCCGACGCCCGAAGGGGCGCGGGGAACTGCGCGACCAGCCCCCACCGGGCCGCGGGCTGATCACCGCACTCCTCAGCGGAGCGTCTAGTGTTGCGTCGGCTTCGACTGGGTCAGCTCGCTCGGGCGCACGATGACGTATCCCTCGCCGCGCAGCATCAGCTGCACCGCCTCGCCGGAACCGCCCCTGATCATGGAGCCGACGGACTGCGAGCGGTGCAGCGAGGTGTCCAGGTTCGCGGTCCAGCCGACCACCGCGTCCGTGTCCACGTACACCGGCTGCTGCGGTGACACCGGGATCACCAGCGGGTTGCCGTCGCAGACCAGGCCGAGCTGGCCGGCTCCGGTGAAGACGCTGTTGAAGAGGCCGCCGCCGGTGACGCCCGCGCCCTTCACCGTCTTTATCTCGTACGAGAGCGTCGCGTCGAAGCACAGGACGTTGCGGCCGTTGACGGTGAGGACGTCGCCCGGCTCGATGTCGACGACGAAGCAGTTCTGCGCCTCGTGCGCGAACCACGCCTCTCCCTGGCCGCGCACCGCCATCAGCGGGAGACCCTCACCGGTCATGGCCCGCTTCAGCATGCCGCCCACGCCCTGGCCCTTGCGCTCGAACTGGAGGTCGCCGCGGTAGGCGATCATCGCGCCCTGCCGTGCGTGCATCTCGCCGTTGACCGCGTACTTGATGGACTTGGCGTTCTGCAGGGTCATCCCGGGGACGACGGACTGCTGCGCCATGTGCTCCGTGGAGAACAGCTCACTCTTCATGCGGGCATTTTGGCAGGCGTGACTGAAATGACCAGGGGGCAGGACGGGTCGGTGCGACCCTGGTCCCGGTCCGGTCCGGTCCCGGTCCGGTTCCGGTCCGGTCCTGGCTCCGGTGCGACCCCGGCCACGGCTGTCGGACCCGTACGCGAGAATGGGGCCATGAGTCTGTTCCGTGATGACGGCATCGTGCTGCGCACCCAGAAGCTGGGTGAGGCGGACCGCATCATCACGCTGCTCACCCGCGGCCACGGCCGGGTCCGCGCCGTAGCGCGCGGCGTGCGGCGCACGAAGTCCAAGTTCGGGGCACGGCTCGAGCCTTTCTCCCATGTGGACGTGCAGTTCTTCGCGCGCGGCAGCGAACTCATCGGACGCGGGCTGCCGTTGTGCACGCAGAGTGAGACCATCGCTCCGTACGGTGGTGGGATCGTCACGGATTACGCGCGCTACACCGCCGGCACGGCCATGCTGGAGACGGCGGAGCGGTTCACCGATCATGAGGGCGAGCCCGCCGTGCAGCAGTATCTGCTGCTCGTGGGCGGCCTGCGGACCCTCGCCAACGGCGAGCACGAGCCGCACCTCATCCTCGACGCGTTCCTGCTCCGCTCCCTCGCCGTGAACGGGTACGCGCCCAGCTTCGACTCCTGCGCGAAGTGCGGGCTGCCCGGGCCGAACCGGTTCTTCTCCGTCGCCGCGGGCGGCTCCGTGTGCGTCGACTGCCGGGTGCCCGGCAGCGTCGTACCCTCGATGGAAGCCCTCGGCCTGCTCGGCGCGCTGCTCACCGGAGACTGGGAGACGGCGGACGCGTGCGAGGCGCGGCATGTCAGGGAGGGCAGCGGGCTTGTTTCCGCCTATCTGCACTGGCACTTGGAGCGCGGGCTCCGCTCATTGCGGTACGTAGAGAAAACCACGTAACAGAGATCAGCTAGGTAGGAGAGAGCCCCCCATGGCACGACGCGGAATCCTCGGACGGTCCCGCCGTGAGTACAAGGTCCCCGAGCCGCACCCCTCGGGCGCCACGCCGCCGAAGATCCCCGGCGAGCTGGTGCCGCAGCATGTGGCGATCGTCATGGACGGCAACGGCCGCTGGGCCAAGGAGCGGGGGCTGCCGCGCACGGAGGGCCACAAGGTCGGCGAGGGCGTCGTCCTCGACGTGCTCAAGGGCTGCCTGGAGATGGGCGTCAAGAACCTCTCGCTGTACGCCTTCTCCACCGAGAACTGGAAGCGCTCGCCCGACGAGGTCCGCTTCCTCATGAACTTCAACCGCGACGTCATCCGGCGCCGGCGGGACGAGATGAACGAGCTGGGCATCCGCATCCGCTGGGTGGGTCGCATGCCCAAGATGTGGAAGTCCGTCGTCCAGGAGCTCCAGATCGCCCAGGAGCAGACCGTCGACAACGACGCGATGACCCTGTACTTCTGCGTCAACTACGGAGGGCGCGCCGAGATCGCGGACGCCGCGCAGGCCATCGCGCGCGATGTCGCGGCGGGCAAGCTCGACCCGTCGAAGGTGAACGAGAAGACCTTCGCCAAGTACATGTACTACCCGGACATGCCGGACGTGGACGTGTTCCTGCGCCCCAGCGGCGAGCAGCGCACCTCCAACTACCTGATCTGGCAGTCCAGTTACGCCGAGATGGTCTTCCAGGACGTGCTGTGGCCGGACTTCGACCGGCGCGACCTGTGGCGGGCCTGCCTCGAATACGCCGGGCGCGACCGCCGCTTCGGCGGGGCGATCCCGAACGAGGAAGAGATCGCGAACAGCTGACAGCCAGCAGCTGACGCAGACGCACTGTGGGCCCGCACCGAAGCCGGTGCGGGCCCACAAGGCGTTCAGGCTACTTCTGCGCGCACTCCGCGCACGTGCCGAAGATCTCGACCGTGTGCGCCACGTTCACATACCCGTGCTCGGAGGCGATGGCCTCGGCCCACTTCTCGACCGCCGGGCCCTCGACCTCGACCGCCTTGCCGCACACCCGGCAGACCAGGTGATGGTGGTGGTCGCCGGTCGAGCAGCGGCGGTAGACCGACTCGCCCTCGTCCGTGCGGAGCACGTCGACCTCGCCGGCGTCGGCGAGAGACTGGAGCGTGCGGTAGACCGTGGTCAGGCCCACCGAATCGCCCTTGTGCTTGAGCATGTCGTGCAGGTCCTGCGCACTGCGGAACTCGTCCACCTCGCCCAGGGCCGCCGCCACAGCGGCGCGCTGCCGGGTGGATCGGCCTCGTACCGGGGGTCCCGCAGCTGTTGTCACAGGTGCCTCCTCAACTGACTCGACTGAAAACTCGCACGATCGCCCGCACATCTGTCATATCCCGTCGGGCCATTGTGCCAGCTCGCTCTCAGACGGTGACCTCGTCCGCCGGGCGCCGTGCGCTCGGGACGTCCGCCGTGCAGGTCGCCTCCGCGGCGGTCGCCGCCCGCGCCCGGCGCCTGGCCAGCGGAGTCGCGAGCGCCGTCAGGACCACGAAGACGCCGATCGCCATGAGGACGATGGTCGCCCCGGGCGGCACGTCCTGGTAGTACGACGTGACCGTGCCGGACAGCGTCACGGCGGTGCCGATGACCACCGACAGGATGAACGTCACCTTGAACGAGCGGGTGATCTGCTGGGCCGCGGCGACCGGCACCACCATGAGCGCGCTCACCAGGAGCAGGCCCACGACGCGCATCGCGACGGTGACCGTGACGGCGGCGGTGACCGCGATCAGCAGGTTCAGCGCCCGCACCGGAAGCCCCGTGACCCGCGCGAACTCCTCGTCCTGGCTCACCGCGAACAACTGCTTGCGCAGGCCGACGGTGACGAGCACCACAAAGGCCGCGAGCAGGCAGATCGCCGTGACATCGGAGTCCGAGACCGTCGAGAGCGAGCCGAAGAGGTACGAGGAGAGGTTCGCGTTGGAGCCGGTGTCCGAGAGGTTGATCAGCAGGACACCGCCCGCCATGCCGCCGTAGAAGAGCATCGCGAGGGCGATGTCACCGCGCGTCTTGCCGTACGCCCGGATCAGCTCCATCGTCACCGCGCCCACGACGGCGATCAGCGTCGCCATCCACACGGGGCTCGAATTGAGCAGGAAGCCGAGGCCGACGCCCGTCATGGCGATGTGACCGATGCCGTCACCCATCAGGGCCTGGCGGCGCTGGACGAGGTAGATGCCGATGGCGGGGGCCGTGATGCCGACGAGGACGGCGGCGATCAGCGCCCGCTGCATGAATTCGGTCTGGAAGATTTCCATCATCAGGTCAGCAGTCCCGTGCGGATCGGCTCGTGCTCGTCGGCCGAGTGCGGATGTACGTGGTCGTGGCCGGGCAGCGCGTGCTGTCCCGTGGCCTTGGGCGGCGGGCCGTCATGGGTCACGCAGCCGTCGCGCAGGACGATGGCGCGGTCGATCAGCGGCTCCAGGGCGCCGAGCTCGTGCAGGACGAGCAGGACCGTCGTGCCGGCCGCGACCTGCTCGCGCAGGGTCTGGGCGAGGATCTCCTGGCTCGCCAGGTCGACGCCCGCCATCGGCTCGTCCATGATCAGCAGCTCGGGCTCGGAGGCCAGCGCGCGGGCGATGAGCACGCGCTGGTGCTGGCCGCCGGAGAGGGCGCTCACGGAGTCCTTGGCGCGGTCGCCGAGGCCGACGAGCCCGATGGCCCGGTCGACCGCCGCGCGGTCCGCCTTGGTCGTCAGGCCGAGCCTCGTGAGCTTCGTACGCGAGAGGCGGCCCGCCGAGACGACCTCGCGGATCGTCGCGGGGACACCGCTCGCGGCCGTGGTGCGCTGCGGTACGTAGCCGATGCGGGCCCACTGCCTGAAGCGCTTGAGGGGGGTGCCGAAGAGGCTTATGCCGCCGCCGGTCAGGGGGACTTGGCCGATGACCGAGCGGACGGCGGTGGACTTGCCGGAGCCGTTCGCGCCGAGCAGGGCGACGACCTCGCCGCGCCTGACGGTGAGGTCGATGCCGCGCAGCACCGGGCGCGCGCCGAGGGTGGCCGTGGCCGCCCGCACGGATATGACGGGCGGGGCGGACCCCGCTCCCTCCGTGGCTTCCGTGGCTTCCATGGCGTGCGCCTCCGATGCTGCCGCTAGCGGTTCTTTCACTTCGCGCCGAGTGCCTTCTCCAGGGCGCCGAGGTTCGACTCCATGACCTCGATGTAGTCATCGCCCTTGGACTTGCCCGTAATTCCCTCGAGGGGGTCCAGGACGTCCGTCTTGAGGCCCGCGTCGTTCGCGAGGGTCTTGGCGGTCTTGTCGCTGGCGAGGGTCTCGAAGAACACCGTGGAGACCTTGTCCTCCTTGGCGATGTCCTGGAGCTCCTTGATGCGGGCGGGGCTCGGGTCCGACTCGGGGTCGATGCCGGAGATGCCCTCCTGGTCCAGGCCGTAGCGCTCGGCGAGGTAGCCGAAGGCGGAGTGCGTGGTGATGAAGGTCTTGGTCTTGGTGTCCTTCAGGCCGCCCTCGAATTTCGTGTTCAGCGCGTCCAGCTTCTCGACCAGGGCCTTCGTGTTCTTCTTGTACGCCGACGCGTGGTCCGGGTCGGCCTTCTCCAGCGCCTTGCCGACACCCTCGGCGACCTCGGCGTACTTCACCGGGTCGAGCCAGACGTGCGGGTCGGCACCGGCTTCGCCTTCTTCGTGGCCGTGCTCTTCCTCGGCGTGCTCATCGGCGTGCTCTTCGCCCTCGTGGTCGTGGTCGTGGCCGACGCCCGTGCCGTGCTTCTCCAGCTTGGTGAGGGTCGCGGCATCCACGGTGTTCTTCACGCCGGACTGGCCGATGGCGTCGTCGACGGCGGGCTGGATGCCCTTGAGGTAGAGGATGACGTCCGATTCGCCGAGGGTGGCGGTCTGCCTCGGGCTGAGCTCCAGGTCGTGCGGCTCGACACCCGGCTTGGTCAGGGTGTCCACGGAGACGTGCTTGCCGCCGATCTCCTGGGCGAGGTACTGCATGGGGTAGAACGACGCCGTCACGTTCAGCTTGCCGTCGCCGTTCTTGTCCGCGGCGCTGGAGGAGGAGCAGGCGGTCAGGGCGGTGAGGCCGAGGACCGTGGCGGACGCGAGGGCGGCGGTGGGTATCAGGCGACGTACGTTCATGACACTCATTTTCAACAAATCTGGAAACGATTGTCAACTAGCGGTTGGGACCGGGATGGACCGGTATCCGATTTGATTAGGGGGGTAAGGCCGCCGGTAACCTGAAGCATTCGCCCGCCCGTCTCCCGACCTCCGCCCCTCAACGAGGCGCTTCGCGCCGCACATCCACATTCCACCGTCGTAATGAAGAGAGCACCGTGGCCGCCGACAAGATCGACAGCATCGTCAGCCTGAGCAAGCGCCGTGGCTTTGTTTACCCGTGCAGTGAGATCTACGGCGGCCAGCGTGCCGCCTGGGATTACGGGCCGCTCGGCGTCGAGCTCAAGGAGAACCTCAAGCGCCAGTGGTGGCGCTACATGGTCACTTCGCGCGAGGACGTAGTCGGCATCGACTCGTCGGTGATCCTGGCCACGGAGGTCTGGCAGGCCTCGGGTCACGTCGCGACGTTCTCCGACCCGCTGACCGAGTGCCTGTCCTGCCACAAGCGGCACCGCGCCGACCACCTTGAAGAGGCGTTCGAGGCCAAGCACGGCCGTCCGCCCGAGAGCCTGGCCGAGGTCAACTGCCCGCACTGTGGCACCAAGGGCCAGTTCACCGAGCCCAAGCAGTTCTCCGGCATGCTCTCCACGCACCTCGGCCCGACGCAGGACAGCGGCTCCGTCGCCTACCTGCGCCCCGAGACCGCGCAGGGCATTTTCACCAACTTCGGCCAGGTCCAGCAGACCTCGCGCAAGAAGCCGCCGTTCGGCATCGCGCAGATGGGCAAGTCCTTCCGCAACGAGATCACGCCCGGCAACTTCATCTTCCGGACCCGCGAGTTCGAGCAGATGGAGATGGAGTTCTTCGTCAAGCCGGGCGAGGACGAGAAGTGGCAGGAGTACTGGATGGAGCAGCGCTGGAACTGGTACACCGGCCTGGGCCTGCGCGAGGAGAACATGCGGTGGTTCGAGCACCCGAAGGAGAAGCTCTCCCACTACTCGAAGCGCACCGCTGACATCGAGTACCGCTTCCAGTTCGGCGGCAGCGAGTGGGGCGAGCTCGAGGGCGTCGCCAACCGCACGGACTACGACCTCTCCGCGCACTCCAAGGCGTCGGGCCAGGACCTGTCCTACTTCGACCAGGAGGCCGGCGAGCGCTGGACTCCGTACGTCATCGAGCCCGCGGCCGGTGTCGGCCGCACGATGCTCGCGTTCCTCCTCGACTCCTACATCGAGGACGAGGCCCCGAACGCCAAGGGCAAGCTGGAGAAGCGGACGGTCATGCGCTTCGACCACCGCATCGCCCCGGTGAAGGTCGCGGTGCTTCCCCTGTCGAGGAACCCGGAGCTGTCGCCGAAGGCCAAGGGCCTGGCGACCGCCCTCCGCCAGAACTGGAACATCGAGTTCGACGACGCGGGCGCCATCGGCCGCCGCTACCGCCGCCAGGACGAGATCGGCACGCCGTACTGCGTGACGGTCGACTTCGACACCCTGGACGACAACGCGGTCACGGTCCGCGAGCGTGACTCGATGAAGCAGGAGCGCGTCTCCCTCGACCAGATCGAGGGCTACCTCGCCTCGCGCCTGGTGGGCTGCTGACGCTGCCGCCGCTCGGCCGTCGGCTGAGTGAGGTCGGCTGAGTGAAGGTTGAAGGAAGGCCCCGGTTCCGCACACGGAACCGGGGCCTTCTGCTGCACACTGTTCGCCATGCCTTCGATGACCACGAGCAAGGTCAGCAGATGGGACCAGCACGGGCGCGCCCATGTGGTGCACGTGCGAAAGGCGGGTGTGCAGCGGCAGTTGACCTGCGACACGTGCGCCTGGAAGAAGCGGGTGCAGTTCCTGCCGTGGCTCAAGGCCGAGGAACACCTGGCGGAGGAGCATCAGGCGACGGTGGACCCTTCGGTGCCGTGACCTTCGGTTTTTCGTCCAGCGGTGTCAGCTGAAGCGCCGCACGAACTTGCGTTGCCACGGTGTCTCCACCGCCCGTGGCGCGTAGTGCTCCCGCACGTAGGCCACCGCCTCGTCGGCCGGTACGCCGTCCAGTACCGCCAGGCACGCCAACGCCGTTCCCGTACGGCCCTGTCCGCCGCCGCACGCGACCTCGACCCGCTCGGTCTCCGATCGCTTCAGGGCCTCGCGCAGGGCGGTGGCCGTCGCCGCGCGGTCGGTGGGCAGGCGGAAGTCGGGCCAGCGCAGCCAGCGGGACTCCCAGGGGACGGTGGGCGGCTCCTTGCCGAGGAGATACAGCGCGAAGTCGGGCGCCGGGCCGTCCGGGAGAGGGTGGCGCAGGCCCCGGCCGCGGATGAGCCGGCCCGAGGGGAGGCGCAGTACGCCTGGTGCCGTGGGGTCCCAAGTAGCGGTCACGGCGCGAGCGTAGTGCGGGAGCCGGTGCCGGTGCCGGGCTTTTCGGGCACGCCCTCCAGGCGTTCGGCGGTGCGCCGGGCGGTCTCCCTCGCCCAGGGGCCGCTGGTCAGGGCGCCGAGGAGGAGGACCGCGAGGCCGCAGCCCGCGATGATCCACCAGGCGGGGCGGCTCGCCTCCGTGAAGGTGGCGGCGTACGACGAGGACCCCACTCCGGAGGCGAGGACCGCGCCGATGACGGCGACGCCGAGGGTCTGGCCGATCTGGCGGCTGGTGGAGGCGACGGCGGCGGCGACGCCCGCCTGGGAGCGGGGCATTCCGGAGACGGCGGTGTTGGTGATGGGGGCGTTCACGAAGCCGAAGCCGAGGCCGAAGAGGACGTAGCCGAGGAAGAGCGTCGCGTTCGTGGTCTCCGCGTCGAAGGCGGCGAACAGGACGCCGGACGACGTCATCGCGACACCGGCGATTAGGAGCGGCAGACGCGGGCCCCGGCTGCCGACCAGGCGGCCCGACAGGGGAGCGCAGACGAAGGTCATCGCGGCCATCGGCAGCATCCACACGCCCGCGTGCAGGGCGTTCAGGCCGCGTACGTTCTGGAGGTAGAGCGTGGAGAGGAAGAGGAAGCCGCCGAGCGCCGCGAAGGCGCTGACCGCGATCACGGTGGCCCCGCTGAAGGGGGCGGAGCCGAAGAAGCGGAGGTCGATGAGGGGGTCGTCGCGGCGCGGCTCGTAGGCGAGCAGGCCGATGAGGGCGAGGAGCGCGGCTCCCGCGAAGGCGATGATCAGCGGCGAGGTCCAGCCCGCCGTCGGCGCCTCGATGATCGCGTACGTCAGGGCGCCGAGCAGCGCCATGACCAGGAGCTGGCCCACGGGGTCGGGGCGGCGCGGCCTGGGGGCGCGGGACTCGGGGACGTAGCGGATGGTGAGGAGGAGCGCCGCGAGGCCGACCGGCAGGTTGATCCAGAAGATGGAGCGCCAGCCGACGGAGTCCACCAGGAGACCGCCCACGAGCGGGCCCGCCGCCATGGAGATGCCGACGACGCCGCCCCAGACGCCGATGGCGCGGGCGCGTTCGCGCGGCTCGGTGAAGGTGTTGGTGATGATCGACATCGCGACCGGGTTGAGCATGGACCCGCCGACCGCCTGGGCCATCCGGAAGGCGACCAGGGACTCCAGGTTGGGCGCGAGGGAGCAGGCGACGGAGGCGGCCGTGAAGACCACGAGCCCCACCTTGAAGATCTTCCGCCGCCCCACGCGGTCCGCCGTCGACCCCGCGAGCATGAGGAGCGCGGCGAGCACGAGGGTGTAGGCGTCGATCGTCCACTGCATGCCCGAGATGCTGGTCCCGAACTCCCGCGCCATCGAGGGCAGCGCGACGTTCAGAACGGTGTTGTCGAGGCTGACGATGAGCAGACTCATGCAACAGATCGCGAGAACGAGCATGCGGCGGCGGTGCGTGAGTTCTTGCTGGGGCATGAGTTCGACGGTATCCCGCAGCGACGGCGACCGCTCTCGCCAGGGCCGCCGGGGGGCGCCCCGTCAGGGGCGCGAGGAACGGCGCGAGCAAGCACGGCGGGCCCGCACGGGAAGTGCGGCGGGCGGGGGCCCCGTCAGGGGCGCGGGGAACGGCGCGGGCAAGAACGACGGACCCGCACGGGAAGTGCGGCCGGCACCCCGCAAGGCCCAGGCGGCCAGGAGTCGCTGCGTCGCCATGCGAAGGCAGGCGCAAAGGCACGCGCGCGGATGGGGGACAATGGGAGGTCTGCCCCCGCTTCAGAACCGCT
Source organism: Streptomyces sp. NPDC055099 (assembly GCF_053607685.1). Classification (NCBI taxonomy): domain Bacteria; kingdom Bacillati; phylum Actinomycetota; class Actinomycetes; order Kitasatosporales; family Streptomycetaceae; genus Streptomyces; species Streptomyces sp. NPDC055099. The sequence continues at coordinate 669,078 of NZ_JBSGUA010000001.1, read as the reverse complement.
CGCCCCGGAGGACCCCGCACCATGGAGCCCCAGCTTCAGATCGGCCCGCACGCCGTGCGCCCGCCCGTCGTGCTCGCCCCCATGGCGGGCATCACGAACGCGCCGTTCCGGACGCTGTGCCGGGAGTTCAGCGGCGGCAAGGGCCTCTTCGTCAGCGAGATGATCACCACTCGGGCGCTGGTCGAGCGCAACGAGAAGACCATGCAGCTGATCCACTTCGACGAGACCGAGAAGCCCCGGTCCATCCAGCTGTACGGCGTCGACCCGGCGACGGTGGGCAAGGCGGTCCGCATGATCGCCGAGGAGAACCTCGCCGACCACATCGACCTGAACTTCGGCTGCCCCGTCCCCAAGGTCACCCGCAAGGGCGGCGGCTCCGCGCTCCCGTACAAGAGGCCCCTGCTGCGGGCGATCCTCCGTGAGGCCGTCAGCGGCGCCGGGGACCTGCCCGTCACGATGAAGATGCGCAAGGGCATCAACGACGAGCACATCACCTTCCTGGACGCGGGCCGCATCGCCGTCGAGGAGGGCGTCACGGCGATCGCCCTGCACGGCCGCACCGCCGCCCAGCACTACGGCGGCACCGCCGACTGGGACGCCATCGCCCGCCTCAAGGAGCACGTCCCCGAGATCCCGGTGCTCGGCAACGGCGACATCTGGTCCGCCGACGACGCGGTGCGGATGATGAAGGAGACCGGCTGCGACGGAGTCGTCGTGGGCCGCGGCTGCCTCGGCCGCCCCTGGCTCTTCGCCGACCTGGTCGCCGCCTTCGAGGGCACGGGCGCGCCCAAGGCCCCTGACCTGCGCGAGGTCTCGAAGGTCATGCTTCGCCACGCGACCCTGCTCGGCGAGTGGATCGGCGACGAGGCGCGCGGTGTCATCGACTTCCGCAAGCACGTGGCCTGGTACCTGAAGGGCTTCGCGGTCGGCTCGGAGATGCGCAAGCGTCTCGCGATCACCTCGTCCCTGGCCGAACTGGAGGACGGGCTCGGCGAGTTGGACCTCGACCAGGCCTGGCCGACGGGAGCGGACGGCCCGCGTGGCCGCACGTCGGGCAACAACCGTGTCGTCCTGCCGGACGGCTGGCTGAAGGACCCCTACGACTGCGCGGGCATCAGCGAGGACGCGGAACTGGACACGTCGGGGGGCTGAGCCGCCGCCTGAGCCCCTGTCTGAGGCTCGTCCGAGCCGCCCGCGCCGCCCGCGCGCGATTTGGCCTGAACACCTTTCCCCGCCGGGGTGCGCCACAGCCACCCCGTCGATGCCCCCTGCCCTGCTCCGGGCGGGAGCGGCCTCTGACCGGCGCGCGAATCGTCTCGTCACGCGTCCGGATACTGACATCGGGCCGCCTCAAACGGCGTGATTCTCGCCACCCCTGATAGGTGTTGCGCTCACATGAGCGGATTCAGGGTGACTGCACTTCTCCAAGGGGTGGCACTCAGTGCCACTGCTCGATCATTCATGAGGTGAACTCACATATGAGATTACGGCGCTCACATGAGCAAAACCCCTGGTCTACGGGGGTTGCGTCTTCAAGAGTTGAACGAATGATCCGGCATCTAGCTACCGCTGAGTCACTTTCGATCTACTGGCGGACGGGTGGTTACGGCCGCATGACGCACAAGTGGACGTACCCATGCGCCTTCGATCTGGGTATGTTCCTCGCCGTCAGGGCAGCCACCGAGTCCTCGAGGAGTCGAGACCCGTGTCGGAAAACAAAGATCCCCACGTAGCGCAGAACGACGCGAACGACGCGAGCGACGCGAGCGATGCGGCGGTGAAGTTCGTCTACGACTTCACCGAGGGCAACAGGAACCTCAAGGACCTTCTCGGCGGGAAGGGCGCGAACCTCGCCGAGATGACCAACCTCGGGCTGCCCGTCCCTCCGGGCTTCACGATCACCACTGAGGCCTGCAAGACCTACCTCGCCAGCGGCGAGGAGCCGGTCGAGCTGCGCGACGAGGTGAGTGCGCACCTCGACGCCCTCGAGAAGAAGATGGGCAAGAAGCTCGGTCAGGCCAACGACCCGCTGCTCGTCTCGGTCCGCTCGGGCGCCAAGTTCTCGATGCCCGGGATGATGGACACCGTCCTGAACATCGGGCTCTCCGACAAGTCGGTGACCGGTCTCGCCAAGCAGTCCGGCGACGACCGCTTCGCGTGGGACTCCTACCGCCGCCTCATCCAGATGTTCGGCAAGACCGTCATGGACGTGGACGGCGAGCTCTTCGAGGACGCCCTGGAGGCCGCCAAGGCCGCCAAGAAGGTCACGGTCGACACCGACCTGGAGGCCGCGGACCTGAAGAAGCTGGTCACGAAGTTCAAGAAGATCGTCAAGACCGAGGCCGGGCGCGACTTCCCGCAGGACCCGCGCGAGCAGATGGACCTCGCCATCCGCTCGGTCTTCGAGTCGTGGAACACCGACCGCGCCAAGCTCTACCGCCGCCAGGAGCGCATCCCCGGCGACCTGGGCACCGCGGTCAACATCTGCTCGATGGTCTTCGGCAACCTCGGCCCGGACTCCGGCACGGGCGTCGCCTTCACCCGCGACCCGGCCAGCGGCCACCAGGGCGTGTACGGCGACTACCTGCAGAACGCGCAGGGCGAGGACGTGGTGGCGGGCATCCGCAACACCGTCCCGCTCGCGGAGCTTGAGCAGATCGACAAGAAGTCGTACGACCAGCTCATGCAGATCATGGAGACCCTTGAGACGCACTACAAGGACCTCTGTGACATCGAGTTCACCATCGAGCGCGGCCAGCTCTGGATGCTGCAGACCCGCGTCGGCAAGCGCACCGCCGGTGCCGCCTTCCGCATCGCGACGCAGCTCGTCGACCAGGGCCTGATCGACGAGGCCGAGGCGCTGCAGCGCGTCAACGGCGCCCAGCTCGCCCAGCTCATGTTCCCGCGCTTCGACGACACCGCGAAGGTCGAGCAGCTCGGCCGGGGCATCGCCGCGTCACCCGGTGCCGCGGTCGGCAAGGCGGTCTTCGACTCGTACACGGCCATCAAGTGGTCGCGTTCGGGCGAGAAGGTCATCCTCATCCGCCGTGAGACCAACCCCGACGACCTCGACGGCATGATCGCCGCCGAGGGCATCCTGACCTCGCGCGGCGGCAAGACCTCGCACGCCGCCGTCGTTGCCCGCGGCATGGGCAAGACCTGTGTCTGCGGCGCCGAGGAGATCGAGGTCGACACCAAGCGGCGCCGCCTGACGGCCCCCGGCGGTGTGGTCATCGAAGAGGGCGACGTCGTCTCCATCGACGGCTCCACCGGCAAGGTCTACGCCGGTGAGGTGCCCGTCGTGCCGTCGCCGGTCGTCGAGTACTTCGAGGGCCGCATGCACGCCGGCGCCGACGACGCGGACGAGCTGGTCGGCGCCGTGCACCGGATCATGGCGTACGCGGACCGAGTACGCCGCCTCCGTGTCCGTGCCAACGCCGACAACGCCGAGGACGCGCTGCGTGCCCGCCGCTTCGGCGCCCAGGGCATCGGCCTGTGCCGCACCGAGCACATGTTCCTCGGCGAGCGCCGCGAGATGGTCGAGCGCCTCATCCTCGCCGACGCGGACGGCGAGCGCGAGGAAGCCCTCAAGGAGCTCCTGCCGCTCCAGAAGCGCGACTTCGTGGAGCTCTTCGAGGCGATGGACGGCCTTCCGGTCACCGTCCGCCTCCTGGACCCGCCGCTGCACGAGTTCCTGCCGGACATCACCGAGCTGTCCGTCCGCGTCGCCCTCGCCGAGTCCCGCAAGGACTCCAACGAGAACGACCTGCGCCTCCTCCAGGCCGTGCACCGCCTGCACGAGCAGAACCCGATGCTGGGCCTGCGCGGCGTACGCCTGGGTCTCGTGATCCCCGGCCTGTTCACCATGCAGGTACGGGCCATCGCCGAGGCCGCCGCCGAGCGCAAGAACGCCAAGGGCGACCCGCGCGCGGAGATCATGATTCCGCTCGTCGGCACCGTCCAGGAGCTGGAGATCGTCCGCGAGGAGGCCGAGCAGGTCATCGCGGAGGTCGAGGCGACGACCGGCGTGGCCCTGAAGCTGGCGCTCGGCACCATGATCGAGCTGCCGCGCGCCGCGCTCACGGCGGACCAGATCGCCGAGGCCGCCGAGTTCTTCTCCTTCGGCACGAACGACCTCACTCAGACCGTATGGGGCTTCTCCCGCGACGACGTGGAGGCGAGCTTCTTCACGGCGTACCTGGAGAAGGGCATCTTCGGGGTCTCGCCCTTCGAGACCATCGACAAGGACGGCGTCGGCAAGCTGGTCAAGGACGCGGTGAAGGCCGGCCGGGCCACCCGCCCCGACCTGAAGCTCGGCGTCTGCGGCGAGCACGGCGGCGACCCGGAGTCCGTCCACTTCTTCCACGAGGTGGGCCTGGACTACGTCTCCTGCTCCCCGTTCCGCATCCCGGTGGCCCGCCTGGAGGCCGGCCGCGCCGCCTCCGAGTCGGCGGGCAGCGACCACCGGTAGTCCTGACGGACCACCGGCAGAACTCCGGGACTGACGCCGTGTCCCCGACCCTCACCGATGCGGCGTCGGTCCCGGTTCACCACGAAGGGGCAGCTCCCTGTGCGGGGGAGCTGCCCCTTCGGTCGTTCTCCGGCAGGGCCGCTGCCTACTGGCGGCTCATTCCGCTCTCAGCTCGCGGCTGTTGGCCCGGTTCTTCGCGATGTTCCGCGTCTTCTTGGTGCGGGCCGAATCGGCGACCACGGCGAGTACCGCGGGCGACGTCGACCCCTCCGCCAGGTAGCGCTGCATCCAGTCCGTGACCTCCGCCAGCTCGGCCGCCGTCGGCACGTGGCCGTCCTTGACGGACAGGTAGAACAGCCAGTCCTGGATGCGGTGGCGGATGAAGTCGCGGAAGCCCTCCACGGGGAGCCGGTCGATCTCCGGCAGCAGTTCGTCCGACCACTGCCGGAACTCGGCGGGACCGCTCACCTGCCACGCGATCCTGTCCACGAGGGCGACCACCGCCGTCTTGGCCCCGCTCGCGTTGGGGTCGCGCAGGATCGTGGCCACGACCGCCCGGTCCCGGTCGCGGCTCGGCGAGTCAGCGATCACCGAGACGACGCGGAGATACGCGGACGTTCGGGCGTGGTCGTCGGCGATGGCCTCGTCGACGTCCACGTCGTCGATCCCGGCCTCCGCGAGGAGTTCGGCCACATCGGAATGCAATGTCATCGCTACTTCCCTACTTGCAGGGTTTCTTGGCGGCCTCTGCGGCCTCGCGCTGCTCCTTCGCGGCCCGCTCCTCCGCCTGACTCCGCTTGCCGAGCTTCCTGACGGCGGTCCTGATCTGCGGCTTGAAGTGCTCCACCGCCTGCCGCTGCTTGCTCGAAAGCTCCGGTTGGTTGTGGAGGGGCTTGCCGTTCGCCCCGATCCTGACCTCGCGGCCTCCGCCGCCCGTGACGTGAGCGTGCGCCGGCTTGTCGACGTCGTACTCGTGCACGACGATCTTCACGCCGTTCTTGCTGACGTCGAGCAGGGACAGACCCAGCGGGTCGATCCACATGAACGGGTTCGGGACGTAACTGTGCGGCGCGAAGCCACCGGCCAGACCGATCGGGTCCGAGGTGAGATAGCGGGCGGTCTCGGGGTCGTAGTGCCGGAAGTAGTTGTAGTGCAGCCCCGTCTCGGGGTCGTAGTACTGGCCGGGGAATCGCAGCGGTGTGTAGGCGGTGGCGCCCCGGTTCCAGACCGTGGTGCCCCAGAGAGTGGTCCTGGTGCGCCAGGCGATGTCGCCCTGCTCGTCGAGGAGTTCGGTCGGGGTGCCGACGAGGTCGGTGACGATGGCGTAGAAGCGGGCGTCCACCTCTTCGTCGGTGAGGTGCTTGCGCTCGGTCTGGGCCAGGGGACACAGTCCGTCATGGTCCCATGTGAGGGTCACCGATTCCGGTGTGCCCGGGGCGTGGCTCGTCTGTTCGCAGAGGGTCATGTCGTCCCAGGTGAAGTCGGTCTGTTCCGCCACGACCTGTTCCGCCAACCCCTGTTCCGTCATGCGCTGCTTGGACACGCGGCGGCCCAGCGGGTCGTAGAGGTAGCGCCACCGTGTGCCGTCGGGGGTCACCACGGAGGTGAGGCGGTCCTCCGCGTCCCAGGTGTAGTGCCAGGTGTCGGGCTTGCGGGACAGCCGGGTCTTCTGGCGCAGGACGGTGCGGCCCGCCGCGTCGTGTTCGTAGCGGACGTTGCCCGCCGCGGTGATCCGGGTGCCGGTGTAGGTGCGTGCGCCTGTGGCCTCCTGGCCCGGCATGGGGGCCGGCCAGGAGGCGTCGGTCTGGTTGCCCGCCGCGTCGTAGGCGTAGGTCTCCGTCCAGCCTGCCGCCCGGACCGCCGTGACGCGGCCCGCCGCGTCCAGGTCGAAACGCCGCGCGCCGCCCAGCTGGTCCTCCACGCCGGTCAGATGGTCGTCCGCCCGGTAGGTGTACGCACGCTGCTGGATGTGCCTGCGGCCCGGACCCGTCAGTTCCTGCTTCGTCAGGCGGCCCACGACGTCGTACGCGTTCGTCAGCGTCAGGGCCTCGCCCACCGTGCGGGTGAGTTCCCGGCCCGCCCCGTCGTGCGTGAACGCCAGCCGTCCGCCGGACGCGGTCAGCTCGGTGCAGCGGCCGGCCGCGTCGTACGTCCAGGTGCTCGTCGCGCCGGACGGTGTGGTGCGGCTGGTGCGGCGGCCCAGGGTGTCGTAGGTGTGGGTCAGGGTGCGGCCGTTGACCGTCTCCGCGAGCAGACGGCCTGACGCGTCCCTCGTCAGGGTCAGGGTCACGTCCGGGCTCGCCGCCCCGATGAGGGCGCCCGTCGCGTCGTAGGCGAAGCGCGTGATCGCGCCGCCCGCCACGCGCTGCGTGATCGTCCGGCCCAGCGCGTCCCTTTCGTAGGTGATCTCGTCGCCCGCGGCCGTCGTACGGGCCGCCAACTGGCCCGCCGCGTCATGGGTGTACGTCAGCGTGCGGTCGTCGAAGTCCGTCTCCGCCACCAGGCGGCCAGCCGGGTCGTACTCGTAAGTCCATGTCAGGCCCTGCGGGTCGGTGACCCTGCGGAGCTGGAGCTGGGTGTCGTGCTCGAACTCGATGCGGGCGCCGTCGGGGCCCGTGCGGGCCGCGACCAGGTCGAAGTGCGTGTACTCGTGCGTCGAGATCGCGCCCATCGCGTCCGTGTGCGAGGTGCAGTTGCCCTCGCCGTCGTACGTCCACGACTCCGACGAACCGTCCGCCTCAATGCGCCGCGCCAGCCTGCCCTCCACCGTCCACTCAAGGCGCGTGGTCGCGCCCGTCGGGTCCGTGATCGTGGTCGGGCGGCCGAAGGCGTCGAGGGTGTAGCGGGTCACCGCGCCCAGCGGGTCGGTGACTTCCAGCGGCAGGCCCGCGGCGTTGCAGCGCAGCTCTGTGGTGTGGCCGAGGGGGTCCGTGACGGTGGCCACGGCTCCGGTGGTGTCGTGGGTGAAGTGATGCGTCGTGCCGTCGGGGGCGGTCACGCCGAGGCGGTTGCCGCGCTCGTCCCAGGCCTGGCGCTGGACGGCGCCGTCCGGGCCGACGATCTCGGTCAGCAGGTTGAGCTCGTTGTACTCCGCGCTGGCGTACGTGCCGTCCGGGCCCCGTGTCGCGATCAGATTGCCGTGCTCGTCCCAGGTGTTCTCGGTGCGGTGCCCCAGCGCGTCGGTGCGGGCGAGCAGCTCGTTCCAGCTGTTCCACTCGGTGTGGACGGTGCCGCCCAGCGGGTCGGTCTCGGACAGGAGCTGGCTGAGGTCGTTGTAGCGGTAGACGGTGGTCTGGCCGAGGGCGTCGGTGTAGCGGGTCTCCTGCTCGGCGGCGCGGTACTCGATGGCGCAGGACAGGTGGCCCGCGGTGCTCTCGCCGCGGACGCAGCGGTCTTCGTCGTCGTAGGTGAAGCGGTACCAGGTGTGGTTGCTGTCGGTCCAGGACGTGATGCGGGCCCGGTCGTCGTAGTCGAGGCGCAGCCGCAGCACGGCCGAGTCGTGGACCTCGGCCAGGTTGCCGACCTCGTCGTAGCCGTACGTGGCGACCAGCGTGCCGGCGGCGTTGGTGCCTGTGCCTGTGCCGGTGCTGGTGCCTGTGTCGGGGATGAGCAGGCGCAGTGCGGTGATGCGGTGGTCGTCGGTGTCCACCGCCAGGTGGTAGCCGCCGGTGTGGCGGATCGCCGTGGGGGCGCCGGTGGGGTCGCGGTCGATGTCGATGCGGTTGCCGTTGCGGTCGGTGATGGCGCGCAGCGGCAGGGGCGAGGGCGTCGTGTCCGCCGCGTCAGTCGCCTCCGTCGCGGCGTCGGGCGTGACCGTCGGGAAGTGGCGGACGCGGCCGGTCTGCGGGTCCGCGACCGTGACCGTGCCCGCGTCGTCGACGGACAGCGGCCACCGGGGGCCGTGGGCGGGCAGCACGGGTTCACCGCCGGGGGCGGGGTGGGGGTAGGACAGCAGCTGGCCGTCCTCGGTGACGTAGATCAGGCCTTCGTCGTCGGCCTCGACCCGCTCGTCCAGTGTTGAGGCCCACGAGTGGCCGTACCAGTGGCCCCAGCGGTAGGTGGACAGGTGCGTGCGGTGCAGGGCGAGCGGGAGCAGGCCCGGCAGTTCGACGTCGGTCTGCTCCATGAGCATCTCGCCGGAGACCATGTCGATGGGGTCGCCGTTCTTGCAACGGCCCTTGGCCGGCTTGCCCTTGCCCGCCAGTTTCTTCATGCCGCCCGACAGGGCCTTGCGGAGCCCCCCGGCCCCGGAACGCAGTCCGCGGGCGGCGGACTTGAGGCCCTTGGCCGCTCCGGCGAGGCCGCGGAGGCTGGTGAGGGCCTTCATGCCGGGGATGCAGTCCAGGGCGGCGAAGGCGACGTCGAGCAGCCCTGCTTCCCCGTTGGCGTATTTATGGAGGGTGTCGGCGAGTACGACGAGTGCGGCGACGAGGACGATCGCGGCGAGGATGGGTCCGCCGACGATCAGGGCGATGACGCCGAGGACGGCGACGACGACCTTGCAGACGGCGACGATGGTGTCCCAGTTGTCGGTGACCCAGTCGCCGACTTCCTCCCACCACTTGCGGTTCTGGATGCCCGCGTCGGAGGCCTCTTCGAGTTTCTTCTTCGCCGTCCCGGCCGCGCTCTCGCGCATCTTGCGGGCGTCCTCGGCCATCTTCTTGGCGGCGTCGAGGTTGCTCTGGGCGGCGGAGACATCCGACTTGGCGGCTTTCTGGGCCTTCTCGGCGGAGTCGGCGTTGCGGGTGGCGGCCTTGACCTTGTCCGGGTCGGGCTTCGGGACGTCCTTCCCGGAGTCCTTGTCGTCCTTGTACTTTTCGGCTTCCTTGCCCGCGCGTTCCATCCAGGAGTCGGCTGAGGTCAGGCGCGATTGGGCGGCGGAGAGGCTGGTCTGGGCCTCGCGGCCTTGGGCGAGGGCCTTGTCGGCCAGGGCCTGGGAGCGTTCCAGCTCCGGCCAGTAGGCGGAGAGGGCGTCGCCCGCCATCTCGTAGCTCTTCTTGAGCTTCTTCAGCTTGCCCGGGGCGTCCTCGAACTCCGCCGTGAAGGACTCCGCCGTCTTGCCCGCCCAGGTGAGGATCGCGTCCTCGCCCGCCATCCCCTTGATGTCCCGCAGCACTTTCGACACGTCGTCGGCGAAGTCGTGCAAGTTCTTCGCCAGGTTCCGGACCCGGTCCGGATCACCGGGCGTCGGGTCCTTGTCCAAGTCAAGGACATGCCAATCCGCTGGACGGTTCGACACTGAAACATTCCCCCGTTACGTCACACACTTACGTCCTGAGACGCACCAGAAACCCATCTGGCAGTGCTTGCGCAACGGTATCCGGTCCCGCAGGCCATCTGGAGTGCGCGGATGCCGTCCCTCCGGGCCTCAGCGGCGTGCCTCGCGCAGCATGGCCGCCAGGGCCCGTCGGGTGGGGCACTCGCGCCAGTTGCACTGGCAGCGGGGGCAGTTCAACGCGTGGGCCAGCATCGCGCGGTACGCCAGATCCGCCGGGTCCTGCGCCAGCCCGGCGGCGCTCCTGCGCCCGCCCTGCTCCACCATGTCGACTCCATCCAGTCTCCCGTGACCCGGGCCGCTCGCGGTTGCCGGGGCCTTACCGCATGACTTCCGCGGAACCGGGGCCGATGGACGCAGCGCGGAGGCATATGCGGCCGAGCTCTGGGTGTGCGCGACACGGAGTGCGCCCCCTCTGTGCGCGCCGGGTGAGCGGAGGGGCTGCTCGGGCGCGCCGTCTCACCCTTTCAGTGCCGCGTACCGCACCCCCGTGAGCCCCTCCGACGCCTCCCAGAGCCGCTCCGACGCCGTGTCGTTCAGTGTCCATTTCGCTCGCCAGGACCGTGCCGGTGCGCCCTGCCAGCCCAGCACCCGGGGGCCGGTGAACGAGTCGGGGCGGACGCCCGGTGCGGTGGCCGCGTACAGGGACGGGAGCGCGCCCTTCGCGGCGGACTGGGCCACGACGCGGTTGCCCAGCCACATCACGCGCTCCACGACCTTGCGGCCCTCCAGCTTGGGCGCCGCCGCCTGGAGGTTCGTCTCCGCGTATCCGGGGTGTGCCGCCGCGGCCACGGTGTCGCAGCCCGCTGCCGCGAGGCGTCGTGCCAGCTCGTGGACGAAGAGGAGGTTCGCCGACTTCGAGCGGCCGTAAGCGACCCAACGCCGGTAGTTGCGCTCGCTGTTGAGGTCACCCATGTCGACGTTCGCCAGCGCGTGGAAGGCGCTGGACACGGTGATGATCCGGGCCCCCGGTGTACGCAGGAGACGGGGCAGGAGGAAGCCGGTGAGCGCGAAGTGGCCCAGGTGGTTGACGCCGAACTGCGTTTCGAAGCCGTCCACCGTCTGCCGGTAGGGCAGCGCCATCACGCCCGCGTTGTTGACGAGGAGGTCGAGGCCGCCGCCGTCTTCCTCGTCACGGTCGTACGACTCCGTGAACTCCCGCACCGAACCGAGGTCGCCCAGGTCGAGGCGCCTGAACTCCGCCTGCGCGGACGGCACTTCGGAGCGCAGCCGTACCAATGCCCGCGTCCCCCGCTCCTCGCTGCGGCAGGCGAGCACCACGCGCGCGCCACGACGGGCGAGTTCGCGCGCGGTGACGTAGCCGATGCCGCTGTTGGCGCCGGTGACCACGGCGCTGCGGCCGCTCTGGTCGGGGATGTCGCTCGCGTTCCAGCCCGTCATGACACAGCTCCCTCGGCTCTCTGCTTGGGCGCACGGCTCTGCCTGCCCGAGAGTAGAGGGTGCGGGCCCGGCGCAGGGAGACCAGGGCGTCAGGCCGCTGCGCCCCCGTCGATCACCAGGTCCGCGCCCACCACCGACGCCGATTCGTCCGAGGCGAGGTAGAGCACGGCGGCCGCGACCTCCGCGGTCGACGAGACGCGGCCGAGCGGCGTCGCGCCCTTCATCCGCTCCGCCCGCTCGGCGTCGCTCTCGCCCGGGAGCAGCGACATGGTGGTGTCGGACGAGCCGGGGCTCACCGCGTTGATCCGCACCCCGTCGCGGATGTACTCGACCGCGGCGCCCTTGGTCAGCGCGGAGACGGCGGCCTTGGTGACGCCGTAGCCGATGGTGCCCGGCAGGCTGGTGTGGGCACCGAGGTTGGAGGAGATGTTGACGATCGCCCCGCCGCCCGGCTGGGCACGCATCTGCCGCACCTCGGCCTGGAGCGCGAGCAGTACGCCGGTGACGTTGATGTCGAGCATCGTCCGCCAGTCCTCCTCGGACAGTTCCGCGACCGGCTGCCCGGCACGCAGGACGCCCGCGTTGTTGACGGCCACGTCCAGCGAGCCGAACCGCTCGACGGTGGCATCAACGAGTGCAGCGAGGTCCGCGGAGCGAGAGACGTCGGCCGGGACGGCGAGCGCCGTGCCGCCCGCGTCCTCTATGAGGCCCACGGTCTCCTTGAGGGGGCCTTCGGTGCGCCCGGCGACGACGACGTTCGCGCCCTCGGCGGCGAAGGCGAGCGCCATGGATCGGCCGAGGCCGGAGCCGCCGCCGGTGACGAGGGCCGTGCGGCCGGCGAAGCGGGTGCGCGGTGCTGAGGACATGACGGAACTCTTTTCGTGAGTTATTTCTTGAACGATCGGTTCAGTATTTGGGCATGAAAAAAAAGCGGCCAGGGAGGCTTCGGGAAGAACGCTCAGTCGAGCAGGGTCAGGGCCTGCTCCGTCGCGTCCCGCACCCGCGCCGGGTCCTTCGACGCCTTGCCGACCACGCGCAGCCCCTGCATCAGGGTCAGCAGCATGCGCGCGAGGGCGAGCGGATCGCGGCCCTCGGGGAGTTCGCCCTGCGCCTGGGCGCGGACGAGCGCGGAGTGCAGCAGCGTCTCTATGTGCTCCCAGCTGCGCTCGACGAAGCGGGTCGCCGCCTCGTCGTGCGGGCCCAGCTCGGCCGCCGTGTTGGTGATGAAACAGCCGTTCAGGCGCCCTGCCTCGGACGCCGCCTCGGCCCCGAAGCGGCGGACCACCGAGCGGACGGCGGGCAGTGCGGGACCGGGCTGCGAGAGCTCCGCGAGCAGCCGGGGGTCCTGGGACTCGGCGTACCGCTCCAGCGCCTTCAGGTACAGGTCGTGCTTGTTGCCGAAGGTCGCGTAGAGGCTGGCGCGGCCGATGCCCAGCTCCTCGACGAGGTCGGCCATCGACGTCGCCTCGTAGCCGCGCCGCCAGAACAGCTCTAGGGCCGACTGGAGCGCGGCGTCCGGATCGAATTCCTTGGTCCTGGCCACGAGGGGAGACTAGGGCTATCTGGAACGATCGGTCAAGTAAATCTGCTAGGCCAGCCGGACCCGGTGCGTCTGGACCGTCACCGAGTCGTCGTCCAGGCACCGCCCCGTCTCCAGGTCGAACCGCTGCTTCAGGAGCGGCGACGCGACGAACGGCCGGCCCGCCGCCGCGCCGAGCAGGCCGCGCGAGAGCACCGCGGCGCCCGTGAACGGGTCACGGTTGTCGATCGCGTACGCGCGGCCCGTGCGGTCGATGAAGAGCGCGGCCTGGCGGCCGTCGGGGAGCAGCGCGGCGATGCCGCGGCCCGGCTGGAGGTGCGCGCGGTCGCAGACCTCGAACCAGTCGTCTTCCAAACGGAGTTGAATGCTCATCAGGATGCAGCACCTTCCAGGTCGCGGGGGCGGGAGCCGATGGAGAGCAGCGGCAGGTCGGGCTTGATCTGGCCCCGTTCCGGGACGAAGCTCACGGTCGGGTCCGGGACGTCCGGCGCGTTCACGAACGACACGAACCGCGCGAGCCGCTCGGGGTCGTTGATGGTCTCGGACCACTCGTCGCGGTAGTGCGCGACATGGTCGGCCATCAGGGCCTCCAGCTCGTCGCAGAGGCCGAGCGAGTCATGGACGACCACGTCCCGTACGTGGTCGAGGCCGCCCTCGATCCGCTCCAGCCAGGTCGATGTGCGCTCCAGACGGTCCGCCGTACGGATGTAGAACATCAGGAACCGGTCGATGAGGCGCACCAGTTCGGCGTCGGACAGGTCCTGCGCGAGCAGGTCCGCGTGGCGCGGCGTGGCGCCGCCGTTGCCGCCCACGTACAGGTTCCAGCCGCTCGACGTGGCGATCACGCCGAAGTCCTTGGACTGGGCCTCCGCGCACTCGCGGGCGCAGCCCGAGACGGCCGACTTCAGCTTGTGCGGGGAGCGCAGACCCCGGTAGCGCAGCTCCAGGTCGATCGCCATGCGGACCGAGTCCTGCACGCCGTAGCGGCACCAGGTCTGCCCGACGCAGGACTTCACCGTCCGAAGGGACTTGCCGTATGCGTGGCCCGACTCGAATCCGGCGTCCACCAACCGCGTCCAGATCAGCGGCAGTTGCTCGACGCGTGCGCCGAACATGTCGATGCGCTGGCCACCGGTGATCTTCGTGTAGAGACCGAAGTCCTTCGCCACCTCGCCGATCACGATCAGCTTCTCCGGGGTGATCTCGCCGCCGGGGATGCGCGGCACGACCGAATAGGAGCCGTTCTTCTGGAGGTTGGCGAGGAAGTGGTCGTTCGTGTCCTGGAGGGAGGCCTGCTCGCCTTCGAGGACATAACCGTCGGCGCCGATCGTCGGGGCGAGCGAGGCGATGATCGAGCCGACCGTCGGCTTGCAGGTCTCGCAGCCCTCGGTGCCGCGCGCCGCCTCCCGGCCGTGGGAGTCGAGGAGTTGGCGGTAGGAGGTGATCCCCAGCGTGTGGACGATCTCGTACAGCTCCTGGCGCGTCTGGCCGAAGCAGCCGCACAGACCCTTGTCGACCTCGACGCCCGACGCCTCCAGCTCGTCGTTGACCAGCTGGCCGAGCACCTTCACGCAACTGCCGCAGCCCGTACCGGCCTTGGTGCACTTCTTCACCTCGGGCACGGTGGTGCAGTTGTGCTCGGTGACGGCGCCGCGGATGGAGCCCTTGGTGACGTTGTGACAGGAACAGATGACCGCCGAGTCCGGCAGCGCGGACGGGCCGAGCGCCACCGGGCCGCCCGCGCCCGCGGGGAGCACCAGCTGTTCCGGCGAGACCGGCGGTACGCTGCCGGTCATCGGCCGCAGCACGCCGTACGCCTCCGCGTCGCCGACCAGGACGCCGCCGAGCAGCTCGCCGCCCGCGCCGATGACCAGCTTCTTGTACGTGCCCGAGCGCGAGTCGGAGTAGACGACGTCCAGGCAGTCCGGGGTCGCGCCGTGCGCGTCGCCGAAGGAGGCCACGTCCACGCCGAGCAGCTTCAGCTTGGTGGAGAGGTCGGAGCCGGTGAAGCTCGACTCCTCCGAGGCGATCGAGGCGGCGACGGTCTCGGCCATCTCGTACCCGGGGGCGACCAGGCCGTAGACCCGGCCGTCCGACGCCAGGGCGCACTCGCCGATCGCGTACACAGACGGGTCGCTGGTGCGGCACTGCTCGTCGACGGTGATGCCTCCGCGCTCGCCCACCGGAAGGCCGCAGTCACGGGCGAGTTGGTCGCGGGGCCGGACACCGGCCGAGAACACGACGAGATCGGTGGCGAGTTCACTGCCGTCCGACAGCTTCATGCCGCTGACGGCGCCGTCCGTGCCCACGATCTCCTGCGTGCCGACGCCCGTGTGCACGGTCAGACCCATGCCGGTGATGGTGCGCAGGAGCGCGGCGCCGCCGCCCTCGTCGACCTGCACCGGCATCAGGCGCGGCGCGAACTCCACGACGTGCGTGTCGAGTCCGAGGCCGCGCAGCGCGCCCGCAGCCTCCAGGCCGAGCAGCCCGCCGCCGACGACGGCGCCGGTCTTGGCGTACGTCTTCGCGTACTCCTCGATGGCGAGCAGGTCCTCGATGGTGCGGTAGACGAAGCAGCCCGTGGTGTCCTTGCCCGGTACCGGCGGCACGAAGGGGAAGGAGCCGGTCGCGAGGACGAGGGTGTCGTAGGCGAAGGTCTGCCCGGAGCGCGCCGTGACGGTCTTCGCGTCGCGGTCGACGGTCTCGGCCGGGTCGCCGACGTACAGCTCGATGCCGTGCTTCTCGATGAACTCCGGGTCGGTGAGGGAGAGCTCGTCGGGCGTGCGGCCCGCGAAGTACGAGGTGAGCTGCACGCGGTCGTACGCGGGACGGGGCTCCTCGCACAGGACGACCACGCGGTGCGTGTCGGTCAGGCCGCGGGCGGCGATGGCCTCCAGGAAGCGCTGACCGACCATGCCGTGCCCGACAAGCACGATGGTGTTGTCGTGCGCGCTGTGGCGGGGGCGGGGGGTGTCCGTGTCCGTGGGCATCTCAGAGGCCTCCGTCGTTGGTGAGCAGGTGGAGCAGGGGGCTGCCGTCGTCGGGCAGCTGGTCGTCGGCCTCCCAGGCGCGGGCGAGCGCGCCCACGGCGGTCAGCTCGCCGAGCAGTACGCCGCCGACGAGCCGGTCACCGCGCACGACGACCTTGCGGTACGTGCCACGGGTGGCGTCCGCGAGCTGGACGACGTCGTCGTCGGGCCGGTGCTCGGGGTCGCCGAAGGCGGCCAGGTCCAGGGGAGCGGAGCCGGGGCGTCCGTTGTGCAGGGTGAGGCGGGTGAGGGCGCGGGTGCCGGAGTAGGGGCGCGCGTCCCGCGGTGAGAGCAGGGCGTCCGCCAGGGCGTCGGCCTGTTCCAGCGCGGGCGCCGCCAGGCAGCGGGCCTCGCCGGAGTGCTCGGCGCAGTCGCCGATGGCGCGGATGTGCGGGTCGGAGGTGCGCAACTCGTCGTCGACGACGATCCCGCGGCGCACGTCCAGGCCCGCGGCCTGCGCGAGCCCCGTGCGGGGGCGGACACCGCAGGCGAGGACGGTGAGGTCGGTGCCGAGTACGTAGCCGTCGGCGAGCTCCACCGACCGTACGGCCCCGTCGGCCTGCCGCACCCCGCGCACGCGGCACTCCGTGTGCACCTCCACCCCGAGTTCGGTGAGGTGCTGGTGCACGAGTGCGCTCGCGGCGGGGTCGAGCTGGCGCTCCATGAGGCGGTCGCCCTGCTGGGTGAGGACGACCTGGGCGCCGCGCACGGCCAGCGCGCGGGCGGCCGATACGCCGAGGAGGCCGCCGCCGATGACGACGACGCGGGTTCCGGGTACGACGGCCTTGGTCAGGGCCAGGCAGTCGTCCATCGTCCGGAAGGCGTGCACGCCGCGTGGCAGCTCCACCGCGCCGGGCTCGAAGAGGCCCCGCAGCGGCGGGAGCACCGGGTTCGAGCCGGTCGCGAGGACGAGCGTGCCGTACGGGACGACGCTGCCGTCCGCGCAGTGCACGACCCGGTCCTCGCGGTCGACACGGACGGCGCGGGTGCGGAGGAACTCGCCGGGGACGGGTGGAAGGCCGATGACCTCGGGGCCGAGGCGCCCGGAGAGGACGTCGGCGAGGAGCACGCGGTTGTACGGTGCGTGCGGCTCCTCCCCGATGAGGGTGACGGGGCGGGTTTCGTCGCCGGAGCCCCCGAGCCGCTGGGCGAGGCGGACGCCGGCGAGGCCGCCGCCGATCACCACCACGGGGGTCGCGGGAGTCGGGGTCGATGAGGTCATGTACGGCAGCGTGCGGGGGCGGTGTTACCCGGCGGCATCCTGACTGTTTCCCTGGGGGAACGCTGCGCTCAGCGGGGGCCGGGGCCGATTGTGAGGGCCCCCCGCGTCCTGCTCTGGCTGAACAGGCCTTCCCGCCCACCCGCCCGTTTGCCCCGCATCCGACTCTGGACGAACAGGCCTTTCCCGCCCACCCGCCCGATTACCCTGCATCGGGTCCTGGGCGAACAGACCTTCCCGTCCACCTGTCCGATTGCCCCGTAGTGGCCTTTTGGTGAACTGGGCTTAACCCTTGTTGAGGCGATCCTCAAGGGTGTCTTAAGGATCAGGCCTGTGCGGCTGACCAGGCGTTTTTACGGTGGTCCCGCGCCTAGTCTGCGGCCGTGACCATCGACGTGACCGAAACCCGACCCGCCGCGCACCCCGCGCCGCCCGTTCCGCCGATTCGCGTCACCCCCGCCGCCCTGCGCAACGGAATCCTCGGCATGGCGCTCGCCGTCACCGCGCTCTGGGCCGTGCAGGCCGAACCCTCGGCCCGGCTCGACGTGCTCTTCGCGACCGGCGCCCACCTCACCGGCCTCCTCGCCGGGTACGGCGTCCTCGTCATGCTCTTCCTGATGGCCCGCGTGCCCGCGGTCGAGCACGGGGTCGGCGCCGACCGGCTCGCCCGGCTGCACGCCCGGGGCGGGCGCCACGTCCTCACCCTGTGCCTGGCCCACGCCCTGCTCGCCCTGTGCGGATACGCCGCCCACGCCGGCACCGACCTCCTCAGCGCCGGTCTCGACCTGCTCGGCTACCCGGGCCTCGCCCTGGCCTGCGCGGGCACCGCCCTGCTGTTCGCCGTCGGGGTCACATCGGCCCGCGCGATGCGGCGCCGCGTCCCGCACGAGACCTGGCGGGCCGTGCACCTGCTGACCTACCTGGGTGCGGCGCTCGGCTTCGTGCACCAGCTCGCGGGGCCCGACGTGGCGGGCAGCGTCCTGACGGTGTGGCTGTGGTCGATGCTGCACGCCACGGTGGCCGTGCTGCTCGTCTGGTACCGCGTCGTCGTACCCGTGCGGCAGGCGCTGCGGCACAGCCTGCGCGTCATCGACGTACGCGACGAAGGACCCGGTGTCGTGTCGGTCGTGATGCAGGGCATCGGGCTCGACGAACTGCGTGCCGAACCCGGACAGTTCTTCCGCTGGCGCTTCCTGCGGCGCAGGCTCTGGCGCACCGCGCTGCCGTTCTCGCTGTCCGCGCCCGTGCGCGACGACACCCTCCGGATCACCGTCAAGGCCATCGGCGACCACACGCGGCGGATACGGCGCCTGAAGCCGGGGACGCGGGTCCTCGCCACCGGGCCCTTCGGGGCGCTGACCGCCCACCGGCGTACGCGGCGCAAGGTGCTGCTGCTCGCGGGCGGGGTGGGGATCACCCCGATGCGGGCGCTGTTCGAGACGCTGCCCGGCGGGCCGGGGGACATCACCCTGCTCTACCGGGCGGGCAGCGCGGAGCAGCTCGTGCTGCGGGAGGAGCTGGAGGAGATCGCCCGGAGCAGGGCAGCGGGGCTGCACTATCTGCTCGGCCGGTCCGACGCCTCGTTCGACCCGCTCGCCCCGCAGGCCCTGCGCAATCTGATCCCGGACCTCGCCGAGCACGACGTCTATCTGTGCGGGCCGCCCGGGATGGCCGCGTCGGCCACCGTGTCGCTGGTACGGGCCGGGGTGCCCCAGGAGCGCATCCATGCCGAGTGCTTCACCTTCTGAGAGTCATAGGTCTTTTGAACCCTGGAGAGGGGCTGACGTGGGACGTCACCGCAAACCCGTGGGCCCGGTCCTGGGCCCCACCCTGCAAGCGCGCCGCAGACTGGCGGCGGGCCTCGCGGGCGCGAGCGCGCTCGTCGCCACCGTGCTCGCCCTCACGGTCGACCCGGCGGCGCCACCGGCCCCCGACCGCGCCCCGGCGGGAGTTCCCGCACCTCAGGCGGCGCCGTAGTGGTGGCGAGGACGGGCGAGAACGAAACCTCTGAAGTCCCTCAACTCTCCCTGGATTCATGGACGGCGTGATCAGCCCTCCATAAGGTCGCGATCATGCCCGACATATCTCTGACCACCGTCGTCGTCCTCTGCGTCGCCGCACTCGCGGCCGGCTGGATCGACGCGGTGGTGGGCGGCGGCGGGCTCCTCCTGCTGCCCGCCCTGCTCCTGGGCCTGCCGTCCGGGACCCCGGCCGCGCACGCCCTCGGGACGAACAAGGCCGTGGCCATCGTCGGGACGACCGGCGCCGCGGTGACCTACGTCAGGAAGACGCCGGTCGACGTGCCCACCGCCGTCCGCATCGGCCTGGCCGCGCTCGCCGGGTCGATGGGCGGCGCCTTCTTCGCCGCCGGCATGAGCACCGAGGTGCTCAAGCCCGTGATCATGGTGGTGCTGCTCGGCGTCGGGGCCTTCGTCATCTTCCGGCCCGCCTTCGGCACCGCGCCCTCCGCGCGCCCCGCGTCGCCCAAGCGCATCCTCGCCGCCATCGGCCTCGCGGGCCTCGGCATCGGGTTCTACGACGGCCTCATCGGGCCCGGCACCGGTACCTTCCTGGTGCTCGCGCTGACCGCCGTGCTCCACCTCGACCTGGTGTCCGCCTCCGCCACCGCCAAGATCGTCAACTGCTGCACCAACGCGGGCGCCCTCGCGATGTTCGCCTGGCAGGGCGCGGTCCTGTGGCAACTGGCCGCGCTGATGGCCGCCTTCAACCTCGCGGGCGGCATGTTCGGGGCGCACACCGCCCTGAAGAAGGGCAGTGGCTTCGTACGGATCGTGCTGCTCACCACCGTGTTCGGGCTCGTGGCGAAGATGGCGTACGAGCAGTGGCTCGCGTAGCGACGCGTGGGGCGGGGCCGGCGGCACCCCGCGACCGGTCGCGGATCAGCGCACGCCCGTCAGGTGCGCGAACACCACGACATTGCCCTGGTACCCCGTCTTCTTCGAGTAGCCGCCGCCGCACGTGATCACCCGCAGCTCCGGCCGGTCGGCAGCCCCGTACACCTTGGCGTCCGGGAACCTCTTCGCGTCGTAGACCTCGTTCGCGTCGACGGTGAACACCGCGATGCTGCCGTCCCTGCGCTCGATCTCGATGGTGCGGCCCCGGGTCAGACCGCCCAGGTCGTAGAAGACGGACGGGCCGTCCGCGTTGTCGACGTGCCCCGCCACGACGGCGGTGCCGGTCTCGCCCGGCGTGGTCCCCGACTCGTACCAGCCCGCGAGATTCGTCTTCTTCGGCGGCGGTACGTCGAGGCTGCCCTGCCGCGTCAGACCGAGCCCCATGAGAGGCGCGTCGATCCGGATCGAGGGAATCCGGATCCGGTCGGGCGGGGACGGGGGCAGCGCCGCGGCGCCCGGGGCGTCGCCGGACCGGGGGTGGGCCGACGCGGCCTGCTCGGCGGACGGCTGCGGCGGGGGATGGGACGCCGTGCCGTTGTGCAGCAGCCACGCGCCGGAGCACAGGGCAAGCACGGTGACCGCGCCTATGGCGGAGTTGACCGCTTTCCCGCCGGGGCGCTTCCTGCCGGAATTCTTCCTGCGCGTCAATCGACTCGTCCCCCTCAGGGTTCGGGGAGGCCGGTCCCCGCATCCCCCTCCGGATCCACGAGGGACCGGTGGACCCGGAGAGGGAGGGGGCTGGCGGTACCGGTGGACAGCGGAGGGTGTCCGTCAGATCCTGTCGCCTCTCGCCCGGCGATGCAGGAGCCAGGTACCGCCCGCGGCGGCGACGGCGAGCGCCGCCACTCCCGCCGCGGTCTGCACGGGGTCGGGGCCGAGAGCGCCGCCGACCCCCGTCTTCACATGGCCCTTCGGGGTCACCTGCTGCTCCTCGCGGGCGGCGGCGGTGGAGGTGATCGTCACGACCAGGTCGCCCGCCACCTGCTTGCCGTCCGCGCCGGAGCCGGAGCACTGCGCGGCGATCTCGTAGGTGCCGGGCTGGGCCGACGGCGGCACCTTGAACGTGCCGGTCGCGTGCTCCTTGTGCGTGTCCGGGGCGAGCGTGAAGGTGCCGGCGCCGACCGCGCTCGCGTCGCCCGTCGCGGTTCCGTCGCTGCCGCAGGCGGTGGTGTCCACGGTGACCTCGGAGCCCGGCATGACGGTGGACGGGCGGACCTCGAGGCCGCCGCCCGCGTCACGTGCGGCGGCCGTGGCGGGGGGTGCCAGCAGGGCCGCCGATGCGACGGCGAGCGCGGCAGTGGTCAGCAGGCGGGCTTTGCGCATCGTGCTTGCTCCTCCGAGGGGCCATCAGAGGGCACGGCCCGCGACACCTCCAAGTGCCGCTGCGTCGGTCGAACCCCGCTGTACCGAGGTAAGTGGCACTCGGCGGCGTACGCCTCCTGAAGAGCTGTCAGAAACCCTGCGCAGGAGCGGCTTCTGACGCTTCGGCGGGAACATTCCAGCAGGTCATTCGGCGTGTCGCCGCGCGGTGTCCGAAGGGGGCGCGGGGCGCCTGTGAATGGGTGACCCCTGGGCCGACCGGATGTCTCTCCGCGGCCCCTCGGCTCGGCCTCCGTGTGGTCTCACCGCGGCCGACCTGATGCCGCCTCAGGCTCGATCCGACGTCTCCGTGAAACTCCCCGCACGTTCCGCTTGACCTCAACCTAGGTTGAGCAACGAGGGTCCTCTCATGACCCAGAACACGAATGCCGCTGATTCCACGTCCACCGCCACGCCTTCCACCGCGTCCAACGCCGCGTTCTCCACCGAGTCCGCCGCGCCCCTGCGCGTCGCCGTCATCATCGGGAGCAACCGCGAGGGCCGCTTCGGGCCGATCGTCGCCGACTGGCTGCTCGCGCGGATCGGGGAGCGGGAGGACTTCGAGGTGGATGTCATCGACCTGGCCGATTCCCACCTGCCGACCGCGCTCTCCTTCAACCCGTCGCCCGAGACCCTCGCCGAGCTCGGCAAGGTCACGCCGAAGCTGGCCGCCGCCGACGCCTTCGTCGTCCTCACCCCCGAGTACAACCACTCCTACCCCGCCTCCCTCAAGAGCCTCATCGACTGGCACAACGCCGAGTGGCAGGCCAAGCCCCTCGCCTTCGTCTCGTACGGCGGGCTCTCCGGCGGCCTGCGCGCGGTCGAGCACCTGCGCCCGGTCTTCGCCGAACTGCACACCATGACGATTCGCGACACCGTCTCCTTCCACAACGCGGGCGGCCTCTTCGCCGACGACGGCACCCACAAGGACCCGACGGCCGCGAACGCCGCCGCCAAATCCATGCTCGACCAGCTCCACTGGTGGGCGTGGGCCCTGCGCAGCGCCAAGGAGGCCCGCCCTTACGGGAGTTGAGATGGACGGGGGCGCGCGGGGTCAGGCCTCCGGCAGGCGCACCGTCGCCACCGCGCCGCCGCTCTCCGCGTTCCGCAGCTCCACCCGCGCGCCGATCGCCTGGGCCTGGCCGAACGCGATGGTCAGGCCCAGGCCCGTGCCCTGGCCGCGCTCACGGGCGCCGGTCTGGAAGCGCCGTGGGCCGTCCTTGAGGAGATGCTCGGGGAAGCCGGGACCGTGGTCGCTGACCGTGACCACGGGCCCGGCCACCCGCACGTCGACCGGGCCGGCCCCGTGCCTGCGGGCGTTGGCGACGAGGTTGGCGATGATCCGCTCCAGACGGCGCGCGTCGGTACGTACGAGCATGTCGCCGGAGCCGGAGCCGGAGCCGGAGCTGGAGCTGGAGCCGGAGCCGGAGCCGGAGTCCGAGCCCGGGCCCGGGTCTGAGCCGTCCGCCCGGCTCTCTGCCGGCGTCGCCGCCGCGAACCGCACCGCGCACCCCGACCGCCGCACGATCCCCTCCGTGAGCGCGCGCAGTGGATGCGTGCCCAGGTCGGGGCGTTCCATCTCCGCGTCGAGCCGTGCCACTTCGAGCAGGTCCTCGGTGAGGGTGCGCAGGGCGAGCACCCGGTCGCGCACCAGTTCCGTGGGGCGGCTCTGCGGCAGCAGTTCGGCCGCGGTGTGCAGACCCGTCAGCGGGGTGCGCAGCTCATGGGCGACGTCGGCAGTGAAGCGCTGCTCGGCCTCCAGCCGCTCCTGAAGCGACGCCGCCATCGTGTCGACGGCGGCGGCCAGTTCGGCCACCTCGTCCTTGCCGGGCCGGCTGCCCGGCACGCGCGGATGGTCGATACGGGCGTCCAGATCGCCCTGGCTGATGCGGCGCGCGGTGGCCGCCGCGGTCCGCAGCTCGCGGCTGAGACGGCTGGCGAGCGCCGCGCCGCCCAGCGCCGCGAGGATGACGACGACGGCCCCCGAAGCCAGCAGCTGCCGGTCGAACTCCGCCATCTCCGCCGCCTGTTCGGTCAGCGCCTCGCGGACCGAGAGCACATGACCGCCCACCGGCCGCGCCGCCCACACGACGGGGTGCTCGGCGCCCATGTCGAGATACGTGGTCCGGCGCCCGTCCAGAGCGGCGGCCCGCAGCGACGCCGGCAGGTCGGGCGCGTCGAGGGCGGCGTCCGTACGGGCGTCTCCGGCGGTGTCGACCTGCCCCGTCAGCTCGTACAGCTGACGCACCCGCACGAGCTGCGCGGTCGCCCCCGACCTGGCGTTCTCGGAGACCTGTTCGAGCCGCGCCTGGTGGACGAGGACCCCGATGGCGACGGCCACGACCGCGCAGCCGAGCGCGAGCAGCGCGGCGATCTTCCAGCGCAGACCGAGGGCGTTGAGCGCGGCGCGGGCGCGCCGCCCGACGCCTCTCACCGCGGCCCGTCCGTGCCGCGCGAAGGCTCCGGAGAGGTGTCGTTCCGGTAGTTCTTGGTGTCGCTCACCGTCGACATCCGCACGCCGTCCCAGTGAAACCGCACGGCCTGCTGGCCGCCGTCCGCGCACGAGCTGCGCACCAGCAGGTCCTTGCCGAGCGTCTCGACGCTCACGCGCTTCCCGGAGGTGAACAGGACCGGGTAGACGCGCCCGTTGCGCTCCGCGTAGACGGACAGGACGCTGCGGCCGCTCTCCGTGTCGGCGGCCACGAGCAGCTCGGGGCGCCCGTCGCCGGTCAGGTCCGTCAGGAGCGGCGGCCGCAGTCCGGCCTGCCCGGGGTGGTCGATCTCGCCGCGGTCGGCGAGCGGTTTCATCCGCGGGTCGGCCCGCAGGACCTCGCGGAAGTCCTCCGTACGGAGCCCGCCCTTGCCCAGCTTCGGCAGCCCCTCCAGGGCTTCGGGCGGCGGTTGGTGGGTGGCGGTGTCGGCGCCGGGCGCCTCGGGCGACGTGCTGGACCAGGCGGGCCAGAGGGGCTGGGGGCGCGGCTGCACGGACACGGAGGGCGCGGGCTCACCGGCGTCGAGCCCGTCCACGCTGCCGCATCCGGCCAGCACGACGGCCGCCGTGGCGGAGAGGGCGGCGGCACGGCGCAGGAGGCGGCGGCGGTGGGGGCGGGAAAGGTTCATGGCTCCCTCGACGGTAGGAAGCGCGCGTCACGAATATCCGGACGTTTTGTAACAGACAGGGGTATGTGGGGCGGAAGCGCGGGTTTCGGGACCTTCGGCCTGGCCGGTGGCCCCCGTCGGTCATGGCCGGAGGCCGCTTCGGAGAGAATCGGCGCATGACGTCGACGTACGAAACCGGCTCTGGCTCTGTCTCCGAATCTGGCTCCGAATCCGCGTCCGGGGCCGGGTCCGGCCAGGCAGCCGTGCTCACCGTGCTGACCACGACCGACACCGCGCGCAAGGCGGAGGACCTCGCGAGCGGCGCGGTGGCCGCCCGGGTCGCCGCCTGCGCGCAGATCGTCGGGCCCGTCACCTCCGTCTACCGGTGGGAGGGCGCCGTCGAGACCGCCCGCGAGTGGCAGATCCTGTTCAAGACGGCCGCCGCGCGGTACGAGGCCCTGGAGGCCTGGCTGACCGAGGCCCACGACTACGACACCCCCGAGATCATCGCGACGCCGGTCGTGCGGGGGAGCGCGGCCTATCTGGAGTGGGTGGAGCAGGAGACCGCCGGATGACGCGGGCGGGGGGCCGGCTGCCGTTCTTCGTCTACGGGACGCTGCGGCCGGGGGAGCGGTACCACGACGTCCATCTGCGCGGCAGCGTCGAGACGGAGCGGCCCGCCCGGCTCCCGGGGGCGGTTCTCTACGAGGGGCCCGGCTATCCGTACCTGGTGGAGAGCCCCGAAGGCGGCCCCGTGTACGGCGAGTTGATCACGGCGGCCCCTTCCGTGTACGACCGGCTCCTCGCCGATCTCGATGTGCTGGAGGGGTACGCGCCAGGTGACCCCCGCAACCTGTACGAGCGCGTGGAGCGCGAGGTGATCCTCCTGGGCGGGGGCCCGGCGAGCGCCTGGGTGTACGTGGCGGCACCGCGGGTGGCGGCGCGGCTGCGGGACTCGGGGGCGGTGATCGGGGGAGGGGACTGGGTGTCGTTCCTGGGCGGCCGACCGGCGCTGTGACGCGCGGCTTTGACGCGCTTTGCGCAGCTCAAACGCCCGCAACTCGATCTGGTGGACTCAATCACCCGTGCGAGCGACCCATGCGAACCGCATGATCACCGAGCGTCGCCGTTGTGGGACTCTCCGTGTGCACCAGTCGGTGCGCGAGTCGGTGCGTGAGCACCACGTCCTCAGCAGGAGTTGCCCCATGAGCCTTCGCCGTTCGCTGCCGGCCCTCGTCGGCGCCGTAGCCCTCACCCTCGGCCTCCCCGTGGCGGCCGCCGCGTCCGCTCACGCCCCGGCCGCCGTCATGAACCCCTGCGGCTTCTACGAGACGGGCAGCGACGCGTTCTACAACCACTGCACGGGCGACGGCTCGAACGTCGTCATCAAGGTGGAGGTGGCCATGGCCCCCGACTACGAACGCTGTGTGGGTCCGGGCAAGCTCTGGCTGGGTTCGGCGAGCAAGATCCAGGGCGCGCACTACGTGGGACGCACCTGCTGACCCCCACTGTCTGACCGCGGGCCGGGTGGTTTCCCCCGGCCCGCGGTCATGCCCGGCCGCCGGCCCGTTCGAGCCGCACCGCGCACACCTTGAACTCCGGCATCCGCGAGACCGGGTCGAGCGCCGGATTGGTCAGGGAGTTGGCCCGGCCCTCGCCCGGCCAGTGGAACGGCATGAACACCGTGTCGGCGCGGATCGCGGTGGTGATCCGCGCCGGGGCGACGGCCCGCCCCCGCCGCGAGACGACGGTGACCTGCTCGCCCTCCTCGACCTCAAGGCGCGCGGCCAGCCGCGGATGCAGCTCCACGAAGGGCCCGGGGGCGGCGGAGTTGAGCTCGTCGACACGGCGCGTCTGGGCCCCGGACTGGTATTGCGCGAGGACCCGCCCGGTGGTCAGGAGCACGGGATACTCCGTGTCCGGCTCCTCGGCGGCGCCGCGATGGGCCACCGGCACGAAACGCGCCCGCCCGTCCTCGGTGGCGAACCCGTCGAGGAACAGGCGCGGGGTGCCGGGGTGTTCGGCCTCCGCCCCAGCCTCGTCCCCGTCGTCGCTCGCCTCATTCCCGGGGCCTTCGCTCGCGGGGCAGGGCCAGAAGACCCCCTCCCCGTTGCCCGCCTTCAGGCGTGCGTACGAGATCCCCGAGTAGTCCGCAACGCCGCCCGCGCTCGCCCGGCGCAGCTCCTCGAAGACCTCCTCCGGGTCCGTCGGGAAACCCTTCTCGTGGCCGAGGTGCGCGGCGAGACCGTGCAGCACGTCCAGGTCGCTCCGCACGCCGTCGGGAGCGCTCACCGCCTTGCGGCGCAGCAGTACCCGCCCCTCCAGGTTCGTCACCGTGCCCGTCTCCTCGGCCCACTGCGTCACCGGCAGGACGACATCGGCGAGTTGGGCCGTCTCCGACAGCACCACGTCGGCCACTGCCAGGAAGTCGAGCGACCGCAGCCGCTCCTCCACATGCGCGGCACGCGGCGCCGAGACGACCGGGTTGGAACCCATCAGGAGCAGCGCCCTGATGTCCCCGCCGAGCGCGTCGAGCAGCTCGTACGCGGACCGGCCGGGGCCCGGGAGCGAGTCCGGGTCGACGCCCCACACCCCCGCCACATGCGCCCGCGCCGCCGGGTCGGTCAGCTTGCGGTAGCCGGGCAACTGGTCGGCCTTCTGGCCGTGCTCCCGACCGCCCTGGCCGTTGCCCTGCCCGGTCAGGCAGCCGTATCCGGAGAGGGGGCGGCCCGCGTTGCCGGTCGCCAGGCAGAGGTTGATCCACGCGCCCACCGTGTCCGTCCCCTTGGACTGCTGCTCGGGGCCGCGCGCGGTGAGCACCATCGCGGTCTCGGCGTCGCAGAACATCGCAGCCGCGTCCCGCAGTTGGGGCACGGGGACGCCGCTGATCCGCTCCACGTACTCCGGCCAGTGCGCCATCGCCGCCGCCCGCGCGTCCTCCCAGCCGGTCGTCCGCTCCGCGATGAACGCCTCGTCCGTCCGGCCCTCGGCCACCACCAGATGCAGCAGGCCGAGGGCGAGGGCGAGGTCGGTGCCGGGGCGCGGCGCCAGATGCAGGTCGGCCTGCTCGGCGGTGCGGGTCCTGCGCGGGTCGACGACGATCAGCTTGCCGCCGTTCTCCTTCAGCTCCGTCAGATACCGCAGCGCGGGCGGCATCGTCTCGGCGAGGTTCGAGCCGACGAGGATCACGCAGCCGGTGCGCGGGATGTCCTCCAGGGGGAACGGCAGACCGCGGTCGAGCCCGAAGGCCCGCTGCCCCGCCGCTGCCGCCGACGACATGCAGAACCGGCCGTTGTAGTCGATCTGCGACGTGCCGAGCGCCACCCGCGCGAATTTCCCCAGGGCGTACGCCTTCTCGTTGGTCAGACCCCCGCCGCCGAACACCCCGCACGCGTCCGCGCCATGTTCCGTACGGGTGCGGGAAAGGCCCTCGGCGACGCGGGCGACGGCCTCCTCCCAGGTGGCCGGTTCGAGCCGGCCCGTGGCGTGGGATCGGATGAGTGGCTCGGTCAGGCGCACCCGGGAGGAGAGCACAGCGGGCGCCGTGCGGCCCTTGCCGCACAGCGCGCCCCCGTTCACGGGGAACTCGGGACGCTCCACGACCTCCGTACCGCCGGGGCCGGTGGTCAGGCCCATCCCGCATTGCAGCGCGCAGTACGGACAGTGGGTGGGTGTCGCCTTGGTGTGCATACGGTCCAGCGTCCGCCGGGCTTGTTACGCGCCCCGACGCAATCGCGTTACACACGCGGTAAGCCGACCTCAGCAGGCCCCCCACCCCACTGTGAGCCAGTCCGTATGCCCCTACAGGGGCGCGGGTCAAGGGGCGCGGGGAACGGCGCGAGGACGGTCGTGCCCCTTCAGGGGCGCGGGGAACTGCGCGAGGACGGACCACGACCCGCACCCGGCGAACGAGCGAAACAAGGCAGACGCACCCCGCTCCCCGCCCAAGGCCGGCGCCTAGCGAGGCGCGGCCAGGGCTCGGTCCACGCCGGGCTCCCGCGGGCCCAGGAACCGCGGATCCGGTCGAAACGCCGAGTCCACCGCCGCCTTGCCGGCCGCGAACAGCTCCCGCGCGCCCCCGTAGTACCAGGTCGCGTCATGCTTGGCGTCGACCCCGACCCCGTACGACGAGACGCCCGCCGCGCGGCAGAGCGCGACGGCCCTGCGTATGTGGAAGCCTTGGCTGATCAGCACCGCCCGGTCCACGCCGAACACCTTCTTGGCGCGCACGCACGAGTCCCAGGTGTCGAAGCCCGCGTAATCGCTGACGATCCGCCGCCCCGGCACCCCGCGCTCGGTCAGATACGCGCGCATGGCGTCCGGCTCGTCGTACTCCTCGCGGCTGTTGTCCCCGGTGACGAGGACGACCTCTATCCGCCCCGCCGCGTACAACTCGGCCGCCGCGTCGAGGCGGTGCGCGAGATACGGCGAGGGCTCGCCCTTCCACAGCCCGGCGCCGAAGACGACCGCGACCCGCGTGCGCGGCACGTCGGCGGTCGTGCGCAACCGCCCCTCCGCCGTCACGAACAGCCAGGTCGCGGGCAGCAGCGCCACCACGCAGAGGGCCATGAGAGTCTGCACGGCCCGCCGCTGGCCCCGCCGCGTCCGCGGCAGCCGCATCCACGGCATCCGCACCCGCGGCAGCCTCATCCACCCCGGACGCCTCACCCACTCAGGACGCTTCATCCCGTTCCCCCGTGCCCCCCTGGCCGGATCCCCCCGACCCGATCACTGCCCCCAACGGTAGGCGACCGCACTGACAACGCGGCGGCGCCCTCGGTGAGCCAGGCCGAAAGGACCCGTCACCGGCACGCAACGCGACCGAAATGCGCCGCGGCCATCCTCGGTGCATGACGCCGTCGAACCCTCTTCGCGACGAGTCCGGCAGCACCCCTCTCGAAAGTACGGCGCACATCATGAACCGGATCACCAGCCAGCTCGGCAGCCAGCTCGCCCTCGTCTCGCTCGACGGCAGGCGCCGCCCCGCCCCGCGCCGCCCCGCACCGGCGCCCGACCTCGTCGTGGTCGCCCACGGCAGCCGTGACCCCCGCGCCCTCGCCACCGTCACGGCGCTCCTGGCGCGGGTCCGTGCGCTGCGGCCCGGCCTCACCGTGCGTCTCGGCCACATCGAGCTGAACGAGCCGCTGCTCGGCGACACCCTCGCTGAGGCCGACGGCTCCGCCGTCCTCGTGCCGCTGCTGCTCAGCCGCGGTTACCACGTCAAGCACGACATCCCCGAGGCCGCGGCCCTGGCGCCGCACCTCGACACGCACCTCGCCGCCCCGCTCGGCCCGCACTCACTGCTGGTCGACGCGCTGCACGAGCGGCTCGTCGAGGCGGGCTGGCCGGCCGAGCCCGGCCGGGCGGGCCGGCGCACCGGCGGCGTGGTCCTCGCGGCGGCCGGCTCCCGCGACCCCGACTCCGCCACGGACACCCGGCGCACGGCGGACCTCCTCGCCCAGCGGCTCGGCGTACCGGTGGTTCCCGCGTACGCCACGCCGACCGCGGCCGCCCCGCTCAGCGTGCCCGCCGCGGTGCGTACCCTCGCCGCCCGCGGCCGTCACCGCACCGCCGTGGCCTCGTACTTCACGGCGCCCGGCCGCTTCGCCACGCAGTGCGCCGACGCCGCCCCCTGGATCGCGTCGGCCCCGCTCGGCGACCACCCGGCGATGGCCCAGCTCCTCCTGCACCGCTACGACAAGGCCCGCGCGACCACCCCCGCCACCCCCGCCACGCACCTGCCACCCCGTCAGCTGACCTCCGCCTGACCTCCGGCCGACCTCCGCCCGACGGTCGCCTGTCGGCCACCGAGGGGCCCTGAAGCCCTCTTTGTCACTCCTTGCGTTTACTGTCGGTGCATGGAAGGCACTGCACCGAACGCGTACGACGAAGAGGCGGCCTATGACAAGGCCGCCGTCGAGCGATGGGCCACCGAGCCCGACAAGAGGCCGGGGCGCACCGCCTTCCAGCGGGACCGCGCGCGTGTCCTGCACTCCGCGGCGCTGCGCCGCCTCGCCGGGAAGACCCAGGTGGTCACCCCCGGCACGCGCAGCAACGAGGCGTGGGACGCCAGCGCCCGCACCCGCCTGACGCACTCCCTGGAGTGCGCCCAGGTCGGCCGCGAGCTCGGCGCCGCCCTCGGCTGCGACCCGGACCTGGTGGAGACCGCCTGCCTCTCGCACGACATGGGCCACCCGCCCTTCGGGCACAACGGCGAACAGGCGCTGAACGAAGTCGCCGAGAGCTGCGGCGGCTTCGAGGGCAACGCCCAGTCCCTGCGCCTCCTCACCCGCATCGAGCCGAAGCGCTTCGTAAGAAGTGAGGAGACAGGCGAACTGGTCGGCGTGGGCCTCAACCTGACCCGGGCCGCCCTGGACGCCGCCACCAAGTACCCCTGGCCGCGCGGCGGCCACCCCACCGACCCGGACTCGCCCAAGTTCGGGGTCTACGAGGACGACCGGCCGGTCTTCGACTGGGTCCGCAAGGAGGCCCCCGGCCGCCGCACCTGCTTCGAGGCCCAGGTCATGGACTGGTCGGACGACGTGGCGTACTCGGTGCACGACATCGAGGACGGTCTGCACGCCGGGCACCTCGACCCGAACCTCCTGCACGCCGAGCCCGAGCGCCAGGACATCTTCGCCGTCGCCATCGGCCGCTACGTACCGGCGGACACCGACCCCGAAGAGCTCTCCGAGGCCCTCGACCGCCTCCTGGAACAGGAGTGGTGGCCGCATGGGTACGACGGCTCGGCGATCGCCCAGGGCCGCCTGAAGGACGCCACCAGCCAGCTCATCGGCCACTTCTGCCTCGCCGCCGAGACCGCCACCCGCCTGCGGTACGGCAAGGGCCCCCTCACGCGGTACGCGGCCGAACTCGTCGTCCCGCGCGAGGCCCGCCACGAGTGCGCGGTCCTCAAGGCCGTCGCCGACCGGTACGTGATGCAGCGCCCCGCCCAGGAGCGGCTGCGCGCGGATCAGCGGATCGTCGTCGCCGAGCTGGCCGAGGCGCTCACGGCCCGCGCCCCCGAAGGCCTCGACCCGCAGTTCCGCGCGCTGTACGACACGGCGCCCGACGACCGCGCGGCCCTGCGCGTGGTCGTCGACCAGATCGCGTCCCTCACGGACGCCGCCGCGCGTTCCCTGCACGCGCGGCTCACGGCGAGACGGCCCTGACACAGGAGGCCCTGCACAGAGGGCCCTGACATATGCGGAATGAGCCGATCGACCACGGGGCGTGACGAAAACTGGCCGGATCGGGTCGCAACCCCTTCCCGCATCACGCTCCGTGCGGGACGCTCCCCTGACGGCAAGGCTTTGAGGAGGCATCAAGTGGTCGACGCGGATCAGACGTTCGTCATTGTCGGAGCAGGTCTCGCGGGCGCGAAAGCGGCCGAGACGCTCCGGTCGGAGGGCTTCACCGGCCGGGTGATCCTCATCGGCGACGAACGCGACCACCCTTACGAGCGCCCGCCCCTGTCGAAGGGGTATCTCCTGGGCAAGGAGGAACGCGACAGCGTCTTCGTCCACGAACCCTCCTGGTACGCGCAGTCGGACGTGGAGCTGCATCTCGGCCAGACCGTCGTCTCCATCGACCGCGAGGCCAAGGCCGTCCGCCTCGGCGACCGCGACGTCATCCACTACGACAAGCTCCTCCTCGCCACCGGAGCGGAGCCGCGCCGCCTCGACGTCCCCGGCACCGGCCTGGTCGGCGTGCACCACCTGCGCCGCCTCGCGCACGCCGACCGGCTGCGACAGGTCCTGGCCGGTCTCGGCCGGGACAACGGCCACCTGGTGATCGCCGGAGCCGGCTGGATCGGCCTGGAGGTCGCCGCCGCCGCGCGGACGTACGGCGCGGAGGTCACCGTCGTCGAGCCGCAGGCCACCCCGCTGCACGCGGTCCTCGGCCCCGAGATCGGCCAGATGTTCACCGACCTGCACGCCGAGCACGGGGTGCGCTTCCACTTCGGCGCCACGCTCACCGAGATCGCGGGGGAGGACGGCCTGGTCCTGGCCGCGCGCACGGACGACGGCGAGGAGCACCCGGCGCACGACGTGCTCGCCGCGATCGGCGCGGCCCCGCGCACCGGGCTCGCCGAGGCGGCGGGCCTCGAGATCGCCGACCGCGCGCACGGCGGCGGTGTCGTGGTCGACGCCTCGCTGCGGACCTCGGACCCGGACATCTTCGCGGCGGGCGACGTGGCCGCCGTGCAGCACCCGCTCTTCGACACCAGGCTGCGGGTGGAGCACTGGGCGAACGCCCTGAACGGCGGTCCGGCCGCGGCCCGCGCGATGCTCGGCCAGGACGTGTCGTACGACCGCGTGCCCTACTTCTTCTCGGACCAGTACGACGTGGGCCTGGAGTACTCGGGGTGGGCGCCGCCGGGTACGTACGACCAGGTCGTGGTCCGGGGCGACGCGGGGAAGCGGGAGTTCGTCGCCTTCTGGCTGAGCGAGGGCCGGGTCCTCGCCGGGATGAACGTGAATGTGTGGGACGTCACGGACCCGATCCAGCGGCTGATCCGCGCGGGCGCGACGCCGCCCGCCGAGTCCCTCTCCGACCCGTCCGTCCCCCTGGAGTCGCTGCTCGGGTGACGGGCCGGACGGGAGTGTCACAGCAGGGCCGTAGTATTCCTACGTGGCAGGCAGGATCAATGACGAGGACGTGAAGGCGGTTCGGGACGCGGTCCCGATCGACGCCGTGGTCTCCGACTACCTCCAGCTGCGGAACGCGGGCGGAGGCAACCTCAAGGGCCTGTGCCCCTTCCACGACGAGAAGTCACCGTCCTTCCAGGTCAGCCCCAGCAAGGGTCTCTTCCACTGCTTCGGCTGCCAGGAAGGCGGCGACACGATCGCCTTCGTGATGAAGATCGACCACCTCACGTTCTCGGAGACGGTCGAGCGCCTCGCCGCCCAGGCGGGCATCACCCTTCGGTACGAAGAGGGCGGGTACAACCCCACGAGCCAGCGCGGCGAGCGCATCCGCCTCGTCGAGGCCCACAAGATCGCCGCTCAGTTCTACGTGGACCAGCTGGAGAGCCCCGAGGCCGAGATCGGCCGGAAGTTCCTGGCCGAGCGCGGCTTCGACCAGGCCGCCGCCGCGCACTTCGGCGTCGGCTACAGCCCCGCGGGCTGGGACCACCTCACCCGGTTCCTGCGCGGCAAGGGCTTCACCGACAAGGAGCTCGTCCTCTCCGGCATCTCCCAGGAGGGCCGCCGCGGCCCCATCGACCGCTTCCGCGGCCGTCTGATGTGGCCGATCCGCGACATCAGCGGCGAGGTCGTCGGCTTCGGCGCGCGCAAGCTGCGCGACGACGACAACGGCCCCAAGTACCTCAACACCCCCGAGACGCCGATCTACAAGAAGGGCCAGGTGCTCTACGGGGTGGACCTGGCCAAGAAGGAGATCGCCAAGACCTCCCGCGCGGTCGTCGTCGAGGGCTACACGGACGTCATGGCCTGCCATCTCGCCGGTGTCACCACGGCCATCGCCACCTGTGGCACCGCCTTCGGCGGCGACCACATCAAGATCCTGCGCCGCCTCCTGATGGACAACGGCTCGGCGCGGGTGATCTTCACCTTCGACGGTGACGCGGCAGGCCAGAAGGCCGCCCTGCGCGCCTTCGAGGACGACCAGAAGTTCGCCGCCGAGACGTACATCGCCATCGCGCCCGAGGGCATGGACCCCTGCGAGCTGCGCCTCGCCAAGGGGGACGAGGCGGTCGCCGACCTCGTCGAACCCCGCACGCCGCTCTTCGAGTTCGCGCTGCGCCAGATCGTCGCACGCTACGACCTGGAGACCCCCGCGGGCCGTGCCGCCGCCCTGGACGAGGCGGCGCCGGTCGTGGCCCGCATCAAGAACAGCGGCGCGCAGCACGAGGTGGCGGTCCAGCTCGCCGGGATGCTCGGCATCCTGGACACCCAGTTCGTGGTCAAGCGCGTGGCCCAGCTCGCGCGTTGGGCCCGCGACCGGGGCGGCAGGGGCCCGGCCCCGCAGCAGCAGCGCGCCCACCAGGGCCAGCAGTACGGGCCCTCGGCGCCAGCTGTTCCCTCAGGGCCCTCCGGCCCCGCGCTCACCCTGCGCAGCCCCGCCCACCGCACCGAGCGCGAGCTGCTCAAGCTGGCGCTGCAGCGCCCGGAGCTGGTCTCCCCGGCCTTCGACGCGTACGGCGTGGACGAGTTCACCGCGCCGCCGTACGCGGCGGTGCGCCGGTGCATCGAGGAAGCCGGCGGCGCCGAGGCGGGCATCCCCGAACCGCAGACCTACCTCGCCCGCGTCCTGGACGCCGCGCCGGACGACATGGTCCGCGCCATGGTCACCGAGCTGGCCGTCGAGGCGATCCTGCGCAAGCAGGTGGACGAGATCTACGCGGGCGTGCAGCTCGTCCAGGTCAGGCTGCGCGCGGTCGACCGCCGCATCCGTGACGTCCAGGGCAGCCTGACCCGCCTGAGCGCACAGGGCGACCCGGCACAACTGGCCGCGGTGCAGAACGAGTTGTGGATCCTCCAGCAGTACGCCCAGGCCCTCCGCGAACGCGGCGCCGACGCGCTCTGAGGTTCGTCCGGGGCCCGGCTGGTTACCCGTCGGGTAACCGCACGGTCACGCACCGGACTCAAAAAGTCACCGCACGCCCCTCGTGGCGGCCGTGTGTCGTACCCCACACTGGGTTGCGGTGCCTGAGTCCTCGGAGCGCGGCCGGCCCGCAGACAGCGCATGCGGAACCGGTACACCCGCGATTCCACACATCGTGTTCGGGACGGACAGCGGCGAGGCCGTCGAAGCCGATCCCGCTGTACCGCTGCCGCACGCCTCAGCAGCGATCATCATGGAGGTCGCCCCCGTGCAGACCCAGACCCTCAGCCAGAGCGAGACCGCCGTTGCCGCGGAAGCGGAGGCAGCGGCGGATACGGACGTCATCGCGGCCGTGCCGCAGCAGGGCCGCCCCGCACGGCACCCGGAGGCGGGTCACGAAAGCCCCGGGGTCCAGGCGACACCCGAGCCCCCGGACGCCCCGGAGGCACTCGAACCGGACAGCGGCGAGCTGCCCCTGCCGCCCGCGCCCCGCAGCCGCGCCGACACCGGCGGCCCCTCGTCCGACCTGTTCCGGCAGTATCTGCGCGAGATCGGCCGGATACCCCTGCTCACGGCGGCGGAGGAAGTGGAACTGGCACGCGGCGTCGAGGCCGGCCTGTTCGCCGAGGAGAAGCTGCGCCTCGCCACCGACCTGGACTCCCAACTGGCGCTCGACCTGGACAAGTTGGTGGTCGCGGGACGGATGGCCAAGCGCCGTCTGATCGAGGCCAACCTCCGCCTGGTCGTCTCCGTCGCCAAGCGGTACGTGGGCCGCGGGCTGACCATGCTCGACCTCGTCCAGGAGGGAAACCTCGGCCTGATCAGGGCGGTCGAGAAGTTCGACTACGCCCGCGGCTACAAGTTCTCCACGTACGCGACCTGGTGGATCCGTCAGGCGATGTCGCGGGCCCTCGCCGACCAGGCCCGCACCATCCGCGTCCCCGTGCACGTCGTGGAACTCATCAACCGCGTCGTCCGCGTCCAGCGCCGCATGCTCCAGGAACGGGGTTACGAACCGACGCCCGAAGAGGTCGCCGCGCACCTCGACCTGCCGCACGAGCGGGTCAGCGAAGTCCTGCGCCTGGCGCAGGAACCGGTGTCGCTGCACGCGCCCGTGGGCGAGGAGGACGACGTCGCGCTCGGCGACCTCATCGAGGACGGCGACGCGACGAGCCCCGTCGAGTCGGCGGCCTTCCTCCTCCTGCGCGAGCACCTGGAGGCGGTCCTCTCCACGCTCGGCGAGCGCGAACGCAAGGTCGTCCAGCTGCGCTACGGCCTCGCGGACGGCAGGCCCCGCACCCTGGAGGAGATAGGACGCATCTTCGGCGTGACGCGCGAACGCATCCGCCAGATCGAGTCCAAGACCCTCAACAAGCTGCGGGACCACGCCTTCGCGGACCAGCTGCGCGGCTACCTCGACTGAAAGGGTCAGTCGACCTCGGCCACGGCCTGTGCGAACTGAGCCGCGTACAGACGCGCGTACGCGCCCTCGGCGGCCAGCAGGTCGTCGTGCGTGCCCTGCTCCACGATCGCCCCGTTCTCCATCACCAGGATGGTGTCCGCGTCGCGGATCGTGGACAGACGGTGCGCGATGACGAACGAGGTCCGCCCGTGGGCGAGCCGCGCCATCGCCTTCTGGATGAGCACCTCCGTACGGGTGTCGACCGAGCTGGTCGCCTCGTCAAGGACCAGGATCACCGGGTCGGAGAGGAACGCCCGCGCGATCGTGATCAGTTGCTTCTCGCCCGCGCTCACCCCCGTGCCCTCGTCGTCGATGACCGTGTCGTAGCCGTCGGGCAGCGTGCGGCAGAAGCGGTCGGCGTGGGCCGCCCGCGCCGCCTCCTCGATCTCCTCACGCGTGACGTCCTTGGCCGCTCCGTACGCGATGTTCTCCGCGATGGTGCCGCCGAACAGCCAGGTGTCCTGGAGCACCATGCCGATGCCGGACCGCAGTTCGTCGCGCGACATCTCCGCGATGTCGACCCCGTCGAGCGTGATGCGCCCGCCGGTGACCTCGTAGAACCGCATCAGCAGGTTGACCAGCGTGGTCTTGCCCGCGCCGGTCGGGCCGACGATCGCCACCGTGTGGCCGGGCTCCACCTTCAGGGACAGGTCCTCGATGAGCGGCTTGTCCTTCTCGTAGCGGAAGGACACCTGCTCCATCTCGACCCGGCCGCGCAGTTGGTCGGGCCGCGCCCCCGGCACCGGGTCGGCCTCCTGCTCGTCCGCGTCGAGCAGTTCGAAGACGCGCTCGGCAGAGGCGACACCGGACTGCACCAGGTTCGCCATCGAGGCGACCTGCGTGAGCGGCATCGAGAACTGCCGTGAGTACTGGATGAAGGCCTGCACGTCACCGATCGACAGGGCGCCGGACGCGACCCTGAGGCCGCCCACCACGGCCACGAGCACGTAGTTGAGGTTCGACATGAAGAACATCAGCGGCTGCATGGCCCCGCTGTTGAACTGCGCCTTGAACCCGGCCTCGTAGAGCGCGTCGTTCTGCTCGGCGAACGCCTTCGCCGACTCCTCCTGGCGCCCGAAGACCTTCACCAGGTTGTGCCCGGTGTACATCTCCTCGATGTGCGCGTTGAGCTTGCCGGTGGACTTCCACTGCTGCACGAACTGCGGCTGCGACCGCTTGCCGACCTTCGTCGCCACGAAGAACGACAGCGGCACGGTGACGAGCGCCACCAGGGCGAGCAGCGGCGAGACGTAGAACATCATGATCAGTACGCCGACGATGGTGAGCAGGGAGTTCACCAGCTGGCCCATGGTCTGCTGGAGCGTCTGGCCGATGTTGTCGAGGTCGTTCGTCGCCCGGCTGAGCACCTCACCGCGCTGCCGCTTGTCGAAGTACGACAGCGGAAGCCGCGACAGCTTCTCCTGCACGTCGCCGCGCATCTTGAAGACGGTCCTGTTGATGGCGCGGTTCGAGAGCCGCGTCGAGATCATCATCAGCAGACCGGCGACCAGGAACGTCACGAGAGCGAGCAGCAGCACCTCGCCGACGGCGTCGAAGTCGATGCCCTGGCCCGGCGTGAAGTCGACCCCCGAGAGCATGTCGGCCATGCCGTCGTCACCCTTGTCGCGCAGGCCCTCGATGGCCTGCTCCTTGGTGACCCCGTCCGGCATGTCACGGCCGACGATGCCCGCGAAGAGCAGGTCGGTCGCCTTGCCGAGGATCTTCGGGCCGAGCACGGTGAGCGCCACGCTGAGCACTCCGGCGGCGATCATCCCGTACATCGTGGTGCGCTCTGGCCTGAACTGGGCCAGGAGCCGCTTGCCGGACCCCTTGAAGTCCATCGACCGGGAGTCCGGCCCCATCATCTGTTGTCCGCCCGGACCGGCCATCACGCGGCCTCCGCTTCCGTCAGCTGGGAGAGCACGATCTCCCGGTAGGTCTCATTGCTCTCCATCAGCTCGTGATGGCGTCCCGTCCCCACGACCCGGCCCTCGTCCAGGACGATGATGCGGTCGGCGTCCCTGATCGTCGCCACGCGCTGGGCGACGATCACGACGGTCGCCTCGGCGGTCTCGCGGCCGAGCGCGGCCCGCAGGGCGGCGTCCGTGGCGTAGTCCAGGGCCGAGAAGGAGTCGTCGAAGAGATAGATCTCCGGGCGCTGTACGAGCGTCCTGGCGATCGCGAGGCGCTGGCGCTGACCGCCGGAGACGTTCGTGCCGCCCTGCGAGACGGGCGCGTCCAGTCCCTCCTCCAGGCTCTCCACGAAGCCCTTGGCCTGGGCCACTTCGAGCGCGTGCCAGAGCTCCTCGTCGGTCGCCTCGGGGTTGCCGTAGCGGAGGTTGGTGGCGACCGTGCCGGCGAAGAGGTACGGCTTCTGCGGTACCAGACCCACGGTCCTCGCGAGCAGCGCGGGCTCGATGGTGTGCACGGGCACGCCGTCCACCAGGACCTCGCCCTCCGTGGCGTCGATGAGCCGCGGCACGAGGCTGAGCAGCGTCGACTTGCCGCTGCCGGTCGACCCGATCACGGCGGTCGTCTCACCGGGCCGCGCGACCAGGCCGACGGCCTTCAGGACGGGCTCCTCGGCACCGGGGTAGCGGAAGCCCGCGTCGCGGATCTCCAGGTGGCCGTGACGCCGCAGCTCCGTCACGGGGGAGGCCGGGGGCACCACGCTGCTCTCGGTGTCCAGGACCTCCTCGATGCGCTCGGCGCAGACCTCGGCGCGCGGCACCATCATGAACATGAAGGTGGCCATCATCACGGACATCACGATCTGCATCAGATACGCGAGGAACGCGGTGAGCGCCCCGATCTGCATGCCGCCGCTGTCGATGCGGTGCGCGCCGAACCACACCACGGCGATCGACGAGATGTTCACGACGGTCATGACGATCGGGAACATCAGGGCGAGCAGCTTGCCGGTGCCGAGCGACACGTCGGTCAGCTCGGCGTTGGCCTTCCGGAAGCGGTCCTTCTCGTACGCGTCGCGGACGAAGGCGCGGATGACGCGGTTGCCGGTGATCTGCTCGCGCAGCACGCGGTTCACGGTGTCCAGGCGCACCTGCATCGTGCGGAAGAGCGGGCGGAGGCGCTTCACGATCAGGCTGACGCAGATCGCGAGGACGGGCACGACGGCGACGAGGATGCCCGAGAGCGGTACGTCGAGGCCGAGCGCCATGACGATGCCGCCGACACACATGATCGGCGCGGACACCATCAGCGTGAACGACATCAGGACCAGCATCTGCACCTGCTGGACGTCGTTCGTGGTCCGGGTGATCAGCGACGGCGCGCCGAACTGCCCCAACTCCCGTGCGGAGAACGACTGCACGCGGTCGAAGACGGCGGCCCGCACGTCGCGGCCGAGCGCCGACGCGGTGCGGGCGCCGTAGTAGACGGCGCCCACGTTGCAGACCACCTGGGCGACGGTGACGGCGATCATGATGCCGCCGAACGACAGGATGTAGCCCGTGTCGCCCTTCACGACACCCTCGTCGATGATGTCGGCGTTGAGCGTGGGCAGATAGAGCGAGGCACACGTCTGCAGGAACTGCAGCAGCACCAGCAGGGCGATGGGCTTCTTGTACGGGCCCAGGTGGGCCCGCAGGAGTCGTATGAGCATGGTCTCTTCGAGAGGCGTGGGCGGGGGTTCTGGCGTGGGCGCCTCAATACTCCGATACCGCACCTGGGGCTGCGCAACCGATTAAGCCATGACCCGGTAAAAAGATTGTCCGGGTCAAGAACTAGGTTTCCCCGCGCCCCTTACGGGGCGCCGTCGAGCGCCCCGGGGTGCGTCTGCTCCCGCACCGTCCGGTACTGCTGCCGCACCGCCTGGCCCACGGCGTGCTCCTCGCCCGGCTCGAAGAGTTGCGCCGCTGCCCCCTGCCAGTACGGCAGTTGGCCGTTCAGTGCCCAGGCCGCCTGTCGTGCCGCGCCGATCGCCGCGTAGTCCGCGGGCTGCGGCACCACGACCTGCGTGCCGAACAGCATCGGCGCCGCCGCCTGCACCGCGGGCAGCTCGGCCGCCGCGCCGAGCAGGAAGACCCGCCGCACCTCCACGCCCCGCGACCGCAGCACGTCCAGCGCGTCCCCGAGCCCGCACAGCATGCCCTCGAAGGCCGCCCGCGCCAGATGCTCCGGCCGCATCGACTCACGCCGAAGCCCGGTCAGGGTGCCCGCGGCATGCGGCAGGTTCGGTGTCTTCTCGCCCTCCAGGTACGGCAGGAGCACGAGCCCGTGCGCACCCGGCGTCGACTTCATGGCCAGCTCCGAGAGCCCCTCCAGATCGGGCACCCCCAGCATCTCGGCCGCGCCGCGCAGCACCCGCACGGCGTTCAGCGTGTGCACCACGGGCAGATGCATGCCGGTGGCGTCCGCGAGCGAGGTGATCGTCCCGCTCGCGTCGACCAGGGCCTCGTGGTGCACGGCCATCACGGACCCCGAGGCCCCCAGCGAGACGACCGCGTCGCCCTGCTGGACCCCCAGCCCGAACGCCGCCGCCATCGTCTCGCCCGTACCCGCCGAGATCAGCAGCCCCTCGGGCGTCGTCCCCGCCGGTTCGGCGGGACCGATCACCTCGGGCAGCATCGCCTGGTGGCCGAGCGCGAGCTCCACGAGATCGGGGCGGTACGTGCCCGTCGCCGCCGACCAGTAACCGGTGCCGGAGGCCCCGCCCCGGTCGCTCGTGCGCCGCGCGGGCCGCCCGAGGAGCTGCCACACCAGCCAGTCGTGCGCCTGCATGAGAGAGGCGACGCGCCGCGCCGCCTCCGGTTCGTTCTTCGCCAGCCAGCGCAGCTTCGTCACGGGGTGCGCCGCCTGCGGGACGCATCCGACGGCCTGCGCCCAGGCCTCGCGGCTGCCGAGCCCGTCGATCAGGTCGGCGGCCGCGACCTGCGCCCGCCGGTCGTTGCCGACGAGCGCGGGCCGCACGGTGTTGCCGTGCTGGTCCAGGGGGACGACCGCGTTCTGCTGCGCGGAGACGCCGATCGCCTGTACGCCTTCGAGCAGCCCGCCGCCCGCTGCCTCACCGAGCGAGAGCAGCCAGGCCTGCGGATCCACGTCCGACGGACGGCCGCCTCCTTCGGGGCCCTCCGTCGGATGCGGGGCATAGCCCTGCTTGAGTACGGCGCCCGTGTCCGCGTCACAGACCACGATGCGCGTGAAATCGGGCGAACTGTCCAACCCTGCGACTATCCCCATGCCTGGAATTCTGCCGCACCGCGCGCCGTGACCCGTACCCCAGCTCACAGGAGCCGCGCCCGTTACGTGTTGCTGGTGCCCCAGTCGTCCTCACCGCTGCCCTGCCCGCGCTCGCGCAGCGACCGCACCCGGTCGGCCACCGAGTCCGGGACCCGGTCCCCGACCTTCTCGGACACGGTGTGGAAGGCCTTGCCCGCCACGTCGCGGCCCTGCTGTGTCGCGGACTCCACGGTGTTGCGCACCGCCGGGTTCTGCGCGAACTCGCGGGCGGATTTCCTCAGCTTCTCGTAGCGCTCGCGGCCTGCCCGGGTACCGAGCACGTACCCGAGAGCCACTCCCGCGACGAATGTGAGCCGGTAGCGCATGGCTGCCACCCTTCCCTTGCGTCGGCATCGATCGTTCGCTCGTCTGTTGCCCTGTGCGGGCGGTGGGGATGCGGTGGGGATACCGATTGGCGGAGCACCCCCCTGCTTGCGCTAATGTATGTGTCGCAGCGACCGCCCGCCGCCTGGAGAGTTCCCAGGTAGCTGCGTTCGATGCAACGAGACGATCCCCTGTAGCTCAATTGGCAGAGCAGCCGGCTGTTAACCGGCAGGTTACTGGTTCGAGTCCAGTCGGGGGAGCTCGGTCTCCTGTAGCTCAATTGGCAGAGCAGCCGGCTGTTAACCGGCAGGTTACTGGTTCGAGTCCAGTCGGGAGAGCTGTGAGAAGGACCCCTGGGATTCCCCTCAGGGGTCCTTTTTCGTGCCTGGTGGAACCATCGGGGCAGCCCTGCGGTCCTCATGGTCGAGCGATGCCGACCATCCGAAGCAGGAGATCGTATGAGCGGCTATGCT
The DNA here is from genome assembly GCF_053607685.1 of Streptomyces sp. NPDC055099. NCBI lineage: Bacteria > Bacillati > Actinomycetota > Actinomycetes > Kitasatosporales > Streptomycetaceae > Streptomyces > Streptomyces sp. NPDC055099. The sequence goes on along the minus strand of NZ_JBSGUA010000001.1, from coordinate 626,704 downwards.
GCGGCAGACGGCGCGCACAAATGTGCGCGACGCGCCGTTAGGGGCGGTAGCTCAGCCGGTTAGAGCAGCGGACTCATAATCCGTCGGCCGTGGGTTCGAGTCCCACCCGCCCCACCGAAGCGCTGGGGCGCAGGAACGATTCCACCTGCGTCAGCAGCGCAAACCTCCCCCCGTCCTTCGCTGTGAAGTGACGCGCGGGTGAGCTTCAGCCCCGAAATCCGGGGCAGCAGGGGCTCATGAAGATATTGATCGTCCTGGTGGTCATCGGCCTGGCCGCGGCTTGGTACGTGCAGTCGCGGAAGCGGCGTTGAACGCGCACGCCGGGTCCACGGCAGCCGCTCCGGTGGCCGTGCATCCGCCCGCGGGCACCGGAGGCCGCCGGGTGACGGTCCGGGGGGAGATCCTCGGCCTCGCGCACTGTGACGCGGACGTCGTCGAGTTCCTGCGCGTCGCCGGGCTGCCGGACGCCGAGGAGCTCCTGGACGATCCCGCGTGGGTGAAGTGGCGCGGCGGCGTGGCGCACCACTACGAAGCGGCGTAGGCGCGACTCCGTAAAGCGGCCTCCGCCTAGAGCGGTGCCTGCCAGGTGGCTGTCGTGCCCGAGCCGACACCGTCCGTCGTGCCGTCGTCGTAGACCGTCAGGCGTACGCCCGTGCGGCCGTCCGGCAGCGTCGCCCGCGCGTCCACCGCCACCTCGATGCGGGTGACGTCGGTGCGGCGGGACGCGGCGGCCAGGGCGCGGCGCAGGGCCGCCAGGAGGTGGCCCGCCGTCGGCTCCGTGACGCGGGCGTCGACGGCTCCGGTGAAGTGCACCGAGGGCTGGACGCCGACCACCGCCGCCGCGCCCGCCGTCTCGCGGAGCACCTTGCCGCGGAACGTGGTCGGGGCGTCGGCCGGTGGCTGCTGGAGCGCGAAGATCGCCGTGCGGACCTCCTGGATGGTGGACTCCAGCTCGTCCACGGCCTGGTCGAGGGTGGACTCCACCTGCGGGGAGGTGTCCCTGCGCCGGGTCGACTCCAGCATCATGCCCGTCGCGAAGAGCCGCTGGACGACGAGGTCGTGCAGGTCGCGGGCGATGCGGTCGCGGTCCTCGAACACCGCGAGGCGCTGCCTGCTCTGCTGGGCGTCCGCCAGGACGAGGGCCAGCGCGGCCTGCGAGGCGAACTGGGTGGCGAGCAGACGCTCCACGGAGGTGTACGCGCGCTCGCCCCTGCGGCGGGGCAGCGCGAGCGTCCCGATGAGCCTCCCGCCCGCCTGCAGCGGCAGCATCATGCTGGGCCCGAAGTTGGTCCGTACGTGCGTGGTCATCCGGGGGTCGGTCGCGGAGTCCTCGACGAACACCGGCTCACCCCCGAGGAGTTGCTCGAGGACCGCGCTGCCTGGCTCGATGGTCGTGCCGATGAGGTCGTTCTGGAGGGCGTTCGGATGGGCGCCGGCGTCGCTCGGGGGCGTGATGCCGTCCTCCTCCTGCGTCGCCGCCGCGACGATCCGCATGCCGCCCTGGTCCGTGGGCTGCAGGATCACCCCCGCCGACGCGCTCGCCAGGATGCGGGCCTGCTCGGCGACCTTCATCAGCGCGTCGGCCGCCGGTTCGCCGGTGAGCAGGGCCGTGGTGACCGCGGCGGCGCCGTCGATCCACCGTTCGCGCTGCCTGGCCGCCTCGTACAGGCGGGCGTTGCCGATCGCGATGCCCGCCTGGCTCGCCAGGACGCGGAGCAGTTGCAGGTCCTCCTCGGTGAAGCGGCCCTCGCGCTTCTCGGTGAGGTAGAGATTGCCGAACGCCTCGTCGTGGACGTGCACCGGGACGCCCAGGAAGCTGTGCATCTCTGGGTGCTCCGGCGGTACGCCGCACGAGCGGGGGTCCGCCGTCAGGTCGTCCAGGATGAGCGGCTTCGGCTCGCGGATCAGGGTGCCCAGGAGGCCCGAGTGGCCGTCGGGGAGGGGGCCGATGCGCTCCCGCTCGGCCGCGGTCAGGCCCGCCGTGAACAGGTCCGTCAGCTTGCCGTGCCCGGGGTCGATGACACCCAGCGCGCCGTACCGGGCGCCGGTCAGCTCGGTCGCGCTCTCCACGATGTGCTGGAGCGTGGTGTGCAGTTCGAGGTCCGAGCCGACGCCGAGGACCGCGTCCAGGAGAGGCACCAGGGAGAGGGGCAGGTCGTCGCCGTTCATCGCGCGGCGACCCACGCCTTCTCGACCGGGCCGATCAACTCCGGGCCCGTCAACTCCGGGCCGATCAACTCCGGGCCCATCGACGTCACCACCAGGTGCCCGTGCCGAGCCCGGTCAGCCGGAGAGCGGGTTGAGGACCAGCGGCTGGATCTTGCCCTCCAGCATCGCCCCGAGCCCGAGCACGGCGCACACGTCCGGCCGTTCGGCGATCTGCACCGGCATCCCCGTCGCGTCCCGCAGCATCTGGTCCAGGCCCGGGAGCAGCGCGCTGCCGCCGACCATCATGATCCCGCGGTCGGCCAGGTCGGCGACCAGGTCGGGCGGGCAGTCCCGCAGCACCTTGCCGATGCCGTCGAGCACGGCGGTGAGCGGCGTGTGGATCGCCTCGCGGACCGCGGCGGTGTCCACGTGCACCGACCGGGCCAGGCCCGTGGCGACGTCACGGCCGTGGATCTCGGTCGACTCCGGGCCCTGCGGAGTGAGGCCGTTGCCGCGCAGGGCGAGCTGGAGCGGGCGTACCGACTGGCTGGGGAGCATCAGCTCGTGGTGGTGGCGCAGGTGCTGGACGATCGCGTTGTCGATGGCCTCGCCGCCCACCGGGATGCGCTGAGCCGTCACGATTGACCCGAGGGACAGCACCGCGACCTGCGTGGTCGCGGCCCCGCACACCAGGATCATGGTCGCCTCCGGCTGCTCCACGGGCAGCCCGCAGCCGACCGCGGCCGCGATGAGCGTGTCCACCAGCTCGACCCTGCGCGCCCCGAGGCCGACCATCGTCTCGACGGCCGCGCGCTGGGCCAGCGGGTCCGCGTCGTGCGGTGTGCAGGCGGCGGCGCGCAGCCGGGGCTTGCGGCGCAGGGTGCGGCGGAGCTTCTCGCCCAGGAGGTGGCGCAGCATCCGCTGGGCCATCTCGATGTCGACGACGGTGCCGCCGGAGACCGGCCGCACGACCCGGATGTAGCCCGGGGTGCGCCCCGTCATCTGCTCGGCGAACTGGCCGACCGCGATGAGCGCGCCCGTCCGTGTGTTCACGGCGGCGGCGCTGGGCTCGTCGACGACGAGGCCCGCGCCCTTCACGAACACCCGGGTCCTCGCGGCACCCAGGTCGACGGCGATGTGGCAGCGGCGCAACTGCTCCAGACTGACGGTCATGGCAGATCCTCCCGAGAGCGCAGACCGTACGGACCGTCGGACGACGGTCCCATCTCGCATCGTGCGGTGGCCGCGGGCGGCGCGCGCGTCGGGCTGAGCCGGGTGGGGTGCCGCCGCACGGGTGGTCTTGATCGCGTCGCTGGCGGCGCAGTTAGCATCCCGTGTGACGCATTCGCCCCCGGAAGAAGACGAAGCCGACGGCTCCCGCATACCCGGAGCTGCCGACAGCCCCCCGCTGTCCCCGCTACCAGTGGAGCCCCAGGGGCCCGTCGCGAAAAGGCGGATACTCGCCGATCTGACGCCTTTGCGTACGTCCGCCGACTACCGCCGTCTCTGGGCCGGCAACACGATCTCCTGGATCGGCCAGGCGATGACCGCGCTCGCGGTCTCCCTCCAGGTCTACGACATCACGCACTCCAGCTTCTCGGTCGGCCTGGTGGGGCTCTTCTCGCTGGTCCCCCTCGTCGTGTTCGGCCTGTACGGGGGCGCCATCGCGGACACCGTGGACCGCCGGAAGCTGGGCCTCTACTCGTCGCTCGGTTCCTGCGGGCTCTCCGTCGCGCTGGCCGCGGGCGCGTTCGCGGGCTTCCACCACGTGTGGTTCCTGTACTCCGTGGTCGCGTTGCAGGCGGTCTGCGGGGCGCTGAACTCGCCGGCGCGGTCCTCGATGATCCCGCGGCTCCTGCCGCCGGAGCAGTTGCCCGCGGCCAACGCGCTGTCGTCGATCACGACGACGGGGGGCACGATGCTCGGCCCCATGCTGGGCGGTCTCATCGTCGGCCTGTGGGGGTACCAGGCCGCGTACACGGTGGACGCGGTGGCCTTCAGCGCGTCCCTGTACGCGATGTGGCGGCTGCCGGCGATGCGGCCGGAGGGGGCGGAGGAAGGGGCGCGCGGGAAGCGGGCCTCGGTCCTCGACGGGCTGCGGTTCCTCGCCACCCGGCCGAACCTGCGGATGACCTTCTTCACGGACATGTGCGCGATGGTGCTCGCGCACCCGCGGGCGCTGTTCCCCGCGGTGGCGGCGGTGTGGTTCGGGGGCGACGCGAAGACGGTGGGTCTGCTGGTCGCGGCGCCCGCGGTGGGGGCGCTGCTCGGCGCGGTGTTCTCCGGGTGGCTGGGGCGGGTCCGGCGGCACGGTCTGGCGATCCTGCTCGCGGTGGCCGGGTGGGGCACGGCGATCGCCGTCTTCGGCCTGACCCGGAATCTGTGGCTGGGACTGTTCTTCCTCGCGGTGGCGGGCTGCGCGGACACCATCTCGATGGTGTTCCGGAGCACGATGCTCCAGGCGGCCGTACCGGACGAGATGCGGGGCAGGCTCCAGGGCGTCTTCATCGTGGTCGTGGCGGGCGGGCCGCGGCTCGGGGACTTCATCGCGGGGTCGGTGGGTGACCTGGGCTCACCCTCGCTGGCTGTGGTGGGCGGCGGGGTCGCGTGTGTCGTCGCCGTGGGACTCCTGGCCGTCAAGTGGCGGGGATTCGCGCGGTACGACGCGAAGGCGCCGGAGGCGTAGCGGCGCGGGAGTTCACCGGTCGTGGAGCAGGTCGACGAGGGGTGCCAGATCGCTCACCGTCGTACGCACTCCGGCGGCGGCCAGGCGCTCGCGGGCTTTGCGGCCCGGTGCGTACCCGATGAACGCGATGCGCAGGCTCCGGGCGGCGGCCGCCTCCTCCGGCGAGGAACCGACCATGACGCAGCGGTCCGCCGGGGAGCCCAGTTGCTCCAGCGCGCGGCGCGGGCAGTCGGGGTCGGGCATGAGGAGGGTGAGGTCCTGGGTGCGGCCGTGGAACCCGGCCCGGGGGAGGTGGAGTCCCTTGGCGCCCAGATAGGCCGTCACGGCGCGCGGCGAGGTGTCGGTGACGATGGCCAGGCGGAGGGGCTCGTCGGGCCGGGCCAGGGTGTGCAGGAGTTTTGCGGCGTGGGGCGAGGGCCTCGCGGTGAGGGCGGCCTGCATCTCGATCTCCTCCAGGCGCGAGTGCAGCTCCTGGGAGAGCGTGCGGCGCCGGGCGAAGGCGCGGAGGACGTCCATGGGGTGGACCCGGTCCGCCGTGCCGCCGGCCGGGCGGGGCTCGGGCAGGAGGGGGGTGCCGGCCAGGGCGGCCTCGGGGTCGCGCTGTTCGGCGATCAGCGCGGTGAGGGCGCGGGCCGCGTGGCGCGCCGACTGTGCCGTGTAGAGCTGGGCGAGGGTTCCGTCGAAGCCGAGGAGCACGGCTTCGACGGCGGTGGGCATCGGGGCGTTGGACGGCTCGGTGGTGACCTCGCAGTACCAGTCGTCGGACTGCGGGACGGCCCGGAACCGGTGCCGCAGGCGGCCCGAGCGGTTGAGCCGCTCGTGCAGGTCGCTGGAGACGATCACGATGGCGCGGCTGCTGTCGGGCCCGAGCAGATGATGCAGCCCGGACGGGACCGTGGGCGCCGAGACCGTCGGGTCCGGCTCATGGGTGAAGGTCACCCCGAGCCCGAGCACGGGGAAGGCCGCCAGCGCGGACGGGAGTTCGTTGACCGTGGTGGTCAGCACGTGCAGGACGTGCACCTCGGGGGCCACGGTCACGTCCCAGCCGCGTGGGCGGGAACGCATCGCGAACTGATCGGGGGTGATGCCGCCCCGGATGAGGAGGTGGGAGATCTCCCGGCCCAGGTTCTGCCGTACGTCCTCCTGGCTTCCCGCCGGGCGGGCCAGGTACTCGAAGGTGAGGGTGGTCGGCGGGGTGACCGGCTGGTCGTCCGCGGTCTCCCGTCGGACGCCGAGATCGTCGAGCTGGTCGCTGGGGAGTTCCTCGTTCGGGGAGAGCGGTTCGTCCAGTTCGGCCTGCTCCTCCTCGTCGGCGCCGAGCTCCCGGCTCAGTTCGCGCCGCGTGTGGAGCAGGGACTGCCGCAGGCGGTTGATCTCGGCGCGGGTGGAGCGGGCCGCCGGGCCGGGAACGCCTTCCAGGGGGGTGCCGCGCCACAGGCCCAGGGCGGCCCTGACCAGATCGCGGGCCCGGGTGGGGTCTCCCGCGAAACGGGCGTCACGGGCGTCGTCGTGGAGCCGCTGGAAACGGAACAGGTCGACGACGTCCGGGCCTGTCGGCAGGGCCAGCATGTACGTGCCGTTCCCGGCCACCACGGAGTCGGGACCCAGCGCGTTGCGGAGGCGGGAGGCGTAGGTGCCCAGGAGCCGGGGTGCGTCGGCGGGCCGGTCGCCCCCGCCCCACATGCCGTGCAGCAGCTCGTCGTGGGGCACGCCTCGGCCGCGCCCGAGCAGCAGCATGCAGAGCATGGCCTGCTCCCGGGCGGAGCCGGTGGCGAGGGGCCGGCCGCCGCGGGCGACGCGAAGGGGGCCCAGCAGGGAGTACGTGCGCTCGTGCGACGCGGGCGTGGAGAGCTGCGTGAGCCGCTGGAGGCCCTGGTCCCGGCGCTCCGGGTCGGCGGAGCCGAGATCCGCGACGGCCGAGAGGAGCGTCTCGCCGAGGCCGCCGGGCACACCGATGCCGTCGGGCCCGCTGACGCCGCCTGGCCTCGGCCTTGGACGCGAGCTCAATCGGTCGATGCCCGCGGCCAGTTCAGAGGGTGTTGCCACCTCGTCCGCATCCGCATCCGCATCCGCGTCTGACGGTTCGAACAGGTCCGTTCCGGCGGCCTCGCCGGTCCCGGCGTACATCTGGCGCACGAGGAGGCCGAGTGCGGCGAGGTCGGCCCGGCTGCTCTCCTCGCCGTACGGGATGAGCGTGAAGCCGCAGAGCACTGCGCCCCCTTGCGGCGGGAGCCGCACGAAGTGGGGGGAGAGGGCGCCATGGGTCATGCCCGCGGTGTGCAGGGCGGAGACGGCGCGGGCGAGGGGCGGCACCAGGTCGAGCAGGAGGTGCGCGGGCAGGCCGTCCCGGTGGTCCGCCAGAAGTTCCGCGAGGCTGCGGCCCTCGATGAAATCCATCACCACGTACGGGACTTCACCGTTCGCGTAGTCCCGTACGGCCGCCACCTGCGCGTGGCGGAACCGGGACAGCTGGCGCGCCGCCCGTGTGAAGTCGGCGCGGAGCCACTGGGGCGCCTGCGGGTAGCGCTGCACCACCACGGGCTCGTCGCCCCGGCGCAGATCCTCCGCGAGCCACACGCTGTCGCTCCGTCCGATGAGCCGCACCATCCGGTAGCGGTCACCGAGAAGCCCCGCCTCCCGGCCCCCGCCGAGCTGCCGCACGCTGTCCGGAGTGACTGTGGCGAAGGGCTCGCCCACCGAAGCCTCCGGCCCGGCGCCCCCGCCGGATGCCGCCACCGCCCGCAGTTCCCCGGGAGCGGTGCCCGCCCGCTCGTCGATCAGCCCGCCGACCCGGGCCAGCAGCTCCCGCGTACGCCCCCGCGCGGTGCGGGGAAGCGTACGGAGCAGCAAGTCCCGTACGCCGTCCCGGAATTCATAGGACCCGGGGCTCCCGCCCGAGGAAAGCATCCCGCTGAGGATCACCTCCGCCAGATGCTGCGGACGCGGGCGCTCCTCCACCGCGGCCTGGACGAGCCGCATCACCGGCAACTGCGCCTCACCCACCGCGAGATGGCCCGCGAGGCGGAAGGCCTCGGGAGAGGCGGTGGAGCGGAAGCGGAGCACGAGGTCCTCGGGCGAGGCCCGGGTGACGTCCTCGGCGGCCGCCTCGGCACCTGGAGGCGCCGTGCCCAGCCACCCCACCGCCCCCGGCAGCCGCGCCCCGCCCGCGTCCGCCACCAGCGCCGCCCAGTTGGCGAGCCACGTCCCGGCGGGTTCGATGACCGGGATCGGCAGCGCTCCGTCGGGCGGCGCCTCCGAGGCGGCGTACGGCGTGAAGGCGAGGGCCGCGGACGGTGCCGCCGGGTGCGGGGCCGAGAGGGAGCCCGGGGTCGTGGGCAGAGCCGTGGTGCGCCAGAGGCGTTCCGGAAGTGGCTGGATCACGGCCACCGGCTGGTGCGCGGCCCAGCGGCGCAGCGTGCGGTACCAGCGGGTGCCCGCCGCGCCGGAGCGCCACTGCGGGCCCATGCAGTCGCTGATCACCAGGGTGACCGTGCGGCCCGACGCGGGGGCGTGCGCCGCCTGGGGCGGGACGGTGCCGTCGGGCTCCGCGCGGTGCAGCTCCACCGTGCGGAAGATGCCGGACTGGGCGAGCGCCGTGTGGAGTTCGTGGACCAGGGGGCGCCAGATCGGCATGGTGGGGCCCGCGTCGTACACCAGGCACAGGCGCAGCCAGCGTTCCTCGGCGGGGCGCAGGACCGGCAGCCAGCCGCGCGGGTGGCCGCCCAGGCGGGCGATGCGGTGGGCCGTGGCCTCCTCGTCGATGACCTGGCCCACCGGGGAGGGGACGCGGCGCTTCAAGGGGCGCAGGGCGCGTTGCAGGGTGAGGGGGTGCGTCACCATCGGGGGGACCGGGACCCGGACCGGGGTGTGGTTCGCTGCTGCTTCCGCTGCCGGTGCGTCGGAGGTGCGCGACGGGTCCTCGGGGGAGGCGGAGGTCGCCGACGCGTCGCCGTCCGTCCGCGGGGGCAGCAGGAGCGGCACCCGGTCGTCCTGCGCGGGAGCGGGGGAGGGATCGGCCGGGTGCGGGGACGGCGACGGGCTGACCGGCGGTGGCGTGGGCTCCGCCGCCCCCGCGTCGGCGGAGGTTTCCTGCCGTGTCGGCTCGGAACCCTCCATCTGGCCTGCGAGCCAGAGGAGTTCGGCCAGCTCGGTCGACGTGGGGCGTGACCCGGCCGCCGCCTCCGCGAGGAGATCGGCGAGCCGCGCGACGGGGCCCCGGGGCCGGGGCGTGTCAGAGTGCATCGGGGCCCGGGTCCGCGGCCTGCGTGAGGTACGGCATCAGCTGGCGCGCGAGCTCGTCGCGCGACCCCGCGTCCACCCCCGCCGCACCGGTCAGGTAGATCGCGTTCAGGAGCTGGTCCGTGGCGAGTTCACCGCCGGAGCCGCGCTCCAGGAAGCGGGCGATGAGCGTGCGGGCGTAGGCGTCGGGTTCGCCGAGGTGGGCCCGGACGATCTCCTCCAGGTGCTCGTCGCGGGGCTGGCGCAGGCGCAGCGTGACGCAGCGGCGCAGGAACGCGGGCGGGAACTCTCGTTCGCCGTTGCTGGTGAGGACGACGAAGGGGAAGGCCCGGCAGCGCACACGGCCGCGCTCGACGGTCACCGGGTCGTCCGAGCCGTCGGCAAGGAGGGCCGCCTTCGGGGTGTGCTTGGCGATCCGTACCAGCTCGGGGATCTCGTACTGGCCCTCCTCCAGGATGTTCAGGAGGTCGTTGGGCAGGTCCAGGTCGCTCTTGTCGATCTCGTCGATGAGGAGGGCACGCGGGCGTTCGTAGGGGAGGAGCGCCGTGCCGAGCGGGCCGAGGCGGAGGTGGTCCTCGACGCCCGCGCCGTCCCGCGACGCCCTGGCCCGCGGGGCGCGCCCCGCCGCGTACAGCCGCGACAGCGGGTCGTACTGGTAGAGGCCGTCGTGCAGGGCACTGCGGCTCGTGATGTTCCAGCGCAGCACCGGGCCGAGCCCAAGCTCCCGCGCCACCGCGTACGCGAGGCTCGACTTGCCGCTGCCCGGCGGCCCCGTCACCAGGAGCGGACGCCGCAAGTACAGCGCGGCGTTGACCAGTTGGACGCAGGTCTCCGTGGCCCGGTACGTGTGCGCGCGGTGCACGCGGTCCGGGGAGGTCGCCGAGCCGTCGTCCGTGGGCGGGTCGAGGACCGGGCCGCCGTCGAAGGCGCGCCAGGGCGGCGGCGGAGGCAGCCGGGTGATCCCGTCGTGGGGCTCGTTCGTGCCGGTGTAGACGGGCCACAGGGACATGATCGGGGTTCTCCGTATTCCTGCGTCGGGTTCGGGATGCGAGGGGCGCGAGGGGCGCGAGGCGGGCGGCGGGCTCAGGCGACGGGGGAGTGGTGGTGGGCGGCGGGTGCGTCGGGGAAGCAGCGCGGGTCGTCCCACAGGAGCTGCACGTCCCTCGCCCAGTGGGTGTCCGGCTCGTCCGACGCCTCCGCGCTCTCCCGCAACGACAGGATGGTGCGCGGGAGTTCGGCGGGCGAACGCCCCTCGACGTGGGCGGCGATGCGGTCCAGGAAGTCGGAGCCCGCGCACCCCGTGTCGTCGCGGTGGCCGGGGTCCTCGCAGCCCGTGCGCGGCCACAGGATGACCGGCACCGGCACGGTGAGCGAGACGTCGAAGTGCGTCACCTCGGCGTCGGGACCGGCGCGTTCGGCGCGGGGCGGTGCGGCGAACCCGGCCAGGTCCGCGCCGTCGCGCCGCAGCCGGAACCGCAGCTTGTTCGGTTTCTCCTCGGTGCCGCACTCGACGCGGTGCAAGGCGGTCGCCGGGCTGTCGTCCAGGTGCTCCCACCTGCGGGCGAGCCGGTGCCGCAGACCGCCCTTGCGGCGGGAGCGGTCGGTCACGACCAGGGGGTACGAGCAGCCGAGCGGGGTCGGGTCGTCGGCCCCGCACGCCCACCGGGCCACCGGCCAGTTGAGCAGCGCACGCGGCAGCACAAAGGCAAGTAACTCGTCGGTTCCGGGGGTGAGATGGGAGAAGGCGTCGTCGACGCTTTCCTGGACGTACGCGCGCACGTGCCCCGCGGGCAGGGTGTGCGAGCTCACGGGGTGGCGCAGCCCCTCGCGGTAGGCGGACACCTCGACCAGGAGCTGGTCGTCGCCCGCGCCGCTGTGGTCGATCTCGACGAGGATGGGGGACCAGACGGGCGGTTCCCCAGGCTCCCCCGGCTTCGGCGGGGCAGGGGCCGCGGGCGCTTCGAGCAGGCCCGCGAGTCGGTCGGCGAGGCGCGTCACCGCCTCCGGGTCCTCGACCTCCCAGAGGATGTACCAGGCCGCCGACCACAGCGATCCGAAGCCCTCCGGCGGCACGGGCGGCCCGAACGGTCCCACCGCGTCGCGGTACAGCCGCTCCGCGTCGCGGGCGACGTCGGTTTCCTGCGCCCGGTCCACCAGGGCGCGCAGCCGCTCCTTCGCGGGCCGCTGCTGGCCGGGGATGGGGACCAGGTCGCCGAGCGGGGGCCAGTAGCGCGCCATGACGGAGGCGGGCAGCATCCGACCGTTGCGTACGCCGCTGGACGCGCGGGCGGCGGCCGACACCATGCCCACCACGCGGTTGCTGTCCGCGAGGGTCACCGCCGCGCCGCTGAACCCCGGTGCCAGGGGCTGCCCGTGCGCGCTCCACGCCTCCAGCTGGACCCACTCGTCCGCGATCCGCTGGGCGGCGGTGGCGCGGTACTCGGCGAGGGTGCCCTCGCGGTAGCCCTTGGGGAATCCGTACACCAGGAGCCGGGGGCGGGGTTCGGCGTAGGCGTCGTCGGGTGCCGCGAACTCGGCGGGCCGTACAGGTACCGCGTGGGCGAGTTCCAGGACGGCGAGGTCTCCCAGGTCGCTGCCGTGTCCGTCCCAGCCGCCGTGTGCCTCGACGACGGCGCTCACGCCGCCGAGATCCTCGCGGTGCGGGAAGGAGACGGTGATGGGCGCGCCACTGCTGCGGACCACGTGCGCGCAGGTCAGCACGTGCCGCTCGGACACGAGGAAGCCCGCCCCGACCTCGCTCCCGCACGCGATGCGGGCGTGCCACGATGCGCTGCTCATGGGGCGGGGGTGGCCTCCGGCGGGGTCGCGGCGGAGGGCCCGTCCGGGGTCCAGGCGAGGCGCACCACCAGGTGGCCCTCGGCCGTGCCCTTGACGATCACCGCGCCCGCCTCCGCGGACATGCGCACGCCGAACTCGATCTCCACCGAGTCCGGGCGCAGGCTGCCGTCGCGGAACACCCGCAGTGCGGACTCGGCGGCGGCGCGGGCTCCGGCGAGCGACTCCTCGAAGGTGCGGACCGCGCGGGAGGGGCCTTCGCCGCGTGAGATGAGGTGGGAGCCGTGCGTGTCCTCCACGTCGGCCATGACGACCCGCGTGCCGTCGTCGGTCGTGAACTCCACCAGATCGTCCATCAATGCCCCCGTCGAACCCGTGCCGCACCTGCCAACCGCATTGTTACGGAAGGTCCTTGCGGCTGTCACCCGCGTCCCGGGCAACGGACCGTACGGGTGAGGCTGGCGGGAAGGTGCCCTGGCGGCTTCCCGCCAGCACCCGTCAACACCCGTGCAACACAAGCCCCCCGACACTTTTCGCAGCACCCGGGAACCACCCCCGCCCGGGTCCGACGAAGAGAGGGCACCCATGACCCGATCCCCCGCGTGGCGAAGAGCCAGGCTGCTGCCTGCCGTCGGCCTCGCGTTCGCGCTGCTGCCGGCCGGGCAGGCCGCCACCGCGGCTCCCTCCGACGTGCCGCAAGGGCGGGCCACTCCCGCCACGTCCGCCGCGCGCGCCGCCCACACGGTCACCCTGGTGACCGGCGACAAGGTCACCGTCACGGAACTCGGCGGCGGCAAGCGGACCGTCACCGTCGACCGCCCCGCCGGGGCCACCGGAGCCGTCCGGAGCGAGATCGCGGGGGACCGCATCACCGTCGTACCGGACGAGGCGCGGCCCTACCTGAGCGCGGGCACCCTCGACGAGCGGCTCTTCGATGTGACGGAGCTGATACGCCAGGGGCTCGGGGACGAGAAGGGCGGCGCGCTGCCGCTCATCGTCACGTACGACAAGAACGCCCGCCGTGGCGCGGGACCGGCGACGCCCCGTGGTGCCGACAAGGTGCGTGCGCTGCCCAGCGTGGGCGGCCTGGCGGTGAAGGCGGCCGAGCCGGGAACCTTCTGGCGGGATGTCGCTCAGGGCGGGGACCTCGCGGACGGCATCGACAAGATCTGGCTCGACGGCCGGGTCGAGGCCGACATGGCCCTCAGCAACGAGCAGATCGGCACCCCCAAGGCCTGGGAGGCAGGGCTCACCGGCAAGGGCGTGAAGGTGGCCGTCCTCGACACGGGTGTGGACGCGGGCCATCCCGGCCTCAAGGGCCGGGTGGACGCCGCCAAGAGCTTCATCCCGGGCGAGGAGGTCGCCGACCGCAACGGCCACGGCACCCATGTGGCCTCGACCGTCGCTGGCAGCGGCGCCGAGTCCGAGGCCGGCAAGGAGAAGGGCGTGGCGCCGGGTGCCGCGCTCTCCGTAGGCAAGGTGCTCAGCGACGAGGGCTCCGGCAGCGAGTCGCAGATCATCGCGGGCATGGAGTGGGCGGCCAAGGACGTCGGCGCCAAGGTCGTCTCGATGAGCCTCGGTTCACAGGAGGCCAGTGACGGCACCGACCCGATGGCGGCCGCGGTCGACACCCTGTCCAAGGAGACCGGCGCCCTCTTCGTCGTCGCCGCGGGCAACACCGGCGCCCCCTCCTCGATCGGCTCGCCCGGCGCGGCGGACTCCGCGCTGACCGTCGGTGCCGTCGACTCCGCCGACGAGGCCGCCTACTTCACCAGCCAGGGCCCGCGTGCCGGGGACAACGCCCTCAAGCCCGACCTGTCGGCGCCGGGCGTCGACATCCTCGCCGCCCGGTCCCAACTCGCCGCGGGCGAGGGCTACTACACCGAGATGAGCGGTACGTCGATGGCGACGCCGCACATCGCGGGCGTGGCCGCCCTGCTCGCCGAGAAGCACCCGGACTGGAGCGGGGCCCGCCTCAAGGACGCCCTGATGTCGACGTCCACGCGACTGGACGCGTCGGCGTACGCGCTGGGCGCGGGGCGGGTCAGCGTGCCCGACGCGATCGACGCGCGGGTCACCGCGACCGGCAGCGCCGACCTCGGCTTCTACTCCTGGCCGTACGAGGACAACAAGCCCGTCACCAGGACGGTGACGTACACGAACACCTCCGACGCGGCGGTGGAGCTGAGCCTCGCCGCCGAGGGAGCGGCCGAGGGTGTCGCCACCCTCGCCGACAAGACGCTCACCGTTCCCGCGCACGGCACCGCGTCGACCACGGTGACCGGTGACGGCGCGAAGGCGCCCGTCGGCAACACCAGTGGCCGCATCGTCGCGAGCGCCGCCGGGAAGCCCGTCGCGCACACCGCGTTCGGCCTGGTCAAGGAGGAGGAGCGGTACACGCTCACCGTCCGCGTCAAGGACCGTGACGGCGCCGCGACCGGAGCCGGCCTCGTCTACCAGCGGCTCGCGGAGCAGGTCGACCCCGTCCAGGCGGAGGTCGGTGCGTCCGGCACGCTGGAACTGCGCCTGAAGCCCGGCACGTACGCCCTCTCCTCGTTCCTCGACGTGCGCGGCGCCGACGGCAAGGACTCCCTGGGCCTCGGCTTCCTCGCCGCGCCCGAGATCGTCCTCGACAGGGACCGCGAAGTCACGCTGGACGGACGCAAGTTGCGTGAGATCGGCGTGGACGTCGGCAAGCGCACGGAGACCCGCCAGCTCCTGATGGAGTACGACCGCCGCGCGAACGGCGCCGTTCTGCAGGGCGCGGTCCAGGTGCCGGTCAAGTACGACAGCGTCTTCGCGGCGCCCACCGCGAAGGTGAGCGACGGCAGCTTCGAGTACCGCACCGTCTGGCGCCTCGGCAAGCCGTCCCTGGACGTCAAGGGCCTCGGCGAGGTGGTCGCCCAGCCCGGCGGCACCGTGGGCGACGGCCGGAGCAGGCTGCGGATCGTGGACGTGGGCGGCGGCACGGCGGCCGAGTACGCGGGCAAGGACGTCAAGGGCAAGGCCGTGATCGTGCGGCGCGATGCCGGATCGGAGGCGACGCCCGCGCAGATCGGCCAGGCGGCCCAGGACGCGGGCGCGAAGGCGCTGTTCGTGACGGACGACGCGCCGGGCAGGCTCAACGCCTGGTTCGGCACGGACGACAACGCGGACCGGCCGCTGCGGATCGGCACGGTCGACGCCGCCGACGGCGCGCGGCTGCGGGCGGCGGCGAAGGCGGGCCGGACCGTGGAGACGACGGCGACCTCACGCACCCCGTACGTCTACGACGTCTCGGAGGGCCACAAGGGTGCGGTGCCCCGCGACCTGACGTACGAGCCGTCGAATCGTGAACTGGCCGTCCTGGACACGAAGTTCCACGCGGTGAAGCCCGTCGCGGGCGGCGAGTTCCGCTACTCCCTGACCGACACCTTCGAGGTCGGGATCGGCTTCCAGGAGAAGATCGACTATCCGGTGGAGCGGACGGACTACGCGTCCACGGGAGCCGGCCAGCTGTGGCACGAGTCGGTGTCGGTCGGTCCTGGCGTCCTGGAGGAGCGCAGCGGCCTGGTCACTTACCGGGGCGGCAAGCACGGCGAGCTGAACTGGTTCAAGCCCGTGTGGCACCCGTGGCTGGGCACGGGCCTCGGCTGGGGCCAGCAGCGGACCGGGAACAACCTGGAGTTCAACGTCCCCGGGTGGGGCGACTCCGGGCCCGACCACACGGGGTTCGGTGACGTGTGGAACGACGAGTCGATGACGCAGTTCACCGAGGTCCACGCGGACGGGAAGCTGGTCGACCGGCGTCAGAGCTCGGCGGCGTACGCATGGGACGCGAACCCGGAGCCGACGACGTACAAGGTCGTGACGGACACGACGCTCGACCCGGAGCGGTGGCGCCTGGCCACGAAGGGCCACTCCGAGTGGACCTTCACGTCGAAGGAGACGGCAAGCGACCGCAAGACCTTCCTGCCGCTGCTCAACCTCGGGTTCGACGTGGACACGGACCTCGCGGGCGACGTACGGGGCGGCCGGAGCGTGCCGGTCGGGATCTTCTCCGAGTACGTCAAGGGCGCGCCGGACACCGGAACCATCGGCGGCGGCAAGCTCGAGGTGTCGTACGACGACGGGAAGAGCTGGACCGGCGTGAAGCTGGACCGGGACGGCACCAAGGCCGCCTGGAGCGGAAAGCTGAAGGTTCCCGGTTCCGCCGAGTTCATCTCGTTGCGGGCCTCGGCGAAGGACGACCGGGGCGGTTCCGTCACGCAGGAGATCGTGCGGGCGGCCGGGGTGAAGTAGCGAAGGCCCCGAACGCGGCGACGCCGCCTCCCCTGGGACGGGGGAGGCGGCGTCGCTGTGAGTACTTCTGGGTGACGTCAGACCAGCCAGCCGAGGAAGTGGGCGATACCGGCGACGACGTCAGTGATGATGTTCATGGTGGTGCTTCTCCTTGTGGGACTTTCAGGATGTTCCAACTCCCGGACTCCGTATGGGACATGAGTCGGGAGCGCTGTAACTACGGTCTGCAGCCCGTCGCTTGCGCACCGTAATCATCGTCAATCACAGAGGCCACATGCAATCTCTGGCGTGACGATCACCTGTTCCAGGGAACAACTGCTCCCCTGTTCGCATTTTCGAGATGCGGGGGGCGTGGGCGGTCTCCAAGGAGCGGGTCGCCGCTACCTGGGACGGGGCTTGTCGGGAGCACGTCGGGAAGTTGTTAGCCTGCGGGGCGAATATTCGACCCCAGGAGGCCTAGTGTCACCCGACCGCCCCACGATCGCCCTGGTCACCAGCAGACCTCAGCTGGAGACCGGCCGCGACCGTGACCTCCCCGAGCTGGCACGCTCGCTCGGCGCGGCGGACGCCGATGTCGCCACCGTCTCCTGGGACGACCCGGAGGTCGACTGGGAGCGGTTCGACCTCGTCGTCATACGGTCCGCCTGGGACTACAGCGAGCGCGTCGCCGAGTTCGTGGCCTGGGCGGGACGGGTCGCGCGGCTCACCGTCCTGGCCAACCCGGCCTCCGTGGTGCGGTGGAACACCGACAAGCGGTACCTCGCGGAGCTCGCGGCGGAGGGGGTGTCCGTCGTGCCGACCCGCTATCTGGCACCCGGCGACCCCCTGGAGATACCCGACGACGGCGAGTTCGTCGTCAAGCCCACCGCCGGGGCGGGCGCGCGCTATGCCGCCCGGTACGAGAAGGGCGAGTACGACGCCGCCGTACGGCACATCGAGCGGATGCACGGCGAGGGTCTGACCGCGATGGTGCAGCCCTACATGCCGGAGGTCGACGAGACCGGCGAACGCGCGCTCGTCTACGTCGGCGGCCGGTTCCTGCACGCCGTGCGGAAGGGCGCGGTGCTCGCGCCGGGCGCGGCGTACGACGACGAGAAGATGCCGCACCCCGACCTGCGCCCGTGGCAGCCGACCCCCGGCGAACTGGGCGTTGCCGCACGGGCGTTGGCCGCGGTGCCGGGCTCGCCCGAGCTGCTGTACGCCCGCGTGGACCTCGTCGACGACGCGGACGGCGCGCCCTGCGTCATGGAACTCGAACTCGTCGAGCCGAACCTCTTCCTCGACCTGCACGAGGGCTCGCTGTCCGCGGTCACCGAGGAGATCCTCACCGCCGCCGGGTAAGCCGGGCACTCCGAGTATTGGGGTGGACGTGGCGTCAGAGGCGTGTCTACGCTGCCGCCATGTCCAGTCCCGAGTCCGACAGACTCCAGCCACCGGCCGGCATGACCGGTGGCTCTCTCTCACGTCACCGGACCCATCGCCGCAGCGCGGACTGACCTTCCCCTTTTCTCCTTGGCGCGGTAGCCGCACGGCTGAGCCGCCGCCTTGTCGACCCATGACGTGGGTGCGGAGTCTTCTCATGCCCTTTGCTCTCTACATGCTCGGACTTGCCGTCTTCGCGCAAGGCACATCCGAGTTCATGCTCTCCGGTCTCGGCCCCGACATCGCCGCCGACCTCGACGTGTCCCTCTCGACAGCCGGAACCCTGACCTCGGCCTTCGCCGTCGGCATGGTCGTCGGCGCCCCGCTGATGGCCGTGCTCGGCCGCCGCCGGCCACCCAGGACCGCGCTGCTCGCCTTCCTGGTCACCTTCCTGCTCGTCCACGTCGTGGGCGCGCTGACCACCAGCTTCGCCGTGCTGCTCGCGACCCGCGTCGTCGGCGCGCTCGCCAACGCCGGGTTCCTCGCGGTGGCGCTGGTCGCCGCCGTCGGCATGGTCGAGCCGAACGCCAAGGGGCGGGCCACGTCGGTCCTGCTCGGCGGCGTCACCCTCGCCTGCGTCGCGGGCGTCCCGGGCGGCGCGCTGCTCGGGCAGTTCTGGGGGTGGCGGCCCGCGTTCTGGGCGGTGGCCCTCGTCTCGGTGCCCGCCGTCCTCGCGATCCTGCGGTCCGTGCCCGCCGGTGCTCCCGCCACCGACCGGGCCGACGCGCGCGCGGAACTGCGGTCGCTGCGCGAGCCGCGTCTGGTGGTGACGCTGCTGCTCGGGGCGCTGGTGAACGGCGCGACCTTCTGTACGTTCACCTATCTCTCGCCGGTGATCACGAACGTCACCGGCTTCTCCGAGGGCTGGGTGCCCGCGCTCCTCGCGCTCTTCGGCGTCGGGTCGTTCGCCGGGGTCACGGTCTCGGGGCGGTTCGCGGACGCGCGGCCCGTCCCGTTCCTCCTCACAGGCGCGGTGGCGCTGCTCGCGGGATGGGTGCTCCTCGCGCTGACCGCCCAGAACTCCGTGGCGGCGGTCGTGCTCGTCCTCGTCCAGGGCGCGCTGTCCTTCGGCGTCGGCTCGGCGCTGATCACCCAGGCGCTGTACGCGGCGACCGGCGCCCCCACGCTCTCCGGCGGCTTCGCCACGGCCGCGCTGAACGTGGGGGCCGCGATCGGTCCCGCGGTCGGCGGCGTCGCCCTCGCGGCGGGGCTCGGCCACCGCTCGCCGCTGTGGGTCAGCGCGCTGCTCGTAACGCTCGCGCTCGCGGTGGGGGCCGTGGCCCTCCTCCTTAGCAGGAGGGGTCAGGGGCCGTCCGGGAACGACAGCCGCTGGAGCAGTCCCCAGGTGAACTCCGCGACGCAGCGCCGCGGCTGACCGGCGCCGTCCGGCGCGGTGAAGGCGAGCCGCCAGCGCGTGGGTGCCGTGCCCTCCATCGGGCGGGCCGGGGCGAACGCGCGGGCGGCCTCGTCGACCGTGCACGACCAGGGGGTGAGGTCCTCAAGGGTGCGGAGCGCGGGGCCCGGGGCGCCGGTCGCCCGGATCAGCCACTCGTTCCACACCGCGCCGTTCGGTGCGCGAAGGACCTCGAAGCGCAGGTCGGGCCAGAGCGGCACCGGCCACAACAGGGCCTCGCACTCCAGGTCGCCGATCCGGCGGGTCACGGTGGCCTCGGGCGGGCCGAGGACCGAGCGGTAACGGGAGGCCGCGCCGCGCGAGCGGTTGGGGTCTCCCCTGCTCGAGCGAAGCCGAGAGCTCGGAGAAGAGCGGGACATCGCCTGCCAGCGGCGGTTGGCCTCGCGCATGTCCGCGACGGAGGCGCCGAGCTCGTGCCGGGCCGCCTCCACCAGGTCCGGGTGGTGGTCGGCCATGCGGCGCAACAGGACCAGCTGGAAGTCGAGCGGGGTGAACGCGGAGCTAGCGGACATGGGCTCCATGGTCGCGCACCGTCGCGGCTCCCGGGCGGCGCCCGCCGGGAAGGAAGAGGACGGAGTTGACGTACCGGGGCCTGCGCGGCGTGAGCACCCTGCGAAGTAGGCCCTGCGACACGACGTACGACGTGTCGTTCTGGTGCGTCTCCAGGTCGAAGTCGGCGAGCGGCAGCCAGGTGTGGTGGGGCAGGACCCAGCCCTCGTAGCCGTGGTGCCGGGTGAGCAGCTCGACGATCGGCTCGATCGGCTGGATGCGGGACTCCAGCTCGATGAAGAGGGCGGGCCGGTCCCGGGTCAGCAGATCGCGGGCGCCGTGCAGGACCGGGAGTTCGTTGCCGTCCACGTCGATCTTGATGAAGCCGACGTCACGCAGGCCGAGCCCGTCCAGGGTGAGACAGGGCACCTCGACCGCCTTGGCGTGGATGTCCCTGCGGATGAGGGAGGAGACCCCTCGGTCCCCGCGGTCGCCCTGCGGCAGCCAGAGCCGTGCCGTGCCGGGGCGGTCGGTGGCCGCGGCCTGGATCACCCGGACGTTGCCGGGCGTGGAGGTCTCCAGGAGCCGGGCCAGATGCGGCACCGGTTCCACGGTCACCACGCGGCGCGCCCGCGAGGCCAGCCGGCGCGACCAGGGGCCGTACCAGCCGCCGACGTCGACCGCCGTGCCGCAGTCGCGTGGGCAGAGGTCGGCGAGGCGGGCCAGCTCCGGTTCGAAGCGGGGGTAGACGAGCCGGGCCAGGGCGCCGATGAGCCGGGCGGGGAGGTGCGGGGCGAGGCGGGCGGCCACGGTCTTGTGGGGGCTCGCCCCGGACTCGCTGGGGCCCGTCACGGGGAGATCCGCTTCAGGAGCTGCTCGTGCTCGTCCTCCGATATCTGCTCTCCCGACGAGGGCAGGAGCTGCGGTATGCCGTCGACGATCGGGTAGCGGCGGCGCAGCCGCGGGTTGTAGAGGGCCTCGTCCGGCACGAGGGGTTCCGCGGGCTCCAGAAGGTGCAGCGGGCCCTTGTCCAGCGGACAGGCGAGGATCTTCAGCAGCGGATCTTCGGGGTTCATCAGCTGGTCAACTCCTTGGTCGGGGGCGTCGGTTGAGGGGGCGGGGCGTCATGCTTGGGCATGGCGAGGAGCACGGAGACCGCGAGCGCGGTGCCCGCGATCCGCAGGGCGAGACGAAGGGGCTCCTCCGGCAGCGGCTCGCCGAACGCCAGCGTGCCGAGTACCGCGGTGAACAGTGCGGTAACCGTCGTGCACACGGGGACGATGAGCGAGGCCCGGCAGCGCTGCAGCGCGGCCTGGGACATGATCAGGCCGAACGCACCGGTGAACATCAGGAGATACGGATACGGGGAGGCGAGCAGGTCGAGCAGCGCCGAGCCGAGTTCCTGCGTGGTCAGGTAGCTGGACACGCCCTTGATGGCCAGCGAACTGACCCCGTAGAGCAGGCCGACGGCGACCCCGTACTCGACGCCCGTCGTCGGCAGCCGGTGCCGGTGCTTCGCGCGGCGCTCGGCCGATCCGTACAGCAGGACCCCCGCCGCGAGCGACGGCAGACAGACCGTGAGGACCAGTGCGACGGGCGCGCCGCGGCTCACGGTGTCCGCCTCCTCGTCGAGCGAGAGGACCACCATGAGCAGCGCGGCGAGGATGGCCCCGACGGCGTACCGCTCGCGCCCCGATGTCTGCTCGCCGAGCAGCACGGAGGAGAGCAGCAGCAGGAGCACGAGCCCGGAGACGAAGATGCCCTGCGCGGCGGCGATCGGCAGCGTCCGGTAAACGGCGAGCTGCGCGCCGAACCCGGCGGCGAGCGCGAGCGATCCGCCGATCCACAGCGGGCTGGAGACGACCTGCCTGAGCAGCCGCGCCGGTTTGCGCACGCTGACGGACGGCATGGCGGTCAGGGCCCGTTTCTCCAGGACGAACCCGGTGCTGTAGAGGACGTTCGCCAGCAGGGCGGCGGCCACACCCCACCACATGGCCTTACGTCCTTCGGGCGTGCAGCAGCAGGATCGACGAGGCGCTCGGCACGGCGCAGGCGAGCCGGTCCAGGGCGCGCAGCGGACGCGGTACGCCGTGGAAGGGCGCACCGGCGACGCGCACCACGTCGAAGCCGGACGCCGCGACGAACTCCCGCAGCGCACGGGCGGTGTAGAGCCGCAGGTGTCCGACGACCTCGCTCCCCGGGCGGCCGTGGATGCCGCGCAGGCTGACCTCGGAGAAGACGGGCTGGACCCCCGCGAGCAGGAGCCCGCGGTTGTACCAGGCGGCGAGATTGGGCGTGGACAGCATCAGATGCCCCCCTGGCCTGAGCACTCTTCTCAGCTCGTCCAGGGCACTGTCGGGGTCGACGAGGTGCTCGATGACCTCGCTGAACAGGACGGCGTCCGCGGAACCGTCGGCGAACGGGAGTCCGCCGTCGGTGAGTTCACCGCGTACGACGTACGGCAGATGCGCGTGCGCCCGCTTGAGGGCGTCCTGGGACCAGTCGACGCCGACGACGCGATGCCCCGCGAGGAGCGGGGCGGCGGTCGCGGCCGCGGTGCCGTCGCCGCAGCCGATGTCGAGGACGACGGCCGTGCGGGCGGTGGCGGGGCCGATGGCGTCGGCGAGCATCCGGGCCTGGCGCAGGCTGCGGGCGTCGCCGGAGGCCACCGGGACGGAGGGGTCCTCGTAGAAGTCCCGCAGGTCGCGGGGCGCGGTGCTGGTGCTGGTCAAGGTTTCTTCCCCTCCTCCGTGTGCTCCGTCGGCTCCGTGTGCTCCGTGGCGTGGAGGTAGTGCTCGAAGAGGTCGCGCAGGTGCGCCCCGTCGCCGCTGCTGAGCAGGGTCTTCGACCAGCGCAGGGCGACGTGCAGCCGGCCCGCGGTGGACGCCGTGGTCACGGTCAGGCCGCGGGGCAGCCGGGCGGGCGCGGAGAACCACACGGCGTGCGCGCGTCCGGCGTCGCCGAAGTCCAGGGAGTACGGGACGCGGCCGATGTTGCTGAGCAGCGTGGTGGACGTCCAGGGCGCGGCGGCTCTGCGCAGGCCGCGCGTCACGGCGGCCCTGAGGGTGACGGGCAGGACGGGCGAGGTCAGGAGGGCGGCCCCGCGGCCGAGTTGGGGCCGGGAGAGGGCCTTGAGTGCGCGGGTGCGGTCGGCGGTGCGGCGCAGGAGCGCCCCGATGTCCTCCGGGCCCCACTCCTTGGAGGTCAACTCGGCAGCGCTGAAGGGGACTTCGACCAGCCGGGTGCCGTTTCCGATGGGCATGTCCATGCTGCGGGGCCGGTCGTCGACCGGCATGGTGATCCGGAACGGCTTCGGTCGCGCGCCGTGCTCCCGGTTCCAGTGCGCGATCATCAGCGCGGTCGCCACCATGAGCTGGTCGTTCACGGTGAACGGCGCGCCCTTGGGCCGCCGGGGCACCGGCAGTTCGGCGACGAGCATGCCGTTGCCGGGAGAGGGCTCGGGCGTCCCGCGCGAGACCCGGGCAGGCGGAGCCCACCCGGAGGGCGCGTCCCCCACGTCCACCGTGCTCTCGGCATCGGCGGACGTGGGCGTGCGCGACGGGGGCGCGGCGGGCGAGTTGTCCTGCCCGCCGTACAGCTCGGCGGCGGTGGCAAGGACCCGGAGGCAGGCGGGGCCGTCGAGAGCGGTGTGATTGATGGTGAGGAAGAGGACGCTGCCGGAGGTGGCCTCGCCGCTGTCCTCCTCCTGGGCGATCACCTCAAGGCGGATCGGCGGTGAGGCCGACAGAGGCGGGGCCTGCGAGAGGGAACGGGTGCGGGCCTTCTTGAGCGCGTCCCGTTCCGGTGGCGGGAACGTCACCACCTCCACGTCCGGCTCCGCCGTCAGCTCCCATTCGTAGCGACGGCGGTACCAAGGCCCCCGCGCCTCCCGCATCAGGATGCGCGGGTGGCGGCGCAGGGCCTCGGTGAACGCGGCCTTCAGGCGGGCCGGGTCCGGGGTGCCGGGCAGGTGGACCTCGATGTGGACCGTCTCCGGCTCCTCCTCCTGGAGGCAGTGCCGGGAGACCTCGTCGACGACGGGGAACGGCACGCGCCGCGGCGGCCGTTCGGGTCCGTCGGCGTGACGGGCCGGCTGATCGAGTGCGGTCATCGGTCGGTGTCCTCCCCGGAGGCGGACGGCGCCGCGGCTCCCGCGAGCCCCTCCGTATTGCTTGGCCTGCGCCGCCTGAAGCGCGTGGTCCGCGTGGTCCGCGCACCCGGCGGTGCCGGTTCCGGCTGGGCCGCCGCGGGGCCCCTGGCCGAGATGGTCGAACTGGTGGCCCGCGGGTCGTCGCTCGCGTCGGAGCCCGGCCCGCTCTCCCCGCGCTTGCGGCGCGGCAGCGGAGTCGTGCCCAGGTCCCGGTCAGGGCCCGGTGAGGGGGTGCCGCCGCCGACCGGGGGCGGAGGCATCACCGGGGGAGCGGCGGGCGGCGGCTGGTGCGGAGGCGGCTCATACGGAGCGAACTCGCCGCCGCCACCGGGTCCCCCGGCTGCCGCGGTGGTCCCCTCCTGGGCACCCTTCACACTCACCAGCGCCGCGAACAGAGCGATCAGCGCGAGCAGCTGGGCGAGAGGGCTGAACGCGCCCTCGTCGGCCGTGCTCGGCTCACCCGCACCGATGGCCGCCGCGATCCCCGCCCCGGCCATCGCCACGAAGGCGAGCGGCACGAGCAGCGCGTGACGGCGCCAGGCGACCAGCGCGAGCGCCGGCACGAGCAGGGCGAACCAGCCCGCGATGACCGCGGCCACCAGCGTCAGCGCGACCGTGCCCAGGATCAGCCCCGGGGCGGGCGGCGCCAGGTCCGGACCGTCCGGGTTCGGCTCGCGGCGCTTGATCACGACCAGGGCGATCAGGGCGAGGATGCCGAGACCACCGCCGATCAGGCCGATCTCGTAGATCCGCGAGGGCTCGTAGGAGAGCTTGACCGTGCCGCCCTCACCCTTGGGGACCAGGAAGCCCTGCTGCCAGCCGTCGAGACGTACGGACGACAGCTCCTTGCCGTTGAGCGTGGCCTTCCAGCCGTCGTTGATGTTCTCGAAGGTCGAGAGGTACGAGGCCGAACCCGCGCCCACCGACACCTCGCGCCGGTCGCCGAGCCAGTCCTTGACGTCCAGGGAGCGTGACTCCTCGTCGATCGCTCCCGGCGTGCCCTGCGTCATCGAGACGTCCATGAGGGCGAGCGGGCCCCCGTCCCCGGCCTCGACGGTGTGCTTGCCCGCGCCGAGCGACAGGGTCGTGTTCTCCGAGCCGCGCGAGCAGAGCGTCACCTCGATGGGCCGCCGCTCGGTCAGGTCCCGTACCGAACCCTTCGCGCTCGTCGCGTGCAGCTTGCCGTCGACGGCGAGCACCGGGCCCTCACCGCAGGCGAGTTCGAACTTCTTGGACGCCGAGGGCTGCTTCGTCCGGAACTTGTCGAGCGCCGGGACGTAGACCTCGGTGAGACCCACCGGGAGCTGCAGCTCCTTGTCCGCCACCGGGTTGTGGACCGCAAGCGGCGCGGTCTCGGTGATGGTGATGGTCAGCTCGTCCGTGGTGATCGGCGGGAACCGCGTGTTGCCGTTCTCGTCGACGCCGGCGATCGTCGCGCCGTCCGGCGAGCTGATCTCGACCTTCTCGGGACGCGTCGAGAGTCCGCCGGCGGCGGGCAGCACGACCTCGCCGACCGGCACCTTGCCCTTCCACTTCAGGTGCACCACGGGCCTGTCACCGGCGATCCACGCCGTCGTCAGGTCGCCGTCCGTGAGGTTGCGCGGGGAGAGACCGCCGCCGAGCTTCGACGTGGAGTCGGCGCTCGCGATGATCTGGTCCTTCTGCTCGGGCGCCACCTTGTAGAGCAACTCGTCGAGCTCGGCCCCCGCCACGGGGAGCGCGCTCGCCTTCACCTCGTACTCGGCCTCGGCCGGAGTGGTGAAGCGGCGGTGCAGCCCCGACTCGGTGTTCACCGGCGAGAGGGCGCTCGGGTCGGAGGCGCGGTGCATCGAGTACGTCGTCGCGTCGGCGCCCTCGGCGGGCGTCCTGGACTCGGACCCGGTGTCCGTGGGCAGTTGCAGCAGCTTCGTCACGCGCACACCCGGAACGGTGATCTCCGCGAATCCGGCGCCGGTCAGGCCCTCGTGGCCGATCTCCGCGTCCAGGATGGTGACCTTCAGCCAGCTCGAATCACCCTCGGGCGCCTTGATGCTCTGGCGCATGCCGTTGGGCTTCAGCGAACTCGTGCGGCTGCCCTGCTCCGTCTCCACGCGCACCTTGGTGGGCGCGGCCCGCACGCCTTCCTGGGGCAGCGGCGTGACCCGGAGCATGGACGGAATCGACTCCTTGGCCCTGAACTCGGCCTTGATCCACGCGCCCTTCGGCTTGCCGGGGCTTCCCTCGGCCCAGGACGTGGCCGGGTTGCCGTCGAAGGCGTTCACGGGGTCGTACTGCGGCAGGTGGAAGAGCCAGTTGCCGTAGCTGGACGCCGTCACGGACTTCGCGCCGCGCAGGTGAGCAGTCGTCTGGTGCTCGATCCCGGTGGTGGGAAGGATCTGGTGCGGCTTCTTGCCCGGCTCCTGAAGGGCTCCGCTCGCGTTGCGCTCGTCCGGTGTGTAGGTGTACGAGGTGTTGGAGCTGACCAGGCCGAAGCGGGTGTCCGCGCGACGGAGACCGTCACCGACCGCCTGCAGACCGGGAGTTCCGACACCCGGGTGGTTGTCGCCCGTCAGGACGGAGGGGCGGTCCCGCATCGAGGGGTCGGCGGACAGCGGGAGCAGCGACTCGGGGCCACCGCTCACCACGGCCGTGTTCGAGACCGGCTTGATCCCGGCCTGGCCGGGCCGCTCGGCGCCCGTGCCCGGTGCGTAGATCTCCACCGCGCGCTCACGCGGGTAGAGGCCCTCGACCTGCAGGGGCGTGTCCTTCGGGATGATCCCGCCGGTCTGTGTCGGACCGAAGCCGGTGATCCGCTTGAAGCCGGACTCCTCGAGGGTCCGCTTCACGGTCGCGGACGGCACGTTGCCGACCTGGTCGGGGTCGAGGTCGTTGCGCACGACGACGTAGTACAGGCCCGCACGCGTCAGGTAGTCCTGCAGCCCCGGGACCGCGCCGCCGGTCGTGAGCGCCTGCTCCACCGCGTCCATCGCGCGCCGGTTGCCGGGCGTGCCGAACGGGACGTAGTCCCGCTGTGCCCAGCGCGACTCGGCGAGCACGTCGAGGGGCTGGTCGATGGGCGAGCCCCAGGTGTAGATGCCGTGCGCGGTGGCGGGCACCACGAGGGCGCGGGAGTCGGGGGAGTACTTCTTCAGCCAGTCGCCCGTCGCCTCCCAGTAGTCGGGAAGCTTCTGGAACGAGCCGGGCTGGAGGATCGAGCCGTTCAGATAGGGGAAGGCGAGCCCCGGCAGCACGAGCAGGGCGGCGATCAGCGGGGCGAACTTGCGCCCCCGGACCGGCCGCGCCCCGCGTGCCTGCGCGGCCACGCCGACGAGATGCATCAGGCCGAAGACCAGCGCGAGCGCGAGTCCCGTCTGGAACTTGTAGATGTTGCGGAAGGGGACGAGTCCGCCGTCCAGCCACGACTGCACCGTGTCGTGGAAGGGCGCGCCGAACGAGCCGCCGTAGCCGGCGAGGGTGATCAGCGCGACCGAGAGCACGGTCAGGACGAGCCAGCGCCGCTCGGGCAGGTCGCGCCGCGCGAGCCCGGCGAGGCCGAGGGCGGCGGCGAACGCCGAGCAGACCACGACGATCGCGGACGTCGCGACCGTCCATCCCGCGGGCAGCCATGCCTCGCCGAAGTGCAGGTAGGCGACCCAGTTGCCGGCGCCGCGCAGGGTCTCCGTGGCCGACATGGTGCCGGTGGTGGTGGCCGAGTTCTCGACGAAGGGGAGGAAGTTCTCGCCGTACACGCCGAGCACGAGCAGCGGCACCACCCACCAGGCGGTGGCGAGGATGACGCCGGGCACCCACCAGGTGATCAGCTTCCGCTTGCGCGGTCCGTTCGGCCGGGACAACAGATACAGGCCCACCGGCAGCAGCGAAGCGAGTGTCGAGGCCGCGTTGACGCCACCCATGAAGGGGATGAAGAGCGCCGAGCGCAGGGCCGCCGAGCGCGCGCTGATGCGGTCGTTCGTCAGCGGGAGCAGCACCCACGGCAGGAGGGCGCCGGGCAGCGCCGCCGCCGACGTCGATCCGACGACGACCGTGAAGGTCGGCCACAGGGCGTACGCCACCGCGCCGAGCAGCCGGCTGGAACTGCTGCCTATGTTCAGCCGCTCCGCGAGCCGCAGCGCACCCCAGAAGGCGGTCGCCACGATCAACGAGAGCCAGAGGCGCTCCGCGAACCAGACCGGCAGCTGGACGAGGTCCGCGAGGCCGTAGAACGGCAGCATCGGCCAGGTATAGCCGACGTACTGGTTCTGGATGCTGCCGAAACCGCCCTGGTCCTGCCACAGCTGGCCCAGGTCGGAGATGAACTGCCAGGGGTCGACGGCGACCCCCAGCTTCGTGTCGAACGTCATCCGCCCCGGCTTCACCGCCAGGAAGAGGACGAACACCACGGCCCAGAACCCGAGGAGCCAGCGCTTGGAGCGCGGGCCTCTGCCGGGTTCGGGGGCGTCAGCCGTCGGCCGGACTGCCGCCGGGGGTGGAGCCTGGACCGTGGTCATGGACACCGCCTGAGGATGAGAAGGAGATTCCAGGTGGCGAACTCGCGTACACCCGGCACTTTGGTGATGCCACTGGCCAGGAACGGCCAGTAGCGGGACCGCGCGGACACGACGGACACGTCTTCCCTCGCCCGCACTTGGCGCAGGGTCGGGCCGACGTGGTGAGCGAAGAGGTTCTCGCCGAGCGTGTGTTTTGCTGCTTTACCGGTACGCCGTTCATAGCGGGCGCGCCCACGGGCGCCGCCCAGGTAGTGCCAGGGCGCCCACTCGTGGCCGCCCCACGGCGAGTACCAGTTGGTGAAGGAGACATAGATCAGGCCTCCCGGCCTGGTCACCCGCACCATCTCGCTGAGGAACGTCTGCGGATCGTCCACGTGCTCGAGGACGTTGGAGGAGAAGGTGACGTCGGCGACGCCGTCCGCCAGCGGGAGCAGATATCCGTCGGCGACGACGGAGCCCTCCGGCGGCTTGGCTCCCAGTTCGGCCGGGTCCGGCTCGAACAGGAAACTCTGGGCGCCGCGGCGCCGGAACTCCTCGGTGAAATAGCCACCGCCGCCGCCGACATCGACGACGACACGGCCCTTGACCGGTCCGTAGGCCTCGACCTGGTCGGCGGCATCACGGGCGAGCAGGGTGTAACACCGCTCGGGCTCTTGCTGCTCGCGCAGGAAGGCCCGGAAGAGGGTGGCGGAACGGCGCAGGGACGGGTCCTTCACGCGGACCCCTGGGCTGCCTGGTGCGTGACGATCGCCTCGGAGGCCACCGCCTGGAACTCGCGCACGGAATTGGCCCACCGGTAGCTGGTGGCCCGTTCGCCCGCCGCCTTGCCGAAGGTCTCACGGCGCTCGGTGCTCAGCGCCAGGGTGCACCAGGCGGCGGCGAAGGAACTCTCGCCCCGGGCGAGGAGCCCGGTCACGCCGTCCTCGATGGAGTCACGGACGCCCGGTACGTCGAAGCCGATGGCCGGGGTCGAGCGGGTCGCCGCCTCGGTGATCACCAGGCCCCAGCCCTCCACGGCGGAGGGGTGGAGCAGCATCCATGCCTCGCAGAGCAGCCGGTGCTTCTCGGCCTCGGAGACATGGCCCTTGAACTCGACGCCGGGTCCCGCGATCTGTTCCAGCCTGGCCCGCTCGGGGCCGTCGCCCACGATCACCAGACGTCCTCCGGTGACGGGCCTGACCCGCTCCCAGAGACGGAGCAGCAGATCGATGCGTTTGTACTCGACGAGCCGTCCCATCGCGAGGAACATCGGCTCGTCCGAGCGGGGGTGGAGCGGACCCGGCTCCTCGACCCCGTTGTGGACTATGCGTATGCGCTCCCGGTCGACGCCTATCGCACGCAGCGCGGTGGCCGTCGACGGCGACACGGCCACCAGGAGGTTGCCGCGCTGGGCACCCGAGAGCGACCAGTGTTCGAGTCTTCGGCCGAGCCGGGCCGCGGGGGCGAGGGCGCCCTGGAAGCGCATCCCCCACAGATCGGTGTGCACGTGGTTGACCAGGCACAACGTGGGCCCACGGTGCCACAGCGGCGCCAGGTACGGCATGCCGTTGCAGACCTCGACGAGGAGGTCGCAGTCGCCGACCTGCCGGGTGAAGGCGGAGCGTGAGCGCAGGTAGTGCCCGAGGTCACCGCCCGCCGACACGACGCGGTAGTCACGGAAGGCCGCGGGCCCTCCGCACAAGAGGGTGACCTGATGGCCGAGCTTGCTCAGGCCGTCGGCCAGCCGGTCGACGAGCAGTTCGGATCCGCCCGCGGCCGGATTCGCCAGGTCGCGCCGGGCGAGAAAAACGATCCGGCGCGGCTGCGGGGGAGGTGCCGGTAGCCGTTGCGCGACCCGCGGGGTTGCGGCGCGCAGCGGAGAAGGCACGTGCTGGGGCATGCGTGCTCCAACTCGTCAGGGTGCGGAACCGTGAGGTCGCTATGGGGGGTTGCACCGTTCGGGGGTCGCTTGCGGAGGTGCTGTGCTGTGACTGTGCGGGGGTGGTGCGGGGGCGGTGCGGGGACTGTGCTGGGGTGGGACCGTTAGTTTTCGCCGCAGTGTTCGACGCGGCTACTCACCGAAGTGACAACTTTCGGGGTTTCAACTGCTGACGTCTCATCACATCGTGGTGGGTTGCAGGGCGGTTGGTGACGTATCGCTATTCGGACCGCCCGGCTCCGCTGCGGAACCCGGCCCTCCGGGCCCTTGTGCCCCACTGTCGGAACGCCGTCCGCGCAGGACGAGAACGCCTCCCGCGATGGTGAGCAGCGCACCCAGCGCACCCGCCCCGACCGGCAGCGTCTCGCCCAGGAGCTTCAGCCGGCTGCTGTCGTCGTCCGCGAGCTTGACCTGCGCCTTCTGGGTCTTCTCGGTGAACGCGATGCGCTTGCTGTCCAGCAGCCTCGTCGCGTCCTTGTCCGAGCCGGGCGCGCGCAGCGTCTTGCGGGGTCCGATCGCCGCGTAGATGATCCGGCCGGTTCGCTTGTCGGCGACCAGCTCGATGCCGTGGTTGGAGTACCACTCCTCGGCGAGCACGTTGCTGCGCTTGGGCTGCCCCACCAGGCGGCCCGGCACGAGCCGGGTCCCGGTCTTGGCGGGCTTCACCTTGGCCGTGAAGCGGTAGCCCTCGTAGCCCTGGATCTTCTTCGTGCCCCGGAAGGTGAGCGGGACGGTCGCGCCGAGGGTGTTGTCCCACCAGACGTAGGAACGTCGTTCCACGTCGAAGGGGAACTTGAGGTAGGCCTCACCCTCGAAGTAGGGCTTCTCGTCGCAGCAGTGCACCGGCTTGTTCGTCTCGCGGTCGGTGACCCAGCGCTCCTGCGTGAACTGGAGTGCGTCGTGCGGATCGGACGCCGGCAGTGACGCGTCCGGATCGACGGACGTGACCACGTCCCAGACTGCGTGCTCGCTGTTGCTGTCGTCGACGTCGCCGCGTACCTGACGCGTGATCGTGAGGTTCTTGTTATGGACCGTCTTGATCTTCTTGGTGTCGAAATAGCTCCCTTTGCCCTTGAACACGGTGGTCGTGTCGATGTCGACGGGCGTACGTTTCGCCCGTGGCTCGACGTACCACGCGAGCATCGGGGCCAGGACGAGCAGAAAAACGCCGAGTCCGAGCAGGATCAGCGAGAGGGGCGAGGCTGTGCGGCGCATCCGGCACTCCTGGTGGCGGGTGAGAAGTGTTACCGAGCCGTAGGGGCCGGAACGCTAGGCGGACCCTTGACGAAGTGTCAATGCGTTGATGAAACTGTGCACCAACCGGGTGGGGCCGGTGAGGGACTGTGTGCACGACAACCGCGCGACCTGGGTGGGATCGACCTCCAGCAGAGAGGCTGACCCTGACATGCACCGATTGCTCGCCGCCGGTCTGACCGTCGTAGCCGCCGCGGCACTCGCCGTGGCCGCCGCGTTCGGCGTCGTCGCGCTCCTGAACGCGACCCCGGAACAGCCCAACACCCCCCTCGTGCACTACGAGACTGCCCCCAGGGGACAGTGAGTGACCGTGCCCGTGACCGAGAGCCAGGGGTCACTGTCCGTCCGCTCGGCCTGGCGCGACGTACCGCCCATGCAGGTGCGCCGCTTCGCCGCGCTCGCCCTGGACGAGGTGCCCGCCCTGGCGCAGGACATCCTGCGGCAGATCCGCTCCGAGTACCCCGGCCTGCCCGTCGTCCTCGACGACTCGGGCGAACCCATGGCGCTCATCGGCATACGCCGTGCGCTGGAGGGGTTCGTCCAGCAGATCGCCTCCGCCGAGGGCGGGCGGCCGTGCTACCCCCTTGAGGTCTTCCAGGAATTCGGCAGGGGCGAGGGCCTGCACGGCCGCAGCCTCGACTCGCTCCAGGCGATCTACCGCCTCGGCGTACGGCTCGCCTGGCGCCGCCTGGCCGAGATCGGCCAGCAGATCGAGATCCCGCCGCCGGCCATGTACGAACTGGCCGAGTCGGGCTTCGAGTATCTGGACGGCCTGGTCGACCAGTCCGTCCGCGGATACGCCGAGGCCGCGGCCCGGCAGGCGGGTGAGAGGCTGCGCCTGCAGCGCAAGCTGATGGAACTGCTGCTCTCCGAGCGGCGCGGGGACCCGGGAGCGGCGGCACCGGCCGACTTCGGTCACGCCTCCGGCGCCTCCGCCGCCGCGGGGCAGCCCGGTGCCCGCAGCGCCCTCGACGAACGGGCCGCCCGCGTGGGCTGGCAGCTGCCCGAGCGGGTCGCCGTCGGCGTGCTCCTGCGCCCCGCGCGGGAAGCCGTGGCGCCCGCCGTCGGCCAGGGCGTCCTGCTCGACATGGAGACGGAACAGCCGCGCATGGTCGTCCCCGACCCCGACGCGGCGGGCCGCCCCGAACTGCTGCGGCGCGCCATGGCCGGCTGGTCCGGCGCGATCGGCCCGCCCGTGCCGCTGGCCGACGCGGCGAAGTCGCTGCGTTGGGCGGAGGCCGCGGTGCGTCTGATGGAACGCGGACTGCTGCCCTCCGGCGAGGTCCTGCACTGCACCGAGCACACCGAGGCGCTGGTCCTGCTCCAGCCCGAGGAGCTCATCGAGGACCTGGCCCGCCGCTGCCTGGCCCCGCTCGCGCACTGCGGACCCGCGCACGGCCGCCGGCTTGCCGAGACCCTGCTCGCCTGGCTGGAGACGCGGGGCGGCGCACCGGAGGTCGCGGCCCGCCTCGGGGTGCACCCGCAGACGGTGCGCTACCGTCTGCGGCAGATCAGGGAACTGTGGGGCGACGAGGTCGACGACCCCGACCGCCGCTTCGAGCTCGAACTGGTGCTCAGGGCACGGCGGTTGAGGGGAGAGCTGGGCCGCGCGGGCTGAGGCGCACGGCCAAGGTCCCCGGAGCCGTGCTTGCGGGTAGCCTGCCGCAATGGTCGCAATCGACATGGCGGTACGCGCGCAGGCAGCACTCGGCGAGGGCCCCACCTGGGACTCCGCCGCCAGGCGGCTCATCTGGGTCGACATCCTGAGCTCACGCGTCCACACGTACGACCCGTCGAGCGGGCACCGCTCGGTCCTGGCCACCGAGCAGCACGTGGGCGCCGCGAAGCCGCGCGCGGGCGGCGGACTGGTGGTCAACCTCCGGGACGGCGTGGGCCTTTACGACTCCATGGCCGACGGAGGCGCCTTCCGCTGGCTGCACCGCGAGGTCGTGCCGGGCCGCCGCGGCAACGACGCGGCGGTCGCCCCCGACGGGGCGCTCTGGGCGGGCACGATGGCCTACGACGAGACGCCGGGGGCCGCCAACCTGCTGCGCGTCACGGGGGACGGCACCGTCACCGAGGTGTTCGACGACGTCTCCGTCAGCAACGGCATCGGCTGGAGCCCGGACGGCCGGCTCATGTACTACGTCGACACCCTGACACGCCGCATCGACGTACTGGAGCCGCGCGAGGGCCAACTCCCGCCCGCCAGGCGGCCCTTGGCGGAGATCGAGGCCGACGCCGGATACCCCGACGGCCTCACCGTCGACGCCGACGGCTGCGTCTGGGTCGCCCTGTGGGACGGCGCCGCCATCCGCCGTTACACCCCGTCCGGCGCCCTGGACCGGGTGATCGAGCTCCCGGTGGCCCGCCCGACCGCGTGCGCGTTCGGCGGCGCGGGACTGCGGGACCTCTACATCACCTCCGCGCGTACGGGACTTGAGGCGCCGCATCCCCTCTCCGGGTCGGTGCTCGTGGTGCCGGACGCGGGACAGGGCGTGCCGCAGGCGGCGTTCGCCGGATAGGGGCTGATCAGGCGGTTTGCCGCACATCGGGGTGTCCGCGCCGCTGGAACATTCGATTCCGCACACAACCTTCACGGCAGCGGCTTCCTCTGTTACCCGTGGCTCACTTAGCCTCCATGCCTCATGGACTACTGCCACCCGTGCCACAGGCACCTCAACGGCGCCCTGGCCTGCCCGGGGTGCGGCACTCCGGCCGAAGCCTGCCGTGAGTACGCGGAGGCGGTCGCCGCGCAGGACGAGACGCCGGGTTCCGAGCGCCCGTACGACGACGAGGCGCCGCGCGGCAGGAGCCGCCGCCGGGAGCGCGGGCGCCGGGCGGCGCACCGCCGCAGGCGCCGCAAGATCCTCCTGGTCACCGCCGGGCTCGCGCTCGCGGCCGGTGGCCTGAGCCTGGCCGAGCTCGGCATCGAGGGGCCCTCGGACGAACCGGCGGCGGCCTCAGCGCCGGACGCCGACGCGAGCCGGTCCGCGTCCCGGAAGCCGACGGACCCGGGCGGCGGGGCGGCCACGGGTGGCGGAGCCACGTCGGCGACACCCTCCGCGTCGGCGTCCGCGACGGGCAAGGAGTCCAAGAAGGCCAAGGACGGCAAGGGCACCAAGAACGGCGAGGACGACGAGGACGACAAGGGGGAGGAGACGGGGGAGGCCGGGCAGGAGCCGGACGCGACCACCCCGGGCGCGACCTCCGCGCCGGACGCACCGGATTCTCCCGACGCGCCGGGCACCCCAGGGACCCCGGGTCCCACCACGCCCCCGCCGAGTTCGCAGCAGCCCGATCCGACACCGGAGCCGGAGCCGACCAGGACGTGCGACCGCTTCCTGTGGTGGTGCACGTAGCGAACGGCGACGCGGGCCGGTGACGGATGGAGGGTCCGTCAGGCCGCGGCGTCCTCGCCGATCATCCTGCGCAGCAGTGCTCGCAGCGAAAGCCGTTCCTCCCTGGAGAGCTCGGCCAGCGGCTCCCGTGCGAAGTCCAGCGAATCGCGCAGGCTGCGGGCGACCTCGAGGCCCTCGTCCGTCGGCGCCGCCAGCTTCACGCGGCGGTCGGCCGGGTCGGGCCGCCGTTCGACGAGGCCGCGTGCCTCAAGACGGTCGATGATCCCCGTGATGTTCGACGGCTCGCACTTCAGCTTCTTCGCTATGCGACGCATGGGCAGCGGCTCCAGGGAGAGCAGACCAAGGACGCGCGCCTGCGCCCCGGTGAGGGCGTGCTTGCCCGCCGCGGCGTCGTACTCCTCGTGGTAGCGCGCGACGACCGTGCCGATGAGCTCGACGACTTCGAGCGTCAGGGGGTCCGTGCGCGGGGTGCGGGAGCTGCTGGTGGCCATGCGCTCCAGGCTACCCCGATACTTGACATAGTGAAATATGTAGGCGCATGGTTGTTTCACAACCTGAAGCATTTCGACGATGTCAGCCTGTCGGCAACGGCAGCCTGAGCAGGAGGAGGACGCCCGCATGTCCGTCACCCCCGAGGCCCCCGGGTCCGCGCAGCTCCCCGCCGTCAGCCGCGAGTGGCACCTCGTGCGCCGCCCGCACGGCTGGCCGGTCCCGGAGGACTTCGCCCTGCGCGAGGCCCCCGTGACCGCCCCGGCCGACGGCCAGGTCGTGGTCCGCAACCTGCACTTCTCCGTGGACCCGTACATGCGGGGCCGGATGAACGACGTGAAGTCGTACACCCCGCCGTTCAAGCTGGACGAGCCCATGCAGGGCGGTGCGGTCGGCGAGGTCATCGCGTCGAACGCCGACGGTCTGGCCGTGGGCGACCACGTCCTGCACTTCGCGGGCTGGCGCGACTACGCCACCGTCCCGGCCAAGCACGCCGTGAAGGTGGACCCGCAGGCCGCGCCGCTCTCGGCGTACCTCGGTGTGCTCGGCATGCCGGGCCTGACGGCCTACGCGGGGCTCTTCGAGGTCGCCTCCTTCAAGGAGGGCGACGCGGTGTTCGTCTCCGGCGCCGCGGGCGCCGTCGGCTCCCAGGTCGGCCAGATGGCCAAGCTCAAGGGTGCCTCGCGCGTCATCGGCTCGGCGGGCTCGGACGAGAAGGTGAAGCACCTCGTCGAGGAGCTCGGCTTCGACGCCGCGTTCAACTACAAGGACCCGCGCCCGGTCGTGGAGCAGCTCAAGGAGGCGGCCCCCGACGGCATCGACGTCTACTTCGACAACGTCGGCGGCGAGCACCTCGAAGCGGCCATCAGCCGCATGAACGTGCACGGCCGCGCCACCATCTGCGGCATGATCGCGGGCTACAACGACACCGAGCCGACGCCCGGCCCGCGCAACATGGCCATGATCATCGGCAAGCGCCTGCGTCTGCAGGGCATCCTCGTCGGGGACCACGAGAACCTCCAGCCGCAGTTCGTGAAGGAGGTCGGTGCCTGGATCCGCTCCGGCGAGCTCAAGTACAACGAGACGGTCGTCGAGGGCGTGGAGAACGGCGTCGAGGCATTCCTCGGCATGCTGCGCGGCGAGAACACCGGAAAGATGGTCGTTTCTCTCGCCTGAGAGTGGTGAGCCGGTGAGGTGAGGGCGGCGGGCGGCGGCCGGAGCAGGTGGCCGCCGCCCGTCGTTTTCCGTCATCCGATAAAGTAATTCCACATTGTCGCGACTGTGGGCGCGCATCGCGGAACATCTCAGGAGGAACCGGCACTTATGTCCATCCAGCAGATCGACGTCAAGTACACCGCCGTCGCCACCGCCGAGAACGGCCGTGACGGCCGCGTCGCCACCGATGACGGCAAGCTCGACGTCGTCGTCAACCCGCCGAAGGAGATGGGCGGCAGCGGCGCCGGCACCAACCCCGAGCAGCTCTTCGCGGCGGGCTACAGCGCCTGCTTCCAGGGCGCCCTCGGCGTGGTCGCCCGCAAGGAGAACGCCGACATCTCCGGCTCGACCGTGACCGCCAAGGTCGGCATAGGCCAGACCGAGGCCGGCGGCTTCGGCCTGGAGGTCGCGATCTCCGCCTCCATCCCGAACGTGGACGCGGCCACCGCGCAGGCCCTGATCGAGAAGGCGCACCAGGTGTGCCCGTACTCCAACGCCACGCGCGGCAACATCAAGGTGGAGCTCGCGGTCGCCTGATCGCCTCTTCGCGTACGTGAGGGAGGGCCGCACCCCGGGCAGGGGTGCGGCCCTCCCTCACGTCACGGCGGCGGTGTGGACCGCCCGCACGAGCCGCTCCTCCTCCGGGGCCGGGCTGCCGGGGACGGGGAAGCGGCGCCGCGTGTACCCGTAGGCGAGCCCGCTGCGCGGATCGGCGAACGCCTGCGAGCCGCCCACGCCCCGGTGCCCGATGGTCCCCGCACCGAGGAACGGGTGCCAGGCCTCGGCGACGTTCTGGAACCCCACCCCGTACGACTTGTGGGCCCGCGCCACCAGGTCGAACCCGTTGGAATGGATCTGCCCGAACTCGGCCACGGTGTCCGGCTTCAGGAGCGGCTCCCGCCCGTCGAGCCCGCCGACCGCAGCCGCGTACATCGTGGCGAGTCCACGCGCGGAGGCGACACCGCCGACGGAGGCGGGCCCCTTGGCGCGCACCAGGCGGGAGTTGGGGAGCGACTCCAGATCGGTGGGGTGGGCACCGTTGCGGTTGAAGGCGATGGAGTTCAGGGTGCCGGGCTGCGGCGGCTGCGCGTCGATGAGGGCGCGCTCCGAGGGGGAGGGGATCGCCGGCAGCACGGAGCGGAAGCGGGGCTCAAGGGCTTCCGGAAGCCCGAGATGGAAGTCAAGGCCGAACGGGGCGCGGACCCGCTCCTCGTACACCTCCTGCAAGGTCTGCCCCGTCGCCCGGAACACGACCTCGCCGGCCAGCGCCCCGACGGACAGTGCGTGATAGCCGAAGGCGGTACCGGGACGCCAGTAGGGCCGCTGGGCCGCGAGACGGGCGGCGTTGGCGCGGTCGTCGGCGACCTCCTCCGGACTGAGGCCGTCGTCGGCGCCGACGACGCCCGCGCGGTGGGAGAGAAGCTCCCGGAGCGTGACATCGCCCTTGCCCTGGCCGCCGAACTCCGGCCAGTAGTAGGCGACTTCGCGGTCCAGGTCCAGGGCCCCGTCCTGGACGAGCAGCGCCATGACGAGATGGGCGGCACCTTTCGTGGACGAGTAGACGCCGAACAGCGTGTCGCCGTCGGTGTCAGGCCCCACCCACAGGTCGACGACCTGCTCCCCGCGTACATACGCGGAAAGCTGCGCGGCATGCTCGGGCTTCTCCCCGGCGAGTACGGCGGTGAACTCGTCCCGCACGGATTCGTATCCGGCTGCGGTGGTGCCTTGGACCTTGACCTCACGTGTCATGCGTTCTTCATCCCCAACCCCACCCCTTCCCGAAAACTCGCTTGGCGCGAGGGCCCAATTCAGCCCGGCCGGCGTTTGAGGCCATCTTGTACGGGGTCTGGGGCGGAGCCCCAGTTTCGGGAAGGGGCGGGATTGGGGAAGGCCCCGCAGGGTCTGCCTTAGCCCCGGCTCACACTCAGCAGCGCCCGCCCCACCTGCGGGAACACCCCCTTCGGGTGGTCCCGGAAGAGAGGCTCCGTGCCGAACAGGACGACCCGGGACCCCGCAGCGGACCCGCTCACCACGGAAGGCTGACCCGCAGCGTCCGCAGGACCCCCCGCACCGCCCTCCGCAGGGCGCCAGTGCCCGGAAACCAGCGGATTCCCACCCCCATAGGACTGATCGACCCGCACCCCACTCCCGAGCCCCTTGAACCACATCGGCGAGTAGACGAACGAATGCGACACCGCGCCCCCGGTGACAGGCCCCCCGGAATTCACGACCCGCACCACACCATTCGCATCCCCGTTCCCGGAGACCGCCTCAACGGAAAGCAACTTCGCGTCGGAGTTCAACGAGGCCCCCTCCGAGCCACGCCCGACCAGACCACCGCCCCCGGCGAGGAACGAGTCGAGCCCGGCTTTCGCCCCCGCGTTCAGCTCCCCGTACGAAAGCCCGGCCGACACGAACAGCGCGTCCGCACCCGACTTCTTCCAGTCGAACCCGGCGTTGAGGACATCAGTCGAAACCGGCACCACGTCAAAATTCATCTCCCGCAGCGCGAACAACTCCCCGGGAGTGACGGCCGCCGCGACCCGCGTGGGACGGACCACCGCGCCACCCTTCGCCTTCGTCGCGTCGAAGGCGACGTCGTACTTCTTCGCCGCGGCGACCGCAGCGCCCCGCGCCGACGAGGGCAGGATCACGCTGCCGTCCTCAGCCCGCCGCACGGAAGTACCGCGCGCCAGCAGCCAGTTGAGAGCCGCGACCTCCCGCGCGTCGTCGAGCCGCAGCCGAAGGTCCCCGCGCGAGGCGACATGGCCGACCCTCGACGCGGAGTCCACCACACGCGACCGCACACCGGACAGCGAGCCGCCCTTCACCGAGTCCACGGTCGCGCCCCACAGCCGCCCGAGGCTCCACCCCGAGATGTCGTACATGGTGGACACCTTGTCGCTGATGTCCCGCCCGTCGGCGAGCATCACGTTGGCGAGTCCGCGCTTGGGCTGACGCATGTCGATGACGTACGAGCCCTCGGCGTACGACTTCCCGCCTAGCCTGAATCCCTTGGCTGCCCTGCGCACCTCGACGTCGTTGTCGAGCAGATGCTCGACCAGACGCGAGGCCGCCGCAGCCGAGCGCTGCCCGCGCTCACCCTTCGACTGTCCTCGCGGAATCACGTACGCACGCGGGAAATCGGTCGTGTAGACGTCCTCCGGACCGATGCCGGGCACGCCCGGCACGGTCTCCGGCGACACCGGCACCTGCTTCGCGCCCACGGCGCCCCGCCGGAACGTCTCGATCTGGTCGGCGATCACCGAAGTGCGGTGCTCCTGCGTGTACTTGAGCGTCGCCGACATGGCCGCGCCCGCGATGTCCACGTTGATCGCGGACCGCCGCCGCAGCTCGGGCACCGGAAGCTCGTCGTACTCGTCGTTGTTGACGGCCATCGGGAACTCGATGGTGTGCGCGGCGACCGTGCCGTGGAACGGCATGTACTGCGGGGTGAAGATCGGCGGCCAGTCGTCCCAGCCCTCTTCCTGGTCGCGGAAGGGGATGATCGCCGGCTCGACGCCGTCCTTCTCGGGCGTGTAGCCGAGGCCGTTGACCGCGGCCTCCATGCCGAGGGCGTTGGCGTAGGTGTTCTTCAGGAAGAGGTCGTACTCGTAGTTCTCGCCGTGCGGGGGAGTCGTCGGCTCGATCAGCGTGCCGTTGACGTACCCGTGCAGGTCGATCATGACCGCGGGCTGTTTGTCGATCGCGATCTGCCGCATGACGCGCGCCTCGGGCTGCGACGCGGTGATGAAGTCGCGGTTGAGGTCGAAGCCGTTGGCGTTGGCGCGGGTGCCCGCGATGCGGCCGTCGGGGTTGGCCGTGACGTTGAAGTACAGCCGGTTGTGCGCGAGCAGATCCTTCGTCTTGCCGTCCTTGGCCTTCGCGAGCTTCTCGATGAGCTTGAGGGCCGCGTCCGTGCCCTCCCACTCGTTGCCGTGGATGTTGTTGTTGATGAAGACCGGCGTCTTGTACGAGGACTTGACCGCGGGGTCCTTGGCGGCGGTCCCGGGCTCGTTCTCGATGAGTTCCCGCATCCGCTCCTGGCGGGTGGTCTCCTTGGCGGACTCGGGGGAGGTGACGGTCACCAGATAGAGCTGGTGGCCGCCCGCCGAGCGGCCCGCGATCTCCACGCTGACACGGTCGCCGATGCCCTGGATGTCATTCAGCTTCGGTGCGATCGAGTGATAGGGGGCCAGGCCAAGTTTTATCGACTTGTCGTCAGGATTCACGGGCGGCGGGGTGAGCTTCTGCTCGCGGGGATAGCCGCGGTCCTTGCCGCCGCGACCGGAGTCGAGGCCGGAGTCGAGACCGGGGGTCTTGGTGGTTCCCAGGGCCCGGTCGGCGGCGCTCTCCGGGTTCTTCGCGGCCCGTTCCGTGCTGCTGAGGGGCGAGCCCTCGCGGAGGATGTCACGGCCGCCCGGACGGGGGTCGGCGGTCGCGGCGCCGGGCGCGACGGTGGTGAACAGAAGGGCGCCCGCCGAGGCGAGCGTGGTGAGCAGAACGGGTCTGGACGGCCGGGATATGCCCATACGTACCTCCGGGAAAGAAGTCAGTACGCGTGGTCTACCGGTTCAACCACCGCGCAACAAGAGGGCCTTCGCCTCCCTTCACCCCCACGCGTCCCGTGGACCGCAGGGCCGTGACCGGCGGATAGGCTGTGCCGCATGCGCGATCTGGGACGTGGCTTCGGCTATTTGATGAAGGGCCAGCGCTGGGTCGCCCAGCACGGCAAGCAGTACGGGGTCGGCCTGCTGCCCGGCTTGATCACCCTGCTTCTCTACGCGGCCGCGCTCGTCGCGCTGGCGACGTGGGGCGCGGACTTCGTCGGCTGGGCCACGCCGTTCGCCGACGACTGGTCCTCGCCGTGGACCGGCCTGTTCCGCGGTTTCCTCACGGGGCTCCTCTTCGCGCTCGCGCTCCTCCTGTCGGTCGTCACCTTCACGGCGGTGACGCTCCTGGTGGGCCAGCCCTTCTACGAGTCGCTCTCGGAGAAGGTCGACATCTCCGTCTCCGGGTTCGCCCCCGAGTCGGGGCTGCCGCTCTGGCGCGAACTGTGGATCTCCGCCCGTGACAGCCTCCGTATCGTCGTCCGCGCCCTGGTCTGGGGCATCCTGCTCTTCGCCCTCGGCTTCATCCCGGTCGTCGGCCAGACCGTCGTGCCCGTGATCGGCTTCTGCGTGACGGGCTTCTTCCTGGTGGAGGAGCTGACGGGGGTGGCGCTGCAGCGCCGGGGCGTCGAGGTCCGCGAACGCCTCGCGCTGCTGCGCGGCCGCAGGCTGATGGCGTGGGGCTTCGGCACCCCGCTGGCCGTGGCCTTCCTGGTGCCGTTCGTCGCCGTGTTCCTGATGCCTGGAGCGGTCGCGGGCGCGACGCTCATGGCGCGGGAACTGCTGGGCGAGGACAGCGACCCGGCCCCGGACGACGACGACCCCCGGGGCGCGGCGGACCCCGCCGCCCCCGGCGGCCCGCAGGCCGCTACCGGCGGGCGTTCATAGCCGTCGTCAGGATCCCGCGCACCTGCGCGATGATGTCGAGCCGGTTGCGCACGAACTCGGGATCGGTGATCGCGCCCGTCGCCGGGTCCGTGTTGCCCGCCCCGAACTGCAGGACCGGCGTGTGCACATGGCCGCCGGGCAGCCGGTCGTGCAGCCCGAGGCGGTCGCGAAGCAGCGTCGCCCGGTAGGCGATCTCGTTCGACAGGTAGTTGCCGCCGCCGCCCTCGCGGGCCGTCGAACCGGCGGTGGGCCCGTCCGGGCGGACCACGGGAGTGCTCTGGCCCGCCGGGATCTCGGTCACCGACGTGTTGTCGTACACCGGGAAGCGGCCCGTCTCCGCGCTCACGATCTCCTTGTACGGGAGCGTCGTGGACGTCCACTGGGGCTGCGTGGCCGGGTCGGTGACCGGGACGGTCTCGGTGCGCGAGAGGTTCTCGTTGTCGGGGAAGCCGCCCCGCCAGGCCCCGTTGGTCCGCTCGATGTCGAAGCGTCCCACCCGGCCCTGG
The DNA here is from genome assembly GCF_053607685.1 of Streptomyces sp. NPDC055099. Classification (NCBI taxonomy): domain Bacteria; kingdom Bacillati; phylum Actinomycetota; class Actinomycetes; order Kitasatosporales; family Streptomycetaceae; genus Streptomyces; species Streptomyces sp. NPDC055099. The sequence goes on along the minus strand of NZ_JBSGUA010000001.1, from coordinate 584,350 downwards.
CTGATGGTGGTGAAGAGGTCGACGCGGGGGAGGTGGGCGCGCAGGGTGCGCTCGACCGTCCCCTCGGCGAAGTCGTCCCAGCGGACGGGGAAGACGGCGGTCTCCACGCGGGCGGGCCCGTCGGCGGTCTCGATGACGGCGCCGTCGAGTGCCAATGCGGTGGCGCCCGAGGGATTGCTGATGCGGACGTCACGGTCGAGCGTGAAGGGGTCGAAGCCGGTGACGAGGATGCGCTTGAGGCGGTGACCCGCGCGGTCCTTCTGCGGATAGCGGATGGAGTCGTGCCCGCGCGAGGCGTTCTCCAACGCCCGTATGAGCCGCGCGTGCTGGGCCTCGCTCACCCCGAACCGGCTCGGCTCCCACTGCCGGAGCTCCCGCGTCATCCCGAGCCGGGCCCAGTACAGCGGCCGGTCGTCGTCCCGGCTGAGGTCCGCTGTCCTGTCCGCCGCGGGGCCGCGCCCCTGTGCCCGGTCGACGGCGCGCCGCCACAGCGCGTCTCCCTGCCGTACGACGACGCGCTTGGCCTCGGCGTACGAGTGGGCGCGGTCGAGGGCGCGTGCGAACTCCGGCGCCACGGAGTCGAATCCGCTGCGGCGCAGGATCTCCTGCGGGGCCGCCCGGTCGAGGCGCTGCTCCTCGGCGGTCACGGCAGGGGCGGTGGCCGCCGACGCGGGTACCGCGGCGAGGGAGAGCAGCAGGGTGACACCGAGCGCGGCGAGCCGCGGGGAGACGGTGGGCGTGAGTGACACGGGAGTCCTTCCGTGGCCGGTGGGGGTGATCGCAGTATTCCGGCAGGAAGGCGGCGTCCGCTAGGGCTCCGGCCGTCCACGGCAGCTCGGTGTCCGCAACGCCTCCAGGAACGGCTCGACTGCTGGTGGGGCCGCCCGGCCCCGCACCGTCGCCGCGTACACGGCCCGGGGCGGCACGTCGTCGCCGTGCACCGGGACGAGGGTGATGTCGGGGCGTACGGACTCGGCGGCGAGGGCGGGCACGAGGGTGACCCCGAGCCCCGCCGCCACATAACCCTGCTTGGCGGTCCACTCGGCGACGACATGGGCGACCCGGGGGCGGAAACCGTGCCGGTGCGCCTCCTCCAGAAGGGTCCCCCCGACGTCCGCGCTGCCCGATATCCACTCCTCCCCGGCGAGTTGGGACAGACGCACCGACGCGTGGCCCGCCAGCGGATGAGCCGGAGGGAGCGCGACGTACAGCCCCTCGTCCAGAAGGTGACGCAGTTCGAACGCGCTCATGTCGCCGCTGAGCGCACCGCCGGTCGAGGAGACGATCGCGAGGTCGAGCTCACCGGCCCCGAGGCGGGCGAGCAGCCCCGGCGTCAGTCCCTCCTCGCGGGTGAGCGTCACGCCGGGATGCCGGGCACGGAAGGCCGCGATGGCCCGTGGCACGAGCGCCGCGTCGGCCGTCGCGAACGCCCCGAAGCGCAGGGTCCCGCCGGTCAGGTCGCGCAGCGACGCCAACTCCCGCTGCATGGCACGCAGTCGGGCCACGGTTTCCTCGGCGTGCGGCAGGAGCGTGCGGCCGTGCGCGGTCAGGCGCACGCCTCGCGGCAGCCGGTCGAAGAGCGGGGCGCCGCCGAGTGCGGCCTCTAGCGAGGAGATCTGCCGCGAGACGGCGGACTGCGTCCAGCCGAGGGAGCGGGCGGCCACGGTGAACGAGCCGTGCCGCGCGACGTCCAGGAAGACGCGGAGCCAGACGGTGGAGAGGTCGGGCGGGGCCGGGTCCTGGGCCATCCGTGCGGTATGCGGTCCGGGCATGGGAGGCATGCTAGACATTCGCTTGTCGCATCACGGGCCCGGCCCTAGCGTCGAAGCCATGGAGAAGATCGCGTTTCTGGGACTCGGACACATGGGCGCGCCGATGGCCCGCCAACTCCTGGCGGCAGGGCACCCGTTGACGGTGTGGAACCGGACCGCCCCGAAGGCGGAGCCACTGGTGGAGGAGGGGGCCCGGCTCGCCGCCGGTCCCGCGGACGCGGTGCGTGACGCCGATGTCGTCATCACCATGCTGGCGGGCCCCGAAGCGGTGCGTGCCGTCGCCGACGCCGTCGTGCCGGAGCTGCGGGCGGGGACCCACTGGGCGGAGATGTCCACCGTCGGGCCCGACGCCGTACGGGAGTTGGGGGCGAGGATGCCGGAGGGCGTGACCCTGGTCGACGCTCCCGTGATGGGCAGCACGGACAAGGCGGCGGCGGGGCGGCTCGGCATTCTCGCGGGGGGTGAGGCGGACGGGATCGAGCACATTCTGGCCCGCTTCGGCCCGGTGACCCGTACGGGCCCGCTCGGCTCGGGAGCCGCCCTGAAGCTGGTCGTCAACACCGCCGTCATCGGGGGCGTGGCCCTTGTGGCCGAGGCGATGAGGCTGGCGGACGCGCTGGGCCTCGACGAGGAGACGGCGAAGGGGGCGCTCGCGGGCGGGCCGCTCGGCGGCGCGGTGAACCGGGCCTTCGCCACCGACGTGCACTTCGGCAGCGACCTCGCCGTGAAGGACGTGGCGCTCGCGACCGAGGTCACCGCGCTCCCCGCGATGGAGGCGGTCCTCGGCCACTACCGGGCCGCCGCCGCCGACCCGGAGGTCGTCCACGAGGACATCGCGCGGGCGGTCGCCCACATCCGTACCCGCGACACCCACTAGCCACGACCTGGTCACGACCCAAGAGGAGCAGTCCGCACCATGAACATCACCATCGGCAACCCCGCCTCCGCGCCCCAGCCCCTGGGCCCCTACTCCCAGGTCGCCCGCGTCGAACTGGACGGCGGCGGGGCCCTGTTGTACCTCTCCGGGCAGATAGCCGGGGGTGACGACGTCGCCGCCCAGAGCCGCGGCATCTTCGAGACCCTGTCCGCCCTCCTTGCGGCGCACGGCGCGACGCTCGGCGACGTCATCAACATCCGTACGTTCATGACGGACCTCGGCGACCTCCCCCAATACGCCGCCGTACGCGCCCAGTTCCTCACCGCGACACCGCCCACCAGCACGACGGTCGAGGTGCCCCGGCTCTTCAGGCCGGAGGCGCTCATCGAGATCGACGTCGTGGCGGCCGTACCGGCGGCCTGATCACGGGTCTCAAAGGTCTCACTCGCCGTCGGCACCCAGCAGCCCGAGGAAATCCCTGAACGCCCCCGCCATGTCCACCGATTCGGGGTCCAGAAGCCACTGGTACTGGAGTCCGTCCATCACCGCGACGAGGAGGGGCGCCGCCGCCTCCGGGGTGAGGCCGCCGGGGAGCCGCTCCCCATACTCCGCGCGCAGGACCGCGGCGAACTTCGCCCGCACCGATCCGTACCGCTCGGTGAAGTACTCCCGTGCCGGGTGCCCGTCCGTGACGCTCTCGCCGAGCAGTGCGGAGAAGGTCTGGATGATGCCGGGACGCATCGCGTTGTAGTCGACGAGCGAGCCGAGCAGGTCGAGGCGGATCTCGTTCGCCGGCACCGCGTCCCACTGGTCGCGGGCCTCCAGGACGGCGACGAGCAGGGCGTCCTTCGTGGGGAAGTAGTGCAGCAGACCCTGCTGGGTGAGCCCGACCCGCTCGGCGACGGCGCCCAGGCTCGCGCCCCGGTAGCCCCGCTCGGCGATCACCTCGAGGGCCGCCCGGAGGATCTCCGCGCGCCGTTCCTCGCTTCTGGCCCTGGTCGCCATGGTCTCTGCCCTTCACGCTCTCGGTCCTGCTCGCGGGACGACCGTACGTCATGCCTCCTCTCAATATAACGTCCAGATAACGAAAACTACCGGCCTACAGGTGGGCGAGGCAGGATGGAGGGAACGCACGGAACGGACTTCGACGAGGAGGTACCGCCATGGCGGGAACCCAGGGCCCCGGGACCACACAGGCCGACCAGGCGCGCGAGGCGGTCGTGGAGGCCGCGCTCGCCCGGCTGGATCTGGACTCCAAGGCCCGGCTGCTCGGCGGGCGCGACATGTGGTCGCTGCACGCGCTGCCCGGGATCGGCCTGGCGCCCCTCGTGATGTCGGACGGCCCGATCGGCGTGCGCGGCACCCGCTGGACCGCGGACGACCCGTCGATCGCCCTGCCGTCACCGACCGCGCTCGCCGCCACCTGGGACCAGGACCTCGCCCGCCGCGTGGGCACCCTCCTCGCCCAGGAGGCCCGGCGCAAGGGCGTCCACGTCCTCCTCGCGCCCACCGTGAACCTGCACCGCTCGCCGCTGGGCGGCCGGCACTTCGAGGCGTACAGCGAGGACCCGTATCTGACCGGCGTCATCGGCACCGGCTACGTCCAGGGCGTGCAGGCGGGCGGCGTCGGCACGACCGTCAAGCACTTCGTGGCGAACGACGCCGAGACCGACCGCTTCACCGTCGACAACTTGGTCGGCGCGCGCGCCCTGCGCGAGCTGTACCTCGCGCCCTTCGAGGCGATCGTCGCCAATGCCCACCCCTGGGGCATCATGACCGCGTACAACCAGGTCAACGGCTCGACGATGACCGAGCACCGCTACCTGGTCAACGAGGTCCTGCGCGGCGAGTGGGGCTTCGACGGCTACAACGTCTCCGACTGGATGGCCGCCCGCTCGACCACCGGCGCCATCGACGGCGGCCTCGACGTCGCCATGCCGGGGCCGCGGACCGTGTACGGCGACGCGCTCGCCGAAGCGGTGCGCGGCGGCCGGGTCAAGGAGGCGACGGTCGACGAGGCCGTCCGCAACGTCCTGCGGCTCGCCGCCCGCGTCGGCATCCTCGAAGGCGCCGAACCCGTGGTCACCGATCTGCCCGCCGAGATCGACGGCGAGGCACTCGCCCGCGAGATCGCCCGCCGCGCCTTCGTCCTCGTGCGCAACGAGAACGACACGCTGCCGCTGCGGCCCGCCGCGTCCGTCGCCCTCATCGGCGCCGCCGCACGCGACGCCCGCGTCCTGGGCGGCGGCTCCGCCACCGTCTTCCCCGCCCGCGTCGTCTCCCCGCTCGACGGCCTGACGGCAGCACTCGGCGAGGACACCCTGTCGTACGCCGTCGGGGCCGACCCGAGCGACGAACTCGCCCCCGCGGACAAGGGGTTCGAGCTGCGCGCCGTCTGCCGCGACGCCAACGGCGACCTCCTCGGCGAGGGCAGCCTCCCCTCCGGCCAGGTCCAGTGGATCGGCGACGACCTGCCCGACGGTGTCACCCACGAGACGCTGGCCTCCATCGAGGTCGTCGGCACGTTCACGCCCCGCGAGAGCGGCGAGCACTCCTTCGGCACGCGCGGCCTGGGTGCCTTCACGCTCCGTGTCGGCGGCGAGGTCGTCTTCGACGGGACCGAGGGGATGGGCGCCGCGTCCGACCCCTTCGAGGCGTTCTTCGGCTCACCGGTCGAGCGGGCCAAGGTGCCCCTGACGGCGGGCGAGACGGTCGAGGTCTCCCTGTTCCACCCGCTCGACAAGGAGTACGCGGCCCCGCTCCCCGGCGTGGTGTTCTCCTTCGTGCACCTGGGCCCGCGGCGCGACCCCGACGACCTGATCGCCGAGGCCGTCGAGGCGGCGCGCGGCGCGGACACCGCGGTCGTGGTCGTCGCCACCACCGAACGCGTCGAGTCCGAGGGCTTCGACCGGAAGGACCTGCGGCTGCCGGGCCGCCAGGACGACCTGGTGCGCGCGGTGGCCGCGGCCAACCCCCGCACGGTCGTGGTCGTCAACTCCGGCTCCCCGGTGGAACTTCCGTGGCGCGACGACGTGGCGGCGGTGCTGCTCGGCTGGTTCCCGGGGCAGGAGGGCGGCGCCGCGCTCGCCGACGTGCTGCTCGGCGCCCAGGAGCCGGGCGGACGGCTGCCCACCACATGGGGCTCCCTCGCGGACGCGCCGGTCACCCGGGTCACCCCGGCCGATGGCGAACTCGCCTACACCGAGGGCGTGTTCATCGGCTACCGCGCCTGGGAGCGGTCGGGCGCCACCCCCGCGTACGCCTTCGGCCACGGCCTCGGCTACACCGACTGGACGTACGAGTCCCTGGACGTGCGGGGCACGACGGCCACCGTCCGCGTCCGCAACACCGGTCCGCGCGCGGGCCGCGAGGTCGTCCAGGTCTACCTCGCCCCGACCGAGGCCGACAGCAACCGACCGGCCCGCTGGCTCGCGGGCTTCGCGGGAGTCGAGGCCGCGCCCGGCGAGAGCGTGGAGGCACGGATCGAACTCCCGCCCCGCGCCTTCGAGATCTGGGACGAGGATGCCAACGCCTGGGCGCGGCAGGGCGGTTCGTACGAGATCCAGGCGGGCCGCTCCCTCGCCGACCTCAGGCTGAGCGAGACGATCACTGTCTGACCGGCCGGTGCGCCGACGCGCGGAAAGCCGCTAGCGCACGGCGAAGCCGTACACCGTCTCCGACTCGTACACCCCACCCGGCCGCAGCACCGTCCCCGGAAACTCCGGCCGGTTGGGGGAGTCGGGGAAGTGCTGTGTCTCCAGGGCGACCCCGTCCCCCGGGCCGAACGGCAGCGGCTCCTCGAAGTGGTCCGCCGTGTAGAGCTGGAGGCCCGGCTCCGTCGTCGCCACGGTCAGCACGCGCCCGGACGCCGGATCGCTCAGCTCGGCCACCTCGACGGGCCGCGCGGTGAGCCCCTTGTCGAGCACGTAGTTGTGGTCGATCCCGGCCCCGACCTTCCGCGCCTGGCGGAAGTCGAACCGCGTTCCCTCGACGTCCTCGTAGACCCCCGTGGGAATCTGCGCCCCGTCCGTCGGCGTGATGCGCGCCGCGTCGATCCGCAGCTCGTGCCCGCCCGCGCTGCCGCTCCCGGCACCCGCGAGGTTCCAGTACGTGTGGTTGGTGAGGTTCACGACCGTCGGGGCGTCCGTCGTCGCCTCGTACGCGATCCGCAGCGCGCCCGACGCGTCCAGCGAGTACGTCACCGACACCGCGAGCCGCCCGGGATAGCCCTCCTCGCCGTCCGGACTCACCCGGGAGAGCCGCACCCCGTGCTCGACCTCCGCCGCGTCCCACACCCGCTTGTCGAAACCGGCCGCGCCGCCGTGCAGCGCGTTGGGCCCGTCGTTCCGCTCCAACCGGTACGCCCGGTCGTCGAGCGTGAACCGGCCGCCCGCGATCCGGTTCGCGTACCGTCCCACCAGCGCCCCGAAGTACGGCCCTGGATGGTCGAGATAGCCCTGGAGGCCGTCGAAGCCGAGCGCCACCGGCTCGCGCCGCCCCGACCGGTCGGGAACTTCCGCCGACTGGACGATCCCGCCGTACGTCAGGACGCGTACCCGCACCCCGCCCCTTTCCAGGGTCCAGCGATGGACGGGCGTGCCGTCGGGGAGTGCCCCGAAGAGTTCACTGCGCATGATCGCGACCCTACGCCGGGAAGCTGTGACCTCAGGCCCCGGGAGCCTTGGGATTCTTGGCCTTCACCTGCCGGTAGGCCAGCTCGGCGAGCCTCGACTGGCCGTCCTTGCTGGGGTGGAACCAGTCCCACCGGCTCAACTGGTCGCCGTCGAAGCGGTAGTCGAAGACCGCCCCGCCGTCGTACCGGCAGCGCAGGTCCTTGGCGCACACGTCCTTGAGCACGTCGTTGTACGCGACCACGCGGCTCTGCACGTTCGCCCGCCGCTGCGTCGCTGCCGCGTCCCGCGCGTCCGGGTCCGCCAGCATCGAGGCGCAGATGCCCAGCTTCCAGATCTGCTTGCCCAGCGCGTTGGTGCGCCCCTGGGACCAGAGCCGCTTCAGGTCCGGCACGGAGGTCACGTACACCTGCGTCTTGGGAAGCTCACGCCGCAGCGTGCGCATCGCCTCCTCGAAGTCCGCGCGGAACTCGGCGACCGGCGTCATGGAGTCCACGGTGGGCCGGCACGCGTCGTTCGCGCCCACCATCACCGTGATCAGCTCGGGCCGCCGCGCCGCGGCCTGCTCGACCTGGGCGGGGAGGTCCGCCATACGGGCGCCGGTCTTCGCGTGGTTCCAGCTGTGCCCGGCGGCCCGCTCCTTGCCCAGGAGCCGGGTGGCGAGGCTGCGTACCTCGGAGTCCGTGCCGGTCGCCCAGGACGCCTCGGGGCAGTCGGCGAGCACCGAGCAGGCGTCGAAACCGCGGGTGATGGAGTCGCCGACGGCCGCCAGGGAGTCCGGGCTCGTGTCCCAGACCGGAGTGGGCTTGGGGGACGGCTTGGTGGCGGATGGTCCCTGGGGCGCGGGGGAGTCGCCGCCGGAGGCGTCACACGCCGTGAGCGCGGTGGCGCCAAGAAGAACCGCCGTCGCCATGGCGACGGCGGCACGCGAGCGGTGCCTTCGGTTCCGCATCCCGGGTCCCCCTCTGTTGCCGTAGACCGATCCACTGCCGTAGGCCGACCGCGCCCCCACAGACCCCCGGCCGGGTGAAGCCTGGGCGATTCCTGGCCTTGGGACCGACCGTACGTCACACTCCTTGTTCCACCGCACGGTAGCCTCGCCACCCAGTGGCACCCTGTTCTTCCGGTTCCGCTAAATTACATCACGTCACATCTGTCCCGTTTTCGGGAGTTTCCCGAATTCAGGGCGACAACGCTCGGCACGGGCGCGAGGCCGCTGGGGAAGGCGAACCTCGACCCACACTGGAGGTCCCGGTGACGACACGTGGAGTTCTTTACGTGCACTCCGCACCGCGCGCGCTGTGTCCGCACGTCGAATGGGCAGTCGCGGGCGTACTCGGCGCGCGCGTCAACCTCGACTGGATCAGGCAGCCCGCGGCGCCCGGCAGCTGGAGATCCGAGTTCTCCTGGCGTGGCTCGGTGGGCACCGCGTCCAAACTCGCCTCGGCCCTGCGCGGCTGGCAGCTGCTGCGCTTCGAGGTCACGTCCGAGCCGTGCCCCACGGCCGAGGGCGAGCGGTACAGCGCCACGCCCGACCTCGGGATCTTCCACGCCGTCACCGGCATCCACGGCGACATCCTGATCCCGGAGGACCGCCTGCGCGCCGCACTGGCCCGCTCCCAGGGCGGCGAGAGCGACCTGGAGGGCGAGCTGGCCAAGCTGCTCGGCAAGCCCTGGGACGACGAGCTCGAACCTTTCCGGTACGCGGGCGAGGGCGCCCCGGTCCGCTGGCTGCACCAGGTCGTCTGACCTGGCTCCGTCTCGTACGACGAAGGGCCCCCACCGAGCGGTGGGGGCCCTTCGTCAATGACGGGTGACTGCTCAGACGGTCCTGAACGCGAGCACCACGTTGTGGCCGCCGAAGCCGAACGAGTCGTTCAGCGCCGCGATCCTGCCCTCGGGCAGTGCGCGGGCCTCGTCGCGGATGATGTCCGCGTCGACCTCGGGGTCGAGGTTCTCGATGTTGATCGTCGGCGGGGCCATGCGGTGCTTCAGCGCGAGAACCGTGGCCACGGTCTCCACGCCGCCCGCGCCACCGAGCAGGTGACCGGTCATCGACTTCGTGGAGGCGATCGCCATGTGGTCCACGTCGTCGCCGAACGCCTTGCGCAGCGCCTTGATCTCGGCGACGTCACCCTGCGGCGTCGAGGTCGCGTGCGCGTTCACGTGCACGATCTCGGCGGGCTTGAGGTCCGTGCCGTCGACGAGGTTCTGCAGCGCCGCCGCGATGCCGTTGCCGGACGGCTCGGGCTGCGTGATGTGGTGGGCGTCGGCCGAGATGCCCTGGCCGACAGCCTCCGCGTAGATCTTCGCGCCGCGGGCCTTGGCGTGCTCCTCGGACTCGAGGATGATCACGCCGGCGCCCTCGCCGAGCACGAAGCCGTTGCGGTCGACGTCGTAGGGACGCGAGGCGCCAGCCGGGTCGTCGTTGTTCTTGGACATCGCCATCATGTTGCCGAACGCGACGATCGGCAGCGGGTGGATCGCGGCCTCCGTGCCACCCGCGACGACGACGTCGGCGCGGCCGGTGCGGATCATCTCGATCGCGTAGCCGATGGCCTCGGCGCCCGAGGCGCACGCCGACACGGGGGTGTGCACACCCGCGTGGGCGCCCAGCTCGATGCCGACGTTGGCCGACGGCGAGTTGGGCATCAGCATCGGCACGGTGTGCGGGGAGACGCGGCGTACGCCCTTCTCCTTGAGCACGTCGTACTGGTCGAGCAGGGTCGTCACGCCGCCGATGCCGGAGGCGATGACCGCGCCCAGGCGGTGCGGGTCGACGGACGTGTCCTCGCCGGCCTTCGCGGTGTAACCCGCGTCGGCCCAGGCCTCCTTGGCCGCGATCAGCGCGAACTGCGCCGAACGGTCCAGCTTGCGGGCCTGCGGGCGGGGAATGACCTCGCCCGGCTCGACCGCGATCTGGCCCGCGATACGGACCGGAAGCTCGGCCGCCCAGTCCTGCTCGAGAAGGCGTACACCGGAACGGCCCGCGAGCAGACCTTCCCAGGTCGAGGCTGCGTCGCCACCCAGCGGTGTGGTTGCGCCGATACCGGTGACGACCACGGTGCGATTGGTCGAGTTCACAGGAAATTTCTCCACGGTGTTGAGGGGATCAGCGGCGCCACCGCCGGGTGGCGACAGCAGAGCAGCCTGGTCAGGCGGCCTGGTGCTTGAGGATGTAGCTGGTCGCGTCGCCGACCGTCTTGAGGTTCTTGACGTCGTCGTCCGGGATCTTGACGTCGAAGCGCTCTTCGGCTGCGACGACGACCTCGACCATGGACAGCGAGTCGACGTCCAGGTCGTCGGTGAAGGACTTGTCCAGCTGGACGTCCTCGACCGGGATGCCGGCGATCTCGTTCACGATCTCGGCGAGACCGTCAACGATCTCCTTCTCAGTGGCGGCCATTTGGCGCTCCTTCTATGTATCCAGAGGGTGTGGCGCCCGCCGCGGCAGCGGCAGGTTGGTTTACAGCCGTACGGATCGGATGATCCGGACGTCATGCCTAGGGGAGGGTAACGACCGTGGCGGCGTACACGAGACCCGCCCCGAAGCCGATGACAAGCGCGGTGTCGCCGCTCTTCGCCTCGCCGGTGGCCAGAAGCCGCTCCATCGCGAGCGGGATCGAGGCTGCCGACGTGTTGCCGGTGGTGCGCACGTCACGGGCGACCGTGACGTGTTCCGGCAGTTTCAGAGTCTTCACCATCGAGTCGATGATCCGCTCGTTGGCCTGGTGCGGGATGAAGACATCCAGGTCGTCCGCGGTGATTCCGGCCGCGTCCAGCGCCTGCTGGGCGACCTTCGCCATCTCGAACACGGCCCAGCGGAAGACCGCCTGGCCCTCCTGCGTGATCGCAGGGAACTTGATGTTGCCCTTGCTGTCGAGAGGCAGCTTCGAGACATCGCCGACGTGCAGGTCGTTCCACGCCACGGTCTGCTTGATGGTCTCGGACTTGTCGCCCTCGCTGCCCCAGACGGTGGGACCGATCTGCGGCTCGGTGGCGGGACCGACGATCACGGCGCCCGCGCCGTCACCGAACAGGAAGGCCGTCGCGCGGTCCTCCAGGTCGGTCAGGTCGCTCAGCCGCTCGACGCCGATGACCAGGACGTACTCCGCGGAGCCGTCGGTGATCATGCCCTTGGCGAGCGTCAGGCCGTAGCCGAAGCCCGCGCAGCCGGCGGAGATGTCGAAGGCGGCGGGCTTGCCCGCGCCGATCTTGTCCGCGATCTCGGTCGCGATGGCCGGGGTCTGCTTGAAGTGCGAGACGGTCGAGACGACGACCGCGCCGATCTGCTCCGGGGCGATGCCCGCGTCGGCGATCGCCTTGCCGGAGGCCTCGACGGACATCGCGGCCACGGTCTCCTCGTCGGAGGCCCAGTGGCGGGTCGCGATGCCGGAGCGGGAGCGGATCCACTCGTCGGACGAGTCGATCGTCTCGAGGATCACCTCGTTGGGCACGACACGGGTCGGGCGGTAGCCGCCGACACCCATGATGCGCGCGTACGGGGCGCCCTTACTGGGCTTGATCTTCGACATGCTCTCCTGGCTCCTTCTCAGGCACCCGCCGCGTCGGCGGCGGATGCGGTGTCGGCGATGAGCTCAGATGCGGCGTCGAGGTCGTCGGGGGTCTTCAGGGCCACCGTGCGCACCCCGGGCAGGGCGCGCTTGGCGAGGCCGGTCAGCGTGCCACCGGGGCACAGCTCGATCAGTGCCGTGGCGCCCAGGTCCTTGAACGTCTCCATGCAGAGGTCCCAGCGCACCGGGTTGGCCACCTGGCCGACCAGGCGGGACACGACGTCCGCGCCGGTCGCCACGGCCTGGCCGTCGCGGTTCGAGACGTACGTGAGCTTCGGGTCGGCCGGGTCGAGGGCCTTGGCGGCCTCTTCGAGTGTGGCGACCGCGGGTGCCATGTGGTGCGTGTGGAACGCGCCCGCCACCTTCAACGGTACGACGCGGCGGACGCCTTCGGGCTTGTCCTCGGCGAGCGCCGCGATCTGCTCGGCGGTGCCGGCGGCGACGATCTGGCCCGCGCCGTTCACGTTCGCCGGCGTCAGGCCGAGCTTCTCCAGGTGCGGGATGGTGACCTCGGGGTCGCCGCCGAGCAGCGCCGCCATGCCGGTCTCCGTGATCGCGGCGGCGTCGGCCATGGCCAGACCGCGCTTGCGCACGAGGCCGAGGGCGGCCTCCTCGGTGAGCACACCGGCGTACGCGGCGGCGGTGATCTCGCCGACGCTGTGTCCCGCGACCGCGCCGGGCTTGTGCGCGGCGAGGGCGTCACTGAGTGCCGCGGCCGACAGCAGACCGGCGGCCACAAGCAGGGGCTGGGCCACGGCGGTGTCGCGGATCGCGTCCGCGTCGGCCTGCGTGCCGTAGTGGGCAAGGTCGAGCCCGATGGCGTCCGACCAGGCACCGATGCGGTCGGCCGCACCGGGGAGGTCGAGCCAGGGGGTCAGGAAGCCGGGCGTCTGAGCGCCTTGGCCGGGAGCGACGAGTACGAGCACTCTCACACTCTCTCTTGTGGACGGTAGAAGCCGCCCGTGGGGACAGGGACGAAGAACCGCTGGGGGAATTGTAGAGGCCCGACAAAATCCTACGGTTGGAGATCTCCGTCGGCCAGACGCCCCAGGATCAGCGCGATCCGCAGCGTGAATGCGGAGCGCACATCGGAGGGTGACCAGCCGGTGACGTCAGTCACACGTCGCAGCCGGTAGCGCACGGTGTTGGGGTGCACGAAGAGCATCCGGGCCGCGCCTTCGAGACTGCTGGCCTGTTCCAGATAGACGCTGAGCGTCTCCAGGAGCGCGGAGCCGGCTTCCTCCAGTGGTCTGTAGATCTCCTCCACCAACTGCTCGCGCGCGGCGGGATCGCTCGCGATCGCGCGCTCCGGCAGGAGATCGTCCGCCAGGACGGGGCGCGGGGCGTCCTGCCAGGCGGCACAGGCCTTGAGCCCGGCGGCCGCGGCTTGCGCGGACCGGGTGGCGGCCAGCAGGTCGGGGACGATGGGCCCGGCGACGACGGGTCCGGCCGCGTACGGGCCGATCAGACCCTTGGCGACCTGCAGCGGATTGTCGCTGCCACCCGCGATGACGACAAGACGGTCGCCGAGCACACCGGTCAGGACCTGCAGCTTGGCGTGCCGCGCGGCGCGGCGGATGGCCTCGACGGTGAGTTCGCTGTCGCCGTCGGGCGCGGTGCCGAGAACGACGCAGACGTGCTCGGGGGAGTTCCAGCCGAGCGCCGCGGCCCTGCTCACCGCCCCCTCGTCGGCCTCTCCGGAGAGCACCGCGTTCACGACGAGGGACTCGAGGCGGGCGTCCCAGGCACCGCGTGCCTCGGCGGCCTGCGCGTAGACCTGCGCCGTGGCGAAGGCGATCTCGCGGGCGTACACGAGGAGCGCCTCGCGAAGGATGGATTCGTCTCCCGGCGCCGCGATCTCGTCGACCGCCGACTCCATGACCTCGATCGTCGTACGCACCATCTCCACGGTCTGGCGCAGGGTGATCGCCCTGGTCAGCTCGCGGGGTGCGGTCCCGAAGACATCGGTGGAGATCGCCTGTGGCGCGTCCGGATGCCGGAACCACTCGGTGAACGCGGCGATACCGGCCTGCGCGACCAGACCGATCCACGACCGGTTCTCGGGAGGCATGGCCCGGTACCAGGACAGCGTCTCGTCCATGCGCGCGATGGCCTGCGCCGCGAGGCTGCCGGATGACTGTTCGAGGCGCTTCAGCGTGGCTGAGTGCGCGTGAGCCTTCCGGTGTGCGTCCTGACGAGCGGCTTCCTCGTGGCGCGCGGCTTCCTCGTGGGCTGCCTGATGGGCGTCCTGGCGGGCTTCGTTCGCAGAAGGTTCGGGCACGGGGACAAGACTGCCTTATCGGGACGGGGGAGTGCGGTGCCGGGTCTAACGTGGGGTGTGTGATTGATGTACGGCGCTCCGGAGGCCGGTACCGCGGCGGGGAGCCCGGCGCCGGTGTCGAGACCTTCCACGCCTTCTCCTTCGGGCCGCACTACGACCCGGACAACCTCCGCTTCGGCGCGGTCCTGGCCTGCAACGAAGAGCGTCTGGCGCCCGGCGCGGGCTTCGACGAACACCCGCACAGCCACACCGAGATCGTGACCTGGGTGGTCGAGGGCGAACTGACGCACCGCGACTCGGCGGGGCATGCCTCGGTGGTCCGCCCCGGCGACGTCCAGCACCTGAGCGCGGCCGGCGGCGTCCGGCATGTGGAACGCAACGACGGCGACGACCCGTTGGTCTTCGTGCAGATGTGGCTTTCCCCGCTCAGTCCCGGCGGCGACCCGGCCTACGAGGTGGTCCACGGCATCGCGGACTCCACTCCGTACGCGGTCCCGGCCGCGGGCGCGCTCCTGCACGTCCGCAGGCTCGCCGCGGGCGAGCGCACCGCCATCCCGGACGCCCCCTTCGCGTACGTCCACGTCGTACGCGGCGAAGTCCACGTGGCCACCGAAACCCTGACCCAGGGCGACGCGGCCCGCATCACGGACGCCGAGGGCCTGGAGGCAGTAGCGGGACCCGGGGGCACGGCGGAACTGCTGGTGTGGGAGATGACGGGCGGGGGCTGAGGCTGCGCGCATGCCGCTGGGGGAGTCGTGCCGCTTCGGGGGCGCCTCCTCTGCGGCTGCCGCTGTCGCTGCCGCTGCCGCTGTGGGCAGTCGTGCCGCTGGGGCGGCACGGGTGGGCACAGCGGCAGCACCCCGCTCCCGCCGGGCTGCGGAAACGCTCCTTGCGGCAACTGGGACGCGGGGCGCGGCACAAGGCAGTGCGGCGGCACGGCACGCAGCAACCGCCGGGCACAGCTGAAGCCAGGCCAGGCCCCCGCAAAGCGCGAGCGACCCCTCAGAGTTCGGAAAGCACCGCGTCCGTGAACGGAGGCCACGCCTCGACGGCCCACGGCCCGAACGCCCGATCCGCCAGAGCGACACACGCCGCCCCCGCATCGGGATCGACCCAGAGGAACGTCCCCGCCTGCCCGAAGTGCCCGAACGTCCGCGGCGACGAGGAACTCCCCGTCCAGTGCGGCGACTTCGAGTCCCGGATCTCGAACCCGAGCCCCCAGTCGTTGGGACTCTGATGCCCGTACCCGGGAAGCACACCCTTGAGCCCCGGATACGCCACGGACATCGCCTCGCTCACCGTCCGCGCGTCGAGCAACCGCGGCGCCTGCACCTCGGCGGCGAACTTCACCAGGTCGTCGACGGTGGACACCCCGTCCTTGGCGGGCGAGGCCTCTCCGTCGAGCGTGGTGGACGTCATCCCGAGCGGCTCCAGCACGGCCTGCCGCAGATACTCCCCGAAGGGAATGTCCGTCGCCTTGGCGATGTGATCCCCGAGCACCTCGAACCCGGAGTTCGAGTACAGCCGCCGCGTTCCGGCGGGCGCCGTCACCCGGTGCTCGTCGAACGCGAGACCACTCGTGTGCGCAAGAAGATGCCGCACCGTCGAACCCTCGGGCCCGGCGGGCTCATCGAGCTCGACCGCCCCCTCCTCGTACGCCACCAGCACCGCGTACGCCGCCAGCGGCTTGGTGACCGAAGCGAGCGCGAAACGGTGCCCGGTGGGTCCGTGCTTCCCGACGACCGTGCCGTCCGCGCGCACGACGGCGGCGGCAGCGGTGGGGACCGGCCAGTTCTCGATCAACGCCAGGCTCTGCATGCCCACGAGCCTATGCGCCTCACAGGCTCCGCCGCATCGAGGGGTCAGGCTTGCGCACGAACCCGAGCGAGGCGTACAGCGGCTCGGCCTCCGCCGACGCGTTGAGATCCACACTCCCCGCACCCCGCTGCCGGAACCAGTCGAGCAGCACCTCCATGCACGCCCGCGCATACCCACGCCGCCGCTGGTCCGGGTCGGTGGCCACGCTGAACACATGGCCGATGACGCCCCGCGGATTGCCCGCCCGTCCGATGCGGTAGTCCAGCGTTCCCACCACCAGCGCCGCGAGCTTGCCGGGCCGGTCCGGCCGGTCGACGACGAAGGCGACGAAGTCGCCGTCCTGATCGGCCAGTTTGTTCCGGACAATGGGCAGGGACTCGGCATGCCAGCCGGTGTCGGACTCGACGGCGGCGGCCGAGCCGGTGGCGAAGATCGAGTCGATCATCACCTGCCGCAACCTGATCAGTTCCTCGGCATCATCTGGCGTGGCGCGTCGCACAACACTCATGATCGGCACCGTAACCACCGCGGGAAGCAGCGTCCCCCGTTTTTCCGAGGGTTTGTTTCCGTCACATATTTCCTCCCGGTTCCGCTTGCTTAGAGCGCACTCCAAGGTTCTAGCGTGGTGGTCATGACGGTGATGGAGACCGAGACCACCCGAACAAAGGGCCCCGCGCAGGGCGTGACCGAAGCGCCCCCAGGCGCCCCCGGCAGCACCGAAACCGCCGCCGCTACTGGCGCTGGCACCGCTACCGGCACTGGCACCGGCACCAGGGCTGACGCCTGCGCCTCGGCACCCACCACGCACCCTCGCCCGAACGGCCAGGACCACTACACGATCAGCGAGGTCGTCGCCTTCATCGGCCTGACCGCACACACCCTGCGCTGGTACGAGCGGATCGGCCTGATGCCGCACATCGACCGCTCCCACACGGGCCAGCGCCGCTACCGCAACCGCGACCTGGACTGGCTCACCTTCGTCGGCAAGCTCCGCCTGACCGGCATGCCGGTGGCGGACATGGTCCGCTACGCCGAGCTGGTGCGCGAGGGCGACCACACCTTCACCGAGCGCCACGAGCTCCTCGAACAGACCCGCCGCGACGTCCGCACCCGCATCGCGGAACTGCAGGACACGCTCGCCGTGCTCGACTACAAGATCAACTTTTACGCTGACGCCCGCCCGGCGTCGGAGAGGCACTGACACCGATGACCTCAGAGACACCCAAGCCCCCCACGGCAACCGGAGCCCTCGGCGGGACGCCCGAATCGATCGCGAAGGTGCAGCTCGGCACAGGCGGCCCCGAAGTCGGCGTCCAGGGACTCGGCTGCATGGGCATGAGCTTCGCCTACGGCCCCACCGACGCCGAAGAGGCCCGCGCGACCCTGGAACGAGCCCTCGAACTGGGCGTCACCTTCTACGACACCGCCGACGCCTACGCCGCCGGTGAGAACGAGAAGTTCCTCGCCCCCTTCCTCAAGGCCCACCGCGACGAGGTCATCCTCGCCACCAAGTTCGCCCTGGCCATCGACCCGAACGACTCGACCAAGCGGATCATCAACAACGACCCCGCCTACATCCGCGCCTGCGTCGACGCCAGCCTCCAGCGCCTGGACGTGGACGTCATCGACGTCTACTACATGCACCGCCGCGACCCCCAGGTGCCGATCGAGGAAACGGTCGGCGTGATGGCCGAACTCGTCGCCGCCGGCAAGGTCAAGCACCTCGGCCTCAGCGAGGTCACCGGCCCCGAACTCCGCGCCGCCCACGCCGTCCATCCCATCGCCGCCCTCCAGTCGGAGTGGTCGCTCTTCAGCCGTGACATCGAGCGGGGCGTGGTCCCCGCCGCCGCCGAACTCGGTGTCGGCCTCGTCCCCTACTCCCCGCTCGGCCGTGGCTTCCTCACCGGCTCGTTCGTCAGCGCCGACAAGGAACTCGGCAAGGACGACTTCCGCCGCCAGCAGCCCCGCTTCACGGGAGACAACGCCGCCGCCAACGCGGCCCTCCTCGAACCCGTCCGCACCGTCGCCGAAGCCCATGGCGCGAGCCTCGGCCAGGTAGCCCTGGCCTGGGTCCAACAGCAGGCGCAGGTACACGGACTGGCCGTCGTCCCCATCCCCGGCACGCGCAAGCGCACCCGAGTCGAGGAGAACACCGCAGCCACCCATCTCGAACTCACCCCCTCCGACCTCGCTCTCCTGAACCCCATCGCCACCCAGGTGGCAGGCGACCGCTACGCCGACATGACCTTCACCTCGGCGGGCCGCGAGTAACCCACGGACCGGCCACCCGAGGGGCAGCCCACCCCATGAACTTGCCACCCCGAGGGGCAGCCCACAGACCGGCCACCCCGAGGGGCGCAGCCCGCCCCTCGGGCCCCCCATCCCGCCGATCACGCCAGCCCCAGGGCGAACACCGCAAACCCGGCGGCCAAGAGCCCGGCGAGGGCCCTTCGCGGGGGTGTGGCGCGCTTCCATGGGGACTCGAACCCGCGGGTGTAGCGGCCTATCAGCAGCAGGAGCCCTCCGAAGACCGGCAGCCAGGCGATCCGGGCGGCTATCCAGGTCCAGGTGTCCGGGCCCGCCGTCAGCCCCGGCACCGTGCCGCCGAGGAACGAGCCCGGCACGGCCGCCGCGAGCATCGCGGTCTGGTGCCAGCAAAGGATCGTCATCGCCGACAGGTTGATCACCACCACCGGCGCCCACAGGGCGGGCCTGCGCAGCAACTTCCCGATGTGATCCCGCAGCAGGATCGCCGCACCGCTCTGCGCGGCGGCCAGCGCCAGGACCAGCAGCGAGGGCGGGTGGGAGTTAGTCCGGGCCTCGCCAGGGACGCCCACCATCGACGCCGGATAGTGGAAGACGAACAGCAGGGCCGCGAAGAGGGCGGTTCCGCCGACGAGCAACAGCCACGCCCCGCGCCGGCCCAACTTCTTCTCGCCCCAACTGACGCCCAGTTGGTAGGCGAACATCCAGCCGGGCAGCAGATTCAACAGGCTCAGCCAGGACGGCATCGCGCCACCGAACGGCCCGTAGCGCAGGAAGTCGACGACGGCGACCGATCCGAGCAGCGGCGCCGCGGCCCATGCACCTAGCCGCTCGGCGGCCTTGATGCACCAAGGAGTGAGCGCGGTGATCACCGCATAGATCCCCACGAACCACAGCGGCTGTATCACCAGCGTGGACCCCGTGCGCAATGTCGTGCCCGGCACCCCCATCGCGTACAGCACGGGGATCAACGCGGCCCAGACGGCCGTCACGCCGAGGACCGGCCGTCCAAGACGCGCCACACGCCCGTGAAGCCAGCTGTTCGTCGATTCCCTGCGCGCCGCTGCCCGCCGGTAGGACAGGACGGAGGCATAGCCGCCCACCAAGAAGAAGATGCCGAGCATCTGCAGCACCCAACTCAGCGGCGCGAAGAAGCCGAACGACGCCAGAGGGCTCGCGTTGTGCAGCGCGCCGCCCGCGTCGAGCGTGAATCCGCCGAGCAGCCAGTGCCCGGTCGGCACGGCGAGCAGGGCGAGCGCTCGCAGCCCGTCTATGGCCCGGTCTCGATGCGCGGGCGTCTTGGCGTCGATCGCCGAAGCTGCCGTGCGCAGGCTGGTCAGTGCGTTGAGGCTCATGGCCGCTCTCCGATGGGGCGGGCCTCGACGGAAGGCGCACTTCCGTCGGTGCCGATGGTGCCGAGGCTGCCGATGTCAGGGGTGCGGTCGGCGGGCGTGCCCGCGATGGCAGCGAAGGCTTGGAGGGAGTCCGTCCCCGGGGCGAAGTAGCCGGTATGCCCCTCGGCCCGCTCCGCGGGAACACGCCGGGCGCCAAACCCCGGATCGGCCGGGTCCTCGCCATGGCCGAGGCCGAACAGCTCGACGTTCGGCACGTCACCGATCCAGTCGCTGTCGTCCTTGGCCACCCATACACGGGCGGAGGTCCGCAGATCGGCCACGTTGTCCGCGCGCATGCCAGGGGAGCCGAGCACCACCAGGTCGGACGCCGGGAGTTCGGGGGCCGCCAGGCCGCACACCACCGAGCCGTAGCTGTGGCAGAACACGGCGGGACGTGGGGCGCCGGTCGCCGTCAGGCCCTGCACGAACCGTGCGAGCCGCGGTGCACCCGCCTGCGCGAGCCGCCCCGTCGCGGCGTCGGGGCCGAGTCCGACCGGGGTGGTGTACCCGACCCAGGCCACTACAGCCGTGTCGTCGCCCGCCGCGGCGTGCAGGGAGCGTGCCATCCCGGCAGGCGTGCCGTACTTGTCGTTCGCGCGGTCGAAGGTGCTCAGGTCTATGTCCGAGCCCGGCACGACAACGGATACGTGGCGAGCTTTCGCCAAGTCCCCATGAGCCTCCGCTACTTGCCCCCTTCCGCGCGGGTCGAACGCGAGGATCTGCCGGCCGGGGGCCAGGAGCTCCTCGTATCGCGCGGCGAGGGATCGGGAGCGCTCATGGTCCTGCTGGGTAAGGCCCGGATCGTTCTCGCGAGCCTGCTCACGGGCGCGCTCGGCCTTGAGGGCAAGGGAGTTGGCCTCGAAGCGCAGAGAGGCCGGGGCGCCGTCCAGGTTGCCGACGACCGAAGGGTGCCGAGCGGCCAGCCTGTGCTGTTGCGCCTGGCTCAGTGAGTCGAAGAACGCGGCGACCCGGGCGGGGGCCGTGGCCGCCGGGTCAGGCAGCCGGACCCCCCACGTATGGTCCGCACGCCAGGCCTGTGTGCCCGGCGGTGGGCCCGTGATCGGCTGCTGCTCATTGCCGACCGCCCAGCCGGTCGTGCCTGCCACGATCGTCGTCGTGAGCGCCGCGGCGACCAGTGTCCGCTTGCTGCGGGTCTTCCAGCTCCCGCGGGCTTTCCAAGAACGAAGGCGCATGGCCCGTCTCCCTCCCCTACTCGTGGCACGCTCTGGCGTGACGAGGGGAAAAGTAGGGAGACGGTGCCCGTCGGCACCTCACACTGGGGAGCCAACTTGCGGGTCATACCGGGGTATGTGCAGCTCATACCGCGGTATGGGGAAGAGGGTTCTACTGCTCTCCGGGAGTGATCAGCCCTGACTCATAGGCGAAGATCACGGCCTGTGCGCGGTCCCGCAGGTCCAACTTGGACAGCACCTTGCCGATATGGGTCTTCACGGTCTGCTCGGCGAGGACCAGGCGCTCGGCGATCTCCTGGTTGGACAGACCGCGCGCGATCAGCGCCAGTACCTCGGTCTCACGCGCCGTCAGGCCGTTCAGTCGCAGCGACTGGTCGGTGCGCGGACGCTGCTTGGCGAAGTCCGTGATCAGCCGACGGGTCACGGACGGAGCGAGCAGTGCGTCCCCTGCCGCCACCACGCGCACCGCCGAGATCAGATCGGCGGGAGGGGCGTCCTTGAGGAGGAAGCCCGAGGCTCCGGCGCGCAGTGCCTCGTACACATAGTCGTCCACGTCGAACGTGGTGAGCATCAGCACCTTCGGCACGTGCACCACTCCGGGTGGCGGGTCCAACAGGGCACGTGCCGCGTTGAGTCCGTCCATCTCCGGCATCCGGACATCCATCAGGACGACATCGGGATGGGTGCTGCGGCTGACGTCGACACCCGCCTTGCCGTTCGGTGCCTGGCCCACGACGTCGATGTCGCTCTGGGCCGAAAGGAGTGCGGCGAAGCCGGCCCGCACCATGTTCTGGTCATCGACGATGATCACGCGGATGGTCATGCGGTGCCGGATTCCTTCTTGAGGAGTGGGAGTTGGGCCGCCACACGGAACCCGCCGTCGGGCAGCGGCCCGGCGTCGACCGTGCCGCCGACCAACCGTACGCGTTCGCGCATGCCGACGAGTCCGTGACCTGTGCCGCTGTGCTCCAACGAGTCGGGTGCCTCGGTGGGCGGGCCGTTGACCACGAGGATCAGCAGATGCTCCGCGTCCAGGGTCACGGTGATGGTGGTGCGAGCTCCCGGCGCGTGCCGCATCACGTTCGACAGGGCTTCCTGGACGATGCGGTAGGCGGACAGGTCGACGGCCGGGGTGACCTCGGCCAGCTCGGTGAGCACCGAAAGCTCAGGACGCGACAGATCGATCGGTATGCCCGCACGCACCGTGGCCTCCACCAGATGCGGCAGTCGGCTGAGCCCCGGCTGCGGGGACCGCTCGCCAGGTGTGTCCTCGCTGCGCAGCACGGTGAGCAACCGACGCATCTCGGTGAGGGATTCACGGGCGCTGGCCGCGATGCTCCCGAACTCCTCACGCGCCGCGTCCGGAAGACCGTCGAGGCGATAGGGCGCGGAATCGGCCTGCACCGTGATCACCGACATGTGGTGGGCGACGACGTCGTGCAACTCCCGGGCGATGCGGGCGCGTTCCTCCAGGAGCGTGCGCTGGGCGCGCTCGGCCTCGCTGATGGTCTCCTGCTCGACGAGTCTGCGCTGCGCGTCGCCGCGCTCGCGCAGCAGCGCGCCGAGCAGCAGCGCGCCGCCACTCAGCACGATCAGGAGCACGCTGGTGTCCTGGCTGCCGTCGTCGCGGAACGCACCGAGCACGAGGCTCACCACGACGGTGACCAGCCAGATCCCCAGGAGGGTGCGGCGGCTCTCGCGCAGGGACAGCAGAAGACACACGACCACGTAACCCACGATGATCATGGCCGTCCACGGGGCGGGGCGGTCCTCGCCCATGGACAGCGTCACGATCGCCCCGAGGACGTCCGCGACGATGATGATGCACCAGGCGGCCAACGGCCGGCTGACCGCAAGCAGCAGCGGCGCGGCCTGGGCCACCCCCAAGGCACCCGCGAGGCCGCCGCTCACCCCGTAGTCGTTCGCCAGCACCTGGGTGGTGACCGGGATCAGCGCCGCGACGAATCCCAGCGCGAGGATCAAGGGGAGCAGTCGCATCCAGCGCTTGGGCGCCCGCGCGAGGAGTGGCTCCGCCCGCCCCGAGGGCGTCGAGAGGAAGGCCCCTGCCTTGCCGAGCCCTTCGCGGACGCCCGCGGCCGCACGCCGGGAAGCGCCCCGGCGCCCCTCCGGCTCGGAGGCCGACGCGCGGGGGTCCTGGTCAGGTGGTGTCGATGCGGTGCTCATGGCCTGATCAGCGTAGGCAAGAAGCATGCCCCGCGGCGTCGTACCGCGGAGCTGACCTGCACCTCATACCCGGGTACGAACCAGCCTCCGCGCGCTACCCAGGTATGACCCGAGCCGGCAGCCCATGGCCCCGCCGAACGACAGCTCGGCCAGGTCACAGCTCCGCCAGCAGCTCGGCCTTCTTCATGGTGAATTCCTCGTCCGTGAGCAGACCGGACTGGTGCAGCTCACCGAGGTGCCGGATGCGTTCAGCGATGTCCGCCGGGTCACGACGGGCCACCGGAGCGCTGACGGGGACCGTGCCGGGCGTCAGGGCCGGGCCCGACGCCCGCACCGCGGCGAGCACCGACGCGGCGAACGGCAGCGACTCGTGCACCGGCCCGTATCCGAGGCCGAACACGACGGCCGCCGGATCCTGGTCCGCCTGCGCGGGCTGGGCGACCGGGGTCTCACGGCGCAGCAGCCGCAGATGGCCCTCGAAGACCTCGGGGGAGCGCCACTCGACGCCGCTCAGGTCCGTGACGAGGAAGCTCTGGTCGCCGGCCTTCCATTTCGCGGACGAAGCACCCGTCCAGAACCACCGGAACGCCACCGACTTGCCGTCGAAGGACGCCTTCCCGTCGTACGCCTTGAACTGCAGCGGAGTCTCCGGAGCGGCCACCAGGTAGCGGTCCGGTGGCCCGCAGTCGCTCTCCGCGAGCTGGGCCCGCAACTCGTCCGCGTAGTACTCGGCGAGCGTCTCCCGCTCGGCGGGCAGCACGAGTCGATACGGGTCGCAGCCGTCCTTGAGCTGGCCCGCGGCCGCCTCCATCAGCGGATCGGCCCCCGGTCTCGGCACGGCATGCAGGACGACCGTCCCGCGCTTGCCAGGAGTCAGTGTCACCGCCGCGATCGCCTCGTGGGGGATGCGGCGTTCGCCGAGCGCCTGAAGGAGCTTCGGCGTACGGATCCCCCGTTCGAAGCGGATGAGCACGGAGTCGGACTCGAACTCCCAGGCGGCATGAAATCCGGCCAGTACGTCACCCATGCGGCTCATCGTAGGCGGCACGCGCGCCTCCGTCCCTCCTGCGGCGTGCCGCTGTTTTGTCGATTTCTACGCGCGTCAGGCCACTGCCGCGCCGGAAAATTCCTTCCGGCAGGTGTCATCCCCGCTCGCACACTGCACCGAGCGGTACGAACCGATGCCGATGTCGGCGAAGTTTTTGAGACTCTCCGTGCCCGGCTCGAAATAGCCGGTGTGGCCGATCGCGCCGCGTGCGGAGAGCACGCGCGCACCGAAGTCCCGGGAGACGGGGTCGGCACCGTGGCCGAGCCCGCCGACCTCCATGTTTGGCACATCCTGGATCCAGTCGTCGCCGTCCCTTGTGGCCCAGATCCGGGCTCCTGTGCCCAGCTGTGTCGCCGTGTCCGCGCGCATGCCGGGACTGCCCGCGACGGCGATGTCGGAAACACGCGAGGGTAGCTGTCGTGCCGCGACCCCGCACACCACCGAGCCGTAGCTGTGGCAGTACAGCGCGACGGGTGAGTGCCCCGGCAGGCCACGGACCAGGGCATTGAGCCGGATCGCGCCGTCATCCGCACGCATGGACGTGGCGGCGTCCACTCCGAGCCCGACGGGCGCGGTGTAGTCGGCCCAGGCGATCACGGCGGTACGCGCGCGTGGGCTCGCCGCGTGCTCCGCGCCGTACAGGGCCTTGGCCATGCCGACGGGCGCCGAGTACTTGCGGTTCGTCCGCTCGAACGTCAGCACGTTCGTGTCCACGCCCGGCACCACGACCGACACCCTGGAGGCCCGGTCGAGGTCGCCGAAGACCTCGGCGATGCGCCCCGTTCCCATGGGGTCGAAGGACAGCACCTGCCGCCCCGGGCGCATCATCACGCCGAAGCGCTTCATTCTTCGCTCCGCCTCCTGTTGCCCGAGAAGGGAGAGCCGCTTGTCGTGCATGCGCTGTCGCTCGGTCTTGCGCGCTTGCCCCAGGGCGATGTGGTTCGCGCGATATCGCAGCTTTACGGGGGCACCGTTCATGTTGCCGACCGCAAGGGGATAGCGGGTGGCGAGGCGGGTGCGCTGCTGTGGGTTGAGCGACGCGAAGAAGTGGGCGAGCTTGCCGGCCGGGGCACTGGCGTCGGGCAGGTCCCGTCCACCGATGTGCCCGCGCTCCCAGGCTGAGAGCGAGGCCGCGAGCGGCGATGCGGCGTCCTTGTGGTGGCGTACCGCTGTCCAGCCCGTGGTCGCCAGCATGACGAACACGACGGCGAGCGCAAGCAGTGCGCGCCAGGCGCTGAGTTGAGGGGAGGAGTCGAAGGAAGTCACTACGGAACACCCTAGGAGAATCGTGATGCCTACCGTGCACCGGGTGAGGCAGATCACGTTTCCTCTGGGGTAATTGAGGCATAGCGGGCGCACTTTGGGCGCTTTCGTCACACTCCGTAGAGGGCGCAAGTGCGCTGCGCGCCCAGACGTACCACTACTGATGGTGCATCAATCACTTACCCAACGTGTTGATTTGTTCGACGGGTCGGTCCAACGAGTGACCCGCCGTGGAGCACGCGCGGCGTCACTTCGAGCGCCAGTTATCCGTCAACGCGGGCCCCAGATGGTCGAGATATGTCTCGGTGATCGCGCGGATCGACTCCACGCTCGAGTCCTCACCCGCACCCCACAGCCGCCCGGTGACGCGCATCACGCCGCTGAAGGCGGCCACCACCACGCGTGGTCGGGGGTCCGTGTCCAGGTCGAGCCCCTCACGCTCGGCGATCACGCACGCGATCTCCTCCTCCATCTCGATGGAGCGGCGCAGGTGCGCGGCGAGCAAGGAGGGGGTGGATTCGATCATCTGGTAGGTCCGCATGTGGAGTTCGACCGGAACGACCTCTTCGATGGACCGGCCCATCGCGTCCCAGGCTCCGAGGACGGCACCGCGCAGCGCCACGAACGGGGTTTCGTCGGCGGGGCGTTCACGCAGCGTCTCCACGAACCGCCGCTCCACCATCTCCTGTACGGCGAAGGCGGTCTCCTGCTTGTTGGCGAAGTACCGGAAGAACGTGCGCTGGGAGACGTCGACCGCCTCGGCGATCTCGTCGACCGTCGTCTCCTCGAACCCCTTGGTCGTGAAGAGCTCCAGCGCCGCACGCAGGAGCGCGTCACGGGTGCGCTGTTTCTTGCGCTCGCGCAGGCCCGGCCGAGAGGGCTCGACGGAGATGTCTCCGGAGGTCTCGGCCTGCGGTTTCGCGGGGTCCGCCGCTCGCTGCTCGGTCCTCACGCCATGGCCCTCTTTCCACCGTTCTGACCAGCTCACCTTACCTGTGAGCTACGTGACAGTTACCGACTTGTGAAATGGTTTGTCAACTGTCAGCGACTGACACTAGCCTCGAACGCATGACTAGTCAGATCACCGTCGACAAGGCGGACAAGGAGCCGGAGCCGGCGTCCGCTCCGGCCCCGGCCAAGGGGCTCCGCGGCCACCCTTGGCTGACGCTCTTCTCCGTCGCGATCGGCGTGATGATGGTCGCCCTGGACGGCACCATCGTCGCGATCGCCAACCCGGCCATCGCCAAGGACCTCGGCACCTCGATGGCCGGCGTCCAGTGGATCACCAACGGCTACCTCCTGGCGCTCGCCGTCGCGCTGATCACCGCCGGCAAGCTCGGTGACCGGTTCGGCCACCGGCAGACCTTCCTGATAGGCGTGGCGGGCTTCGCCGTGGCCTCGGGTGCCATCGGGTTCTCCAGCAGCGTCGGCCTGGTCGTCGCCTTCCGTGTGCTTCAGGGACTCTTCGGAGCGCTGCTCATGCCGGCCGCGCTCGGCCTGCTGCGCGCCACCTTCCCCGCCGAGAAGCTGAACATGGCGATCGGCATCTGGGGCATGGTCATCGGCGCCTCGACCGCGGGCGGCCCCATCGTCGGCGGCCTGCTCGTCGAGCACGTCAGCTGGCAGTCGGTGTTCTTCATCAACGTGCCGGTCGGCATCATCGCGCTCGGCCTCGGCCTGGTGATCCTCAAGGACCACCGCGCGGAGAACGCGCCGAAGTCCTTCGACATCCCCGGCATCGTCCTGTTGTCGGGCGGCATGTTCGCGCTGATCCTGGCCCTCATCAAGGGCTCCGAGTGGGGCTGGGGCGGATCCACGACGCTGCTCTTCCTCGCGGGTGCCGTGGTTCTCTTCGTGCTCTTCGCCTTCTGGGAGACGAAGGTCAAGGAACCGCTCATCCCGCTGGGCATGTTCAAGTCCATCCCGCTGTCCGCGGGCGTGGTGCTCATGGTCCTGATGGCCTTCGCCTTCATGGGTGGCCTGTTCTTCGTCACGTTCTACTTGCAGAACGTCCATGGGATGAGCCCGGTCGACAGCGGTCTGCACCTCCTGCCGCTGACGGCCATGATGATCGTGGCCTCGCCGATCGCCGGCGCCCTCATCACCAAGTTCGGCCCGCGCGTCCCGCTCGTCGGCGGCATGGTGGCCACGGCCGTCGCGATGTTCGGCATGTCCACGATGACGACGGACACCGCGACGCTGCCGATGTCGCTCTGGCTCGGTCTGCTCGGCCTCGGCCTCGCGCCCGTGATGGTGGGAGCCACCGAGGTCATCGTCGGCAACGCCCCGCTGGAGCTGTCCGGCGTGGCGGGCGGCCTCCAGCAGGCCGGCATGCAGGTCGGCGGTGCGCTCGGCACGGCGGTGCTCGGCGCGGTGATGGCCGCCCGGGTCGACGAAGACCTCCCCGCGAACTGGGCGGACGCCAAGCTTCCGCCCATGACCCCGGACCAGCTCGACCAGGCGTCCGCCGCCATCGAGATGGGTGGCGCCCCGGTTCCGCCGAAGGCGCCGGAGCCGGTCGCCGAGGCGATCACCTCGGTCGCGCATGACACGTTCGTGTCCGGCATGGGCCTGGCCTTCACCGTCGCCGGTGTCGTCGCGGTCGTCGCGGCCCTGGTCGCCACGGCGACCAAGCGAGGCGCCAACGCCGACGCGGGCGCCGGGGTCGGGCACATCTAGGCGCGCCCACATCCGGCGGAGCACCCGTCAGGTCTCGTATCAAGCACGCATCAGGGAAAGCCCCTCAGGGTTCAACTGGGGGGCTTTCGCCTATCTGGGTGACGCACATTCGTACCCCTTCCGACGGAGCTAGCGAGTGGGTCACAGTTCTGGCAAGTGATCCAGCAAGTGATCCACACGACACGGGAGTTGATGCAGATGCGTAGGACCATGCCCACGACCTTCGCCGTTGCCGCGCTCGCCACAGTGATCCTCGCCCCCACCCAGGCCGGAGCCACGGCACCGGCCGCACAGGCCGACCTCGCGACACCCGCGAAGCATGCCGGGGCCGCCGCGCCACCCACGCTCGCCGGGTGTGGGCCGGGAGAGCTCTGCCTATGGGGCAAGGCGAAGTTCAAAGGGGCCCGGCAGACGTTCGAGCTGTCCGAGATCGACATCGAGAGCTGTGTAGCGCTGCCGGAGGGGGGCAGCGCTCAAGCCCTCGCCAACCGCACGGGCCGGCCGGTCACCACGTACCAGTCCGCGGAGTGCGGCGAGACGGGCGAGTTCGACACCTATCCGGGGGGTGGCACCTGGGTCCCCGAATCGCCCTATCGCGTACGGGCGTTCAAGGTCTGGGAGACCTGACCGGAGGCACCTGAGGAGCACCCTCGGCGGGAGCAGCCCCAGCCCCGGCACCCGCCCCGGCACCCGCCCCGGCACCCGCCCCGGCACCCGCACCGGCACCCGCACCGGCCCCGGCACCCGCCCCCGCACCCCCACCGGCACCCGCCCCCGCCACGCCAGGCTTCGCCCCCGCCGACAGCGCCGTCACCTGTGCCCGCAGGGCTCGCACCTCCGCCGTCAGCGCCTCGATCGCCGCCGTCTGGCGCCGCTCCTCGATGTCGTCCCGGTCGAAGCGCGAGATGAACCACGCCGCGATGTTGGCGGTGACCACACCCAGAAGCGCGATGCCCGACAGCATCAGGCCGACCGCGAGTATGCGGCCGAGCCCGGTCGTCGGCGCGTGATCGCCGTAGCCGACGGTGGTCATCGTGGTGAAGGACCACCACACCGCGTCGCCAAGGGTCTTGATGTTGCCGTTCGGCGACTCCCGCTCCACCGAGAGAACGGCCAGCGAACCGAACATGAGGAGGCCCACGACAGCGCCGGCGACATAGGTCGTCAGCTGGATCTGCGATGCCATCCGGGCCCGGCGCCCGACCAGCAGCAGAGTCGAGACCAGCCGCAGCAACCGCAGCGGCTGCAGCATCGGGAGGAGGACAGCACATAGGTCGAGCCAGTGCGAGCGGATGAACTGCCTGCGGTGTTCGGTGAGGTAGAGGCGTACGAGATAGTCGACCGCGAACGCAGCCCAGACGATCCACTCCACCACCGTGCAGGTGGTTCCGACGCCCTTGCTCGCGTCGGGCAACACGATGGGCACGGCGTAGGCGACGGCGAAGGCCACCGCGAGCACGAGGAGCGGGGTTTGGGTGCGTCGCTCCCAACGGAGCTGTGCCGGCCGGTGCTTTTCGGGCGCTTCCATGCGCGCATCGTAGGAAACGCCGGAGGGCGGCGGGAGCCACCGCCCCACCGCCCTCCGAACGTCCTACGTGCTACAGGTGCCGCGCGGCCACACGGCTACGGCAACCACCGCAAGGCCCGAAGGCCCGAAGGCCCGCAAGGCCTAGGCGTCGCCTCCGGCAGCGCCCGGGTCGGCCGCCGTGACGTCGAGCAGCTGGTAGCGGTCGATGGCCTGCTTCAGTACGGAGCGGTCGAGCTTGCCCTCGCGGGCCAGCTCGGTGAGCACGCCGACCACGATCGACTGCGCGTCGATGTTGAAGAAGCGGCGGGCCGCACCGCGGGTGTCCGCGAAGCCGAAGCCGTCGGCGCCCAGGGACTGGTAGGTGCCCGGGACCCAGCGGGAGATCTGGTCGGGGACGCTCCGCATCCAGTCGGAGACGGCCACGAACGGACCCTCGGCGCCGGACAGCTTCTGCGTCACGTACGGGGTGCGCTGCTCCTCCTCGGGGTGCAGGAGGTTGTGGCGCTCCACGTCGACCGCCTCGCGGCGGAGTTCGTTCCAGGAGGTCGCCGACCAGACGTCCGCCTTGACGTTCCACTCCGAAGCGAGGATCTGCTGGGCCTCGACCGCCCACGGCACCGCGACACCGGAGGCGAGGATCTGCGCCGGGATGGCGCCCTGCTCGCCCGCCTTGAAGCGGTAGATGCCCTTGAGGATGCCGTCGACGTCCACATCGGCGGGCTCGGCCGGGTGCTGGATCGGCTCGTTGTAGACGGTGAGGTAGTAGAAGACGTCCTCGCTGTCAGGGCCGTACATCCGGCGCAGGCCGTCCTTGACGATGTGCGCGATCTCGTAGCCGAAGGCCGGGTCGTAGGCGACGCAGCCCGGGTTGGTCGAGGCGAGCAGCTGCGAGTGGCCGTCCGCGTGCTGGAGGCCCTCGCCGGTCAGCGTCGTACGGCCGGCGGTGGCGCCGAGGACGAAGCCGCGGGCCAGCTGGTCGGCCATCTGCCAGAACTGGTCGCCGGTGCGCTGGAAACCGAACATCGAGTAGAAGACGTACACGGGGATCAGCGGTTCGCCGTGGGTGGCGTAGGCCGAGCCCGCGGCGATCAGCGAGGCCGTGCAGCCGGCCTCGGAGATGCCGTCGTGCAGCATCTGGCCGGTCGGGGACTCCTTGTAGGCGAGGAGCAGCTCGCGGTCGACGGCCTCGTACTGCTGGCCGAGCGGGTTGTAGATCTTCGCGCTCGGGAAGAAGGCGTCCATGCCGAAGGTGCGGTACTCGTCGGGGGCGATCAGCACGAAACGCTTGCCGATCTCCTTGTCCCGCATGAGGTCCTTCAGGATGCGGACGAACGCCATGGTCGTGGCGATCGACTGCTGACCGGAGCCCTTCTTCGCGGCCGCGTACGTCTTGTCCTCGGGAAGCGGGAGGGGCTTCGAGCGGACCACGCGGGTCGGGACGTAACCGCCGAGGCCCTGGCGGCGGTCGTGCATGTACTGGATCTCTTCGGAGTCACGGCCCGGGTGGTAGTACGGCGGGGCGCCGCCCTCGAGCTGCTTGTCCGTGATCGGGATGTGCAGGCGGTCGCGGAAGCCCTTGAGGTCGTCGACCGTCAGCTTCTTCATCTGGTGGGTGGCGTTGCGGCCCTCGAAGTTCGGGCCGAGCGTCCAGCCCTTGACCGTCTGCGCCAGGATGACGGTCGGCTGGCCCTTGTGGGCCTTGGCCGCCGCGTACGCCGCGTAGACCTTCTTGTGGTCGTGGCCACCGCGGCCCAGGTGCAGGATCTGCTCGTCGGTCATGTTCTCGACCATGGCGCGCAGGCGGTGGTCGTCGCCGAAGAAGTGCTCGCGGATGTACGAGCCGGTCTCGGTCGCGTACGTCTGGAACTGGCCGTCGGGCGTGGTGTTGAGCCGGTTGACCAGGACGCCGTCGCGGTCCTGGGCGAGCAGCGGGTCCCAGCTGCGGTCCCAGACCAGTTTGATGACGTTCCAGCCGGCGCCGCGGAACTGTGACTCCAATTCCTGGATGATCTTGCCGTTGCCGCGCACCGGGCCATCGAGGCGCTGGAGGTTGCAATTGACGACGAAGGTCAGGTTGTCCAGGCCCTCGCGGGCGGCGATGGAGAGCTGGCCGAGCGACTCGGGCTCGTCCATCTCACCGTCGCCGAGATAGGCCCAGACGTGCGACTTGGAGGTGTCGGCGATGCCGCGCGCCTCCATGTAGCGGTTCATCCGTGCCTGGAAGATCGCGCCGAGCGGGCCGAGGCCCATCGAGACGGTCGGGAACTCCCAGAAGTCCGGCATCAGACGCGGGTGCGGGTAGGACGAAAGCCCGTTCGGAGCCTTCGACTTCTCCTGGCGGAACGCGTCGAGCTGCTGCTCGGAGAGCCGGTCGAGGAGGAACGCGCGGGCGTAGATGCCGGGGGACGCGTGCCCCTGGAAGAAGATCTGGTCGCCGCCGTCGCCCTCGTCCTTGCCGCGGAAGAAGTGGTTGAAGCCCACGTCGTAGAGCGAGGCGGAGGAGGCGAAGGTGGCGATGTGGCCGCCGACCCCGATGCCGGGACGCTGGGCGCGCGACACCATCACCGCGGCGTTCCAGCG
Source organism: Streptomyces sp. NPDC055099 (assembly GCF_053607685.1). Taxonomy (NCBI): domain Bacteria; kingdom Bacillati; phylum Actinomycetota; class Actinomycetes; order Kitasatosporales; family Streptomycetaceae; genus Streptomyces; species Streptomyces sp. NPDC055099. Next base: position 552,263 of record NZ_JBSGUA010000001.1, on the reverse strand, counting down.
GGTCGCGTTCAGGACCTTGCGCTCGATCTCCTCGTTGCCGGGGAAGAACGGCTCGTCCTTGGTGGCGATCGTGTTGATGTAGTCCGTGCTGCGCATCTCGGGCACGGCGACGCGCTTCTCGCGCGCGCGTTCGATGAGCCGGAGCATCAGGTAGCGGGCCCGCTCGCGGCCGCGTTCGTCGACCGCGGCATCGAGGGAGTCGAGCCACTCCTGGGTCTCTTCGGGATCGAAGTCCGGGACCTGACTCGGCAGGCCGCCAATGATGATCGGGTTGCGATCGGATCCGGAAGCCACGCTGTTCCTTCGCTGTTGGGGCTTTCGCCTGGGTTCTGCCTGGCTGTGAGACGTTCCCCATCGTGTACCGCGTAGACGCAATCGTCATCTCTACTGAGGGGTAACCGACGGGTCCGCCCGGCGGCCCTGGGGTAGGCTCGACCAAATCGCAACGATACGCCCATCCCGCCTAGCCGGTTCGTAAGGCCGTTCGGACCTCAGTTCCGTTCGGTGTCGTACGAGCGAAGTGCGAGCGGAGCAGGATCTGGCAGGTGGGCCTTGAGTTGCGGCGACACGGCCGGGAACGTCACCGTTTCAGCGGTCTTGACGGCCGGGTACTTGCGCGATCCGGTCCGCCCGTGTGGACTACCGCCAATGTCCCGCGCACGCGCGTGGATGAAGGCATTCCCGAAAACATGATCAGGAGGCAAGCCGTGAGCGCGACCGCGGACCACGCGGAGGAGCGGACCAACCCTGCCGCGAGGCTGGGTTTCCAGCCCGAGCAGGTGGTCCAGGAGATCGGCTACGACGACGATGTCGATCAGGAGCTCCGCGAGGCCATTGAAGGGGTGATCGGCAGCGAGCTCGTCGACGAGGACTACGACGACACTGCTGACGCCGTAGTGCTGTGGTTCCGCGAGGACGACGGCGACCTGACGGATGCGCTGGTGGACGCCACCCAGCTGATCGAAGAAGGCGGCGACCTCTGGCTGATGACGCCCAAGACAGGCCGTGACGGCTATGTCGAGCCGAGCGACATCAACGAAGCAGCCCAGACCGCCGGCCTCGCTCAGACCAAGAGCATCAACGCGGGCAAGGACTGGACGGGCAGCCGTCTGGTCACGCCGAAGGCGGCAGCCAAGAAGCGGTGAAGCTGCCGCTCAGGCAGCAGGAAGTCGACTGAGCCAACCGCCGTGAGCCCCCACCGACGCAAGCCGGTGGGGGCTCACGCGTGCGTGTGGGGGCGCGAGTGTCGCGCGAAAAGCGCCCGCCCTGCGGGGTGATCGGACGAAACGCCCGTTGCGTAGGGTGGTCATCACCCGAACAGCCCCACCGAAGGGATGCGAACTCATGGCGCTCGCCGGCATCGCGACCGACACCAAGGCCCCGGACTTCGAGCTGAAGGACAACCACGGCCGGACCGTGCGGCTGTCGGACTTCCGCGGCGAGAAGAACGTGGTGCTGCTCTTCTATCCGTTCGCGTTCACCGGGGTGTGCACGGGCGAGCTCTGCGCCCTGCGCGACGAGCTGCCGAAGTTCGTCAATGACGACACCCAGCTCCTCGCCGTCTCGAACGACTCCATCCACACCCTGCGTGTCTTCGCCGAACAGGAGGGCCTGGAATACCCGCTGCTCTCCGATTTCTGGCCGCACGGCGAGGCGTCACGCGCCTACGGAGTCTTCGACGAGGACAAGGGCTGCGCGGTGCGCGGCACGTTCATCATCGACAAGGAGGGCGTGGTGCGCTGGACTGTCGTGAACGGCCTGCCGGACGCCCGCGACCTCAACGACTACGTCAAGGCGCTCGGCACCCTGTGATTCCTCAGGGGTGACACCCTGTGATTCTTCAGGTGCAGAGCCTGTGGCGGCCGGGAACCGGTCACTAGGATCCACTCGTTGATCCGATGGCAAAGCACGACTGGGGCTCCCCGCCCCTGGACATCAATTTGGGAGGATTTGTGGGAGTCAGCCTCAGCAAGGGCGGCAACGTATCGCTGAGCAAGGAGGCCCCCGGCCTGACCGCGGTTCTGGTCGGCCTGGGCTGGGATGTCCGTACCACCACCGGTACGGACTTCGACCTCGACGCCAGCGCCATCCTGACGAATGCCGAGGGCAAGGTCAGCAGCGACGGCAACTTCGTGTTCTTCAACAACCTGAAGAGCCCGGACGGGTCCGTCGAGCACACCGGTGACAACACCACCGGTGAGGGCGAGGGCGACGACGAGGCGATCAAGGTCGACCTGGCCGCCGTCCCGGCCGACGTGGACAAGATCGTCTTCCCGGTCTCGATCTACGACGCCGAGACCCGCCAGCAGTCGTTCGGCCAGGTCCGCAACGCGTTCATCCGCGTCGTGAACCAGGCGGGCGGCGCGGAGATCGCGCGGTACGACCTCTCCGAGGACGCCTCGACGGAGACCGCCATGGTCTTCGGCGAGCTGTACCGCAACGGCGCGGAGTGGAAGTTCCGCGCCGTCGGCCAGGGTTACGCCTCGGGCCTGCGTGGCATCGCGCAGGACTTCGGCGTCAACGTCTGAGCCGAGTAACGCCCTCCGCCTTGTCGTCCGGCGCCGCACACCACGAGTGCGGCGCCGGACGCGCTCAAAACGCCTGCTCCCGGGCAGTGCTCCCGCACCATGGGGGACCGGGGAACTCTTGATCTCGAACCACGGGGAGGACACATCATGGGCGTCACGCTCGCCAAGGGAGGCAACGTCTCCCTCTCCAAGGCCGCACCGAACCTCACACAGGTCCTGATCGGCCTCGGCTGGGACGCGCGCTCCACCACCGGAGCACCCTTCGACCTCGACGCCAGCGCGCTGATGTGCAACTCGGGCCGGGTCATCGGCGACGAGTGGTTCGTCTTCTACAACAACCTGAAGAGCCCGGACGGCTCCGTCGAACACACCGGCGACAACCTCACGGGTGAGGGTGACGGTGATGACGAGTCGCTCCTCATCGACCTCTCCAAGGTTCCGGTCAACTGCGACAAGATCGTCTTTCCCGTCTCGATCCATGAGGCGGACAACCGCGGCCAGACGTTCGGCCAGGTCAGCAACGCTTTCATCCGCGTGGTCAACCAGGCCGACCACCAGGAGCTTGCGCGGTACGACCTCTCCGAGGACGCCTCCACGGAAACCGCGATGATCTTCGGTGAGGTGTACCGCTATGGCGGGGAGTGGAAGTTCCGTGCCGTTGGGCAGGGGTACGCGTCGGGTCTGCGGGGCATCGCTCTAGACTTCGGGGTCAATGTTTCGTAAAGCCGGGGACCGGCGCGGGGGAGACCGCTAAACGGGAGCCCGTACACACACGATTGGGTAGCCAGTGCTTCTGAAAACCTTCGGCTGGTCGTTCGCGGTTACCGCGCTCGGCCTGGTCGCGGCGGTGTTCTACGGGGGGTGGACAGGTTTCGGGATCGTGGCGATCCTGTCCATCCTCGAGATCTCGCTGTCCTTCGACAACGCGGTGGTCAACGCCGGAATCCTGAAGAAGATGAGTGCCTTCTGGCAGAAGATCTTCCTCACCATCGGTGTGCTGATCGCCGTCTTCGGCATGCGGCTCGTGTTCCCCGTCGCGATCGTGGCCATCAGCGCCAAGATCGGCCCGATCGAGGCTGTGCGTCTCGCGCTCAACGACAAGGACCAGTACCAGCAGCTGGTGACCGACGCTCACCCGTCGATCGCCGCGTTCGGTGGCATGTTCCTGCTGATGATCTTCCTCGACTTCATCTTCGAGGACCGTGACATCAAGTGGCTCGGCTGGCTGGAGCGCCCGCTGGCCAAGCTCGGCAAGATCGACATGCTGTCGGCCTGCATCGCGCTCATCGTCCTCATGGTCGCCGCGATGACCGTCGCCACCAACGCCCACCAGCACGGCGGCACACATGTGGACAAGGCGGAGACGGTGCTGCTCTCCGGCGTCGCCGGACTCATCACGTATCTGATCGTGGGTGGCCTCTCCGGCTTCTTCGAGAACAAACTCGAGGAAGAGGAGGAGCGCGAGCACGAGCAGGAGGAAGAGGCCAAGAAGAGCGGCAAGAAGGTTCCTGCCGTCGTCATGGCCGGCAAGGCCGCGTTCTTCATGTTCCTCTACCTCGAGGTCCTGGACGCGTCGTTCTCCTTCGACGGTGTCATCGGCGCCTTCGCCATCACCAACGACATCGTCCTGATGGCGCTCGGCCTGGGCATCGGCGCGATGTACGTCCGTTCGCTCACCGTCTACCTGGTCCGCCAGGGCACCCTCGACGACTACGTCTACCTGGAGCACGGCGCGCACTACGCGATCGGCGCCCTCGCCGCGATCCTGATCATCACGATCCAGTACGAGATCCACGAGGTCATCACCGGCCTCATCGGTGTCGTCCTGATCGCCTGGTCCTTCATCTCCTCCGTCATGCGCAACAAGCGCATCGCGGCCGAGGAGGGCAAGGGCTCCGGTTCGGACGAGAAGACCGAGGTTCCCTCCGGCGTCTGACGCAGGGTCCGACCCGTCCCCGGAGTGTGACGCGGGGCCGAGTGAGGAACGCTTCTGAGCGGGGCGGCCATCGAGGACGAGTCCTCCTGGCCGCCCCGTCGCATTCGTAAGGGGCCCATGGGGCTCCGGCACTTTTTTGGGGGCGGCGATGTCCTTCTGGGACGGTTTGTGGCGTGGGCGCTCGATGGACTTCGAGTCGGGCAGCGCGGCGACGAACTCCATCGAACTCACCAAGCGGCACCCGACGGTCTCGCTCAACAAACAGGGCGCGGCCACCGGCAATCTCCGGGTCAACCTCTCCTGGCAGATGCGTACGTCGGACATCATCGGCAAGCCCAAGGGCGGCGGCCTGCTGCGGCACCCCTTCCGGATGTTCCAGCCCGACGTGGTGCAGGCGCACACCCAGGGCGTGGTCAACGTGGACCTCGACCTCGGCTGCCTGTACGAGACGATGGACGGCGCCAAGGGCGTCGTGCAGCCGCTGGGCAGCTTCTTCGGGGACCTGAACGCGCCGCCGTACGTGAAGCTCAGCGGCGACGACCGGTTCGGTTCGCCGTCAGGCGAGACGATCTACGTGAACCTGGACCACCGCGAGTCGATCAAGAGGCTGCTCTTCTTCGCGTACATCTACGACCAGACGCCCGCCTTCGACCGCACGCACGCCAAGGTGACGCTCTACCCCAGCAACGGCCCGCGGATCGAGATCGACCTGGACGAGCGCCAGCCGCAGGCCCGCTCCTGCGCGATATTCACGCTGGAGAACGTCAAGGACGAGCTGGTCGTGCGCCGTGAGGTGAAGTTCGTGTACGGCTTCCAGGCCGAGCTCGACCGGCTGTACGGCTGGGGGCTGCAGTGGGGCCGCGGCTACAAGACGAAGGTCGGCGGCGCCTGAAGCGCCGCACCGGCCGCGCCTGCCCCGAGCACCCGGACCACCCCGCGCGCTCAGCGTGCGAGGAACTGCGGCCCCTGCGGCGGCAGCCGGAAGTTCGGGTCGGGCATCGGGGCCACGGGCTGCGGATAGCCGTAACTGGGCTGCGGGACCGGCGCCGGGTGCGCGGGCGCGTGCTGCGGGTAGCCGTAGGACGGCTGCGGGGCGGGCTGGTGGCGCGGAGGCTCGGGAGGGTAGCCGTACGAGGGCTGCGGGGCCGGGGCGGGGAAGGGCTGCGGAGGCGGAGCCTGCGTGGCGGGTGCGGGTGCGGGCAGCGGCTGGCGCTGGGGGTACGGCTGCGGGAGCGAGGCCTCGGTCGTCGGCTCGGGCACCGCCTCGGACTCGTCCACGGAGATGCCGAAGTCGGCGGCAAGCCCCTCCAGGCCGTTCAGATATCCCTCGCCCAGGGCGCGGAACTTCCAGACGTCGCCACGGCGGTAGAGCTCGCCGCAGATCAGGGCCGTCTCGGCGCCCGTCTGCGGGGTGATGTCGAAGTAGGCGAGCGGTTCGGCCTCGGACGCGCCCGCGTCGTACAGCAGGATGCGCAGCGCTCGTACGTTCTCGAAGGCGACGTTTTCGGCGGACGCGACGAGCAGGACTCGGCTCACCGCTGGATCGAGGCCTGCCATGTCCGTCTGGATCGTGTCGGTCAGGCCCTCGGAGAGGCCCTGGGAGACGCGCTTTTTGCCGAGCCGCCAGACCTTGCCGGACGGGTGGCGTGGCTGGTTGTAGAAGACGAAGTCCTCGTCGGACCGGACGCGGCCGTCGGCGCCGAGCAACAAGGCCGACGCATCGACGTCCGGGACGCCCTGCCCGGGGGTCCAGCGCAGCACGGCGCGGACGGCCGTGGCTTCGAGCGGGACGTTCGACCCCTTCAACATCGCGTGCGTCATGCGGTCATCCTGCCTTCCCGGGTTTGGACGGGACAACGCGGGGGTGACGGTGTGTGGCCTGTGTGTCTGTCATGGCCGAGTTACTTGAATTTCATGCCCGTGGGGAACCCTTGACACCCGTCCCTACGTACTATTACCGGCCACATCACGTCGGGTCGCGCCGACGAGTACAGGGGAAATCATGCGTCATTTCGGGCATATAGCCCCAGAGGTGCGACAGCGTCTCTTCCACCAGGAGCCGTGCGCCTTCACCGCGGACTCCTCCCCGCGCCTGCTCGCTGCCGCTTTGGGAGCCACGCTCTACAGCCCGGCCACGCGCCCCCGCCTCGCCGACGACATCTTGAAGCAAGCGGGACGTGGCGTGATCTCGATGGTCCTCTGTCTCGAGGACTCGATCGATGACGCGGAGGTGATCGGCGCAGAGGAGAACCTGGTCAGACAGTTCGCCGAGCTGGCCGAGCGGGACGGCGCCGAGCCGCCGCTGCTGTTCATCCGGGTCCGCTCCCCCGAACAGATAACCGACCTGGCGGTTCGCCTCGGGTCCAGCATCCGTCTCCTCTCCGGATTCGTGCTGCCCAAGTTCACCGAGGAGCGTGGCGTCGCCTTCCTGGAGTCGCTCGCCGCGGCGGAGGCCGCCACCGGCCGCCGGCTCTTCGCGATGCCCGTCCTCGAATCGGCCGAGCTGCTGCATCTGGAGAGCCGCTCGGAGACCCTCGCCGGGATCGCCCGCACCGTCGACAAGTACCGCGAGCGGGTGCTCGCGCTGCGCCTCGGCGTCACCGACTTCTGCTCCGCGTACGGCCTGCGCAGACCTCCGCACATGACCGCGTACGACGTCCACATCGTGGCCTCCGTCATCGCCGACGTCGTCAACCACCTCGGCAGGGCCGACGGCACGGGCTTCACCGTGACCGGCCCCGTCTGGGAGTACTTCCGCGCCCAGGAGCGGATGTTCAAGCCGCAGCTGCGCCGCAGCCCCTTCCTGGAGGGCCGGGCTGAGGAGCTGCGCCAGGCGCTCATCGAGCACGACATCGACGGACTGCTGCGCGAGATCGAGCTCGACCGGGCCAACGGCCTGCTCGGCAAGACCTGCATCCACCCCTCGCACGTGCTGCCCGTGCACGCGCTCTCGGTCGTCAGCCACGAGGAGTTCAGCGACGCCGAGGACATCCTGCGCCCGGACCGGGACGGCGGCGGGGTCATGCGCTCGGCGTACACGAACAAGATGAACGAGGTGAAGCCGCACCGCGCCTGGGCCGAGCGGACCCTCCAGCGCGCCGAGGTCTTCGGCGTCGCGCGCGAGGACATCGGCTTCGTGGAGCTGCTCACCGCCGGACTCCCCGGGTGACCGCCGGGACTTCCCCGATCGATCCGGCTGAACGTAAGGACTGTGCGAGGACTGTGAACGACGACGTGGTGGAGCCGGCGACGGTGTGGTCAGGGACGTGGGTCGCCGAGCGGCTCGGTGTGGAACTGGCCGGGGACAAGGGGCTGCGCGACCTGCTCGGCCTCGCCCTGCGCCGCAACCCGAAGCGGGCGCACCTCCTGGTGTCCAACGTCCTCGGCAAGCATGTGCCGCAACTGCCCTCCGTCGTGTACGCGGCCGGGCGCGACCTCGGTGTCCGGGTGCGCGCCCTCCTGGGCGACGCGGAGGCCCGGCGCGCGGTCGTGCTCGGGTACGCGGAGACGGCGACCGGCCTCGGTCACTGCGTCGCGGACGGCATCGGCCTCGCGCCCTACCTCCACTCCACGCGCCGCCCGGTCGACTCCGTGCGCCGGGCCGGCGGCTTCGAGGAGTCCCACTCGCACGCGACCTCGCACCTGCTGCTCCCCGAGGACCCCCGGCTGCTCACCAGGGACGGCCCGCTGGTGCTCGTCGACGACGAGTTCTCCACCGGCAACACGGTCCTCAACACCATCCGCGCCCTGCACGAGCTGCACCCGCGCGAGCGCTACGTCATCGTGGCCCTCGTGGACATGCGCTCCCCGCGGGACCAGGGCCGCCTGGCCGACTTCGCCCGGGAGATCGGCGCGCGGGTCGACCTGATCACCATGGCGTCCGGCACGGTCAGCCTGCCGGACGGCGTCCTGGAGAAGGGGCAGGCGCTGGTCGAGGAGTACGAGGCCTCGGCGCTGCCCGCCCCGCGCGAGGAGGGCGGCACGGTCACCCGGGTCGACATCGGCTGGCCCGCCGGCGTGCCGGACGGCGGGCGCCACGGGTTCACCCCCGAGCACCGGACGGCCCTTGAGGCGGCGCTGCCGGGGATGGCCGACCGGCTCGCGAAGGCGCTGGTTCCGGCAGCCGGGCCCAAGGCCACCGCGGGTCCCGGCCGCGTTCCCGCCCGGGTCCTCGTCCTCGGCTTCGAGGAGCTGATGTACGCGCCGCTGGCCCTGGGCGTGGCCCTGGAGGAGCGGCTGCCCGCCGGGAGCGCGGAGGTGCGGTACTCCACCACCACGCGCTCGCCCGTCCTCGCCGTCGACGACCCCGGCTACGCGATACGCAGCCGCCTCGTCTTCCCCGCGCACGATGCCCCCGCCGACGGGCCGGGCGACCGGTACGCGTACAACGTCGCGGGCGGCGGCTTCGACGCGATCGTCCTCGTGGTCGACTCCGTGGGCGACCGCCCCGAACTCCACGCCCCCGACGGGCTGTTGGCGCGGCTCGCCGCGCACGCTCCGCAGGTGCTGCTCGCCGTCGTGCCCTCGTACATCCCCGAGCAGACCCCTGAACACGTCACCGAGCACGTCCCCGAAAGGCCCTCCATGCTGCCCGAGCCCCTCCGCGGCCCCGCCTTCTCCTCGTACGCGGCCGAAGATGTCGGCTGGCTGCTCCAGGACCTCTCGGACGTACGTCTCGAGGCGCCCACCGAGGAGCGCGAGGAGGCGATACAGAGCGGTGGCGCCCACTACGCCGAGTCGCTGCCGGTCGAGTACCAGCCGAGCCCGCAGTATCAGGAGCTGTTCCGCGCCGCGCTCGGCACCTCCGCCGCCCGCATCGCGCAGGCCGTCGGCACCGTCACCGAGACCGTGCTCGCCGAGCGGTCGCCCCGCCCCGTCCTGGTCTCACTGGCCCGCGCGGGCACGCCCGTCGGCGTACTGATGCGGCGCTGGGCGCAGCACCGGCACGGCCTTGACCTGCCGCACTACGCCGTGTCGATCGTCCGCGGACGCGGCATCGACGCCAACGCGCTGCGGTGGCTCGCCGCCCACCACGACACGGCCGACGTCGTCTTCGTCGACGGCTGGACGGGCAAGGGCGCGATTACACGGGAACTCGCCGACGCGGTGAGGGAGTTCGAGGAGTCCGGCGGTCCGGCCGGCTTCGACCCGGAGATCGCGGTGCTCGCCGACCCCGGCTCCTGCGTCCGTACCTATGGCACCCGCGAGGACTTCCTCATCCCCTCGGCCTGCCTCAACTCGACGGTGTCCGGCCTCATATCGCGCACCGTGCTGCGCGCGGACCTCGTCGGTCCCGACGACTTCCACGGCGCGAAGTTCTACCGCGAGCTCGCGGACGGCGACGTCTCCCTCGACTTCCTGGACGCCGTCACGGGCCGTTTCGACGAGGTGGCCGACGCCGTCGACGCCCAGGTCAAGGAGCTGCTCTCGGTCGACAGGGCGCCGACCTGGGAGGGCTGGGCCGCCGTGGAGCGGATCAGCGAGGAGTACGGCATCCACGACGTGAACCTGGTCAAGCCCGGCGTCGGCGAGACGACCCGCGTCCTGCTGCGGCGCGTCCCCTGGAAGATCCTGGCGCGCGCGGGAGCGGGGGCCGACCTCGATCACGTACGACTCCTCGCGGAGCAGCGCGGCGTGCCGGTCGAGGAAGTGGACGAACTCCCCTACACCTGCGTCGGACTGATCCACCCTCAGTTCACGCGCGGAGCCACCGGCACGGACGGCAAGGCGGTGGCCGCCAAGTGAGCACCTCTCGCAAGCTCCTGGTCGCCAGCGACCTCGACCGCACCCTCATCTACTCGGCCGCAGCCCTGGGCCTGACCATGCCCGACGCCCAGGCGCCACGCCTGCTCTGCGTCGAGGTGTACGAGAGCAAGCCGCTGTCGTACGTCACCGAGACCGCCGCCGGTCTCCTCGACGAGGTGGGCCGCCGCACGGTCTTCGTGCCGACCACCACGCGGACGCGCGAGCAGTACGGGCGCATCCATCTGCCGGGCCCCGCACCACAGTTCGCGATCTGCGCCAACGGCGGACATCTGCTGGTGGACGGGGTGACCGACACCGCGTGGCGGGCGGACGTGGACCGGCGGCTCGCCGCCGAGTGCGCCACGCTCGACGAGGTCCGCGCGCACATGGTGCGCACCGCCGACCCGGCCTGGCTCCTGAAGGAACGGGTGGCCGAGGACCTCTTCGCCTACCTGGTCGTCGAGCGCTCCCTGCTGCCGAAGGAGTGGGTCAAGGAGCTGGCCGTGTGGGCGGAGGAGCGCGGCTGGACCGTCTCGCTGCAGGGTCGCAAGATCTACGCCGTGCCGAAGCCGCTGACCAAGAGCGCGGCGGTGCGCGAGGTGGCCCGCCGTATCGGCGCGGACGAGATCCTCGCCGCCGGTGACTCGCTCCTCGACGCCGATCTGCTGCTCGCCGCCGACCGCTCCTGGCGCCCGGGGCACGGCGAGCTCGCGGACACGGGTTGGACGGGGCCGGGGCTCACCGTGCTGCCGGAACGCGGCGTCGCGGCGGGGGAGGAGATCCTGCGGCGGTTCCTCGGACAAGATCCCGCCGATCCTGCCGAGGGCTGACCACCGGCGGGTGCGCTGCCGCTAGCCTTGGCCCATGCCCCGATACGAGTACCGCTGCCGTTCCTGTGGCGACACCTTTGAGCTGAGCCGCCCGATGGCCGAGTCCGCCGACCCCGCGGCCTGCCCCGCCGGCCACGAGGACACGGTGAAGCTGCTGTCCACGGTGGCCGTCGGAGGCTCGGCCTCGGCGCCCGCCCCCGCCCCGGGCGGCGGTGGCGGCGGAGGCGGCTGCTGTGGCGGAGGCTGCTGCGGCTAGCGGGCCAGCTTTTTTCGGGAGCAGGCCGGTCTGCCTGAGAAAGGGTGCTCAGCGCACCACGGTCCCGGGCCCCGCCCCCAGCAGCCCGAGCTCCGCCCGCGTGGGCGCGCCTTCCCAGTCCCCGTACGACGCCACGGCGAAGGCGCCCGTGGTCACGGCCCGGTCAAGGCGCCCCGCCAGGTCCTCCCCGTCGAGCAGCGCCGACAGGTATCCGGCGACGAACGCGTCCCCCGCGCCCACGGCGTCCACCGCCCGCACCGGGCGCGCCGGAGCGTACAGCTCCCCGGCGGCGTCGTACGTGGTGGCCCCGTCGGCGCCGAGCTTGACGACGACCTCGCGGACGCCCTGGGCGAGGAGCTCCCCGGCCAGGGCGGAGGCCTCACCTGCGCCCTTCGTCTCCGGTACGCACAGCGGCAGTTCGTCGTCCGACGCGATGAGGACATCCACGTACGGCATCCAGGTGCGCAGGACCGAGGCGGACTCCTCCGCGCTCCACAGCCGCGAGCGGAAGTTGACGTCGAGGCAGACCGTCGTGCCGTGCTCCCGGGCCAGTTCGAGGGCGCGGCGGCACGCGTCGCGTGCGGACGGGCCGAGGGCCGGGGTGATGCCGGTGAGGTGCAGGACCCGAGGCGCGCCGGAGGAGGCGAAGGCGGCCTCGACCGCCGTCGCCGCGAGGCGTGAACCGGCCGAGCCCGCGCGGTAGTAGTGCACGCGGGTCACCTCCGGCAGCCGGGGTTCGAAGAGGATCAGGCCCGTGGGCGCGTCCGGATCACGCGTGGCGGCGCTGACGTCCACGCCTTCGGCCCGCAGCGTGCGCAGCACCAGCTCGCCCGCCTCGTCGTCGCCGACCGCGCCCGCCCACCGCGCCGCGTGGCCGAGGCGCGCGAGCCCGATGGCCACATTCGACTCGGCGCCCGCGACGGACACGTCCATCGAACCGCCCAGCTTCAGCGGGCCGCTGCCGCGCAGGGCGACCATGCTCTCGCCGAGGGTGAGGACATCGGCGGCACTCCCGTGAGCCATGGCGCTCATCGGCCGGACCCCGCGACCGCCACGAACTGCGCCGCGCGCTTGCGCAGCGCGTCCAGGTCGCCGCCGTCCGCCGCGTCCCCGATCAGCGGGGAGCCGACGCCGACCGCGACCGCGCCGAGCGCCAGATACTCCTCGGCGGCGGCCGCGTCCACGCCGCCCACCGGTACGAAGGGGAGGTCGGGGAAGGGGGCCCGCAGCGCCTTGAGATAGGCGGGGCCGCCCATCGCCGAAGCCGGGAAGATCTTCAGGGCGGTGGCGCCGGCCGCGCTCGCCGCGATCACGTCGGTGGGGGTCAGCACCCCTGCCGCCACGGGCAGTTCACGCCGCAGCGCCTCGTCCACTCCGGCTCCGAGCCCCGGCGTCACGACGAGGTTCGCCCCCGCGTCCGCGGCGCGCCGTGCGTCGTCCGCGGTGAGGACCGTGCCCGCGCCGAGCCAGGCCTCGCCGCCCAGCTCGGCGCGCGCTCGCCGCAGGACGCCCAGGGTGTCCGCGCCGCTGAGGGAGACCTCGACGAGCGGGACACCGGACTCGACGAGCGCCATGACCGTACGGAAGGAGGCTTCCGCGTCGGTGCCGCGCACGATGGCGACCAGGCGCCGGGTCCGCAGGGCTGAACTGAAGGCAGTGGTGAGGTCCGACATGCCCCAAGGCTCGCACAGAGGGATCAGCGTGCCTGCTCAGGGCCAGGGCCCTGCCCACGGACCCTAGGTCTCGGTGCCGGGGACCTTGGACCTCGGCTCCGGGCGGCGGCTCCCCTGCCCGCGCCCCGCGTGCCGCACCTGTTCGGGGTGGCGTGCCCGCCAGTACGGGTTGTCGTGCGGCAGGGCCGAGCCGACCCGCCCGTACATCCCGAAGATCATCAGCAGGACGCCCACCACAAAGCTGAACAGCACGTTCTGGATGCGGAAGGCGAGGAAGTTGAAGCCGGTGTCGAGGAGGGCGAGGTTGACGAAGCCGCTGAGGATGAAGGCGCAGCCGAGGATCATGTTGAGCGTCGACGCGAAGTTGCCGCCGATCACCATGCCGACGAGCAGGAGCAGCCCGACACAGATCGACAGGACGCTGAGCGCGCCGTTGGTGTTCAGACCGGCGACGGTGTCGCCCCCGGTGTCGAAGAAGCCGACCTTGTCGATCAGGCCGAGGATGCCGAACGCGATCAGGACGAGCCCCATCAGGCCCGCGCCGACGCGGTAGATCGTGCTGAGACGGTGGTCGACGGGCAGGTGTTCGTTCAGCGTGACGCGCCGCCTGGGCCGCTTCGTCCCTGGGTGAAGTACGTGCGTGGCCATGTCCGCCTCCCGATGTCGGCGTACGTAGCTCCAGGATCCGCCCGCGGGCCACGGACCGCCACCAGGCGCCCTCGGGGCACGCCCGCCCCTGCGCCCCCTGGGCCCTCAGGCCCCTTGCCCGCGCTCCTCCCTGATCTGGGTGACCACGCGGCCCACCGCCTGCCGCACGCCTTCGGTCTCGGTCAGAAAGTGCCAGTAGTCCGGGTGGCGCCCCTCCAGGGAGGCCACCGCGCGGTCCAGTCGGGCGACGGACTCGTCCAGCGGGCGGGCGTGACGTTGCTCCGGGGTCTGGCGTCCCGCCATGGCCAGGCGCTGGGCGTCGCGGATCGCGAAGCGGGTGCGCTCGATCTCCTGCTGGGGGTCCTTCGCCACCGCGTTCAGCCGGTGCAGCCGGTCGCCGGCGGCCGAGACCGCCTCGTCCGTCGAGTTCAGCAGGGCGCGGACCGTCGAGAGCAAGGACGTGGCGTCCGGCCAGCGCTGCTCGTCGCGCGCCTGGCGGGCCTCCTTGAGCTTGATCTCGGCCTGGCGCACGTTCTCCGCGGCCTGGTCCGGCACGCGCTGGAGGTCCTGCCAGCAGGCGACGGTGAAGCGCCGCCGCAGCTCGCTGAGGACCGGCTCGACCTGGCCGCTGCGCGTGGTGAGGGCCTGCGCGCGCGTACGCAGCGAGACGAGGCGGCGGTCGATCTCGGCGGCACGCTCGGGCAGCCGCTCGGCCTCGGCCCGCACGGCGTCGGCGTCCCGCAGGACGCGGTCGGCGCGCTGCAGCGTCTCCGGCACGCCGTGCTGTCCCGCTCCTTGGTTGAGCTTGGTCAGCTCGGGCCCGAGGGCGGCCAGGCGGGCGGCGAGATCGTCGGCCTTGAGCCCGGCGCCTCGCACGGCGTCGAGGGCGTTGCTGGCGGCGAGGAGGGTCTGGCGGGCGCGCTCGACGGCCGGGGCGAGCCGGGCGAGCTGTGTCTCCGCCTTGTCGAGCAGCGGGCCGAGCCCCTGCTGGAACCGGTCCAGGTCCTGTTTGGCCTTGTCCAGCTCGGCCTTGGCCTCGGTGAGCTCGGTCCGCGCGCGGGCGGCGACGGAGGCCTCCAGGTCGTCGCGGTCGAGATCGTGGGCGTCCACCGCGCTGATGTACTGGTGGCTGGCCTCGTCGATCCGCCGCCCGATGGCCTCGAAGTCGGACACGGCACGCCGGGCGGCGGGCGTGGAGTCGACGGCGACGATGGTCTCGATGGAGATGCGCAGATCCCGCTGGGCGGTGTCCAGCTCGTAGAAGGCCGCGGCCGCCGCGTCCTTGGCGGCCTGCGCGTCGGCCCGCACGCTCTCCCCGCGCCCGCCGAACCACCGCCGGGTGCCGCCGCCCGCGAAGGCGGCGGGGATGGCCAGGGCGAGGAGGGGGAGAGGCAGGAGGACGAGCGCCACGGCGTCACGCAGAGGGCTCGGGCGGAGGCCGGGGCGGGAACGGGGTTCGGGGCGGGAACCAGGCGCGGGGCCGGAACCGGGCGCGGGGCGGGAACGGGACGCGGGGCGGGAATGAGGCCGCACGCTCCCGCAGCGACGCACATCCTCGTCCGGCAGTGCTGATCTATCCGACGTGTCCGGTGTGTACGGCTGCGAAGGTGTCGCCGTCACTATCCCTCTCCCGTGCTGTCATCCGCCTTGCCCGGTGTCACATTCTCCCACCGGTTAATGACGAACACACGGGCCGGTTAGTTCGCGCTGCGCCCCGAGACTTTGCCGTCTTCGCTGCGGGCGGAAACATCCGCGCCCCCACCGGCCGGGGACCGCTCCCGCACGCGTTTGCGGCCCGGGGCCGCAGGCAAGGTAGGCTGTCGAAACATCCCGGGCGCGTAGCTCAGCGGTAGAGCGCTGCCCTTACAAGGCAGATGTCGGCGGTTCGAAACCGTCCGCGCCCACAGTGACGCCGTGCAGGCAAGCGGCAGGAACGGCCTCCCGTCCTTGATCGGACGGGGGGCCGGTTTCGTGTGCGTGGGGGCCCTGTCGCGTCACGTGGCTCCTCGCGCCGGCTTTCCGCCTGGGGGCCGGCGTCAGGTCTCCACCTGGGGGCTGGGTGTCCAGCCGGGTTCCGAGTGGCTGTCGTTCGTCGGTTTGACGGTTCCGGCCCTCAACTGGGCCTGGAGCGCCTCGATCTGCTGCCGCATGGTCTTCAGCTGCTCGTAGGTGTCGAAGAGGTAGCGGACCTTCGTGCGCAGCGTCAGCGGGTCGATGGGCTTGAGGGCCACGTCCGCCACACCGAGCAGGAAGGCGGCCGCTGCGACCTCGCGGCTGACGTCGAAACCGGTGAGCAGGACGATGGGTATGGCGCGCGTCTGGTCCAGGCGCCGTACGTAGCGCACGACGTCGAGACCGCTCACGCCCGGCATGCGCACATCGAGCAGGATGAGCCCGACGTCTCCGCGCAGCACCACCCTGAGCGCGTCGTCGCCGTTGGTCGCGCTCACCAGCGGATAGCCGAGAGGGGCCAGGGCGCTCTCCAACGCGAAGAGGGTGTCCTTGTGGTCGTCGACGACGAGGATCACGGATTTGTTCTGCATGGACGGGGCCCCCTCTCTCAACAACCACGTTATGCCGAAGTCGAGTTGGAGAGTCCCTTCGTTACCGCAGGGCTAAACCTGAGATCGGGACGGCAGTGACTTGAGCACCAGAAGTCGCAGCAGCACCAGCAGATGCCGCCCCGCCCGCCCGGAGGCGAGAGGGGCGGCATCGGAACGCGACGGAGTCGGACAACCCTCGACGACTGGGCCGGTGCTTTTGCAAAACGGCTAGTTTCCGTCCGCCTTCGCGTACTCCTGGGCCATGCCTCCCGCGAAGTCGTACACCACGACCTGCTCCTCGCCGACCACCCAGGCGTCGTGGCCGGGCGGGCACACGAAGACGTCGCCCGGGCCGACCTCGGCCTCGCCTCCGTCGTCCATGCGGACGTGCATACGTCCCTTGACGACATAGGCGTTGTGGTGGATCTGGCAGCTCTCCGTGCCCGCGAGCGGGGCGACGGATTCGGACCAGCGCCAGCCGGGCTCGAAGGTGCCCACGGCGAAGTCCAGTCCCGTGAGATGGACAGCTTCGAGGTGGCCGCGAGGGAAATCGCGCCGCTCGTCCGGCTTTTCGACCGCCTTGACCTCGATCATGACAACTTCCTCCGTCCGGGCCCCGCCCACATGTCCGGAGTCAGTTGGAGTCGCCGCGGGGCCCACGGCCGACGTCATCACCAGCCGACCCCTTACCTTCCATCGTCCGCCTGCCGACCGGAGGGCGCCACCGCGGGACTGCCGCCCGATCGATCGGGTGGTCGTCCAGAACTTTGGGGATCTTGGGTGAGTTGAAGAGTTCGGCATGGCCTGTGTGGGGCCCTCGCCGGAAAGGATTCATCTCATGAAGATCGCCAAGGCCACCGCCGGTCTCCTCGGTGTCGGTCTCGCGCTGGGAACCGCTTCCGCCGCGCACGCCGAGCATGCCGCGTCGCAGCCGCCCGCCGATGCCGGGGCGCTGCTCGACTCCGTCGCGCGCGTCACGTCGGGCCTGGAGGACGTGCAGAACCCCCTCGACCAGGTCGCCGTCGACCCTGCCACCGGGGAGCTGCGGGCGAACAACCCCTCGGCCGTCACGTCCACGGTCGACCGCGCGGCGCAGGGCGCGGCACAGAGCGCGGTCTCACTGCTCGGGGGGCTTCCCGCCGGGGCCCCGCTCGGAGGGCTTCCCGCCGGAGCGCCGCTCGGAGGCTGAGGCGGGGCGGCGCTCAGGGGGGGGAGTCGGGGAGAGGGGGGAGGGCAGGCGCTGTTGATCGCGGGCGCTGCGGTGCGGTGTCCGCGTACGTCAGGCCTGTTCGTGGCCCGTGGGTGAATCGCCGACGCGGAACAGCTTCCTGGCCCGGGTCGTCCAGTTGCCGGCGTAGGCGTCCTTGCGGATGCGCCGGTAGACGCGGGCGGCGCCGGGACCGTAACCGGTGTCGTGGTCGCCGCCGTTGGCGCGCGGCCCGACGACAGGTCGCGTCGGCGGGCACGGCCGCCCTGGGGCGACCGGTCCGCTCAGCGGCCGGAACCCGGGTGCGTGCGCCTGTACCTGCGGTCCCAGCGCTCCTGGCGTTCCTTGCGGATGCGGTAGTCGCGGTAGGTCTTGGGGAAGCCGCCGCCTCCGCCTCCTCCGCCACCCCCGCCACCAGGGGCCGCGCCCGCACCGCTTCCGCTGCTGCTCTTGCCCGAGCCCCCGCGGTCGTACTGCTGGACCATGAAGAAGACGAGCGCCGCAGCGGCCAGCCACAGAAGCGGCTGGCTGAAACCCAGGCCGACCAGTGCAAGGAGCAGGACGACCAACCAGAAATTCATGGCAGCACCTCCTCGGCGTAGGGGGAGTCAACGCCCGCCGTCACCCGGTGTCAATGACTTTCTCGTGTATGTGTTTGAGCCGTGCGCGAGCCGCCACCGCGTCGGGTCCCGTCAGCTGTTCCCAGAAGCGGTGACAAGTGACAAACACCGCCAACTCCCTTTCCCGCGCCCGGAGTTTCTCGACCTCCGCCTGTTCGTCCGGGGTCCAGCCGGGGGAGGCGGGGCGCTCCACCTTCCGCCAGCCGTGGTCGTCGCTGAAGCCGTCGAGGGGCGTGACCGACCAGGGGAGCCGCTTCAGCAGGGCCAGGAGCTCGGCCCGGACCTGGTGCAGTTCCTCCTGACCCGCGAGGAGGTCGTCCGGAAAGTCGTATGCAGGGGTTGCAGGCACCCCGTAATGCTACTCCTGTTCGAATTACGAGTGCGAGGGCTCTCGCGGTCGCGACACGACTTCTGAGCGACCGCAGGCACGACTTTCCGCACGACTTCCCGCGCGCGGCACACTCGCGGCAAGCTGGAGGCATGTGCCGCAGCATCAAGACGCTCCGTCCGCCCGCCATCCCCGAGGACGCCACCGAGGAGGAGGTCCGGGCCGCCGCGCTCCAGTACGTGCGCAAGGTCTCGGGGTTCCGTGCCCCGGCCGCGCACAACCGTGAGGTCTTCGACCGTGCCGTGGACGCGGTCGCCGAAGCCACCGCCGAGCTGCTCGCCGGGATCGAGGTGCGCGGAGGAGGCAAACCGCGGGCCGCCGAGCAGGCGCCCGAGGAAGCCCCGGCGGCTTAATTCGCCGCGGTCGCCGCAGGCGTGCCCGCCGTGGCCGTGGCCGTAGCCGTCGCGGTCCGCGGCCGTCGGACCAGGAACGCCGCCCCCGCGCCCGCCGCGAACAGCGCGAGCAGGGAGACGCCCGTGGCCAGCCACGTCGCGCCGAGCCACTGCGCGCCGAAGTAGCCGAGCGCGACGCTGTATCCCGCCCAGGCCACCCCCGCCAACGCCGACCAGGGCAGGAACTCGCGCACCTTGCGGTGTGCGGCTCCCGCCGCGATCGAGACGATCGAGCGGCCCGCGGGGGCGAAGCGCGCGATGACGACCAGGGCGCCGCCGCCCCGGGAAAGCGCCGCGCCGAGACGTTCCTGCGCGGTGGTCAGGCGGCGCGAGCGGGCGATGGCCCGGTCCAGGCGGTCGCCGCCGCGCCAGGCGAGGCGGTAGACGGCCAGGTCACCGAGGACTGAGGCGGTGGCCGCGCAGAGCAGCAGGAGCAGGATGTCGGGGACGGCGTGCGGCACGCTCTGCGCGCTGGTGCCCGCCGCTGCGGCCGCCGTGGCCGCCGTGATGACGAGGACGCCGCTCGGCAGGACGGGCACGACGATGTCGAAGAGCACGGAGAGCGCGACCACCGCGTAGATCCACGGGCTGCTGGTCAGTGAGCCCAGATTCTCAAGCACCGAAATTCCCCGTAACTCCCCGGCCGACGACTTGACTGCCGCGACGTCGCGGGGGAGCGGCAGGGGCGGCTTGGTGACAGCTGTACAGCGTACGCCGCGCCCGTCCGCGGAGATCCACGGGGGGCTCATATGTTCGCTACATCACGTTCACCCGGCTGCCGCCCCCGATGGGGCATACCGCGCCGAAGTCCCGTACCAACATCATCACCAACTCAAGCGACCGGCAGGTCGGCGGACGGTACGGAAGGAGCGGGGCGATGGTGGCAGGAATGCTCGCCGGGGCCGTGGCAACGGCGGTGCTCGCAGCGGGCGGTGGCACGGCCGGTGGCGGTGCGCCCTTTGACGAGGGAGTGCCCTCGCACCAGGGTGCGCCCTTTTACGAGATGAAGGTCGGGGGGCGGTTCGCACCGCCCGCGGCCTCCATGTACGTGTGGGCGGTCACCTACGACACGAAGCTGGTTCCCGCCGGGTCCCAGATCGAGATCGACCAGCGAGGCAGGCCGAACGACATGTCGGTCACGCTCCGGGTGAAGGGAATGCAGCCTGGCCACGCGTACGGCGCACACGTGCACCAGAAGCCGTGCGGTGTCGACCCCGAGGCGGCAGGCGGGCACTACCAGCACCGCAAGGACCCGGTCCAGCCTTCCGAGGACCCGGCCTACGTGAACGCGGAGAACGAGGTCTGGCTGGACTTCACCGCGGGCACGGACGGCTCGGGTACGGCGACGGCCCGCCATGACTGGGAGTTCCGGCCGGGTGAGGCCAGATCCGTCGTGCTGCACCGCGAGCGGGGCGGCGCGGGGGAGCGGGTGGCGTGCTTCACGGTGCCGTTCCTTCCCACCCACTGAGGCCCTCGGGGGAGCGATGACACTCCCGGGGCGCGCGACGGGGCTGACGATGCAGACGTGACGGTGCCCCCTTCCTCGTACGCGTACGAGGAAGGGGGCACCGTCACAGGTGCACCTGAGCGCGCGTCCGCGTCAGGCGGCCACCCGTGTCAGGCGGCCACCGGGGTCAGGCGGCCACCGGGGTCCGCTCCGAGGCGGCCTTGTCGGCGCTCTCGCCGCGCGAGGCGAAGAGCCGGTCCAGGCCGAGCGCGCCCGAGCCGGTGAAGACGAGCAGGAGCATGGCCCAGCAGAAGATCGCGGAGGCCTCGCCGCCGTTCTGCATCGGCCACAGGGCCTCCGGCTGGTGCACCTTGAAGTAGGCGTACGCCATCGAGCCGGACGAGATGAACGCGGCGGCGCGGGTGCCGAGGCCGAGGACGACCAGGCCGCCGCCGACCAGCTGGATGACGGCCGCGTACCAGCCGGGCCAGGTGCCCGCGTCGACCGTGCCGCCGCCCATCGCGCCACCGAGCACTCCGAAGAGCGAGGCGGCGCCGTGGCAGGCGAAGAGCAGGCCGATGACGATGCGGAAAAGCCCGAGGGCGTAGGGCTGGGCGCTGTTGAGACGTCCAGTCATGGTGGGGGACTCCTTCGGTTTTCGGGGACGGTAACCGAGTGGAGGCCCAAGGTTAGGTGAACCTAATCAATGCTTGCAAGTTCAACATCTGGCCATTCGGGCGATTCCGTTTCCCCTGCGGACGGGATCACTCCCCTCGCCGACGGGATCTTCGCGACGCCCGCCGCCGTTCGCAGCACGGCCCGCGCCACCGCGTCCGCGTCCGACAAGGTCACCGAGTCGACACCGGGCCGGGCCCCGGCGGCCGTCACCCAGTGCACGCCCTCGGTGGGCACGCCGAACGCGTACCGCCTTACGTGCGCACGACCTTGACGGTTGATCAGGTGATAAGGGCGAGGCGTGACGTCGACGCCTCCGGTTTCGTGGCCGTCGACGACGTGGGCGCGGCACTGCCCGGTCCTCAGGAGGTGCCCGAGCAGTTCGTCCGCGGTGCGCCGCACGTCCGGTTCGGGGAGCCGGGCCTCGATCACTGTGGTGACCGACACAGCCGACCCCGGTACGTCGGGTGAGTGCGCGAGGTACGTCCCGTCCGCGGTGGGGCGCACGTCGAGACGCGGGCCGAGCACATGGAGGACGCCCGCCTCGATGAGCGCGGTCATCTCCTCGATCCGGCGCCGGGGCGGGCCGATCGAGAGGTAGGCGTTGAGCGGCGTGTACCAGCGGTCCAGGTGCTCGCGGCGTGAGGTCCCGGACAGGCCGCCGTGGTCGAGGATCAAGCGGAGTTCGTTGCGCAGGTCGCGCAGCACGTCCAGGGCTGATTTCAGGGGGCTCGCGACATTGCCGAGCGCGGCCTGCGCGGTGTCCTCGCGCAGATACGCGAGCAGCCAGGCGCGGAAGTCGTCCGGGGAACGGAAGTTACGGCCGGAATGCGGCTGCGCGAGGCGGTCCCAGGACCAGCGCGCGGTCCCGGGAATCCCGAACTCGGCCAGGACTCGCTCTTCTTGAGGGCTGCGGTGTGGCGCCGCGAGGAACGCGTCCCGGAACTCCTCGCCGCGTCCGGCGGGGTGCACGAGGGCGGTGTAGTAGACCGTCTCGACCTCCTTCGCGACCAGCGGCCATATATCGTCGAGGAAGTCCGGGGCGTCGCCGCTGTCCGCGCGCTTGCGGAAACGGGCTATGACGTCGGGGGTCAGGACGAGCGGTTCGTGACGTCCGTACGGGCCCTTCGCGTTGTCGCCGCGTGCCTGGTACGGGATGCCGCGCCGCGACCCCGCGTACAGCTTCGGCTCGTGCCCCGAGGGCTGGTAGCGCAGCCCGCCCCCGGGCGCGGGGACGAAGCGTCCGCCGCGCGCCTGCGTCAGGAGCGCCATGTGGTCGAAGAAGTTGAGGCCGAGCCCGCGCAGCAGGACGTGCTCGCCGGGGGCGATGGCCGAGAGGTCCACATCGGCGGGGTTGGCCGGTGGTATGTGGCGGAGGCCGTGGCGCGCGGCGTGCGCGGCGAACTGCTCCTGCGTGGCGTCACCCACCGCGGGGAGGTGCCCTTGGGCGAGGACGACGGCGCCGAGCCCGGTGAGTTCGCGACCGCTGTCGAGCACGAGGGACTGGGGGCCGTCGCTCGGGCCGTCCAGCCGCACCGCGCGCGCCGCGTGCACCTCGACCCGGACCGATCCGGGCGCGGCGCGCAGGGTTTCGGCGAAGACCCACTCCAGGTAGCGGCCGTAGCAGACGCGCGTCGGGTAGTCGTCCGGGCCGAGCCCCGGCGCGTGCCCGGCGGCGGCCCACGCGTACAGGCTCGGCCCCGGCCGGATCGGTCCGGCGCAGTCGACGCTCTCGTCGGTGAAGAGGGTCACCTGGGAGGCGACCGTGTTCATGAGGAGCTCGGCCGGCTGGGCGGTCCGCCAGACACGCCCCGGCCCCGGGGGTGAGGGGTCGACGACGTGGACCGTCAGCCGTGCTCCCGGCGGCAGGAGTTCGGCTGCCGAGGCACAGAGGCGCTCGAGGACGCTCGTCCCGCGGGGCCCCGCGCCGACGACGGCGACTGCGACTGCCTCTGCGTCTGCGATTGCGTCTGCGACGTCATGGTCCGGTGCGGCCGATGCGGATGGTGCGGACAAAGGCGTGACTCCCGGGCATTGCAAGGGGCGGTGGGGGATGCGGGGTGTTGAGGGCGATGGAAGCGGACGGTCCGCCTCATCATGCCGCCGCGGCACCGGAAGGCGAACCCCGCAGCGGAGGATCACCGGACAGGTGTGTCCTGTGTCACGTGAGGTGTGTGAAGCGCCTGTGTCCTATGGGGGGTTATGGAAAACAAAGGGGCCTGAGGGGTCTCACGAGGTCTCGCGAACCCGTGAGCCACGCCCCCGCCGCGTCAAGAGAGCTGTGACTCCTGGGTCGTCTTCAGGTGCGTGCCCACGCCCTTCACCACCTGCGCCTGGTCGAGACGCACGTGGGCCGAGCGGCCCCGCAACGTCAGCGTCATGAGCTGGTTGCCGAACCAAGGCCCGCCTGTCTTGCGCCAGTTGATGGCTGCCGGTGCCGAACGGCCGTGGCGTACGAAGCGGCGGCCCAGCGCCCGGCCCACCCTGCTCCAGCCGAAGTGGAAGCCCAGTTTTATCGACGCGGGGATGGAGTTGTGGACGGGGGAGCACGTCAGCTGCAGGACGCGGGATTCGGGACCGCCGCCGTCCGGCCACGTGGGCTCCGCGATGTACGCGTGGTGGACGTCGCCGGAGAGCACGCACACCGTCGCCGGGGCGCCCGCTCCCGTGCCCGCCTCGGCGATCAGGGAGGTCAGGGCGTCGAAGGACGCGGGGAACGCCGCCCAGTGCTCCAGGTCCGAACGCCGACGCAGGTTCTCGCCGAAGCGGGCCCAGCGCGCCCCTCGCTCGCCACGGCACAGCGCGGCGTTCCAGCCCTCGGCGTCATGGATGAGGTGCGGCAGGAGCCAGGGCAGCGACGTACCGATCAGAAGGTGGTCGTAGCCACCGCGCGTGCTGCCCGCCCCGATTTCGCCACCCGTGCTGCCCGCCCCGATTTCGCCACCCGTTCTGCCCGCCACGCCGTCCAGCGCCTGCTCGCGCAGCCAGCGGGCCTCCTCCGGGTCGATCATCGCGCGGTTCTGCTCGTCCAGGACGCGCGCCGCCCGGGTGTCGATCATGAGCAGGCGTACGCGGCCGAAGTCCCGGCGGTAGCTCCACCGGGTCGCCCCGGCATCGGCGTCCGACGCGGAGGCGAAGGCGCGCAGCGCGTCCGTGCCGTCGGGTGTCGAGCGCAACGTGGCGTACAGCTCGTCGCGTTCGAGTTCGGCGGGCGGCAGATTGCCGATGTGCTGGTAGACCCAGTACGACATCAGGCCGCTCAGCACGCGCTCGCGCCACCAGGGCGTCGCGCGCATCTCGGCGAGCCAGGCCGCGCTGGTGTTCCAGTCGTCTATGACGTCGTGGTCGTCGAAGATCATGCAGCTGGGCACGGTGGAGAGCAGCCACCGCACCTCGGGGTCGAGCCACGACTCGTAGTAGAGGTGGGTGTACTCCTCGTAGTCCGCGACCTGGTCACCCGGCGGGTCGTTCAGATTGCGGCGGGCCGCGAGCCAGCGCCGCGTCGCCTCGGAGGTGTTGTCCGCGTACACCTGGTCGCCCAGGAGGAGCAGGACGTCCGGGCGGTCGGCGGGCGTGCCGGTGGCGATGCGGGCGGCGAGGGTGTCGAGGGCGTCGGGCCCGACGGGGTCGTGCTCGTCGCTCGGCGGTGCGGCCCAGCGGCAGGACCCGAAGGTGACCCGGAGCGCCTCGTCGTCGCCGTCGCCGGGCGTGCGGATGGTGCTCGGCGGGAAGGGCGAGTCCGGCAGCGGCCACACGGGGGCGCCGCTGTCGCCGAGCCGCACCTCGTACGCGGTCTCCGTGCCCGGACGCAGCCCGGTGACCGGGATGAGCGCGTAGTGATGGCCCGCGATCTGGAACGTGTTCGCCGTGCCCTTGGAGCCGTCGGCGCACCGCACCTCGGCGGTGCACGGGCGGTCGGCCTCGACCCAGACCGTCGCCGTCGAACCGTCGACATACCTCAGCAGTGGACCCAGGCGCAGCCGTGCCACGATGATCACTCTCCTCCGTCGCCCCGTACGGTACGGAACGACGGAGGCCAGTGGGGAGGTTCCGGGGATTCCCGCTGGTTACAGGCCGGTGACCTCAGCGCTCATGCGAGCCGGCGGTCTCACCGCACATGCGAGCCGCTGGTCTCACGGCTCATGCGAGCCGCTGGTCTCAGCAGCCGTTGAGGACCGACGCCAGCTTGGTCTTCTCCGCCGCGTTCACCGTGAGGTTGTAGTGGTGCTTCACGTCCACCCACATCCGGGCGTAGTAGCAGTGGTACGACGTGGTGGGCGGCATCCATTCCGCCGGGTCCTGGTCGCCCTTGCTCTGGTTGACGTTGTCGGTGACGGCGATCAGCTGGGGGCGGCTGAGATCGTTGGCGAAACCTTCCCGCTGGGCGGTGGTCCAGCTGCTCGCGCCGGACTTCCAGGCCTCGGAGAGCGGGATCACGTGGTCGATGTCGACGTCGGACGCGGCGGTCCAGGTGCCGCCGTCGTACGGGGACTTCCAGGTGCCGGACGTGGCCGCGCAACTGGAGTCCTGCTGGACGTTCGTGCCGTCGCGCTTGAGGACGACCTCGCGGGTGTTGCAGGCGCCGGACTGGGTGCTCCAGTGCGGGAACTTCTCGCGGCTGTAGCCGTCGGACGAACCCTCTGCCTTCTCGGTGAGCTGGCCCAGGTAGGTGCGGGCCGTGGCGGCGGAGACCGGCGCCGGGGGAGCGGCCTGGGCGGGTGCGCCGGTGAGGAGGGCCGCCGCGGAGGTGAGAGCGGTCAGGGCGGTGACCGTGGCGAGACGTCGACGCGCGTAGACAGCGGACATACGAACTCCCTTGATGTGGGGGGATGTTGGCCGTTGGGGCGGCCATGCTGACGCGGTGGGGTTTCCTGCGGATGTGCGTCAGGTGACAGGGTCGCGTCAATCAGGTGCTCAGTTCAAGAGTTCTGGCGCCGTGTCATGTGCGTTCATGCGTACGGGAGTTGGATTTGAGTGACCCGGGTCACATGATGGGGGGTCGAAAGACCCTGGTCCGGGGTGTTCGTGCGTCCCGTACGATGGATGGCGCAGAAGGGGAGTAGCTCTTCGCCGGACCGTCGACATACTGCTCAGCTCGCCTGAGCCGGCGCCCGGAGGCAGGCCCCGTCGTCCACGCGGTGTACCGCGGCGGACCGGGTCGGCCAGCGAGACCTTCGGCAAGCAGTACCCGACGTACATGACCGTGTACGTCCGTGTGTGCTGCCGTGCCGAGGTGTCGTACGTGAGGTACAGATTGCTCTCGGTGGGGCAGCCCCGACCGATTGAGGAACCTTGATCAGCATCAGCGTGACGGCGCTCGTCTTCGGCGTCGTCTTCCTTGCCGAACTTCCGGACAAGACAGCGCTGGCCGGGCTCGTCCTCGGGACGCGCTACCGCGCCTCGTACGTCTTCGCCGGGGTCGCGGCCGCCTTCGTCGTCCATGTCGTGCTCGCCGTGGCGGCGGGCAGCGTCCTGACGCTCCTGCCGCAGCAACTGCTGCACGCCCTCACCGGCGTCCTCTTCCTCGGCGGGGCGGCGATGCTGCTCCTGAAGGGCGGCGAGGACGAGGAAGAGGTCCGCGAGCCCAAGGACCAGAGCTTCTGGAAGGTGTCCGGCGCGGGTTTCATGCTGATCCTGGTCGCGGAGTTCGGTGACCTGACGCAGATCATGACCGCGAACCTGGCCGCTCGGTACGACGACCCGCTCTCCGTGGGTCTCGGTGCGGTGCTCGCGCTGTGGGCGGTCGCCGGGCTCGGCATCGTCGGCGGAAAGGCGCTGATGAAGCGGGTGCCGCTGGCGCTCATCACCAAGATCGCGGCGCTGTTGATGCTGGGGCTCGGGGTGTGGAGCTTGTACGAGGCGATTGCCTGAGCGGCGGACGGGCGGACGGGCGGACGGGCGGGCGGTCGGGCCCCGGGCCTTGGGGTTCGGGGTTTGTCGGGGCGCTGGGGCGGGGGCTTGATGCCCTGTAAGGGGTGTGACCTGCGGTGCTGGCGTCTGTTGGCCCCTTTTTGTATCGTGGAGAAACAAAGTGGCTCCGCCCGTGTTCCCTGACCGGCGGGCGGAGCTGCCTTGATCCTTTCCCGCGACATCTCCGCACCCCCTCTGTCCTCTGTGCCTCTGGAGTACGCCGATGACGGCTGAGACCGCCTCTGTTCTGACCGCCCGGGCTCTCCTCCTGGACATGGACGGGACCCTCGTCAACTCCGACGCGGTGGTCGAGCGCTGCTGGCGGCGCTGGTCCGAGCGGCACGGTCTCGACTTCGACGAGGTCATCAAGGTCGTCCACGGCCGCCAGGGGTACGCCTCGATGGCGGTGCTGCTGCCCGAGCGGCCCATGGAGGAGAACTACGCGGAGAACCGCGAGATGCTGGCCGCCGAGACCGCCGACATGGAGGGCGTCGTCCCGGTGCCGGGCGCGGCGGCCTTCCTGGCCTCCCTCGAAGGGCTGCCGCACGCGCTCGTGACGTCCGCCGACGTGCCCCTGTCCAACGGGCGGATGGCCGCGGCCGGGCTGGCGCTTCCGGCCACGCGGATCACCGCGGAGAGTGTGAGCGCGAGCAAGCCCGACCCCGAGGGGTTCCTCAAGGGCGCCGCCGAGCTGGGCTTCGACCCCGCCGACTGCGTCGTGTTCGAGGACTCCGGTGCGGGTATAGCCGCGGGGCTCGCGGCGGGCATGCGGGTCGTGGGGATCGGCCCCCGGGCCGGGGAGTTCGGGCCCACCGTGCATGTCGCCGATCTGACGGAGGTACGGGTGGAGCCGGTTGCCGGTGGGGGGATGCGGCTCAGCTTCGGCTGAGCTTTGCTGGCCTTTGGCTGGTCTGCTGCGGCTTTCGCCCGGCTGTGCGGCCGTCCACTCGTCCACTGCGGGTTCCGGCGCCTTGCACCTTTGCGGTGCGGGGCGCCTTTTGGTTTCTGGTGGTGGGGGCGGCTTTGCTTGGCGTCTTTGCGTTTCCCGTGGTGGGGGCGGCTTGCGTGGCGTCTTTGGGTTTCCGGTGGTGGGGGCGTTCCCCGTGAGGTGGGGTGCCTAGCGTTTCCCAGGTGCGCGGGAGTCTCGCGTTTCCTCCTGGGGCGGGGTGCCTCGCACTTCCCGGTGGTGGGGGCGTCTCGCGTTCCCGCGGGCTGAGGGGGGTCTTCGCCTGCCCCGTGCTGCGGGGCACCTCGGGTTCCTCCGTGCTGCAGGGCGCCCCGTGTTCCCCCGTGCTGCGGGGCACCTCGGGTTCTCCCGGGCTGCGGGGCGCCCCCTGTTCCCGCGTGCTGCGGGGCACCTCGGGTTCCTCCGTGCTGCAGGGCGCCCCGTGTTCCCCCGTGCTGCGGGGCACCCCGCGTCCCCCGTGCGGCAGGGCACCCCGCGTCCCCCGCCGTCCAACGGCTCCCGCCGCCCTACGGCTCCCGCCGCCCTACGGCTCCCGCCGCCCTACGGCTCCCGCGTCTCCGCCTCCAGTGCCGCTCGCGTCTCCTCGCCGTAGACCCCCCTGCCGTCGCCGTGCGTCGCGCGGGCGTACTGGTAGCGGGCCACCGCGTCCTCCACCTGGCGGTCGTACCTGCCGTGGGCTGTATCCATGTAGAGGTACAACTGCTGCAGGCGTTCCTGGAGTTCCGCGACCTCAGGGCCCCTGTCGCCGCGGCGCAGGACGCGGTCGGCCTTGGGGGACGCCGGTTCCACCGAGCCCGTCGCCCGTGCCGTCGAGCGGCTCGGCGGCCGGGTGGTCCGCGGCTTGGCCGAGGCCGAGCGGGACGGGGCGGGGGACGGGCTCGCCTTGGGCGAGGCGGACGATGACGCCGATGTGGACGGCGACGCGGAGGGTGCGGCGGACGTCGTCGAGGGCGGCGGCGCCTCCGTGGCGGATTCGGAGGGGCCGGTCACCGCACGGGTCGGCACGTCCGGCAGCGCCTGCTCCCGCTGCGGCTTGTCGGGCGAGAGCAGGACGGCGGCGAGCACCGCGACGGCGACCACCGCCGCCACGGCGCTCACGGCCGCGTACACGCCCGCACGGCGGCGCCGCGGCGCTGGTCCGTCGTCGTACGGCAGAGGGGGCGCGGAGCCGTCCTCTCCCGGTGCGGAAAGGTTGCTGCCCGCACCGTCCACGCCCGCCCCGCCCTGCGCGAACAGCCCCACGTCCGCCGAGCGCGGCGGAGCCGCGGCCTCCGGTGGGAGAACGTGGGCGGGGGCCGGCTCGGGCGCCGGCTCCTGCGCGAGGCCGGGCTCCGGCAACGTCACGTACGGACGGATACGCAGCGGATCGAAGTCCTCCGCGGCGGCCGCGTCCGCGGACCTAGCGTCCCGTGCCGCGTCGGCGGCCCGTTCCGTACAGCCGCAGACAGGCGCGCTGCCCGCTGCGCGCGACGCACCGCATTCAGGACACCGCCGCTCACCCCCCGGGCCGCTGCCGTCGCCGTCCGGACGTCTTTCCGTGCTGCTCACTCTTCGTACCCCACCCCTAGAGAACTCCAGCGATTATGCAGACCCACGCTTCAACAGGCCATAACGGGTCACACGGACCAGGATGGAGAGGGAGAGCCCTCGCAGGACACGCGGGAGTCCTCAGGAGGTGTCCATGACGCAGGACGTCAGCGCCCGCCCCGTGGGGCCGGAGCCAGATCCCGTCCCCGGGCCACCGGACGCGCACGCGCACGGCGGCGTACTGGTCTCCATCGGTGCGCTGCTGCTCGGCATGCTGCTCGCCGCCCTCGACCAGACCATCGTCTCGACCGCGCTGCCCACCATCGTCAGCGAGCTCGGCGGCATGGAGCACCTCTCGTGGGTCGTCACCGCGTATCTGCTCGCCGCGACGGCCGCGACGCCCCTCTGGGGCAAGCTCGGCGACCAGTACGGCCGCAAGAAGCTGTTCCAGCTGGCCATCGTGATCTTCCTGGTCAGCTCGGCGCTCTGCGGCATGGCGCAGAACATGCCGCAGCTCATCGGCTTCCGCGCGCTCCAGGGAATCGGCGGCGGCGGACTCATGGTCCTGTCGATGGCGATCGTCGGTGACATTGTCTCGCCGCGTGAACGCGGCAAGTACCAGGGCCTGTTCGGTGCGGTCTTCGGTGCGACGAGCGTCCTCGGGCCGCTGCTCGGCGGCCTCTTCACCGAGCATCTCAGCTGGCGCTGGGTCTTCTACATCAACCTCCCGATCGGTGTCGTCGCGCTCGTCGTCATCGCCGCGGCCCTGCACATCCCGGTGCGCTCGACGAAGCACGTCATCGACTATCTCGGCACCTTCCTGATCGCGGCCGTCGCCACCTGCCTCGTCCTCGTCGCCTCGCTCGGCGGCACCACCTGGGAGTGGGGATCGCCGCAGATCATCGTGCTCGCCGTGCTCGGCGTCGTGTTCGCCGCGGCCTTCGTGGCCATCGAGCGCAGGGCGGCCGAGCCGGTCATCCCGATGAAACTGTTCCGGGTCAGGACGTTCACGCTCTCCGCGATCATCAGCTTCGTGGTCGGCTTCGCGATGTTCGGCGCGATGACCTATCTGCCGACGTTCCTGCAGGTCGTCCAGGGTGTCTCGCCGACGATGTCGGGCGTGCACATGCTGCCGATGGTGATCGGCATGCTGATCTCGTCGACGGCGTCCGGCCAGATCGTCAGCCGTACGGGCCGCTGGAAGGTGTTCCCGGTCGCGGGCACCGGCATCACGGCCCTCGGCCTGCTCCTCCTGCACCAGCTCGACGAGAACAGCGGCACGGGCGAGATGAGCGCCTACTTCTTCGTCTTCGGCTTCGGGCTCGGCCTGGTCATGCAGGTCCTGGTGCTGATCGTGCAGAACGCGGTCCCGTACGGGGATCTGGGCGTCGCCACGTCCGGCGCGACGTTCTTCCGCTCCATCGGAGCCTCGTTCGGCGTCGCGATCTTCGGCACGATCTTCGCCAACCGGCTCGTCACCAAGCTCGACGACGCCGTGGCGGGGCAGCAGCTGCCGCCCGGCGTCAGCGCGGACTCCCTGAAGGCGGACCCGCGCGGCATCGCCGAACTTCCGGCGGCGCTGCAACCCGGCGTCGTCCACGCGTACGCCTCTTCCATCACGGACGTCTTCCTGTACGCGGCGCCGGTGGCCCTGGTCGCCTTCGTCCTGGCCTGGTTCCTGCGCGAGGACAAGCTGCGCGGCTCGGTCACGGCGCCCGATCCGACGCAGACGCTCGCCAGCAATCCCGTCGAGCGTTCGTCGTACGACGAGGTGGCGCGGGCGCTCTCCGTCCTCGGGACGCGGGAGGGCCGCCGCGAGATCTACGTACGCATCACCGAGCGGGCGGGCTACGACCTGCTGCCCGCCGCCAGCTGGCTCCTGCTGCGGATCAGCCGGCACGGCCACGTGGAGCCGGCGATGCTCGCCGAGCGCACCACCGTGCCCCTGTCCGTGATCACGGCGGCGTCCCGCCAGGTCGAGGAGCGCAGGCTCGCCCTGCGCCAGGGCATGGGCCTGACGCTGACCGACGCGGGCCGGGCGGCGGTCGCCAGGCTCGCCAGGGCCCGCGAGGAGTCGCTGGCCGAACTGCTCGGCGACTGGTGGGGGCCCGACCGGCCCACCGACCTGGTCAAGCTCGTCGAGGAGCTCGGCGCCGAGATGTGCGGCTCCGACGCCGAACAGCCGCACAACGGCAGGTCGCCACAGCGCGGGGTGGCGGCCTGAGCGGCGCCGCCACCTCGCTCTCATGCCCGTGTGGGGGGAAGTCAGGTCGGGACGGGTCAGGCAGGACGGGTGGGGTCAGGGGTCAGGCGGGGGCAGGTCAGGTCAGCTTCTTTGCGTACCAGCACTCCGCGTACATCCGCTCGGTGAGCGGCTCGCTCTCCTCGTAGCCGTGCCGGGCGTAGAGCGCCCTGGCCTCGACGAGGTCGAGGCGGGTGTCGAGGATGATGCGCTCGGCGCCGAGCGCGCGGGCGGCGTCCTCGGCGGCGGCGAGGAGGAGCGCGGCGCCGCCCTTGCCGCGCATGTCCTCGCGGACGAAGACGCGCTTGAGCTCGGCGGTGGGAGGGCCGGGCAGGTCGTCCGTGAGCCGCACCCCGGCGGTACCCGCGGGTTCGCCCCCGTACCGGGCGACAAGGAGTGCGCCGGTGGGCGGGCGCAGGTCGTCGCCGGTCTCCGCCGCGACCTCGCGCTCCAGCTCTCCGGGGTCGGTCCTGCGCCCCTCGTGGAGGAGGTAGTACCGGTCGCTCACCTCGGTGTAGTACGCGCGCCACAGTGCGGCGGCGACGGGGGAGCCGACGGCCTCGGGGGCAACGGTCCAGGAGGCGGTGGGGGAGGTGCCGTGCTCGATGCGGGTGGTCATGGGCCATTGTCGGGACGCGACTGCCGTGCCCCGCAAGCGAATTAGGGGCGGCGCGGCCTTGCTGCCGGGGTAGTCAGTCCTTGCGTCCGGTGGCGGCGATGCTGACGCCGAGCCCGATCATGGTGAGCCCGCCGACGCCGCCGACGGTCGAGAGGCGCCGCGGAGAGTGCGCGAACCAGCCGCGCGCGGTGGCCGCGACCAGCCCCCACACGCTGTCGGAGGCGAGGGCGATGGCGTTGAAGACCAGGCCGAGCAGCAGCATCTGCAGCATGACGTGCCCCTGCTCGCGGTCGACGAACTGCGGCAGCACGGCGGCGAAGAAGACGATGGTCTTGGGATTGGCCACACCGACGGCGAACCCTTCCCACAGCGTACGAAGGCCGCTGTGGGCGGGGGCGTCGCCGGTGAACGAGGCGTACAGCGAACCGCGTTGACGCACCGCCTTGACCCCCAGATACACCAGGTACGCGGCGCCCAGCAGCTTCAGCGCCGTGAACACGACGACCGAGCGCTCCACGACGGTGCCGACCCCGAGGGCGACGGCGACCACGAGCACGTACGCGCCGATCGTGTTCCCCACCACCGAGGTCAGCGCGGCCCGGCGCCCCTGCGCCAGCGCCCGCCCGATCACGAACAGGACGCTGGGCCCGGGAATCACGATGAGCAGAAACGACATGGCCGCGAAGGCGAGTATCCGATCGGTGGACATCATGAACTCATGGCACCACGGGGCAGGCGGGCGCCGGTATCGCTTTTCCGCCGTGCCGCGCCGTGCCGTGCCGCGCCGATCGACGGAGCCGGGGCCGGGCGGGGATCGGGCAGCGGTCGCTAGCCCTTGGGCGCGGCCTGCTGTACGACCTCGAACGACCACACGGCGGCGCTGCTCGACGCGGGCTTGGGCCGCTCTCCGCCCGCGGCGCCGCCCCCCTGGTGCGCGGCCTTCATCGGGCCCTCCATCCACGCCTGGAAGGACTCCTCGTCGCGCCAGCGCGTGTAGACGAGGTAGTCGTCGGTCCCTTCGATGGGGCGGAGCAACTCGAACCACTCGAAGCCGTCCGAGTTCTCGACGGCGCCGGCGCGGGACGCGAAGCGCTTCTCCAGGGTTTCCCGCTGCTCGGCGGGAACGGTCAGCACGTTGATCTTCACGATGCTCATGAGGCCATCCTGCCGCAGGGGCGTGCGGCCGCGGTGACCGACCCGACCTGAGGTCGGGGCGCCGGCGGAGCTTGCCGGGCTAGCCCCTGTCCGGGTGGCGTTCGCGCCATGCGTGCGCCACCTCGTCCACGTCGAACGGCTTCAGGCCCAGGGGCGGGCCCGGGGGTGGCAGGCGCAGGGCCTCGGTGATCTTGGCGTTGAGGTCCGTCACGAGTTTCCGGGCGGCTCGTTCGGAGGGGGCGTCCGGTGCCGCGGCCAGGACGTCCTCGGCCTCCTTGCGCAGGGCGAGCGTCGGGGGGAGGTGGGAGAGGCCCTCGCGGGCCATCTTCTGTTTGATCCACCACTGTTCGTCGTGCGACGTGGTGTTCAGGGCGGCCGGCAGCGGCTTGCCGCGGCCCTTCAGGGTGGCGAAGTCGCCCCGTTCCTCGGCCTCGCGGATCTGTTTGTCGATCCACGACTCGAAGCTGACCTCAGGTGGTTTCCGTTCAGTCATACGTCCATTGTTCCAGGCGACGGTGCGGTCACGTGAGGTGCGCCATAGGATGCGGCGGCGCGGGGGCGTGTGCGGCCGTCGCGCTTTCTGGACGCCGAGAGCTGGGGGAGCGTACGTGCTGGAGCTGACCATGGCCTCGCTGGCCGGGGCGGACGAGGGGGCGACCGCGGGCATGCTCATGGCCGACGCCCCGAGCGCGCCGGGTTCCGTGTTGCGGGTGGGGCGCGATCGCGGCGTGTGCCGTCTTGTGCCGCCGGATGACTGGCTGTTCGTCTCGCGCACCCATCTGGAGTTCCGCTGCGGGCCTGACGGGGCCTGGACCGTCACCTGGGTGCGCGGGTCGCACCCCGAGCCCGCCTCGGAGGTGCGGCTCAGTGTGGGCGGGGTGCCGGCGCCCCTTGAGTACGGGGGGACGGCTCCGCTGCCCCGGGGCGGGTCCGGTGACGTCGTCATTCAGGACCGGGCCGGGCCTCGCAGCGTGAACGTCGGGTTTTATTTGGAGGGTTGAGGCCCGGGGGGCTGGGCTGGGCAGGGCTGGGTTGGGTTGGGCTGAGCTTGGGTGGTTGGGAGTGGCTGGTGGGTGGGATTTTTTTCCTGCCGGGCGGGGGATCAGTCCAGTACTCGGGCCAGGGCCAGGCCGTCGTAGCCCTTGGTGCCCACCGTCTGCAAGGCCGTCCCGGTCAACTTCGGGTGGTCGGCGATGAGTTGCAGTGCCTCGCGCGTGCCCTGCACGCCGGCGTCGGTGCTGTCCGCGTCGACCACCGCGCCGCTCCGTACGACGTTGTCCACGATGATGAGGCTGCCGGGGCGGGTGAGCTTGAGCGACCACTCCACGTAGTGCGGGTTGTTGGCCTTGTCCGCGTCGATGAAGACCAGGTCGAACGGGGCCGCCTCCTCGGCCACGAGTGCGGCGAGCGAGTCGAGCGCCGGGCCCACCCGGACCTCGGTGAGCTTGTCCAGGCCGGCTCGGGCGAGGTTGCCGCGGGCCACGTCGGCGTGGACCGGGGAGTACTCCAGGGTGATCAGGTGGCCGTCCGCGGGGAGGGCGCGGGCCAGCCAGATCGTGCTGTAGCCGCCGAGCGTGCCGATCTCCAGGATGCGGTGCGCGCCCTGGATCTGTGCGAGGAGCTGGAGCAGCTTGCCCTGGTTCGGCGCGACGCTGATCTGCGGCAGGCCGGCGGCGTCGCTGTCGTGCAGGGCCGCGGCCAGCGCCTCGTCGGCGGGGGCGAGCAGATCGGTGAAGTACGTGTCCACCGCGGTCCATTGCTGCTGGGGCATGGGGGCCTTTCCGGGGCAATCGGCACTCGTTAGGTTCGCTAACGATGTTAGTCGGGGTGGGGTCGATTGTCAGTGGGGACTCGCATACTGAGGTCGATGGGTTGTGGGGCGTGGGGCGCGGGTCGCGGGTCGCGGGGCGCGGGTCGTGGTGGTTTGGCGAGGGCTGAGAGCTGCGGGGGTTCAGATGACGTACGGGGATGGGGTCCGGGCGGGTGCTGGGGCTGGGGCCGGGGCTGATGTGAGTGTTGGGCGGGGGTTGCCCGTGGATGCTGTCCGGGGGCTGGCCGATCGGTGGCTTCCGCTGATGGCTTCGCCGGGCTCGGGGGGTGGGCCGGGGCGCGGTGAGGATGCCGGTGCGGGGGACTTCGTGTGCTCGCCCGCGGGGTTGTGGCTCGCGCTGGCCGCCGTTGCTGTGGGCGCGCGAGGGGAAACCGCCGGGGAGTTGCGGGAGTTGCTCGGCGTCGCGGGGGGAGAGGCTGCCGGAGTGGTCACGGCTGCCGCGCGGGCCTTGGGCGGTACGGATGCGGTGGCCGTCGCCACGCGGGTGTGGAGCAGGGGCCCGGTGTACCGCGCCTATCGGGAGGCGTTGCCGGATGTGGGGTTCGGGCCGATGGGTGACGCGGATGCGGATGCGGATGGGGATGCGGATGCGGATGCGGACGGCTCGGGGTCGGGTGGCGTGGGCTCGGGTGGGATTGATGCTTGGGTGCGGGAGGCTACCGGGGGGCTGATCGAGCGGCTGCCGGTGGTGATCACTCCGGATGTGCTGCTGCTTCTCGTCAACGTGCTTGCGCTCAAGGCGCGTTGGGAGATCCCCTTCGAAGGGGCGGGTACGCGTGACCAGGACTTCACGGACTCCCTCGGTGTACGGCACCGGGTGCCCACGATGCACCGGCCCGTTCCGCTGAACTCCGCCTGGACGGTGGGCGGTGCGAGTGTCGTCGAGCTGAAGTGCCGGGCGGAGGGCGGGCGGGCGCCGGCCCGGGTGCGGTTCGTCCTCGGCGAGCCGGGGGCCGGGGCCGCCGAGGTGCTGCCGCTGGCGTGGGCGCCGGAGGGGCGGTGGACGGGGATCGACGCCGAGCAGATCAATATGGCGCTGCCGCGGATGTCCTTGCGGACGCGGGTCGACGCGACGGAGCAGTTGGCCGCGTTGGGGGTGCGTTGGGCTATGGGGGAGGGAGCCGACTTCTCCGGGATGTCGCCGGAGAGGCTCGCGATATCGCAGGTGGTGCAGGAGGTTGTGGTGCGGGTCGCGGAGGAGGGGGTGGAGGCGGCGGCGGTGACGGCTGTGCCGATGGCTCCTGGTGGGGCTTATGTCCCTCGACGGGTCGAGTGGATCGCCTTTAACCGGCCGTTCGGGGTTGTGGTGCTTGATGGGATGGGGGAGGTGCCGTTGTTTGTGGGGTGGCAGGCGGGTGTGCCGAGGTAGGCGGTGGCCTTTAGCGGGGTGGTCGGTGGCCCCTGCGGGGCTTGTCCCCAACCCCACCCCTTCCCGAAAACCTGCTCTGGCGCAGTAGCTGGCCGCGCGGCCTTGGGTGCCGTTCATCACCGGCTCCGCCGAGTTCGTCCTCAAGCGCCGGACGGGCTGAATGGGGTGGGCCCGCGGCTCTAGCTGGCCGCGCGGCCTTGGTCACCGTCGATCACCGGCTCCGCCGAGTTCGTCCTCAAGCGCCGGACGGGCTGGGAGGGGCCTGCTGAGGTTGGCTCAGCCTGGCCGCGCGGCCTTGGATGCCGTAGCTGGCCGCGCGGCCTTGCTTGCCGTCCATCACCGGCTCCGCCGAGTTCGTCCTCAAGCGCCGGACGGGCTGGAAAGACCGGGACGGGGCGCCTCGGCCCCAAGCCCGGACGGGCTGGAAGGCCGGGCTTGGGCCGAGGCAGCAGCCCCAAGCCCGCCCGGACCGGAAGCGATGCGCCGCACCAGAAGCCATGCACCGCAAGGACCGCCCCGCAACATCTCACCACCTCAGCCCCACCTCACCCCAACGCTCACCTCACCCCAACCCTCACCTCGCCCCGTTCGCCGGACTTCCCTCCACCGCGGGGCTCCCCTCCGCCGCCGGGCTCCCCTCCACCGCCGGACCCGACCCCGGCAGCGGCCGGCCCGCGCTTTCTGTCATGAACCAGACCGCGATGCCGCCCACCACGGCCGCCGCCATCATGTAGTACGCGGGCATCATCATGTTTCCCGTTGCTCCGATCAGGGCCGTCACCACCAGCGGTGTCGTGCCTCCGAAGATCGAGACGGAGATGTTGAAGCCGATGGAGAGCGAGCCGTAGCGGACCTTGGTCGGGAAGAGGGCGGGGAGTGTCGACGGCATCGACGCCGTGAAGCAGACCAGGAGCAGGCCGAGTGCCGCCATGCCGAGGCCGATCGCCCAGAGCGAGCCCTGGCGGATCAGGAGCAGGGCGGGGACGGACAGGAGCAGGAAGCCCGCGCAGCCTGCCGCGATCACGGGGCGGCGGCCCACCCGGTCGGTCAGCGCGCCCGCGAACGGCTGGACGCACATCATCAGCGCCATCACGGCGAGCACGACGAGCAGCCCGTGCGTCTCGTCGTACTTCAGCTCGCTCGTCAGATAGCTCGGCATGTACGAGAGCAGCATGTAGTCCGTGACGTTGAAGACCAGGACCAGGCCCATGCACAGGAGCAGCGCCTTCCACTGGCCCGTGACCATCTCGCGCAGCCGCACCTTCGGGCGGGACTGTTCGTCCTTGTGGGCCTTGGCGAGCTCCGCGGCGAACGCCGGGGTCTCCTCCAGCTTCATCCGCAGGTACAGGCCGATCAGACCCATCGGGCCCGCGATCAGGAACGGGATGCGCCAGCCCCAGGAGAGGAGGTCGTCGGTGGAGAGGAGGGCGGTCATCAGGGTTACCAGGCCCGCGCCGCCTATGTAGCCCGCGAGGGTGCCGAACTCCAGCCAGCTGCCGAGGAAGCCGCGCTTCTTGTCGGGGGCGTACTCGGCGATGAAGGTGGAGGCGCCCGCGTACTCGCCGCCCGTAGAGAAGCCCTGCACCAGGCGGGCAAGGAGCAGAAGGATCGGGGCGCCCACGCCGATCGTGGCGTACGACGGGATCAAGCCGATCGCGAACGTGCCCGCCGCCATCATGATCATGGTGAGGGCGAGGATCTTCTGGCGGCCGATGCGGTCACCGAGCGGGCCGAAGACCATGCCGCCCAGCGGGCGGATCAGGAACGCCGCCGCGAAGGCGCCGAAGGTGGAGAGCAGCTGGGCCGTGGGGTTACCCGAGGGGAAGAAGACCTTGCCGAGCGTCACGGCGATGTAGCTGTAGACGCCGAAGTCGAACCACTCCATCGCGTTGCCGAGTGCCGCCGCCTTCACTGCCCGCTTGACCAGCACCGGGTCGACGACCGTGACCTCCGGCCGGGCGTCCGGGGGAGTGTTCGCCGGGATGCCCGTCGGGGTGGCCGGGGCGTTCCCCGAGGCATCGCCGGACGGAGGGGCCTGCGTGCGCGAGGTCTGCGGGGGAACGGGTGCGACGGATGCGGCTGCCGGCAAGGGTTCGCTCGCCTGCCTCTCGGTTGACGACAAGGACAGGGCCGCCCAGCGAGGGGCGGCCCGCAAGCGACCATAGGTGTAGACGGCACCATTACGTTCGGTGTCCGGTCGGCCGCGTACTGTCCGGAATGTGGCGCTATGCAGGGCGAATGGATCTACCCCTGGCGGTGGCCGAAAGGCGTACTTGTGATCTATGTCGCGGCGCACGCGAGGAACCGCGCGCGGGGGTCCGGGTCGTTGTTCCATGGATATGAGGTGGACGGCCTGTGAAGGGCGGGTCGTTGGCCTGATCGTCAAACGGACAAAACGTGCTGGTTGGGAAGTCTGGGCAAAAGCCGGTAGAAAGCGGTGTGGCTGCCAGGTGAAATGAGGGTGCCGCGCGTCTCACCAAGGGGCGCGAGCCCTTCGGGTCCGACCGCACACCTCGGGGCCGACGAAGAACTCTCGGGACCGACCGGACGTCGGGACCGAGCGGAGACGACGAACGGGCGGGAGGGCCGACGGGGCGTGGCGAATGTCGAGCACGGAGGACCGGGAAATGCCTTTGGGCCGGGGGGTCCCGGCGCACCGACGACGCGGATCGGGGCGGTCCGTGTCGTCCTCTGGCTGATCGCCGCGGTGCTCGCGGTACGACAGGCGGCCGTCGTCCTGCGTACGCCGAAAGGCGAGCGGCTCATCGATCTGGAGACCTGGATCGGCCCGGACGGCGTCCTGCATGTGAACGGTTCCTTCTACGACGCGGACAAGTTCACCGGCACCCCCTTCGCGGGACTCGTGCTCAAACCGTTCTCCCGCGCGGCCGAGCAGGCGCTCGGCTGGGGCTGGACGTTCGGCACGCTGATCCTGGTCGTGATCCTCGGCCTCGTCGCCGCCCGCGCCCTGCCGCAGCCCGTGTCGCGGCGCACCTCACTGCTCGCCGCGCCCGTCGCGATCTGCCTCCTGATGCTGTCGCTCCCGGTGCGCAACACCCTGTATCTGGGCCAGACCAGCATCTTCCCCGTGCTCCTCGTCCTGCTCGGGTGCTTCGCGGTCCGCGGGGAACGGGCCAGCGGCGTCCTCATCGGCATCGGGGCCGCGCTCCAGCCCACGCTGCTGCTCTTCGCCGCCCTCTTCTGGTTCACCGGCCGCAGACGGGCCACCGCCTCCACCGGCGCCACCTTCCTCGCCATCACCGCGCTCGCCTGGGCCGCGATGCCGCACGACTCGTGGACGTACTGGATACACCACCTCGCGGGCGCGGGCCTCGGCGCGAGTCCGGCCGGGCTCGCCAACCAGTCGCTGCACGGCGCCCTGCTCCGGTTCGGCCTCGAAGGGCCGGTGGAGATCGGGCTGTACGTGGTCCTGGGCGCGGCCGTCGTCTGGTTCGGCGTGCGCCGGGCCGTGCGCTACGCCAAGGACGGGCAGCTGCTGCTCGCCGTCGCGATCACCGGCTGTGTCGCCGTCGCCGTGTCCCCGACGACCTGGCAGCACCAGCTCCTGTGGGTGCTGCTCGCGGTGGTCGGCCGGGCCGGCAAGAAGCAGTCCGACCGGTACATGTGGCCCGTCGCCGTCGTCCTCGTCTCGACGCTGCCGGCGAAGATGATGCTGCCGAACATGCCGGTCGTGGAGCCCATCCGTGACAACGTCGTCCTGATCGCCGCGCTCGCCGCGGCCACGGTGGTGCCGTTCCTCTCCCGTACGGACCCGCGGTACCAGGCGCCCATCCCGACCGACTACGCCAGGCCCGCGCCCGCGCGCTGGAGCTGGGTGCCGCTGCTCCCGTTCTGGCGGCGGGTCACCACCCGGCCGAACCTCCTACTCGAACTGCTCCTGATCCGCGTCGGCTACTCCGCCTACCAGCAGGCCCGCCTGGCAGCTACGGGCGGCACCAACTCGGGCGGCCGGGCCACCGCCGAGCAGCACGGCGAGCAGGTCCACGCGATCGAGCAGTTCCTGCGGATCGACATCGAGCACTGGGTCAACCACGCGGTGGTGAAGGTCAGTTGGCTCGAAGAGTTCTTCAACTTCTACTACACCTCGTTCCACTTCGTGGTGCCGCTGACCGTCCTCGGCGTGCTCTACGTCCGGCGCCCCGCCGACTACCGCTGGGCGCGCTCGGCCCTCGGCTTCGCCACGCTCCTCGCGCTCGTCGGGTTCTGGCTCTACCCGCTGGCCCCGCCGCGCCTGATGCCCGAACTCGGCTTCATCGACACGGTCCACGGCGTGCAGGACTTCACCCAGCCGGACTACGGCACGCTGACCGCGCTCACCAACCAGTACGCGGCGATGCCCTCGCTGCACTTCGGCTGGTCGCTGTGGTGCGGTGTGGTGATCGTGGCCCTCGCGCCTAAGTGGTGGATGAAGGCGCTGGGCCTGCTGCATCCGCTGTTTACGGTCGCCGCGATCGTCGCCACCGGCAACCACTGGATTCTGGACGCGGTGGGCGGCGCGGCCGTCGTCGGCGCGGGCTTCGGCATCGGCTACCTCCTGGCAGGACCCCGAGTGGGCAGGAACCTGGAGGTGGCGACGGGGGCCGAAGCGGTCACGGGTGCGGAGCCGGTCACGGGCGCGAAGCCGGTCATCGACATGACGAAGGACTCGGCGAAGGACCGTACCCCGAGCTGATCGTGTACGTGCCCGGCGTGGACACCGTCAGCCGGGTGAACTCGCCGTGCCGCTCCAGGCAGGCCCCCTCGGCCCGGAGCCACGGCGAGTACACCAGGCGCAGCGTCACCGGCCCGCGCGTGGGGACGCGCACCACCATGGCCGACCCGGTGGACTTCACGACGGTCGCCGGCTTCGACACCATCGGCACCGCGTCCTTCACCCGGAACACCCGCCAGTGCGCGTCCCGCCACACCGGTTCGAGCCACTTGGGGCCACTGGCGACCAGGGCCGCCTCGTCCTCGGCGAAACCGTCCGGCTTGCCCGACGGCAGGACCACATAGCCGACCGCCCACTTGTCCAGCCACGCCCGGTAGGTGGTGGCCGAGAACGACCCGTCGTAGAAGAGGCGCCCGCGTTCGATGTCGAGCTGCCGGTTCCAGCCGCGCGCCATGTTCACGTACGGCGCCAGGGCCGTGGCCTCGCGGTGATTGCGGGCCGGGACGACCTCCACGCGGCCCCGGTCGGCGCCGAGCCGCTCCAGCTCCCGCACCACGCCGTCGGTGTCGGCGGCCCACTTCGGCACGGCCGTCGACACGGTCAGGTCGTCGGCGGTCTTCTGCGCCACCCAGGCCGTGGACAGCACGAGCGCGACGACGAGCACACCGCGGCGTACGCGGGACAGCGCGGGCATCAGCAGGGCCCCGAGCAGCGCGGCGGGCGCGAGCAGCTCGGCCAGGCGTTCGACGTTCGTGCCGATCGGGGACGGGATGAGGTAGGTCAGGACCGTCCCGCCCGCGTACACCGCGGCTCCCCACCGCAGCACGCGCCACTCGCGCGGAGCCGCCACGATGAGCGCCAGGCTGAAGAGCACGGGCGGGAAGATCCGGTCGAACGGCATCAGGTGCTCGCCGGAGAAGGGGAAGAGCGCGGTGGTGATCCCCACGACCAGCACCGGTGGCACCATGAGCGCCGCGGCCCGCCCCCAGTCGCGTACGAGGACATAGGCGGCGCCCGCCACCACGAGGAAGAGTCCCGCCACCGGGCTGGACATGGTGGCGAGCGCCGCGCACACCACGGCGGCCCCCACCCGCCGCTCCCGCACGAGCACCAGGCACGCCGCGAACCCGAAGGCGATGCCGAGCGCGAACGTCGTGCGCCCCGACGCGACGTTGCACCACACCGCGAACGAGGCGAGCACCGCAGGCCACAGCGGGCGCCGCATCCCGGTGCGTTCGACGAGCGCGGCGACCAGCCAGGCACCGGCGACACCCGACACCACCGTCACGGTCTTCACGCCCACGGCGGCCATCAAGTAGGGGGAGATCAGGCTGTAGTTGGCGGTGTGCATGCCGCCGTACCAGAACAGGCCGTACGCGGCGGCCCCATGCTCCGAGGCGAACCGCGCCCACGCCTCCTGAGCCGCCAGGTCGCCGCCGCCGGTGGCGAGAAACGCCGCCCACACCGCGTACAGCGGAAGCGTCGGCAGCGTGGCGACGAGCGGAATCCGGTGGCGTCGGCAGAAACCGCGGAGGGAGGTCTTCCGCTCATTGGGTGTGCTGCCCGACGGTGCGACGGAGAGACCTGCGGAGACCACGGCGACCGTTTCCGTTCGAAGTCTTGGAAAGG
Source organism: Streptomyces sp. NPDC055099 (assembly GCF_053607685.1). Taxonomy (NCBI): domain Bacteria; kingdom Bacillati; phylum Actinomycetota; class Actinomycetes; order Kitasatosporales; family Streptomycetaceae; genus Streptomyces; species Streptomyces sp. NPDC055099. The sequence goes on along the minus strand of NZ_JBSGUA010000001.1, from coordinate 509,454 downwards.
CAAGGTTCACTTCTCAAGACGCGTCACGCAACGGAGAAGTTGGCTTCGGCGGAAAAAGACCCGGGGAGGCAGGGGCAGGGCGTGGGTGGAGTTGCCCCTGCCTCCCTGGCGGCGGGTCAGCCGGTGCTGACCTGCAGTTCCTTGACGCCGTTCAGCCAGGCCGAGCGGAGCCTGCGGGGGTCGGACACCAGACGAAGGTCGGGCAGCGCGTCCGCGATCGCGTTGAAGATCAGGTTGATCTCCAGGACCGCGAGCGACTTGCCGAGGCAGAAGTGCGGGCCTCCGCCGCCGAATCCGAGGTGCGGGTTCGGGTCGCGGGTGATGTCGAACGTCATCGGGTCGTCGAAGACCTCGGGGTCGTTGTTGGCCGAGGAGTAGAAGATGCCGACGCGGTCGCCCCGCTTGATCTTCGCGTCGCCGATCTCGGTGTCCTGGGTCGCGGTGCGCTGGAAGGAGACCACGGGGGTGGCCCAGCGCACGATCTCCTCGGCGGTGGTCTCGGGGCGCTCGCGTTTGAAGAGCTCCCACTGCTCCGGGTGGGTGAGGAAGGCGTGCATGCCGTGGGTGATGGCGTTGCGGGTCGTCTCGTTGCCGGCCACCGCGAGCAGGATCACGAAGAAGCCGAACTCGTCGGACGACAGGTTGCCCTCGTCCTCGGCGGCCACCAGCTGGCTGACGATGTCCTTGGCCGGGCACTCCTTGCGCGCCGCGGCGAGGTTCATCGCGTACGAGACGATCTCCATGGCCGCCTCTGCGCCGACCTCCTCGGTGATCGCGTACTCCGGGTCGTCGTAGGCCGCCATCTTGTTGGACCAGTCGAAGATCTTCGTCCGGTCGTCCTGCGGCACGCCGATGAGCTCGGCGATCGCCTGGAGGGGAAGTTCCACGGCGACGTTCGTGACGAAGTCGAAGGAGCCGTCGGCCGCGGCGTTCGCCAGGGCCGTCTCGACGATGGAGCCCGCGCGCTCGCGCAGGGCGTCCTCCAGGGAACGTATGGCGCGGGGGGTGAAGCCGCGCTGCACGATCTGGCGGACCCGGGTGTGCTCGGGCGGGTCCATGTTCAGCATGATCAGCTTCTGGACCTCGATCTGGTCGCGGCTGATCGTCTCGTTGAACCGGATGACCGCGGTGTTGAGGTTGGAGGAGAACAACTCCGGGTGTGTGGACACGTACTTGACGTCCGCGTGCCGGGTGACGGCCCAGTAGCCCGAGTCGTCGAAGCCCGAGATGCGTGGCGGCTGGGCGATCCAGCGCACCGGTTCGGTCTGCCGCAGCTGGGCGAACTCCGGGTGGGGCACGCGCTCTTGGAGCAGGTCGGGGTCGGTGAAGTCGAACCCGTCGGGCAGCGCTGGACAGGGCATCGGCAACTCCAGGAGTTCAGTTCTGGCAGCTCTGTAGCTGTCCTGACGGTCCATCAGGAGATGCCCCGCAAGGTAGTAACGGGTTCTACAAGTGGCAAGGCCCGTGCCGGGGTCGCTTCCCCAAGCTCTCAAAGAGCAGGGGAGGCCCCACTGTGTGTGCGTCCTGCGCAAGGTGCGTGCAAGCCCCTTGCGGTGCCGGGGTCGCGCTCAGCAGACTGCTTGCAGAACTAGAACGCGTACTAGTTCTCCGCGTGGGTGCCGGGACACTCGCGCGGGATGTGGATGGAGAGGACGCCCATGGCCGCGGAACCTGTCATCGTCGAAGCCGTACGCACCCCCATAGGTAAGCGCGGCGGCGCGCTCGCCAATCTCCACCCCGCCTATCTGCTCGGCGAGACCTACCGCGAGCTCCTCGGCCGCACCGGCATCCACGCCGACTGCGTCGAGCAGATCGTGGGCGGCACGGTCACCCACGCCGGGGAGCAGTCCATGAACCCGGCGCGCACGGCCTGGCTCACGATGGGCCTGCCGTACGAGACCGCCGCGACGACAGTGGACTGTCAGTGCGGTTCGTCGCAGCAGGCGAGCCACATGGTCGCCAACATGGTCGCGTCCGGTGTCATCGACGTGGGCATCAGCTGCGGCGTCGAGGCCATGTCACGGGTGCCGCTCGGGTCAGGCTCCAAGCATGGTCCCGGCAAGCCGTTCCCCGAGGAGTGGAACGTCGACCTGCCCAACCAGTTCGAGGCGGCCGAGCGGATCGCCCGCAACCGCGGCCTGACGAGGGAGAACGTCGACTCGCTCGGCCTGATCTCGCAGGAGCGCGCCGCGACCGCCTGGGCCGAGGAGCGTTTCAAACGCGAGACGTTCGCCGTGCAGGTCCCGACGACGGAGGAGGAGCAGGCCGCGGGGCAGGGCATGTGGCGCCTCGTCGACCGGGACGAGGGGCTGCGGAACACCACGATGGAGGGCCTCGAGCGGCTCAAGCCGGTGATGCCGACCGCCGTGCACACCGCGGGCAACTCCTCGCAGATCTCGGACGGCGCCGCGGCGATCATGTGGGCGTCGAAGCGGATGGCGCGCGCCCTGAAGCTGCGGCCGCGCGCGCGGATCGTGGCGCAGGCGCTGGTGGGCGCCGATCCGCACTTCCACCTGGACGGCCCGATCGACGCGACGCGGGCGGTGCTCGGCAAGGCGGGGATGTCCCTGAAGGACATCGACCTCGTGGAGATCAACGAGGCCTTCGCGTCGGTGGTCCTGAGCTGGGCGCAGGTCTTCGAGCAGGACCTGGAGAAGGTGAACGTGAACGGGGGCGCGATCGCCATCGGCCACCCGGTCGGGGCGACCGGGGCGCGGCTGATCACCACCGCCCTGCATGAGCTCGAACGGCGCGACAAGGAGTTCGCGCTGATCACGATGTGCGCGGGCGGGGCGGTCGCCACGGGGACGATCATTCAGCGGCTGTAGGCCGTAAGCCGAAAACGCCGGACGGGCTGGGGTATCCAGCCCGTCCGGCGTTTGAGGACGAACTCGGCGGAGCCGGTGATTTCCGGTGCGCCGCGAGGGGGTTCGGCTCAGTACGAGCCGTTGGCCTGCCAGTGGGCCCATGCGCCGGTCGGGCTGCCGTAGCGGTCGTTCATGTAGTCGAGGCCCCACTTGATCTGGGTCTCGGGGTTGGTCTTCCAGTCCGAGCCCGCCGACGCCATCTTCGAGGCGGGCAGGGCCTGGACCAGGCCGTAGGCGCCGGAGGAGGCGTTCGTGGCCTTGGGGTTCCAGCCGCTCTCGTGCTCCACGATCTTGCTGAACGCCTTGTACTGAGCGGGGTCCGGGATCAACTTCTTCGCGATCGCCTGGGCCGAGGAGGGCGCCGCGGCGGGAGCGGCGGCCGGAGCCGCGGCCTTCGCCGCCGTGGGGGTCGCGGCCTGGGCCGCGCCCGCGCTGAACACCATGCCGGTCGTGGCGACGGCCACGGCGGCACCGGTGAGGGCCTTCTTGGGGGTGGCGATACGGCTCAGGAGCGTGGCGGACAAAGCGTGGCCTTCCGTGGGGGACATGGTGTCGCGGGCATGCCGTGGGCCACGGGGATGTGGCTGGAGGAATGCGTCGGCGCCGGGGGCCTTGCGACCGGCGGCGCGGTGCGACTCGATCCAGAGAAGCAGGGCTGCCACGTCTCCGCAATGACCCTTTTTACTAGTGGATGTCGCATGTGCGCGGAAGGTCCCTCGTGTGACCTGGCTCTCAATCCGCAGGTCAGCGCATGTTTTGACGCGTGCGCGTCAGCAAGTCGCCGCTACGGCCCGCCCTAGTAGAGGACCAAAGTACTGTGGGCCGCCTCACCGCCGAGGCCCCCTCCGGGCGACAGAGAGCCACCGGCCGCCTACGCCTTCGGCCCCTCGAATGTGACGTGGGCCTCGAACGCGGCCCGGCGCGTGGCCCGGCGAAGCGCCTTCAGGACGGCGGGCCCGAGGGCGAGGCTCAGCAGGACGGTCACCACGGCGCGGGGGAGGTCCCAGCCCAGCGAGGTCGCCAGGCAGTACGCGATGAAACGGCCCAGGTTGTCGCCGACGGGGTCGCCGGGCACGAAGGAGACGCCGGTCGCGAGGCCGCCGAGGTAGGGCCAGCCCTGCAGATTCATCACGGTCCCGTACAGGACGGACGAGACGGCCCCGTAGGCGGCGAGCAGCCACAGCTCCCCGCGCCCGCGCAGGGTGTCGGGACCCGGCAGCAGCCCCGCCCCCATGCAGACCCACCCCATGGACAGCATCTGGAACGGCATCCACGGCCCGACGCCGCCGGTCAGGAGCGCGGAGGCGAACATGGACACGGCGCCGAGCACGAACCCGAACCCCGGCCCGAGCACCCGGCCGCTGAGCACCATCAGGAAGAACATCGGCTCGATCCCGGCCGTCCCCGCACCCAGCGGTCGCAGCGCGGCACCGGCCGCGGCGAGCACCCCCAGCATCGCGATGGCCTTCGCGTCGAGGCCGACGTCGGCGATGGTCGCCACGACGACGGCGAGCAGCAACGGAAGGAGCGCCGCGAACAGCCAGGGCGCGTCCTGGGCGTGCGCGCTCAGCCCTGACTCCCCGCCCGCGATCAGCGGCCACCCGAAGGCCACCACACCGACCGCGCTGACGAGCGCGAGGGCGCCGATCGAGCGCGGCCCCAGGCGGATGGGGCGCGCCTGCCGGGCCACGGGGGAGCCGCTCACGGGGTACCGCCCCCGGCGTCGAGCGCGTCCCGTACCTCCGTGACCGTCAGCCACTTCTGCGGGGCGAGGATCTTGGTGGTCTGGGGGGCGAAGGAGGGGGAGGAGACCACGATGTCGGGGGTCGGGCCGTCGGCGACGATCTCCCCGTCGGCGAGGATCGCGACCCGGTGGGCCAGTTCCGCGGCCAGCTCCACGTCGTGCGTGGCCAGGACGATCGCGTGGCCGTCGGCGGCGAGGCCGCGCAGGAGCGTGACCAGGCGGGCCTTGGCCGCGTAGTCGAGGCCCCGGGTCGGCTCATCCAGGAGGAGCAGCGGCGGGCGGGCCGTCAGAACGATCGCCAGGGCCAGGGTGAGGCGCTGGCCCTCGGAGAGGTCCCGGGGGTGGGTGTCGTCCGCGATGCCTGGCAGCAGCCCGGTGACCAGCGCGCGGCAGGTGCCGGGTTCCGCTCCCGCGTCGTGGTCGGCGGCCGTGCACTCGGCGGCCACCGTGTCCGCGTAGAGGAGGTCGCGTGGCTCCTGGGGGACCAGGCCCACGTGCCGGATCAGCTCGCGGGGTCCGGTGCGGTGGGGGATCGCGCCGCCGACGCGGACCGAGCCCGCCGCCGGTTCGAGCAGGCCCACCAGGGTGGACAGGAGCGTGGACTTCCCGGCGCCGTTGCGGCCCATCAGGGCCACCGTCTCGCCCGCAAAGACGGTGAGGTCCACGCGGCGCAGGGCCTCCACCCGGCCCCGGCGCACGGCCAGACCCGTGACGCTCGCGGCGGCTGCTTCCGCGGCATCCGTCTTCTTCGTACGCCGGAAGAGGCTCGGGCGGCCCGACGCCGCCGGACGTACGGCCGTGACCTCCTCGCGCGGTTCGGCCCCGGCCAGCCGCTCCCGCAGTGCGCCGGCCTGCCGCCTGGCGTCGCGCACCGTCAGGGGCAGCGGAGACCAGCCCGCGAGCCGGCCGAGGCCCACCACCGGCGGGTAGACCGGCGACACGGCCATCAGCGAGGCGGGATCGCCGAGCACGGGCGGCTCGCCCGGCGCCGCGAGCAGCAGCACCTGGTCGGCGTACTGCACGACCCGCTCCAGGCGGTGCTCGGCCATCAGGACCGTCGTGCCCAGGTCGTGCACCAGGCGCTGGAGTACGGCGAGGACCTCTTCGGCGGCGGCCGGGTCGAGGGCCGACGTCGGTTCGTCCAGGACGAGGACCTCGGGGTGCGGCGTGAGCACCGAGCCGATGGCGACGCGCTGCTGCTGGCCGCCGGAGAGCGTGGCGATGGGCCGGTCGCGCAGGTCGGCCAGGCCGAGCAGATCGAGGGTCTCCTCGACGCGGCGGCGCATCACGTCGGGGGCGAGCCCGAGGGACTCCATCCCGTACGCGAGCTCGTCCTCGACCGTGTCCGTCACGAAGTGCGAGAGCGGGTCCTGGCCCACCGTGCCGACGACATCGGCGAGTTCACGCGGCTTGTGGGTACGGGTGTCGCGCTCCGCCACCGTCACCCGGCCCCGCAGCGTGCCCCCGGTGAAGTGCGGCACGAGCCCGCTCACCGTGCCCAGCAGCGTCGACTTGCCGACCCCCGAAGGCCCCACGAGGAGCACCAACTCGCCCTCGGGCACGGCGAGATCGACCCCGCGCACGGTGGGCCCCGCGGCCCCTTCGTACGTCACGGAGACATCCTCGAAGCGGATCATGAGGGCTCCTTGATGCGAGCGGGGGCGGAGACAGGGGTGGTGGCGGAGTCGGCCGGCACCGGCGCCACGAAAGCGGGCAGCAGGCCGACCAGGACCGCCACCGCGGGCAACAGCGGCAGCGTCGGCGCGGTCAGGGGGACGACGCCGGGGTGCAGGGCGGCCGCGTCGTACGAGGCGGTCCAGATCATCAGGCCCGCCACCGCGATGCCCGACCCGGCGACGAGCCAGGCGCGCACGCCCCACGTGTCGGGGCGGTAGCGGGTGCGCACGGAGCGCCGGCCGCCGAGGCGGAGCCCGGCGAGTGCGGCGGCGAGACCGACGGCGAGGACGGGCAGGCCGTACCTCGTGCCGTCCGCGGTGAGCAGGCCGTACGTGCCCACGCAGACGCCCATCAGACCGCCCAGAGTCAGGGCCGCCGTCGCCCTGCGCACCCCGGCCGGAACCGGCGCGCTGCGGCCGAAGCCGCGCGCGTCCATCGCCGCGGCCAGCGCGACCGACCGCTCAAGGGCGCCCTCAAGGACCGGGAGCCCCACCTGGAGCAGCCCCCGGATGCCCTTGTCCGCACGCCCGCGAAGGCGCCGCGCGGCGCGAAGGCGCTGCACATCCATGATCAGGTTCGGCGCGAACGTCATCGCGACGACGATGGCCACCCCCACCTCGTACAGCGCGCCCGGCAGCGACTTGAGCAGCCGCGCCGGACTGGCCAGGGCGTTGGCGGCGCCCACGCAGATGAGGAGACCGGCGAGGCGCACCCCGTCGTACAGCGCGAAGAGCAGCCCCTCGGCCGTCACCCGGCCCCCGATCCGCACCCCCTTCGCCCAGTCGGGCAGCGGCACTTCGGGGAGCGTCACGATGACGTGCGTACCGGGGATGGGGGAGCCGAGGAAGACGGCGAAGACCAGCCGGATCGCGATCACGACGAGGCCCAGCTTCACGAAGGCGCCGTACGACCGCGCCCACGGGGCCGACGTCCTGCGGGCCGCGACGACATAGCCCGCGACCCCGATGAGGAGACCGATCAGCAGGGGGTTGGTGGTGCGCGACGCCGCGACGCCCAGCCCGAGCGCCCACACCCACCAGGCGCCGGGGTGCAGCGCGTTGCTCCGGTGCGCCGCGGGGGCCAGACGCCTGCGCAGCGCACCGGGAGCGGTGCTCGGCTGATCGGTCATCGTGCGGTCAGCCGCGTCGGCGGCGTGCCTGCCAGACGGCGGCCCCGCCGAGCAGGGCGATGGCGGCCACACCCGCGATCAGTCCGACGGAGGGGCCGCCGGAGCCGCTCTCCGCGTCGCTCGCGGCCGGCTTCTTCTCCGTCTCGCCGGACCCGCCGTTGCCCGAGACCTGCTCGCCGCAGCCCGACTTCGGGTAGCCCGCGATGGCGCACAGCAGGGCGTTGCTGTCGTAGCGCAGGGGCTTGGCGACCGCGGCGAGCGCGTCCGCGCTGGTCGCGTCGTCCGCGATCCGCGCGCAGGCCGTACGCGCCTTCGGCGGGCTCTCCCCGTCGGGGGCGTCGCCCGGCGTGCCGAAGTCGATGACCAGCGCGATCCGCTTGCGGTCGTCCTTGGCGGGGGTCTTGGCGCAGATCGTGTCGAAGTCCGCGGCGCCGCGCGGCTTCGCGGCGTCCTTCGAGTCGGCGGACACGGCGAACCGGAAGCCCTGGACGGCCCCGTCGTCGGGGCGCGCGGTGCTCGGCCCCTGGCTCGCGTAGACCCACGTGGAGCCGTCGCGGTCCCAGAAGGACCAGTAGCGGTAGCCGGTACCGGCCTGGGCGGGGGCGGCGGTGAGGACACCGAGCAGGGCGGTGAGGAGCGCCCCGATCACCAGGCGCCCCCACCGCGCGCGACCCCGCGTCACAGCTGCTGCTTCTTCTTGTTGCCGCTGTAGAGGAAGCCGATGCCGATACCGGCGACCATGCCGACGCCGATGATCCACCAGATGCTCACACCGCCGTCGTCGCCGTCCTTCTTCTCGTCGGCGGCCTTCTCCGTCGCCTCCGGGGCAGGACCCTGCGCGCCCAGCTGCTTGACCAGGTCCGCGCCGCCGAAGTCACGCGGGTCCAGGCCGGCGGCGTGGGCCGCGAAGATCAGCTGGGCGTAGGCGGCGGGGCCGGACTTCTCGGCCCACTGCGCGGAGTTCTTCGCCAGCCACTGGGCCGACTTCTCGGCCTGCTCCGGCTGACCGGCCGCGGCGAGCGCGAGCACGGAGTCGGCGGTGTTGCCGAGGTCGGGCATGTTCTTGGCGCCGGGCATCGACGACATCAGGTGGTCGTCGCCCTTGGCGAGGGTCTTCAGGAGGTAGCCCGTGCCGTTCGCCGCCGCCTGCTCGGCGGTGTCGGCCTTCGCGCACTTCGGGGCGGCTTCCTTCTTCTCGGCCGCGTCCACGACCAGGCCCTTGCCGTGGGCGCCGAGGACACCGGCCGCGGTGGCGTCCGCGTTCGGCGAGAGCTTGCCGGACTTGACGTCCGCGAGGCCGAAGGCGCCGCCGTCCTTGCCGCAGCTCATCGAGAGGGCGGGCAGCGCGTCGTAGGGGGACTTGCCGTCCTGCGACTTCACCGACTGCGGCTTCTCGCCCGCCGCGGCGAGCGCGCCGATGACGATGCCGGTGGAGTTGGCGTCCGAATCCATGCCGGGGCTGTAGCCCCAGCCGCCGTCCTGGTTCTGCACGGACTTCAGCCAGTCGACGCTCTTGCCGACCGTCTTCTTCTGGCCGCCGAGCGCGGCGAGCGCCTGCACGGCCGACGCCGTCGCGTTGCTGTCGAACATCGTCTTGGAGTCACAGGGCTCGCCCGCGTCGGCGCGGTAGGCGGCGTAACCGCCGTTCGCGCACTGCTGGCCGGTGAGCCAGTCGACGGACTTCGCGGCGGGCTTCACACCGGCCGTGTCCTGGGCGAGCAGGGCGTACGACTGCCGGAACACCCCGTCGAACTTGGGGTCCGCGTCGCCGTACAGACCGGAGGGCAGCTTGGCGGAGGGCGACGGGGACGCGGTGTCCGCGAAGGCGGCCGGGGCGGCGGCCGAACCGAACACGGCGACGGCGGCCAGGACCGCTGCGCTGCGGCGAACGTTCATGATGCGGCGGGTGCCTCTCCCTGCGGGGGAGCGGGGCAGCACGGGCGCGTGCGGGCACGGGCACCGGGCGGCTCCGGCTCCGTATACCTCGACGGTGCCGGTCATCGGCGGTTCCGATGACGCGAGCCGGTCACGTTCCGTACGGGGCGTTCCGGCTTTCCGCTGGGCCTTGGGCCGCGGTGTCACGGATTGGGGTCTCCCCTGCTCGAGCGGAGCCGAGAGCTTGGGGAAGGGTCAGCGCCGGATTCGCACCGGCTTTCCCCCGTACGGGCATGATGACGACGGAGCCACTCTACCGGCCCGTAGGGGAAGGGCCCCGAGGTGGCCGCCCCCGGCAAAAGGTCACACCGCGCGGTACCGCACGGGATCGTCGCCCACCGCCTCCGCGCGCCCCAGCTTCACCAGGCGCCGCACATGGGCCTCGGCCTCGGAGACCGCGATGTTCCGCGAGCCGTAGCGGATCTGGGCCCAGGGACGGTTCCACTCCATCTGCTCGGCGAGCTGCCAAGGAGTGAGGGGCTCGGCGAGGAGGGCGAGCAGATCCGTCAGACGCTCCTCGTGGTGGGCCAGGATCTCCCGGACGCGGGCCGGGGCGTCGGAGAACGCGTACTGGTGGGCCGGGAGCACCTCGGCGACCCCCAGGCGGCCGATGCGCTCCAGGGAGTCGAGGTAGTCACCGAGGGGGTCGGTCACCGTCTCGTCGTCGGGGTCCTCGTACAGGCCGATGTGCGGGGTGATCCCGGGGAGGAGATGGTCGCCGGAGAACAGGCGGCCGTGGCCCGGCAGGCGCGCCGGGTGCTCCTCCTCCAGGTGCAGGCAGACGTGGCCCGGGGTGTGGCCGGGCGTCCAGATCGCGCGGAGCCTGCGTCCCGGCAGTTCGAGGAGTTCGCCCGGGGTGATGTCGCGGTCGGGGAGCGCGGCGGCCATGCCGGGCAGCCGGGGCGCGCGGCCCGCGTCACGGGCGGCGAGGAGAGGGGCCAGGTGGTCGGCGGGGGCGCCCGCGGCCGTCAGCTTCTCCACCATGTAGTCGAACCAGCGGGCGGGCGGTCCGGTCCGGGTGCGGCGTACGACCGAGGCGTCCGCCTCGTGCATCGCGATCCACGCGCCCGACGCCTCGCGGACCTTGGCCGAGAGGCCGTGGTGGTCGGGGTGGTGGTGGGTGATGACGATGCCGTGCACCGCGTCGGTGGACGTGCCGCAGGCGGCGAGGCCCTCGGCGAGCGCGTCCCAGGAGGTGGGGTCGTCCCAGCCCGTGTCGATGAGGACGGGGCCCGCGTCCGTGTCCAGGAGGTGGACGAGGGTGAAGCCCAGCGGGTTGTCGGGGATGGGGACCTTGATGCTCCATACGCCCCCGCCGTGCTCGGTCACCTGCGGATCGGTCACCTGCGTCATGGGGCGCCCTCGTCTTCTCTCGTTCGTCGCTCGACCGTAACTAGAACTAGTTCCAATGATCGCCCAAGTCGACCGTTTCAACAGGCTACTTGAGCCTTGCCCTCCGTGGACTAGTGGAACTAGAACTGGTATCAGTTCTGAAACAGTGTCAGAAAGCGTGCCGCACACGGCGGAATCCCGCAGGAGGCAGTCAGCCATGACCGATCTCGTGGAACACGGACAGCTGTTCATCGGCGGGGAGTTGGTGGACCCCCACGGCAAGGACGTCATCGAGGTGGTCTCGCCGCACACCGGCCAGGTCTTCGCACGGGTGCCGCACGCCGCGCCCGCCGACGTCGACCGGGCCGTCGCCACCGCGCGCAAGGCGTTCGACGAGGGGCCCTGGCCCCGGATGACCCTCGACGAGCGGATCGAGATCGTCACCAGGATCAAGGACGCGTTCGCCGTACGGCACGAGGAGATCGCCCGCGTCATCAGCTCCCAGAACGGCACCCCGTACACATCGAGCGTGATGGTGCAGGCCCTCGCCGCGATGATGGTCTGGGACTCGGCGCTCACGGTCGCGAAGAACTTCACGTACGAGGAGGCGCGCGACGGCGCCCTCGGCAAGATCCTGGTCCGGCGCGAGCCGGTCGGCGTGGTGGCGGCCGTGGTCCCGTGGAACGTCCCGCAGTTCACCGCCGCGGCCAAGCTGGCGCCCGCGCTGCTCGCCGGGTGCCCGGTGATCCTCAAGACCTCGCCCGAGACGCCGCTCGACGCGTACATCCTCGCCGACATCGCCACCGAGGCGGGGCTGCCGCAGGGCGTGCTCTCGATCATCTCGGCGGACCGCGAGGTGAGCGAGTACCTCGTCGGGCACCCCGGCGTCGACAAGGTGTCCTTCACCGGCTCCGTCGGCGCGGGCAAGCGCGTCATGGAGGTCGCGGCCCGCAATCTCACGCGCGTGACACTGGAGTTGGGCGGCAAGTCGGCCGCGGTGATCCTGCCGGACGCGGACGCGTCGGCGGCGGTCGCCGGCATCGTCCCCTTCGCCTGGATGATCAACGGCCAGGCGTGCGTGGCCCAGACCCGCATCCTCGTGCCGCACTCCCGCCACGACGAGTTCGCCGAGGCCTTCGCCGCCGCGGCCGCCGCGCTCAAGGTCGGCGACCCGCTCGACCCCGAGACGGAACTCGGCCCGCTCGTGGCCAAGCGACAGCAGCAGCGCTCGCTCGACTACATCCGCATCGGCCAGGAGGAAGGCGCCAAGATCCTCACGGGCGGCGGCCGTCCGGCAGGCTTCGACGAGGGGTGGTACGTCGAGCCGACACTCTTCGGCGGCGTCGACAACTCGATGCGCATCGCCCGCGAGGAGATCTTCGGCCCGGTCATCTGCCTCCTCCCGTACGGCGACGAGAGCGAGGCCGTGAAGATCGCCAACGACTCCGACTACGGGCTCAGCGGCAGCGTGTGGACGGCGGACACCGAGCGCGGCATCGACATCGCGCGGCGGGTGCGCACCGGGACGTACTCGGTGAACACCTTCAGCCTCGACATGCTCGGTCCGTTCGGCGGCTACAAGAACTCCGGCCTCGGGCGGGAGTTCGGGCCCGAGGGGTACGGCGAGTACTTCGAGCACAAGATGATCCACCTGCCCGCCACGTACACATCAGCCGCTGACGCGGCGGGCTCAGGGGCGGGTGCCTGATGGGTGACCGCTGGCACGTCGAGGTGGACCGGTCGGTCTGCATCGGCTCCGGGATGTGCGTGATCACGGCGCCGGGCGGTTTCACGCTCGACTCCGCCCGCCAGTCGCACCCCGAGGAACCCGAGACCGACGCCAACGAGAAGGTGCTCGAAGCGGCCGAGGGGTGCCCGGTCGAGGCGATCACCATCACGTTGTCCGGCAGCGGGGAGGTCGTCTTCCCGCCGGAGGACTGACCGGGTCCGCTCCCGCGGCGGAATTTACTTGTGTGACGCCCTCTGAACCGAATTGTGTACGTTCCGCGGACGTGATGTGTGCTCGAAAGTGTGCGAACAGGACTTTACCCATGCGTTCCGCATGCCCGGTCGATGACATCCGTGACTGTCCGTCCTCTTTGCGGCCTGGAACTCTCTGAGCCAGGCCACATGGGGAGGAGACGTTCGTGGACAAGCGGTACGAGGTCTACTGTCTGGCGGACAGGCACTTCTACGAGACTCCGGACCGCTTGTCCGTGGGCAAGAGCGCCCCTGAGTTCGAGACCGCGGGGAGGGGGGTGCCGCGGGGCTGGCGCTCGCTGCGCAAGGGGGACTGGCTCTCGCTCGTCCCGCTCGGCGCCGACGGGGAGCCGCGCCCCACACCCGCGCAGGGTTGGAAGATCCACGCCTCCGCGACCTCGGACAACGCCGACCGCATCGGCGCGATCATCTGGGACCACTGCGTCGAGCGCGGCATCCCCTTCAAGTTCGTGCCCGCCGCCCACCTCCTGCACCTGCGCAACAGCAAGTACGCGAGCCGCGACAACAGCGGCAAGTTCGCCACGATCTACCCGGACGACGAGACACAACTGCACTCCGTCCTGACCGAGTTGGGCAAGCGCCTCGAAGGGTTCGACGGGCCCTACATCCTGACCGACCTGCGCTGGGAGGAAGGACCCCTTTACGTCAGGTACGGGGCCTTCACCCGGCGCATGTGCGACAACGGCAAGGGCACGCTCGTGCCCGCCGTCGAGAACGCCGAGGGCGTGCTCGTCCCCGACTCCCGCGACCCGGCCTTCCGGGTGCCCGAGTGGGTGGAGCTGCCCGCGTTCCTCGCGCCCCAACTGGCCGCCCGCAACACGACGACCGTGCAGGACCTGCCGTACCGCATCGAGAAGGCCCTGCACTTCTCCAACGGCGGCGGGGTCTACGCGGGCACCGACACCCGCGACGGCCGCAAGGTCGTCCTCAAGGAGGGCAGGCCGCACGCGGGTCTCGCCGCGGGCGGAGCCGACGCCGTCGCCCGGCTCGAACGCGAGAAGGCCGCCCTGGACAAGCTCTCCGGGCTCGGTGTCGCCCCCGAGGTCAGGGACTGGTTCCTGCTCGGCGATCACCGCTTCCTGGTCATGGACTTTCTTGAGGGCACCACCCTCAACTCCTTCTTCGCCCACCGGCACCCGCTGCTGGTCAGCCGGCCCGACCCCGAGGCCATCGCCGACTACACGGCCTGGGCGCTGCGCATGCACCGCTGTGTCGAGGAGGCCGTCACCGCCGTGCACGAACGCGGCGTCGTCTTCAACGACCTCCACCTCTTCAACATCATGGTCGCGCCCGACGAACAGTCCGTGGCGCTCCTCGACTTCGAGGCGGCCGGCACCGTGGGCGACTCCGGGCGCCAGGTCATGGCTCACCCCGGGTTCGTGGCGCCGCCGGACCGCACCGGCGCGGACGTCGACCGCTACGCCCTCGCGTGTCTGCGGCTCGCCCTCTTCCTGCCGGTCACCTCGCTGCTCGCCGTCGACCGCGGCAAGGCCGCGCACCTCGCCGAGATGATCGCGGCCGAATTCCCGGACGTACCCCGGGAGTTCCTCGACGAGGCCGTGGCGGAGATCCAGCGCCCCGGCACGGACGAGCAGGCGCCGGCCCTGGTGGCGGAAGCACCGGAGGCCCAGGGGGAGGGCGTCCTGAAGGGGGACGGGACCGGCGCCGCAAGGACGGCGGGGGCGGCCACCGTCTTCGTCGACCCCGCCGACTGGCCCCACAGCCGCGACTCGATGGTCAAGGCCATCCTCGCCTCGGCCAGCCCCGAGCGCGACGACCGGCTCTTCCCCGGTGACATCGCCCAGTTCACCGACGGCGGCGGACTCGGCATCGCGCACGGCGCGGCCGGAGTGCTCCTCGCCCTCGCCGAAAGCGGCGGGGAACGCTACGAGGAAGGCGAGCGCTGGCTCCTGAAGCACACCGAGCCCGCAACGCCCGGCACGCCCCTCGGGCTCAACGACGGCCTCTCCGGCATCGCCCACGTACTCGACCGGCTCGGTCACCGCACCCGTGCCCTCGACCTGATGGAGACCGTCCTGAGGGAGAACTGGCAGCGGCTCCCCTCCGACCTGCACGGCGGCCTCGCCGGACTCGGCCTCGCCCTCGACGCCCTCGCCCACAGCACCGGCGAGGAATCCCTCGCCCAACACGCTCTCCATGCGGCGGAGTTGCTGGCCGAACGACTCACCTCCGACAGTCCGCCGAACGCGCGGCCGCGGGCCGGTCTGCTCCGCGGCGCCACCGGCCCGGCCCTCCTCTTCCTGCGGCTCTACGAGCGGAACGGCGACGCCGCGCTCCTCGACCTGGCGGCCCACGCCCTGCGCGCGGACCTCTCCCGGTGCGTGACGCGGGCGGACGGCGGCATCCAGGTGGACGAGGGCTGGCGGGCCATGCCCTACCTCGGCGACGGCAGCGTCGGCATCGGCATGGTCCTCGACGACTACCTCGCACACCGGGAGGACGCCGGGTTCGAGGCGGCACGGCCGGGCATCCTGGCCGCCGCGCGCTCACGCTTCTGCGTGCAGCCGGGCCTGTACCAGGGGCGGGCCGGACTGCTGCTCCACCTCAGCCGCAGTACCGCGCCGGGCATCACGCCCGAGGACATCGACGGGCAGATCGCGGCACTGGGCTGGTTCGCCATGTCCTACGAGGGCCAACTCGCCTTTCCCGGGAACCAGATGATGCGCCTGTCGATGGACCTGCACACCGGCACGGCGGGCGTTCTCGTCGCCCTCGGTGCCGCGCTGGGCGACAGCGACGCACACATCCCCTTCCTGCCGCCGCTCCGGCGGCCCCAGAGCCGGTCCCGCGTTTCAGCGGGGTCGTG
This sequence comes from Streptomyces sp. NPDC055099, assembly GCF_053607685.1. Classification (NCBI taxonomy): domain Bacteria; kingdom Bacillati; phylum Actinomycetota; class Actinomycetes; order Kitasatosporales; family Streptomycetaceae; genus Streptomyces; species Streptomyces sp. NPDC055099. The sequence continues at coordinate 493,942 of NZ_JBSGUA010000001.1, read as the reverse complement.
ACAACACCCAAAAAGGAACACTACGTCCCCAAAGAGAGGGAAGATCATGACGCTTCTCGACCTGCAGAGCATGGAGTCCGACGAGATGACCGGTGGCGGCGGCGGTGGCGGCGGCGAGAGCACGGCCAGCCTGCTGCTCTGCTGGAGCGAGGTCAGCCTGGTCATCTGTCTGTGACGCGCGTCCGCGCGTGACCGGCACGGCATCAGACGGCCCGGGCGGTGCCTCCTCCGAGGAGGGGGCCCGCCCGGGTCCGCCGGCGTCGGCCGCTTCGGAGACGCCCGGCGACGGACACGAGGACTGCGAGGACCCGGACCGCATGGCGACCACGACCCACCGTCTCCGCCCTCGACGACCCGCGTCCGGACCTCCGCCCGCGTCCGCTCCTCCGCCCGCGTCCGACACGGGACTGCTGCGCGAGGCGACCCGCCACAGCGCCGTCCGCTGCACGGTGCTCGTGCTGTGTGCCGCCGGGGGCGCGGGAGCCAGCCTGCTGCTGCCGTTCGTCATCGGCCGCGCCCTGGACGCCGTGCTTGCCGGACACGCCGCCGGTCACGTCGGTGCCGACGCCACCCGCTGGATCCTCGTGTGCGCGGCGCTCATCGGTGCCAGAGCCGTGCTCGACGCCGTGGACGGCGTCCTGACCGCCACCACCAACGCCCGCACCACCGCCTGGCTGCGCCGCCACCTGGCCCGTCACGTCCTCGCCGTCGGCCCCCGCACCACCGCACGCTTCGCCCCCGGCGACCTGGTGGCCCGTCTCGTCGACAACGCGGCGCACGCGGGCGTCGCGCCCGCCACGCTCGCCGGGCTTCTCGCCGCCCTGGTGGTGCCCGCGGGGGCCGTGGTGGCGCTCGCCCTGATCGACGCCTGGCTCGCCGTGGCTTTCATCGCCGGTGTCCCCGTACTCGTCCTGCTCCTGCGGGCGTTCACCCGCGCCACCTCCGACTGCGTGACCCGCTACCAGCAGGTCCAGGGTGACATCGCGGGCCGGCTCGGCGAGGCGGTCGGCGGGGCCAGGACCATCGCGGCCGCGCACACCGAGGACAAGGAGGCCAGGCGCGTCCTCGGGCCGCTGCCCGAACTCTCCCGGCACGGGCACCGGATGTGGCGCGTCCAGGGCCGCTCACAGTCACAGGCCGTCGCGGTCGCCCCCCTTCTGCAGATCGCGGTCGTCGCGGTCGCGGGCCACCTGGTGCTGCAAGGCCGCATCAGCGTCGGCGAGCTGCTGGCCGCGTCCCGGTACGCGGTGCTCGCCACCGGCATCGGCATGCTCGTCGGACAGCTGGGGGCCCTGGTGCGGGCCAAGGCCGCGGCGCGCCGCCTGGGAGAGGTCCTCGCCGAACCCTCGACCACGTATGGAGACGCCGTACTGCCGCCTGGAGACGGGCTGTTGGAGTTGCGGGGAGTCACGGTGACCCGCGGCGAACGCACCGTGCTCGACGGCGTCGACCTGACCGTCCCCGCCGGCCGCACCCTCGCCGTGGTCGGCCGCTCCGGCGCGGGCAAGTCGCTCCTGGCGGCCGTCGCGGGGCGGCTCGCCGACCCCGACGAAGGGGACGTACGCCTGGACGGCGTCCCGCTGCGTTCGCTCGGCCGCGAGGAGCTGCGCCGCGAGATCGGCTACGCCTTCGAGCGGCCCGCGCTCCTCGGCACGACCCTGGAGGGCACCATCGGCTTCGGCGCCCCGCGCCCGACGCCGCCCCGCATCCGTGAGGCGGCCCGTGCGGCCCACGCGGACCCCTTCATCACGCGCCTCCCCGACGGCTACGCCACGCCCTGCGCCGACGCGCCCCTCTCCGGGGGCGAGGCCCAACGCCTAGGCCTCGCGCGGGCGTTCGCGCGAGGCGGCCGGATCCTGATCCTGGACGACGCGATGTCGAGCCTGGACACGGTGACCGAACACCACATCGCCGAGGCCCTGCTTCACCACACCCCGCACCGCAGCCGCCTGATCATCGCCCACCGCGCGGCGACGGCCGCCCGCGCGGACGTGGTCGCCTGGCTGGACGGCGGCCGGATCCGGGCGGTGGGGACGCACGCGGAGCTGTGGGAGCGGGCGGAGTACAGGGAGGTGTTCGGCGCGTGAGGAAGGATTCTGGCGCCTCGAAGCCGGGCGGTTCGACCCTCTCGGCCTTCGCGGCGCAGCCAGGCACCTACCGCCGCGGCCTGCGGTTCCTCCGGCGACGGTGGCCGGTGGTGCTGCGGCTCGCCCTCTGGTCCGTCCTGGAGACCGGGCAGACCTTCCTCACCGGATACGCCCTCGCACGCGCCCTGGACGACGGGTTCCTCGCGGGGCGCCAGGCGGTGGGCCTGGCGTGGCTCGGCGGGGCCGGACTCGGCGTACTCGTGGCCGCGTACGGCACGGGACGGGTGTTCCGCGCGATCGCCGACCTGGTGGAACCCCTGCGGGACACCCTCGTACGGCAGGTCGTCGGCCGGGGGGTGCGGGACGCGGACGGGGCCTCCGTGTCCCGGCTCACCCAGCAGGTGGAGATCGCCAGGGACACCTTCGCGGGGCTGGTCCTGGTGTCCCGCTCCTTCGTCTTCACGGCGGCGGGCGCGCTGATCGGCCTGTTCTCGCTGGCCCCGCTCCTCCTCCTGGTCGTCGCGCCCCCACTGCTCGCCGGAGTCGGCCTGTTCGTGGCGAGCCTGCGGCCGCTCGCGCGGCGCCAAGAGGACTTCCTCGTCGCCGACGAGGGCATCGCGGACCAACTGGGTGCAGTCGCACCGGGGTTGCGGGACGTAGCCGCCGCGGGCGCGGAACAGGACGTGGCCGGGGACCTGGACCGGGGCATCGCCGCGGAGTACGCGGCGGCCGGTTCCCTCGCCCGCTGGGGCATCCTGCGCACGGCGGCCCTCGTGACCGGCGGCCAACTCCCGCTCGTCCTGCTCCTCGTCACGGCCCCCTGGCTCCTGAACAACGGCGTCACGCCGGGCGCCCTGGTCGGCGCGATCGCCTACGTCACCCAGGCCCTGCTCCCGGCCCTCCACAACCTGATCCACGGCCTGGGCACCAGCGGCTCCCGCCTGGCCATAGTCCTGCGCCGCCTGACGTGGAACCCGGAGAACCCGGAGAACCCGCACACGGAGGCACCTGAGCCGAGCGGAACGGTCGCGGTCGAAGGCACAGGCACAGGCACGGACGCGAACACGGACTCGGACACGGACACACATACGGCCGGTGCTGCTCCTGACCCCGTCGCCGACGACGCTCCCGCCCTCCAGCTCGACTCCGTCACCTTTGCCTACGGTCCCCAAGCCGAGCCCGTCCTGCGCGATCTGTCGCTCAGCGTTCCGCGCGGTGGCCATCTGGCGGTGGTCGGGCCCAGCGGGATCGGGAAGTCCACTCTGGCCGGGCTCGTGGCCGGGATGCTCGAGCCCGGGAGCGGTGTCGTGCGTGTGGAGGGGCGGTCCGTGCGGGGGCGGGAGGCCGTCGGGCGGCGGGTGCTGATCCCGCAGGAGGCCTACGTCTTCAGCGGCACGGTGCGGCAGAACCTGGAGTACCTGCGGGCGGACGCCGTCAGCGACGCGGAGCTGCTGGCCGCCGCGCGGGCCGTCGGGCTCAGCGCGGTGATCGAGCGGCTCGGCGGCCTCGCCGCCCCCGTCGACCCCGCCGCGCTCTCCGCGGGCGAACGCCAGCTCATCGCGCTGACCCGCGCCCATGTCTCGTACGCGCCCCTCGCCCTGCTCGACGAGGCGACCTGCCACCTCGACCCGGTGGCGGAGGCCCGCGCCGAGCGGGCCTTCGCGGCGCGGCCGGGCGGCACCCTCGTGGTGATCGCCCACCGCATCAGCTCGGCCCGCCGTGCCGACCGGATCCTGGTGATGGACGGGACGCACGCCGTGTGCGGACGCCACGAGGAACTGGTCGAAAGCTCCGCCCTCTACCGCGAGCTCTCCGGCAACTGGGGGCCGGCGGACGGTCCGGCGAACGCCTCGGGTAACGGAGCGGCGAACGCCTCGGGGAACGGTTCGGCGGGCGGGGTCTCACACCCAGCCCTCGCCCCGCGAGATCCGGATCGCGTCGATCCTGTTCCGGGCCCCGGTCTTGCGGGTGATCGCGGCCATGTAGTTGCGCACCGTCCCGTTCGTCAGATGCAGGCGGTTCGCGATCTCGGCGACGGGCGCGCCCCCGGCGGCCAGTGAAAGCACCAGTAACTCCCGTGCTGTGAGCGGCATCTGAGCTGCTTTCAGGAAGCCGAACCCCAGCGTCTCGTCCACGAACCGCCGGCCGGCGGCCACCTGTCTTATCGCGGCGAGCAGCCGGTCCGGCGGGCTCGCCTTGTCCACATAGCCGAGGGCGCCCGCATCCATGCAGCGGCGGAGCAGCCCCGGCCGGTTGCCGGACACCAGGACGAGGAGTGAGCAGCCGAGGCCCCCGGAAACGGGATGGGACTTCTCCCCGAACTCGGCGGACGCGTGGGCCGCGTCGTCCTCGGGGTCGACCACGCAGACGTCGGGGCGCACCGCCCCCGTACGGTCGCGGGCGTTGTGCCACGGCGCATGGGAGACCTCCAGGTCCGGCTCACGGGCGAGGCGTTCGGCCAGAGCCGATCGCAGAAGACAGGCGTCGTGCACGAGAAGTACCCGGATCACGCTTCGCTCCTCCAGGTTCCCGCTTGGGGTCCCGATGGCTTCGTACAGCACGTAGCCATTCATAGCGGCGCCGACGGCCCGTACGGACGCGGATAACTGGCCAAGCGGGACCAAGGAGAGGCTCAGGGGCGCAACTGCCAGGAGCGTGTGCGCCCCCCATGCAACGGTTCGGGGGTTAGGCCTCGCGGGTTCCCGGGCAAACGGGGCCGCGCACTCGTCGGGCCCTACGCTGCCTCGGGAGACGTCAGGTCGATCAAGCGGCACACCATCTCGATGTCGATCTTGACCTGCGCGATCGACGCCCGCCCCGAGAGCCAGGTGATCAGCGCCGAGTGCCAGGTGTGCTCGATGACCCGGACCGCCGAGAGCTGCTCGGGGGTCGGCGCGTCCGCCAGGCCCATCGCGTCCAGGATGATCGCCGTGGTCAGCCGCGAGACCGTGTCCACCTCGGGGCTCACGGAGCGGTCGGCGAACGTCAGCGCCCTGACCATCGCGTCCGCCAGATGCGGCTCGCGCTGCAGGGCACGGAAGGCCCGCATCAGCGTCTCGGCGCACCGCTCGGCGGGCGTCTCACCGGCGGGCGGGCGCTTACGGATCGTGGTGTGCATGTGCTGCAGCTGGTCCTGCATGGTGGCGACCAGGAGATGCACCTTGGAGGGGAAGTAGCGGTACAGCGTGCCGAGGGCGACGCTGGAGGACTCGGCGACCTCGCGCATCTGCACCGCGTCGAACCCGCCCCTGCTCGCGAGTTGGGCGCTCGCGTGCAGGATGCGGCGGCGGCGCGCCTCCTGCCGCTCGGTCAGGGGTGGCGACGCCGGATCAGCTGCTGCGACTTCCGCTGCCTTGGCTTCCGCTGTCATATGTCCCGTTGTTCCGTCGTCCCGGTCGGGTTGCGTGGTCGGCCAGCATGGCAGGGCGCCTGCCGTGGCGCGAATCACCTGATCCGGGCCTTACAGCGCGGCTACCTGCCGGTAGATTCAATGCTCGTTCAGCGATCATTCAACGATCAAGTCTGAAACTTGTTCTAGATTACCGTCCCGGCGTAACCTCGCGGACAACCGCAGGCAGAAGGGGGCCGAGAGTGACCGCTGAGGCCATGGAGGCCGGCCCCCGGACGGGGCCGCACGCCGATGGTGACCGTCCGTTGCGCATCGCTCTCCTCACGTACAAGGGCAACCCGTTCTGCGGGGGCCAGGGCGTCTACGTACGTCACCTCTCGCGCGAGCTGGCCCGCCTCGGCCACAGCGTCGAGGTGATCGGCGCCCAGCCCTACCCCGTCCTGGACGAGGGCCTCGAAGGCCTCAGGCTCACCGAGCTGCCGAGCCTCGACCTCTACCGCTCGCCCGACCCCTTCCGCACACCCAAGCGCGACGAGTACCGCGACTGGGTCGACGCGCTCGAAGTGGCGACGATGTGGACCGGCGGCTTCCCGGAACCGGCCACGTTCAGCCTGCGCGCCCGCCGCCATCTGCGGGCCAGGCGGGGCGAGTTCGACGTCGTGCACGACAACCAGACCCTCGGCTACGGCCTGTTGGGCGACCTCGGGGCCCCGCTCGTCTCCACGATCCACCACCCCATCACCGTGGACCGCCGCCTCGAACTCGACGCGGCGCCCGACTGGCGCCGCCGCATGTCCGTGCGCCGCTGGTACGCCTTCACGCGCATGCAGAAGCGCGTGGCCCGCCGCCTGCCCTCCGTGCTCACCGTCTCCGGCACGTCGCGCCAGGAGATCGTCGACCACCTCGGCGTACGCGAGGACCGCATCAGCGTCGTGCACATCGGCGCCGACACCGACCTCTTCTCGCCGGACCCCTCGATCCCCGAGGTGCCCGGACGCATCGTCACGACGTCCAGCGCGGACGTCCCGCTCAAGGGCCTCATCCACCTCGTGGAGGCGCTGGCCAAGGTCCGCGCCGAGAACCCCGCCGCCCACCTCGTCGTCGTCGGCAAACGCGCCGAGGACGGTCCCGTGGCGCAGGCCATCGAGCGGTACGGCCTCGAAGGCGCCGTCGAGTTCGTCAAGGGCATCACCGACGAGGAACTGGTGGACCTGGTCCGCTCGGCCGAGATCGCCTGCGTCCCTTCCCTCTACGAGGGCTTCTCGCTCCCCGCGGCCGAGGCCATGGCCACCGGGACGCCGCTCCTCGCGACGACCGGCGGCGCGATCCCGGAGGTCGCGGGGCCGGACGGCGAGACCTGCCTGGCGGTACGCCCCGCCGACCCCGACGCGCTCGCCGCCGGACTGAACCGGCTGCTCGGCGACCCGGAGCTGCGGGCCCGCCTCGGCGCCGCCGGGCGTGAGCGGGTTCTCGCCAAATTCACCTGGGCCCGCGCCGCCCAGGGCACCGCAGAGCTGTACCGCGCGGCGATCGCCGGCAACGCGGCCCCGCAATCCGGCCGCCCCCCGGCCACCACCCCGACGTACTCCGGGAGCCATCGCTGATGCTGACCGTCGACTTCACCCGCTTCCCGCTCGCCGCGGGCGACCGCGTTCTCGACCTGGGCTGCGGCGCGGGCCGGCACGCCTTCGAGTGTTACCGGCGAGGGGCCCGGGTGGTGGCCCTCGACCAGAACGCCGAGGAGATCCGCGAGGTCGCCAAGTGGTTCGCCGCGATGAAGGAGGCCGGTGAGGCGCCGGCGGGCGCGACCGCCACGGCGATGGAGGGCGACGCGCTCAACCTGCCCTTCCCCGACGCCTCGTTCGACGTCGTGATCATCTCCGAGGTGATGGAACACATCCCCGACGACAAGGGCGTGCTCGCGGAGATGGTCCGGGTCCTGAAGCCCGGCGGCCGCATCGCGGTCACCGTCCCGCGCTACGGCCCCGAGAAGATCTGCTGGGCCCTGTCGGACGCGTACCACGAGGTCGAGGGCGGTCACATCCGCATCTACAAGGCGGACGAGCTGCTCGGCAGGATGCGCGAGGCGGGCCTGAAGCCGTACGGCACGCACCACGCGCACGCGCTGCACTCGCCGTACTGGTGGCTGAAGTGCGCGTTCGGCGTCGACAACGACAAGGCGCTGCCGGTGCGGGCGTACCACAAGCTCCTCGTCTGGGACATCATGAAGAAACCGCTGGCCACGAAGGTGGCGGAGCAGTTGCTCAACCCGGTCGTGGGCAAGAGTTTCGTGGCGTACGCGACGAAGCCGCACCTGCCGAAGGCCGACGCGAAGACCGACGCGTGACGAGCCCGGAGCGGACGGAACACCTGGTCCTGCCGGGCGTCCTGACGGCGGATCAGGCCACGCGCACGGTGCGCGGGATTCTGGCGGTCCAGCGCGAGGACGGCGCGATCCCGTGGTTCCGCGGCCACCACCTCGACCCCTGGGACCACACCGAGGCCGCCATGGCCCTGGACGCGGCGGGCGAGCACGCGGCCGCCGCCCGCGCCTACGACTGGCTGGCGCGGCACCAGAATCCGGACGGGTCCTGGTACGCGGCGTACGCCGACGGTGACCCGCACGACGTGACGGACCGGGGACGCGAGACGAACTTCTGCGCGTACATCGCGGTGGGCGTCTGGCACCACTACCTCTCGACCGGTGACGACACGTTCCTGGACCGCATGTGGCCGACGGTGATGGGCGCGATCGAGTTCGTGCTCGCTCTGCAGCAGCCGGGCGGACAGATCGGCTGGAAGCGCGAGCAGGACGGGACGCCGGTCAACGACGCGCTCCTGACGGGCAGTTCATCGATCCACCAGGCGCTGCGGTGCGCCCTGGCGATCGCCGAGCAACGCGAGGAGCCGCAACCGGACTGGGAGCTGGCGACGGGCGCGCTGGCCCACGCGATCCAGAGCCACCCCGAGCGGTTCCTGGACAAGGACCGCTACTCGATGGACTGGTACTACCCGGTCCTCGGCGGCGCGCTCACGGGTGCGGCGGCCAAGTCCCGCATGGAGGAGGGCTGGGACCGCTTCGTGGTGCCGGACCTCGGCGTGCGCTGCGTCATCCCCAACAACTGGGTGACGGGCGGCGAGAGCGCCGAACTGGCCCTGTCCCTCTGGGTGTTGGGCGAATCGGACCGTGCCCTGGAGATCCTCCAGTCGATCCAGCACCTGCGCGACCCGGAGACCGGCCTCTACTGGACGGGCTACGTCTTCGACGACGGCGCGATCTGGCCGGAAGAACTCACCACATGGACCGCGGGCTCCCTGCTGCTCGCCGTGGCGGCACTCGGCGGCGACGAGGCCACCTGCGCGGTCTTCTCGGGCGAACGCCTCCCCGTGGGCCTGGCCCCGGAGTGCTGCGGCGCCGCCACCGGGGGGCAGTAGCGGCACCGCAGCGGCGCCGCTGCCGGGGGGTGACAGCGGCGGCCGTGGTGGTACGTGCGGGCGGCTCCGCCGGTCAGTAGCGGCGGAGACGTCCTGCGATGGCGTGGCCGACGAAGACGTAGACCAGTGCCGCGAGGCCGTAACCGCAGACCACACGGGCCCAGGCCTCGTCAAAGGTGAACAGGTCATGTGACCAGCCGGCCAGCCAGCGGGCCACGTCGTGGATGAACTGGACGAGGTCGTTGGCGCGGTTCGCGTCCAACAGATACATGAGGATCCACAGGCCGAGGATGATGGCCATCACGTCCGCGACGATGACGATGACCCTCGCTGCGGTGCTGCCACGTGCTTGTCGGGTGGACATAAAGACCGTGTACCTGGCCCGGCCCGGTTGAAACCCGTACGGGCTCGCCCGAGTGGCGGGCCCCGCCGACCGGGGCGAGGCTGCCGGGAGAGCTGTCCGCAGGCTGCCCACCCCCGGAGGTCCCCGTGTTGCCGTCCGCCGCGACCGTACGCCGGTCTCTCGTCGCCCCTGTGCTCTGCGGAGCCCTGATCGCGGGGGCGACCGGGTGCGGGGGTGACGACGCGGACGCCGCGTCGTCCTCCGCTGCGCCGTCGGGTTCGAGCTCCGCCGAGAAGCAGAAGTACGCCAAGACGCGGTTCGTGGCGAACGCGGGGATCGCCGCCGGAGCGACGTACCAGTGGATCGTGAAGCCCTTCCGTGCGGGGAAGTTCAAGAAGGGCGCCGACGGGCGCAAGTTCGCCCTGATCAAGGCGGGCCTCGCCGGGACCCTCGCCTACAACCGCCTGAAGGCGGCGTCGAAGAACGCGAAGGGCGACCCGGCGCTGGCCAAGGCGGTGGCTCCGCTGACGGCGGGCATCGACGCCCTCAAGGATCTCCCGTCCAAGCTCCGCAAGGGCGACTCCACGGACTCGGTCGTGAACTCCTTCGACGACGTCATCAACAAGGTGAAGGACGCGGGCAAGGACGCGGGCGCGGAGGTCAAGAACAAGGTGCCTTCGGCGGGGGAGCTGGCGAAGGGGTAGGCAACGGCGGGGGCGTCAGGTGCCGGAGAGGCCGAGCTACCGCTCCAGCTCGGCCAGCTCCGCCAGCGTCCGCAGCGTATGCCGGTCCGGAGCCAGTACCAGCAGATCCGTGACGGGACCTTTTCGCCACAACTCAAGGCGTTCCGCGATGCGTTCCCGCGGCCCAACCAATGAAATCTCATCGGCGAAAGCGTCCGGAACCGCCAGGACCGCCTCTTCCCGGCGCCCCGCCAGAAACAGTTCCTGAATGCGCCGGGCCTCCGCCTCGAAGCCCATGCGCGCCATCAGATCTGCATGAAAGTTCCGCGCGGAGTGTCCCATCCCCCCGATATAGAACCCCAGCATCGCCTTGACCGGAAGCAGGCCCTCCGCAACGTCGTCGCAGACCTTCGCCCGCGCCATGGGCGCGACCATGAAGCCCTCGGGTGCGCCCTCCAGCGAAGCCTCGTACACGTCGGCCCGCATCGGCGACCAGTAGAGCGGCAGCCAGCCGTCCGCGATCCGCGCCGTCTGCGCGATGTTCTTCGGCCCCTCCGCGCCGAGCAGCACCGGCAGGTCCGCCCGCAGCGGATGCGTGATCGGCTTCAGGGGCTTGCCCAGGCCGCTCCCGTCCTCCCCCTGGTAGGGGTGCGAGTGGAAGCGCCCGTCCAGCGCCACCGGCCCCTCCCGTCGCAGCACTTGGCGGATGACGTCCACGTACTCCCGCGTGGCGGTCAGCGGCGACCTCGGGAACGGCCGTCCGTACCACCCCTCCACTACCTGCGGCCCGGAGAGCCCGAGCCCGAGCATCATCCGCCCGCCGGACAGATGGTCCAGCGTCAGCGCGTGCATCGCCGTCGTCACCGGCGAGCGTGCCGCCATCTGTACGACCGCCGTGCCCAGCTTGATCCGTGAGGTCTGCGCCGCGATCCAGGTCAGCGGGGTGAAGGCATCGGACCCCCACGCCTCGGCCGTCCACACGGAGTCATAACCGAGCCGTTCGGCCTCCTGGGCGAGTGCCACATGCCCGGGGTCGGGCCCGCGCCCCCAGTAGCCGAGTGCGAGTCCCAGGCGCATGCCCATACCCCGATCCTTTCTGACGGTACGTCAGTTCGGTGCAGGGTGGCGACTGTACGACAACGGCCCCCCGCCCGGAAGGGCGAGGGGCCGCGAGGTGTCGCTGGTACGGGAGATCAGCCGCGCTGAATCCCCGTGGTGTCCTGCAGCACGCCACGACGGCCGTCCTGCGTCTGGGCCACCAGGCCGGGCCCGCGCTGCTCGACGGCCAAGTACCAGGTACCGGGCGCCAGTTCGGCGATCGGCGTCGGCGAACCGTCCTCCGCGTACAGCGGACGCGGCACCGGCACGGCGAACCAGAACGGCGAGAAGTCACCGGCGGCCTGCGCCTGCCCGGGAGGCGGCGTCTGCTGCTGCGGCTGCCCCGGCTGACCCGGCTGGGCACCGAAGGGCTGACCCTGCTGCGGCTGACCGGGCTGGGCGCCGTACGGCTGCCCCTGCTGCGGCTGACCCTGCGCGCCCGGGTACCCGTACCCGCCCTGCGGCTGGCCGCCGTAGGGCTGGGGGGCGGGGCGGGGGGCGCCGACGAGGGGAGCCTTGAGCGCCGGAACCAGCGCCGTCGCGACCGCGGCGGCGGCCAGGACCAGGGCGGCGATCAGGCCGAGGATGAGGCCGACACCGGCCTCGGGCCCGTTGGAGCTGCCGCCCAGGCTGCTCTCGAAGAAGAAGCCGTACGACTGGTCGGCGTCGAAGATCGCACCGAGCGAGCTCCAGGCGGCGGCGATCGTGAAGGCGACGCCGAGCTGGCCGAGGTCGAGGCCCGCGACCTTGCGCGGCTGCGGGAGCGCACGGCCCACGACGATGAGCGCGGCACCGATGATCCCGAGCAGGTACACGCTCAGCAGCAGGTTGCCGTTCTCCCAGGCGTTGGGAAGCTTGTCGCTGTCGCCGCCTTCGGCGTCAAGGGTGTTGAGGAACGATGCGATGAAGAGCAACACCGCTGCCCCGATCACCACGCCGTCGCCTCGAGTGAGAGAGCGGATATTCACTTCAGGTCCTTCGTAAGTCGTCTCGTCGGTGGAGGCGTCGCTCGCCCCAAGGTCGTGGTGCTGAGCGCGGGGATGGCCCCCCATCGTACGGAGGACATTATCGTTCACGCGGGTGGGGTGTCTGCTCGGGATAAAGACCAACCAACCCGTTATCCCCGACGAACCAACCCGTTATCCGCGCAGAAAGCTCACGATTCCGTCGGAGATCCCCTGCGCCGCCTTCTGCCGCCAGGCGCCGCTGGTGAGCAACGCCTCGTCTTTCGTGTCGCGCATGTTGCCGCACTCGATGAAGACCTTAGGGACGGTGGAGAGGTTGAGGCCGCCCAGGTCCTTGCGGACGTCGAGCCCGGTGCCGTCGCCGACGTAGTTGGAGGGGGCGCTGCCGGTCGCGCTCAGGAACTTGCCCGCGATCCGCTCGCCAAGGGCGCGCGACGGGACGACGATCTTGGAGGTGTCCGCGGCGCCGGACTTCACCGATGCGGGAAGGATCACATGGAAGCCGCGGTTGCCCGCGGCCGATCCGTCGGCGTGCACGGAGACGACCGCGTCCGCGCGGGCGTTGTTGCCGATGCGGGCGCGCTCGTCGACGCACGGTCCCCAGGGCCGGTCACCGTCCTGGGTGAACTTGACCGTGGCGCCCTGCTTCTCGAGCAGCGTGCGCAGGCGGCGCGAGACGTCGAGGGTGAACTGGGCCTCGCTGTAACCGTTGTTGGTGGAGGTGCCCGTCGTGTCGCACTCCTTGCGGTGCGTGCCGACATCGACGAGGCGGTTGATCTCGGCGGTGTGCTTGCCGTTGCCCGTGTTGTGGCCGGGGTCGACGACGACCACCTTGCCCTTGAGCGGGCCGGAGGCGGCGGGACGGGTGGAGGACTTCGGGGGCTTCGACGCGCTCGGCTCGTCACTCGCGTCGCCGTCGCCCTTGTCTCCCTTGCCGTCGTCCTTCTCGGAGGCGGACGGGGAGGGCTCGGCGGAGGGCGAACCCTTCGCGGACTGGCTCGTGGAGGGAAGCGATCTGGCCGGCTCACTGCCGCCGGGTCCGCTTGTGGCCTCGTAAATGAGCCATCCCGCGAGGGCCGTCGGCACCAGCGCGGCGAGCGTCACCGTGAGAGGGCCGCCGCTGAAACGGCGGGGCGGGCGTGGGGGCTGGCTGTCCGGACCTACGTACGACACGAGAGCGACTCTAACGGGCAGGTCAGATCCCCGCGCCCGTTCGGCGCAGGACGCGCAGGGAGTCGGTTGACGGGAGTTCGGTGAATGCGCCGGACTCAAGGGCCCTGAGGTAGACGCGGTAGGGGGCCTGGCCGGTCATGATGTCCGCCGGGTCAGGGAACACGTCGTGGATCAGGAGCAGGCCGCCCTCCGCGAGGTGCGGGGCCCAGCCCTCGTAGTCGCCCGTCGCGTGCTCGTCCGTGTGGCCGCCGTCGATGAAGACCAGACCCAGCGGTCCGCCCCACGCCTTGGCCACCTGCGGCGAACGCCCGACGATCGCGATCACGTGGTCCTCCAGGCCTGCGTGGTGCAGCGTGCGGCGGAAGGTGGGGAGCGTGTCCATGCGGCCGACCTCCGGGTCGACCGTGGCCGGGTCGTGGTACTCCCAGCCCGGCTGCTGCTCCTCGCTGCCGCGGTGGTGGTCCACGGTGATGGCCGTGACGCCCGCCTCGCGTGCGGCGGCCGCGAGCAGGATCGTGGAGCGGCCGCAGTACGTTCCGACCTCCAGGAGCGGCAGGCCGAGCGCCGCCGCGTCCGTCGCCGCGGCGTACAGGGCGAGGCCCTCGTCGGCCGGCATGAAGCCCTTGGCCGCCTCGAAGGCGGCGAGGATCTCCGGCGTGGGCTGGGGGGCGGCCATGGGGTCCTCCTGGGCTTTGCGAAAAGCGGTGGGTCTCCGCCGTGGGCCGCCCTATGCTGCCGCATGGTCCCGCTGATCATGGAAGCGGGGCCGTGCAGAGGAGTGGAAGGCGGCATGCCATGCAACTCGTACCGGCGGATCCGACGGTGCTGCATCCCTTTCCGGATCAGCCGCGCGTCGTGCTTCTGAAGCCGCTGGTGAAGTCCGAGCTGATCGAGGTGGGGGAGTTCTCCTACTACGACGACCCGGACGACGCGACCGCCTTCGAGACGCGCAACGTCCTTTACCACTACGGCCCCGAGAAGCTCCGTATCGGCAAGTTCTGTGCGTTCGGGACGGGGGTGCGGTTCATCATGAACGGCGCGAACCACCGGATGGACGGGCCCTCCACCTTCCCCTTCCCCATCATGGGCGGGTCGTGGAGCGAGCACTTCGATCTGATCAGCGGGCTGCCGGGGCGGGGGGACACCGTCGTCGGTCATGACGTGTGGTTCGGGTACGGGGTGACGGTGATGCCGGGTGTGCGGATCGGGCACGGGGCCGTCATCGCCTCGGGGTCGGTCGTCGTGGACGACGTCCCGGACTACGGGGTTGTCGGCGGCAACCCCGCCAAGCTGATCCGTACGCGGTACAGCGAGGACGAGGTCGCCCGGCTGCTGGCCGTTGCCTGGTGGGACTGGCCTGCGGAGCATCTGACCGAGCATGTCCGGACCGTGATGTCCGGGACCATCGATGAGCTGGAGAGGGTCGCTCCGCGGGGGTAGTGGGCCTTTCTCCTCCCCAACCCCGCCCCTTCCCGAAAACCCGCTCTGGCGCGGGGGCCTTGCGTGCCGTCGATCACCGGCTCCGCCGAGTTCGTCCTATGCCGGAACCCCGCTCCCGCCCGGCAGCGAAAGGTCCATCTCCACGGCCCTGTCGTCACCGCGATACGCCGCCGCCGAGGCAAGCGGCGCATGCCCCGACGCCGTGGCCGCGAGGACGTACGAGCCGTCGCCCGGAACGGAGAGCGCGTAGCGGCCGCCCTCATCCGTCAGCGCCGACCCCGCCTGCCGACCCCGGCGGTCGATCAGCGTCACCTTGGCCCGCGCGACCGGTGCCCCGGAAGGGCTCAGGACGCGGCCGTGGAAACCGGCCAGCGCCTCCGTGGCCGCGCGCAGGTTCGCGTCCTCCTCGCTGCTGGCCCGGAGCTGCGTCTTGACCGAGCGGCGGGCGGAGGGCAGGAAGAGGGCGAAGACCAGGCCGAGGGCTACCGCACCCGTGGCGATGAGGAAGGACGTGCGGAAGCCCGCCATCGTCGGGACGGCGACGCCGCCCACGTGGTTCGCCGTGTTGGCGAGGACCATGCCGATCACAGCGGACGAGACCGACGTACCGATGGAGCGCATCAGCGTGTTGAGGCCGTTCGCCGCACCCGTCTCCGAAGCGGGCACGGCGCCGATGATCAGTGCCGGGAGCGAGGAGTAGGCGAGGCCGATACCCGCGCCCACGACCACCGCGATGATGATCGTCTGCCAGGCGGCGCTCATCAGGCCGAGGCCCGCCCCGTAGCCGATCGCGATGATCAGCATGCCGAGGATGAGGGTGACCTTCGGGCCGTACTTCGCCGAGAGGCGGGCGTAGACCGGGGCCGTGAACATCATCGTGAGGCCCAGCGGCGCCACGCACAGGCCCGCGACGACCATGGACTGGCCGAGGCCGTAGCCGGTGGCGGTGGGCAGCTGGAGAAGCTGGGGCAGAACCAGCGAGATCGCGTAGAACGCCACGCCGACCATGATCGAGGCCAGGTTGGTGAACAGGACCGCCGGGCGGGCCGTGGTGCGCAGGTCCACCAGCGGCGCCTTGAGGCGCAGCTCCATCACGCCCCAGAGGACGAGGACGACCGCGGCCGCGCCGAACAGGCCGAGCGTCATGCCCGAGGTCCAGCCCCAGTCGCTGCCCTTGGTGATGGGGAGCAGGAAGAGGACGAGTCCCGCGGAGAGGCCGAGCGCGCCGGTCACGTCGAAGGTGCCCTGCGCCTTCACCGTGCTCTCGGGCACGAAGAGGACGGTCAGGAGCATCGATATGACACCGAGGCCCGCCGCGCCGAAGAACAGGGTGTGCCAGTCGGCGTGCTGCGCGGTCAGTGCCGCGAGGGGCAGCGCGAGGCCGCCGCCGACGCCGATGGAGGAGCTCATCAGGGCCATCGCGGAGCCGAGCTTCTCGCGGGGCAGCATGTCGCGCATCAGGCCGATGCCGAGCGGGATGGCGCCCATCGCGAAGCCCTGAAGGGCGCGGCCGACGATCATCACGACGAGGTTGTCGGTGAAGCCGCAGACCAGGGAGCCGACGACCATCACGGCGAGGCTCGTGAGCAGCATGCGGCGCTTGCCGTAGAGGTCGCCGAGGCGGCCCATGATCGGGGTCGAGACGGCGCCCGCGAGCAGGGTCGCCGTCATGACCCAGGTGGCGTTCGACGGCGTGGTGCTCAGCAGCGTCGGCAGGTCCTTGATGACCGGCACCAGGAGCGTCTGCATCACCGCGACGACGATGCCGGCGAAGGCGAGTACGGGGACGACTCCGCGGGTGCCGCGTTGGTGGGTCGTCGACTGCGTCATTACGTGGGGCCTCCGGGGGCGGTGCAAAGGCTGGCAGGGGTACGTGCAGTGCGAACCTGTTTCCCCGGGCGACTATTCCGACGGATGTCGTACGAGGGGAATTCTTGACCTGTTGTTAACCGGCCGGTTAAGGGCGGCGTCGGGGCGGCCTCCATCTGACCCCGCGTCAGTCTTCCGGAAGATTGGAACGTGTTCTAGTGTGACGCCGTCCCGGAAGCTGCTACCGGCGAGGACGCGCATGGGCATCGGAATCACGCAGGAACAAAGGGAGTTGGCGGCGGCGGTGCGCGGCTGGATCGCCCGCGCGGTCCCGCCCGAGGAGATACGCAAGCTGCTCGACGCCCCGCCCGGCACCGGCGGCAGGCCCGCCCACTGGGACGGTCTCGCCGAGCAGGGGCTGCTCGCGGTGCACCTGCCCGAGGAGTGCGGGGGCGGGGGCGGCGACCTCGTGGACCTCGCGGTAGCCCTGGAGGAGGCCGGGCGGGCGGCGCTCCCGGGGCCGTACCTGGCCGGCTCCCTCGCCTCGGCCGTCCTGCACCGGGCGGGCGCCGCCGATCTGGCCGCCGACCTGGCCTCCGGGGCGCGGATCGGCGCCGTCGCGCTCGGTGCGGGCACGCTGACCGCGGTGTCCGTGGCGGACGGCTATCTGCTCGACGGCGTCGCGCCGCCCCTGCTCTGTGGGGCCGACGCCGACCTGCTGATCCTGGCCGCCGAGTCCGCTCGCGGAACCGTGTGGCTCGCCGTCGATGCGGCCGAGCTGACCGTACGTACGCAGGAGAGCACCGATCCCACGCGGCCCACCGCCGAGGTGACGGCGGACGGCGTCGAGGTCCCGGCCGGGCGGGTGCTGGGCGTCGACGCGGCGCTCGTACGCGACCTGGCCTGTGCCCTGTTCGCGGCGGACGCGTGCGGGGTGGCGGCCTGGGCGCTGGAGACCGCCACCGAGTACGCGAAGGTGCGCGAGCAGTTCGGGCGGCCGATCGGGCAGTTCCAGGCGGTCAAGCATCTCTGCGCGGACATGCTGGTGCGCCTTGAGCAGGCGCGGGCGCTGACCTGGGACGCGGCGCGGGCGGCGGACGCCCCGCCGTCACGTGACCCCGCGCCGGACGTGCGCAGCCTCGTCTGCGCGCTCGCCGCCGGCGCCGCGCTCGACGCCGCCTACTCCTGCGCCAAGGACGCCATCCAGATCCTCGGCGGCATCGGCTTCACCTGGGAGCACGACGCGCATCTGTATCTGCGCAGGGCACTCGTCGCCCGGCAGCTGCTCGGCACCGGTGACGCGCACCGGCTGCGCGCGGTGCGGCTCGCGGAGGGCGGGGCGCGCCGGGAGCTGCGGATGGAGCTGCCCCAGGAGGCGGCGGCCTACCGGGAGCAGGCGCGCGAGGCCATCGCCCCGGCCCGCGGCCTCGACCCCGCCGCCGCCCGCAAGGCCCTCGCGCCGACCGGCTATGCCGCGCCGCACCTGCCCGAGCCGTACGGTCTCGGTGCGGGTCCCGTCCAACAGCTCGCCGTACAGCAGGAGTTGGCGGCTGCCGGGGTGCGCGTCAGCGATCTCGGGATCGCCACCTGGGTGGTGCCCTCGCTCATCGCGTACGGGACGCGGGAGCAGCAGGAGCGGTTCCTGGCGCCGACGCTCAGGGGCGAGGTGCTGTGGTGCCAGCTGTTCAGCGAGCCCGGGGCGGGCTCGGACCTGGCCGCGCTGCGGACGCGGGCCGAGCGGGTCGAGGGCGGCTGGCTGATCAGCGGCCAGAAGGTGTGGACGAGCGCGGCGCAGTGGGCGGACCACGGCATCCTGCTGGCCCGCACGGACCCGGAAGCCCCCAAGCACAAGGGACTCACGTACTTCCTCGTCGACATGAAGCGGGCGACGGGCATCGACATCCGGCCGCTGAAGGAGATCACCGGGGACTCCCTCTTCAACGAGGTCTACTTCGACGACGTCCTGCTGCCCGCCGACGCCGTCGTCGGCGAGGTGAACGACGGCTGGCGGGTCGCGCGGCACACGCTCGGCAACGAACGCGTGCACATGGCCGACCAGTTGACCTTCGACACCGGCCTGGAGGCGCTCATCGAGCGCGCCGGTGAGCTCGACGGCGCCTGCCGCGCGCGGATCGGCGCGCTCGCCGCCGAGGCGCACGCGCTCGCCTGCATCGGCCTGCGCACGACGATGCGGCAGGTGGCCGGGGCGGAACCGGGCGCCGGGGCCTCCGTCCGCAAGCTCGTGCAGACCCCGCATCAGCAGAAGGTCGCCGAACTGGCCCTCGAACTGCTCGGCCCCGCGGGCGCGGTGCGCGAGGGGGCAGGGGAGCGGGCGCTGCACGGCTTTCTGATGTCGCGCTGCCTGACCATCGCGGGCGGGACCACGCAGGTGCAGCTGAACGTCGTCGCGGAACGGCTCCTCGGCCTGCCGAGGGACCCCGAGCCGCACCACCCGGAAGGAGCCGGACAGTGAAGGCATACATAGTCGGCGTCGGCATGACGAAGTTCGAGAAGCCGGAGACGCGGGACTGGCAGTACTGGGACATGGCGAAGGAGGCGGGGACGAAAGCGCTCGCCGATGCCGGGATCTCGTACGAGGACGTGGAGCAGGTGCCGGTCGGGTACTGCTTCCAGGCCTCGACGGCGGGCCAGCGCGCCGCGTACGAACTGGGCCTGACCGGCGTCCCCGTCTACAACGTCAACAACAACTGCGCGACGGCGTCGACCGCGCTGATGATGGCGCGGCAGTTCGTAGAGGGCGGCATCAACGACTGCGTGCTCGCGCTCGGCTTCGAAAAGATGGCGCGGGGCGCACTGGGGGGTGGGAGTGACGGCGGGGACTTCAAAACATCCCCCGTCGCCAGGCACTACGGCGTGATGGCCGCGCGCCACGGCTTCGAGATGACCCCGCCCACCGCCCAGATCTTCGGCAACGCGGCACGCGAGCACATGGAGAAGTACGGCACGACCGAGGCGCAGCTCGCCGCGGTGGGCGCGAAGAACCACCGGCACTCGGTGAACAATCCGTACGCCCAGTTCCAGGACGAGTACACCGTCGACGAGATCCTCGCCGCCAAGACCATCCACCGCCCGCTCACCAAGCTCCAGTGCTCGCCGACCTCGGACGGGTCGGCCGCCGCGGTGGTGGTGTCGGAGCGGTTCGTCGAGCGGCACGGCCTCCAGGAGCGGGCCGTGGAGATCGCCGCGCAGGCGATGACCACGGATACGGGGGAGTCCTTCGACTCGGGCTCGTGCATCGACGTCGTGGGGCAGCCGATGTCGCGGGAGGCGGCGCGGCAGGTGTACGAGAGGTCGGGCCTCGGCATCGAGGACATCGACGTGATCGAGCTGCACGACTGCTTCTCGATCAACGAGCTCCTCACCTACGAAGCGCTCGGCATGTGCGCGGCGGGGGAGTCGGGGAAGCTCGTCGAGAGCGGCGCCACGACGTACGGCGGGCGCTGGGTGGTGAACCCCTCGGGCGGCCTGATCTCCAAGGGCCATCCGCTCGGCGCGACGGGCATCGCCCAAGTGGCCGAGCTGACCTGGCAGTTGAGGGGCGAGGCGGACGCGCGGCAGGTGGCGGGGGCGCGGGTGGGGCTCGCGCACAACATCGGTCTCGGCGGGGCCGCGGTGGTGACGCTGCTGCGCAAGGAGTGAGGGAGAAGAGCAAGGAGGGGCGGGAGAGGGACCGGGGTCCTAGGACCCACGGCCGAGGATCTCTGCGGCGAAACCCCGATGCAAGGGCCATGCACTCCTGAGAGCATGGCTGTCATGGTCCAAACGCCCCCCGACACTTACATGTCCGCCACCGCACGGAAGTCCGCCCCCGTGTGGGCGGTGGTGCTCGCCGCCTGCGCGGGACAGTTCCTCGTCGTCCTCGACGTGTCCGTGGTGAACACCGCGCTGCCCTCCATGCGGGCCGACCTCGGCATGAGCGCGGTGGGCCTGCAGTGGGTGGTCAACGCGTACTCGATCGCGTTCGCGGGCTTCATGCTGCTCGGCGGGCGGGCCGGCGACCTCTTCGGCCGCAAGCGGATGTTCCTGGTCGGGCTCGCGCTCTTCACGGTGGCCTCGCTCGCGGGCGGCCTCGCGCAGGCCGAGTGGCAGTTGCTCCTCGCGCGGGCCGTGCAGGGACTCGGCGCGGCGGTGCTCGCCCCCTCGACCCTGACGATCCTCACCTCCGCGGTGCCCGAGGGGCCCGCGCGCATACGTGCCATCGGCACCTGGTCGGCGGTGGGCGCGGGCGGCGGCGCGGCGGGCGGCCTGGTCGGCGGAGTCCTCACCGACCTGCTCTCCTGGCGCTGGGTGCTCCTGATCAACGTGCCGATCGGCGCGCTCGTCCTGGCGGCGGGCGCGTGGTGGCTGACCGAGAGCCGCGCGGGCGGCAGCCGCAAGCTCGACCTGCCGGGCGCGATCCTGGTGACGGGCGGGCTCGCCACCCTCGCGTACGGCATCGTCCAGACCGAGGAGCAGGGCTGGACGGCGGCCGAGACCCTGGTGCCCCTGGCGGTGGGCCTCGCGCTGCTCGCGGCGTTCCTGCTGGTGGAGGCGCGGGCGGCGGTGCCGCTGATGCCGCTCAAGCTGTTCCGGGTGCGGTCGGTGTCGGCGGCGAACGCAGCGATGTTCGTGTGCGGCGCCGGAATGTTCGCCATGTGGATGTTCATGACGCTGTACGCGCAGAACGTCCTCGGCTACTCGGCGCTGAAGGCGGGCCTGGCCCTGATCCCGTCCTCGCTGACGATCGTCTTCGGCTCGAAGCTGGCGCCCCGCCTGATGCCGGTGCTCGGGGCGAAGAACGTGTCGCTGCTCGGCATCATCGTGGCGTCGGCCGGGTTCGGCTGGCAGTCGACGATGACGGCCGACGGCGCGTACCTCACCTCGATCATGCTGCCCGGCATCGTGATGATGTTCGGGGCCGGCCTGGCCGCGACGCCGCTGGCCTCGCTGGGCACGTCCGGGGCGGCACCGGGCGACGCGGGCCTCGTCTCCGGTCTCATCAACACCTCGCGCACGATGGGCGGGGCACTGGGCCTCGCGGTGCTCTCCACCGTCGCGGCCTCACGGATGGGCGGCTCCACGAGCCCCGAGGCACTGACCGAGGGCTACGCGGCGGCGTTCAGGACCAGTGGGTTCATCCTGCTGGCGGGGGTAGTGGTGCTGCTGGTGTGGATGCCGAGGGAGCGGAGCAAGGGCTGAGCGGAATCAGCCCGTCCGGCGTTTGAGGACGAACTCGGCGGAGCCGGTGATTGAGGGTGCCGGGAGCCGCGGGGCAACAAGCCATGTGCCGGTCCGGGGCCCAAGGCCATAGGCGGCCCGGGTCAAAGCCCAGGGGGGCCAGGTCAAGGCCCAGGGGCCAGTCACGCCAGTTACAACCAGCCCCGCTGCCGAGCCTCCCGTACCGCCTCCATCCGGTTCCGCGTCCCCGTCTTCCCGATCGCCGCCGAGAGGTAGTTCCGTACGGTCGACTCCGACAGATGCAGCTTCTCCGCGATGTCGGAGACCGTCGCGCCGTCCACCGAAGCCTTCAGGACGTCCGCCTCCCGGCCGGTCAGCGGGCTCGGCCCCGCGCTCAGGGCCGCCGCGGCCAGCGCGGGGTCGATCACCGTCTCGCCCCGCAGCGCCTGCCGGATCGCCTCCGCGAGGTCCTCCACCGGGCCGTCCTTGACCAGGAAGCCCACCGCGCCCGCCTCCATGGCCCGGCGCAGATAACCGGGCCTGCCGAAGGTCGTGAGGATGAGGACCCGGCACTCCGGGCACTCGTCCCGCAGGTCCGCCGCCGCGTCGAGCCCGCTGCGGCCCGGCAGCTCGATGTCGAGGAGCGCCACGTCGGGGCGGGCGTTCAGCGCCGCGTCCACGATCTCGTCGCCCGCGCCGACCTGCGCGACGACCTCGATGTCCGCCTCCATGCCGAGCAGCAGCGCGAGCGCGCTCCGCATCATGCCCTGATCCTCGGCGAGCAGGACTCTGATCATGGGGTGCGCTCCTCCAGGAGGGGGCCGGAACCGGGATCGGTACCGGAACCGGGGCCGGGACCGGGGCTTGGCTCGATGACCGGCAGCTCCGCCGCGACCCGGAATCCGCCGCCCGGTGCGGGACCCGACTCCAGGGAGCCGCCCGCCGCCGCCAGGCGCTCGGCCAGGCCCTTCAGCCCGCTGCCGGGCGTGCCCGAGCCTACGCCGCGACCGTCGTCGGTGATCAGCAGCCGAGTCCGTTCGGCGGTGCCCGCCACCTCGATCTCGCAGCGGGTCGCCCTTGAATGACGTACGACATTCGTGGCGGACTCCCGGACGACCCAGCCGAGCAGCGCCGCGGTCTGCGGGGCGAGCGGCGGGCCCGACTGGCGCACGGCGGCCTCGATGCCCGCCGCGTCCAGGAGGTCGCGGGCCCGGTCGAGCTCCGTGGCCAGGCTGCCCTCGCGGTAGCCGGTGACCGCCTCGCGGATCTCGGTCAGGGCCTGGCGGCCGACGGACTCGATGTCGGAGACCTGGCCGAGCGCGGCGTCCAGGTCGCGGGGCGCCAGACGCCGCGTCGCCTCCGCCTTCACGACGATCACCGAGAGCGTGTGGCCGAGCAGGTCGTGCAGGTCCCGGGAGAAACGCAGCCGCTCCTTCTCGACCGCACTGCGGGCCAGCTCCTCGCGGGTGGAACGCAGTTCCTTCACCGTCTCGGAGAGGGCGAGGATCGCGGCCGTCACCATGACCGAGATGAGCGTGCCGTACGCGATGCCCGCCGCGTCCCAGCCGTCCTGGAGGCCGCCGACCACCGCCGCCGTGGCGCTCAGGGCGAACGCCGCGGGAATGAGCTGCCTGCCCCGGAGCACCGAACCCGTGGCCAGGCCGAGCAGCGGGAAGAACATCAGCCAGCTGCCGCCGTAGCCGATCGCGAGGGCGAGGGTGACCGCGGTCAGCGCGAGCAGGAGCTGCTTGGTGACGCGCGCCTCCCGCGCCCGCTTGTCGAAGGCGCGGAACACCACGCTGATGTAGAGGGAGTTGAAGACCAGCAGGCCGAGCCCGCCGAGCCAGGGGTTGCCCGTCTCGCCCTGGAGGAGGTTGGAGAAGGAGCCCATCCCCATCAGGAGCCAGGGCAGCATCGCGAAGCCGTTGGGCGGGCCCAGGTCCTCGGGTCTGCTCCGGCCGGACTTCTCCCGCGCCCGCACCTCGGCAAGCTGCGCCCCGCCGCTGTGTTTCCAGCGCGCGAGGCGCGTGTGCCGCTGCCAGAAGCCCTTCGCCGCCACCTTCGCCGCCATCGTTTCTCCTGTCGCGCCGGGGCGCCTCGTCCCAGGCTGCCGACCCTACGGAGCCGGGGCGGAAAACCGGCAGATGTGGTTGTACGGAGTCGGCCGGTACAAATGTCACGGGCTGGGTGAGGCGGCCCGCCGAGCGCGCATCTGACGTGACGTCAGGAGTCTTCACAACTACCGGGCCCTCGGCTATACATGGGATCGCCGGACTGGAACGCGTTCTAGAACGGGCTCCTTCCGGCCCTGTTGCGACCTCGGTGCGACCGACGGTGCGGACGGCCGCACCGAGGTCTTCAGACCGGCCAAGGAGCTGCCACCCCATGCCCATCGATGCCGCGAAAGCACTGGCCGCGGAGCCCAGGTCGGCCGAGATCACCTGGGATCACAAGGACATCCAGCTCTACCACCTGGGCCTCGGCGCGGGCGTCCCCGCCACCGACCCCGACGAGCTGCGCTACACCCTGGAGTCCAGGCTGCACGTCCTGCCCAGCTTCGCGACCGTCGCGGGCGGCGGCATGGGCGTCGTAGGCGGCCTCTCGGCCCCCGGCATCGAGGTGAACCTGGCCGCGGTCCTGCACGGCGGCCAGAGCATCACGCTGCACCGCCCGATCCCGGTCAAGGGCGAGGCCGTCACCACCTCCAAGGTGGCCGCCGTGTACGACAAGACCAAGGCCGCGATCCTCGTCCTGCGCACCGAAGTGGCCGACTCCGACGGGCCGTTGTGGACGAGCGACGCCCAGATCTTCGTACGCGGTGAAGGCGGTTTCGGCGGCGAACGCGGGCCGTCGACCCGCCTCCCGGCACCCGAGGGCGAGCCCGACAGGATCGTGGAGCGCCCCGTCCGCGAGGAGCAGGCGCTGCTCTACCGCCTCTCCGGGGACTGGAACCCGCTGCACGCCGACCCCGAGTTCGCCAAGCTCGCCGGTTTCGACCGGCCGATCCTGCACGGCCTGTGCACCTACGGGATGACGCTCAAGGCCGTCGTCGACACGGTGCTCGGCGGCGACGTGTCGCGGGTGCGGAGCTACAGCACACGTTTCACCGGGGTCGTCTTCCCGGGCGAGACCCTGCGCATCCGGATGTGGCACTCCGCGGGCCAGGTCCACGTGGCGGTGACGGCGGTCGAACGGGACGACGCACCGGTCCTCGCCGACACGATCGTCGAGCACGCCTGAAGCGCCGTACCGCCTGAATTTCGTACGAGAGGAGCCGCACCATGCGCGCAGCCGTACTGCACGAGATAGGCCAGGACAAGCTGGAGGTCCTCGACGACGTCGAGGCGGTGGGCTTCGGCCCCGGCAAGGTGAAGATCCGGGTGCGGGCCACCGGCCTGTGCCACTCCGACATCTCCGCGATGAACGGCGTACTGCCGCAGCCCGCGCCGTTCATCCCCGGCCACGAGGGCGCGGGCGAGATCGTCGACGTCGGCGACGGCGTGAGCGGGATCAGCCGGGGAGACCGGGTCCTGGTGTGCTGGCTGCCCGCCTGCGGCACGTGTCCGGCGTGCAAGCGTGGCCAGAGCCAGCTGTGCCTGGCCGGTTTCATGAACGCGGGCACGCCCAACTTCAAGCGTCCCGGCGGGGACGTCTTCGGCTTCGCGGGCACGGGCACCTTCACCGAGGAGGTCGTGGTCGACGCGGGCTGCGCCGTGCCGATCCCGGACGACGTGCCCTTCGACATCGCGGCCCTGATCGGCTGCGGGGTGACGACGGGGCTCGGCGCGGCCATCAACACCGCGAAGGTGGAGGCCGGTTCGTCGGTCGCCGTCATCGGCTGCGGCGGCGTCGGCATCTCCGCGATCCAGGGCGCGCGGCTCAAGGGCGCGGCGCAGATCGTCGCCGTCGACCCGGTGGCATCGCGGCGCGAGGCCGCGCTGCGGTTCGGCGCCACGGAGGCGGTCTCCCCGGGCGAACTCGCCGACGCCAAGCAGCGGATCACCGCGGGCGAGGGCTTCGACTACGTCTTCGAGGTCGTCGGCAAGTCGGCCACCGCCCGTACGGCGTACGAGACGACGCGGCGCGGCGGCACGCTGGTCGTCGTCGGCGCGGGCGCCATGGACGACAACCTCCAGCTCAACATGTTTGAGCTGTTCTTCGACGAGAAGAGGATCCTGCCGTCCATGTACGGCGGCGGCGACGTCCTGCAGTCCTACGAGCGGGCCATCGCGCTGTGGCGCGCGGGCCGGATCGACCTGGAGAGCCTCATCACCCACCGGGTGCCGCTCTCCGAGATCAACGAAGCGCTTGACCAGATGCGTACGGGCGTCGCGCTGCGTACGTGCATCGAGATCTGAGAGGACTTCGATCCCTGATGGCACAGCCATTGCCACGGCCACTGACCGGTTTGGCCGCGATCGTGACGGGCGCGGGCCGGGGGCTCGGCCGTGCGGAGGCCCTCGAACTCGCCCGCCTCGGCGCGAGCGTCGTCGTCAACGACTTCGGACAGCCGGGCCGTGACGGCTCGGGCGAGGCGTCCGCGGCGCCCGCCGAGGAGGTCGCCGCCGAGATCCGCGCGGCGGGTGGGCAGGCGGTCGCGCACCTGGGCGACGTCGCGGACCACGAACAGGCGCGCGGGCTCGTCCAGTTGGCGATCGACACGTACGGCAAGCTCGACATCCTGGTGAACAACGCGGGCATCCTGCGGGACCGGATGATCTTCTCGATGAGCGAGAGCGAGTGGGACTCGGTCATCCACGTCCACCTCAAGGGTCACTTCAACACGTCGCACTTCGCGTCCGTGCACTGGCGTGAGCGGTCCAAGGCGGCGGGCGGCCCTGTCTACGGCCGGATCGTCAACACCTCCTCCGAGGCGTTCCTCGCGGGCTCGGCGGGCCAGCCGAACTACGCGGCGGCCAAGGGCGGCATCGTCGGCCTGACGACGTCGAGCGCTTTGGCGCTCGGCAAGTACGGCGTGACGGCGAACGTCATCTGCCCCCGGGCGCGGACCCGGATGACGGAGGACGTCTTCGCGGGCTACCAGGAGCCGGCCGCGGGCGAGCTGGACGCGCTCGCCCCCGAGCATGTGGCGCCCCTCGTCGGCTACTTGGCGTCCCCCGCGGCGGCCGGGGTCAACGGCCAGCTGCTCGTCGTGCACGGCGGGATGGTGGCCGTGGTCGAACGCCCCAAGGTGGCGGCGAAGTTCGACACGGCGAAGGACGTCTTCACGTACGAGGAACTGGACGGGCTCCTGTCGCCTTATTACGCGGGGCGCCCGGAGGGGGAGACGTTCGCGGCGTCGGAGGTGCTGGGGCTCAAGCGGGGCTGACCTACACGCAAACGCCGGACGGGCTGGATTTCCAGCCCGTCCGGCGTTTGAGGACGAACTCGGCGGAGCCGGTGACACTCCGGCGCCCAAGGCCAAGGGGCCTACTCGTCGCCCTGCCGACGATGCCGGCCCCGCGGCGTCGCCGCCGGAGTGTCACACTCGGCCACAGGCCCCCGATGCCTGCCGGCACCGGAACTGCCCGCCGCCTCCCGCGGCTCGGGATTCCGCTCGGATTCCGTACGGATCTCGGTTCTGGTCAACACACTCACCCCGTAAAAGCTGTAACTCTGTAAAGAAGATCGTTCGGTGCAGCCGGGCGAGTCTAACCAACGCCCGCGCGCCCGTTGAGGGGCGCCTGCTGCAACGGAACGGGCCGCGCGGCAACCGGCGCGGGCGCAGCCGCCGGAGCGGGAGGTTCCAGCTCCGCGACCCCGCACGGCACCGCCTCCGTCACATACGGAAGCCGCAGCGCACCCTCCCGCGTCCACCACCCCGAACCGGCCAACCACCCGGCGGGCGCCGCCAGTTGATGCAGGCGCCGCTCGGCGGGACGCCACAGGCCGAGCCAGCTCCCCGCCGCCCCGTCGATCCGCAGCGCCACCGCACAGCTCTCCGGCATCAGCGTCTGACCGGGCTGTATGGCGAACGGCGTCACCGCGAGGTCCGGCAGCCGCAGGCACTCGGGGAAACGCACCGGCCGTGTGCCGCCGAGCACCCCCCAGCCGAGCCTGTCGTGGCCCGGCGCGTCCGAGCGGATCAGGAGCAGTCCGCTGTCGGGGTCCGCGAGCAGCAGCCGGTCGTCGCTCTCGTCGGCGATCTGGAGGAGGGGCGACACCTCGCCGCCCCGCTCCAGGTCCACCGCCACCGCCTTGACCCGGCCGCCCAGCGCCCGGTCCAGGGCCAGCATCCGGCCTTCCCCGTCCAGCCAGACCCCGCCCGAACAGTGCCCGGGGATCTCCGCGACGTGCTCGGGACCGAAGGCACCGCCCGCCACCAGCCACAGGGCGGTCGACCCGGCGCCCACCGCGAGCGCGTACGCGTGACCGGCCACCGGTGAGGGCGGAAGCAGCGTCAGCCGGGACTCGCCGCACTCCACGGCGCCGAGCGGGATCTCGCCGGTCTCCGGTCCCGTCGGATACAGGAGCGCGAAGGCGTGGCGTCCGTCGACGACGCGGTGGATCAGGACCCGGCCGTCGGCCATCGGGAGCACTTCGGTGCCGGGCTCCTCGGGCTGGTTGCCGGGCAGCGGCACCGCGTACGGCTCGGGGGAGTCGAGGGTCCAGCGCTCGGGGAACCAGGAACCGCCGTCGAGGGCGAGACGGGCGGCGTACGCGCCGTCGGCGGTGATCACTGGGGGTGCGGCGGGCGCGGCGGGCGCCGGGGGCACGGGGGGAGACGCCGGCGCGGTCATGGGCTCGGGCTCAAGGGTGGGCGCTGTCATGGGGGAACCTCCGGGCCACGAAGCTAGTTTTCGCACGCGCTGCCGTGGCACCTGTGGGCGCCCGCTTCACACAGAAGGGTGGCGATGTACCGATTCGCCTGAGGGGGCGGGGGTGGTTGTGCTGGGTGAGGAGGGCGCGCTTAAGGTAAGGGCCACCTAAGTGACCTGCGGGCCTGCGGAAGCGGCAGCAGCACACCCCCTGGAGCCTGGAGCACCGATGGCACCGCTTTCCCCGTCCTCACGGTCCGTGTCCTCACGGTCCGCACGACCCCGCCGCCACCGGGGCACCGCCGCGATCGCCCTCGCCGTGGCCGGCGCGCTCTCCCTCGCGGCCTGCGGGTCCGGCGACGACTCCGGCAAGTCCGGCGACGGCACCGGCAGCAAGGCCGTCGCCCAGGGCGGCGAGGACTTCTCCAAGGCCGCCGAGCAGACCGCGAAGATGGGCACGACGGCGAAGCCCGGCGCGTTCCCGCGCACCATCACGCACGCCCGCGGCAAGACCGAGCTGAAGGCGCAGCCCAAGCGGGTCGTGGTCCTGGACGTCGGTGAGCTCGACAACGTCGTCTCGCTCGGCGTCAAGCCCGTCGGCTACGCCCCCACCGAGGGCGACGACGGCATCCCCGGCTACCTGAAGAAGGACGCGGGCGACCCCAAGGACGTGGGCACGATCAACGCCCTCAATCTGGAGGCGATCGCGAACCTCAAGCCGGACCTGATCCTCGGCAGCGAACTGCGCGCAGCCAAGCTCTACCCGCAGCTCTCCAAGATCGCCCCGACGGTCTTCTCCATCCGCCCCGGCTTCACGTGGAAGGAGAACTACCTCCTGAACGCGGCCGCGCTCGACAAGACGGCCAAGGCGAAGACGGAGCTGGCGGCGTACGAGAAGAAGGCGAGGTCCCTGGGCCGGGACCTCGGCGACGACAAGCCGACGATCACGATGCTCCGCTACATGCCGGACCGCGTCCGCCTCTACGCGAAGGCGTCCTTCATCGGCACGATCCTCGCCGACACCGGCCTGCCCCGCCCCAAGAATCAGCAGATCAACGACCTCGCCACGGAGATCAGCACCGAGAAGATCGACGAGGCCGACGCGGACTGGATCTTCACCGGCGTCTACGGCGACCCGAAGAAGACGGGCCGCTCCGAGGCCGAGAAGAACCCCCTGTGGAAGAAGCTCGACGCGGTCAAGGCCGGACAGGCCAAGAACGTCCCGGACGAGACGTGGTACCTGGGTCTCGGCGTGACCGCGGCGAACGAGGTCCTGGGGGACCTCAGGGACAACCTCGTCAAGTAGCGCCCGGTAAGGGGCGCGGGGCTGTGTCCATTCGCGGCTTCGCCGCGGAGCGCGCAGTTCCCCGCGCCCCTTCGGGACGCTCAGTGGCAGCCCGTGGCGGTGCGTACCGTAAGACATGCCGAGCGCAGCGGGAAGGTAGCCTTTCTCCGTGCCCCGTCTGTCTGAAGTCATCGCCGCCCTCGACGTCCTGTGGCCCGCCGAGCTGGCCGAGAGCTGGGACGCGGTCGGCACGGTCTGCGGCGACCCCGACGCGGAGGTCTCCCGGGTCCTGTTCGCCGTCGACCCCGTCCAGGAGATCGTCGACGAGGCGGTCAAGCTGGGCGCCCAGCTCCTGGTCACGCACCACCCGCTCTACCTGCGCGGCACGACGACGGTCTCGGCCGGCACCTTCAAGGGCCGCGTCGTCCACGACCTCATCAAGAACGACGTGGCGCTGCACGTCGCGCACACCAACGCGGACCGCGCCGACCCCGGCGTCTCCGACGCCCTCGCGGGCGCGCTCGACCTCCGGGTCGTCCGTCCCCTCGTACCGGACCCGGCCGACGCGCACGGCCGCCGCGGCCTCGGCCGGATCTGCGAGCTCGACCACCCGCTGACGCTCCGGGAACTCGCCGACCGCGCCGCCGAGCGGCTGCCCGCCACCGCGCAGGGCATCCGTGTCGCGGGCGACCCGGAGCAGCTCGTCCGCACCCTCGCGGTCAGCGGCGGCTCCGGCGACAGCCTCTTCGACGACGTACGCGCGTCCGGCGTGGACGCCTTCCTCACCGCGGACCTGCGCCACCACCCGGTGTCGGAGGCCCGCGCACAGACTCCGCTCGCGCTGCTCGACGCCGCGCACTGGGCCACCGAGTGGCCGTGGTGCGAACTGGCGGCGACGCAGCTCGATCAGATCTCCGACCGTCACGGATGGGGACTTCGCGTCCACGTCTCCAAGACGGTCACCGACCCCTGGACCGCCCACGCGGCCTCGAATACCCACACCACAGGAGCCCCCAACTGAACGCCGCGCCCGCCGACCAGATCCGACTCCTCGACGTCCAGGCACTCGACGTACGCCTCCAGCAGCTGGCGCACCGGAAGAAGTCCCTGCCCGAGCACGCCGAGATCGAGTCGCTGAACAAGGACATCGCGCAGCTGCGCGATCTGCACGTCGCCTCGACGACCGAGGAGAGCGACTGCGCCCGCGAGCAGACGAAGGCGGAGCAGGACGTCGACCAGGTGCGCCAGCGCGCCAACCGCGACCAGCAGCGCCTTGACTCGGGTGCCGTGACGTCCCCCAAGGACCTGGAGAACCTCCAGCGCGAGATCGCCTCCCTCGCCAAGCGCCAGGGTGACCTGGAGGACGTCGTCCTCGAGGTCATGGAGCGCCGCGAGTCCGCCCAGGAGCGGGTCTCCGAGCTGGCGGAACGTGTCTCCTCGGTCCAGGCGAAGATCGACGACGCGACGGCACGCCGTGACGCGGCCTTCGAGGAGATCGACGGCGAGGTCGCCACGGTCACCAAGGAGCGCGAGGTCGTGGCGGGTTCGGTCCCCGCCGACCTGCTCAAGCTCTACGACAAGCTGCGCGACCAGCAGGGCGGCGTCGGTGCGGCCAAGCTCTACCAGCGCCGCTGCGAGGGCTGCCGCCTGGAGCTGAACATCACCGAGGTGAACGAGGTGAAGGCGGCGTCCCCGGACACGGTCCTGCGCTGCGAGAACTGCCGCCGCATCCTGGTCCGTACGTCCGAGTCGGGTCTGTAAGGGGCCGTGGCCGTGCGGGAGTTCATCGTCGAGGCCGACGGCGGGTCGCGGGGCAACCCGGGGCCCGCGGGCTACGGCGCGGTGGTCATCGACGCGGCCACGGGCGAGACGTTGCGGGAGGCCGCGGAGTACATCGGCGTCGCGACGAACAACGTGGCCGAGTACAAGGGCCTGGTGGCCGGTCTGAAGGCGGCGCACGACCTCGACCCGGCCGCCTCGGTCCGTGTCCGGATGGACTCCAAGCTCGTCGTCGAGCAGATGTCGGGCCGCTGGAAGATCAAGCACCCGGACATGAAGCCGCTCGCCGCCGAGGCGGCGCGGGTCTTCCCGCCGGACCGGGTGACGTACGAGTGGATTCCGCGCGCGGAGAACAAGCACGCGGACCGGCTCGCCAACGAGGCGATGGACGCGGGCAAGCGGGGCGAACGGTGGTCGGCGTCGGACTCGACGGCGGAGCTCGACGCGCGGGCGGCGCGGCGGGCTGCTGCCCCTCCCGAGCCCGCGGGCCCTCCTGGGGACGCGGTCGCCGGTGCGGCGAGGGCGAGGGCGGCGCTGGCGGGTACGGCGCCGGCGGGTACGGCACTGGCGGGTACGGCGGCGGCTGACGTGCGCGCCGCGGGCCAGGTGACCGCGGCCCCGCCCGTGGGCTGGGCGGCGCCCGCCGACCTGGGCGCTCCCGCGACCTTCGTGCTGCTGCGGCACGGGGAGACCGCGTTGACGCCCCAGAAACGCTTCTCCGGCAGTGGGGGCTCCGATCCCTCCCTCTCCGAGGTGGGCCGGGAGCAGGCGGCGCGCGCCGCCGAGGCGTTCGCGGCGCGCGGCACGATCCAGGCGATCGTCACCTCGCCGCTGAAGCGGTGCCAGGAGACGGCGCGGGCGGTGGCTGCCCGCCTGGGCCTCGACGTACGGGTCGACGACGGTCTGAGGGAGACGGACTTCGGCGACTGGGAGGGCCTGACGTTCGGCGAGGTGCGCTCGCGTCAGCCGGATCAGCTGAACGCCTGGCTGGCCTCACCGGAGGCGGCGCCTCCGGGTGGCGAGTCCTTCGCGGCGGTGGCGGAGCGGGTCTCGGCGGCGCGGGACCGCTTGGCCGCCGAGTACGCGGGGCGCACGGTGCTTCTGGTCACTCATGTAACCCCGATCAAAACCCTGATCCGCCTCGCCTTGGGTGCCCCACCGGAGTCCCTGTTCCGCATGGAACTCTCGGCGGCGTCGGTCTCGGCGGTGGCGTACTACACCGACGGCAACGCATCGGTACGCCTCCTGAACGACACGTCGCACCTGCGCTAGACCTCCGCCGCAGCCCGGTGGGGGTCGCCCGCGCAGTTCCCCGCGCCCCTTCGGGCGCGGTGCAGCGGGGCCCCGACAGGGGCGCGAGGAACGGCGCGCTCAGCCACGAGGCACCCGCAGGTGTCAGCGCAGGCGTGGGGGCCCCGTAAGGGGCGCGGGGAACTGCGCGACCAGCCCCCACGCACCCGCAGGGAGAAGGCCCCCGGCGGTTCAGCGAAGGGACGCCGCCTCGCGGGCCAAGCCCTCGACACGCCCCCAGTCCTTCGCCGAGACCGCGTCAGCGGGAAGCATCCAACTGCCCCCCACGCACCCGACGTTCGGCAACGCGAGGTACGACGGCGCGGAGGCGAGACCGATGCCCCCCGTCGGACAGAAGCGGGCCTGCGGCAACGGCCCACCGAGCGACTTGAGGTAAGCCGTACCGCCGGCGGCCTCCGCCGGGAAGAACTTCATCTCGTGCACCCCCCGCTCCAGCAGCGCCACCACCTCGGACGTCGTGGAAACCCCCGGCAGGAACGGCACGCCCGACGCCTTCATCGCGGCGAGCAGCGTGTCCGTCCACCCCGGGCTCACCAGGAAGCGGGCGCCCGCGTCGACGGACTCCGCGACGCCCTGGGGCGAGATGACGGTGCCCGCACCGACCACGGCGTCCGGCACCTCCGCCGCGATGGCTCGGATCGCGTCGAGCGCGGCGGGCGTACGCAACGTCACCTCGATCGCGCGCAGCCCGCCCGCGACCAGCGCACGCGCCAGCGGCACGGCGTCGGCGACGTCCTCCACGACGACCACGGGGACGACGGGAGCGAGATCGAGCACGGAACCGGAAGCCGCGGAAGGAGCGGAGGGGGAAGTCATGGCTGCATCCTGCCTCGCGTCACGCAGCATGCGCAAAGGGCGTTGCGCATGCTGCAACCAGGCAACGCCAGACCCGTGAGGGGTTCAGTGAATCTCCCGCACCACCACGTCCAAGGCCCACGCCTTGCCCGCCTTGGACGGCGCCTCCGCCTCCACCACATGCCCGAGATCCCGCAGCGCCTCCACCAGCTCGGCAGGACTCTTCGGCTGCGTGCCGGTCTCCAGGAGCGACCTAACGATCCGCCCCTTCGTCGCCTTGTTGAAGTGCGAGACGACGGACCGCTTCTCCACCCCGTCGACCATCTGCGCGTGCAGCACCCGCACCGTCGCCGTCCGGTCCGCGACCTCCCCCTTCGGCTTCCACGCCGCCGCGTACGCCGACGACCGCAGGTCCAGCACGAGCCCGTCGCCCGCGGCCTCGGGCATCGCCAAGGCCATCGGCGTACGCCAGTAGGCGCCGAGCGCGCCGAGGCCGGGCAGCTTCACGCCCATCGAGCATCGGTAGGAGGGGATGCGGTCGGTGACGCCGACGGCGCCCCACAGCCCGGAGAAGACCAGAAGGGAGCGCGCCGCACGGCGCTTGGCGGCGGCGTCCAGCGTGGCGAGGCCAAGCGCGTCGTACAGAACGCCCGTGTAGATCTCGCCCGCGGGACGCGCGCCCGCCGTACGCAGCTCGGCGTTCTTCGCGACCTCGCCCCGCAGACCCTCGCTCAGACCGAGGACGTCACGGGCCTTCTCCTCGTCCCCCACGCAGAGATCGACCAGCTCGTCGAGCACCGCCTGCCGCGCGTCCGCGAGCGCCGGCAGGGAGAGCGACTCCGGCTTCAGGGGGGCGCCACGGCCGGAGGGCGCCTTGCCTTCGGAGGGCGGCAGCAGGACGAGCATGGGTCTCCTTCGGAGGGCAACGGGTGGGGGGTGCGGACCCTGCGCCAGGGTAATCGTCACCGGGTCCCCGGGACGCCCACGCCTCCCTCCACCGTGCCACCCCGCCCCTCCCCGCCTACGCTCGACCCATGCCCCGTCGCCATCTCCGCGTGACCGGCGCAGCCGAAGCTCCCCTGCGGGGCTTGCTGCGTGAGCTGCGTACGAAGCTGGACGTGCCCGAGGGATTTCCCGCGAACGTCCTGGCCGATGCCGAGCAGGCCCTCGCCGCTCCACGGCTTCCCGCGCACGACGCGACCGACATCCCCCTGTTCACCATCGACCCGCCCACCTCCGTCGACCTGGACCAGGCGATGCACCTCTCCCGGCGCGGCGGCGGATTCCGGGTGCGGTACGCCATCGCGGACGTCGCCGCGTACGTCACGCCCGGCGGGCCGCTCGACGCGGAGGCCCACCGCCGCGTCACCACCCTCTACTTCCCCGACGAGAAGGTGCCGCTGCACCCCACCGCCCTGAGCGAGGGCGCGGCCAGCCTGCTGCCGGGCCAGGACTGCCCGGCGGTGTTGTGGACCATCGACCTCGACGGAGAGGGGCGCGCCGTCTCCACCGACGTGCGCCGCGCCCTCGTACGCAGCCGCGCCAAGCTCGACTACGACGGCGTGCAGCAGGCCATCGACGGCGGCACCGCCGAGGAGTCGCTCGCGCTGCTCGCCGGCATCGGGCGGCTGCGCGAACGGCTGGAGGTCGAGCGCGGCGGCATCTCCCTCAACGTGCCCGAACAGGAGATCGTCGAGCGGAACGGCACGTACGAGCTGGACTTCCGCGCGCCACTTCCCGCCGACGGGTGGAACGCCCAGATCTCCCTCCTCACCGGCATGGCCGCCGCCGAGCTGATGATCCAGTCGGGGGCCGGAATCCTGCGGACTCTCCCCACCGCCCCGGACGGCGCCGTCGGCCGCCTGCGCCGCACCGCGAAGGCCCTGGACGTCGACTGGCCGCACCACGTCCCGTACGCCGAGCTCGTCCGCTCCCTGGACCCGCGCCGACCGCACCACGCCGCGTTCCTCCAGGAGTGCACGACGCTCCTGCGAGGCGCGGGCTACACCGCGTTCAGCGGCGGCGACGTACCGGAGCTGATCACCCACGCCGCCGTCGCCGCCCCCTACGCCCACTGCACCGCCCCGCTGCGCCGCCTCGTCGACCGCTACGCCTCCGAGCTGTGCCTGGCCGCGGTCGCCGGGGACGAACCGCCCGAGTGGGTGCTCGCCGCGCTTCCCGAGCTGCCCAAGGAGATGGCGGACGGGACGCGGCGCGCCAACACCGTGGAGCGCGAGTGCGTGGACCTCGTCGAGGCCGCGCTGCTCAAGGACCGGGTCGGCGAGCTCTTCGACGCGGTGGTGGTGGACGTCCAGGAGCGTGAACCCGCCGTCGGGACGGTCCAGTTGACCGACCCCGCGATCGTCGCCCGCATCGAGGGCGGCACCGGCGCGCTGCCGCTGCCGCTGGGGGAGCGGCTGCGGGTGCGGCTCACGCAGGCCGATCCAGGGGCGGCGAAGGTGCAGTTCGAGCCTGCGTGAGTTGCATACGCTCCAGGGCCCGCCCCAGCGCCGCCCGCAGCTCCGCCGGCTCGTCGGAGTGCAGCCGTACGGTCGTCACGGGCCGGCGCCCGCCAAGAAAACCGACCGCCATCACGGGCTCCGTCAGCTCCAGCGTGAGGGAGGTCTGCGCGGCGACCGGAATGTCGAGCACCCCGTCGGCGGCCTCGTGCGTGAAGCGCCGCTCACCGCGCGCGGCGGCGATCCGCTCCAGCGGTATCGTCACGTCCCGGTGGGCGCCGTGGCGTACGCGGAGTGAGTCGGCGGAGAGCACGTGCGGCCGGGTCACGGAGGCGGCGTGGATGCCGAGCATCAGGATCACGCCGTAGACGTCGATCACGAGGGTGATCGCGTGGAGCGTGGGCCAGTTCCGCAGCAGTAGCGCGAGCCCGACGGTCTCCACGACGGAGACTAACACGAAGCCGTAGAGCATCGCGGCCTGATCCCGGGCGTGCCCGAAGGCGAGGTCCCCCTCCCGCACCCCGTGCCGCCGCCGCGCCACCCACAGCACCAGGCTGGTCAGCGCCCGCACCTCGTGCCCGACGATCCGCCGCACCGGCTCCGGCACGACCTCCCTCAGAGCCGCGCGCCCGCCCCGCCGGTACAGAATCAGGAGCCCCACGCACTCGACGAGGAGCAAGGCCAGGGCCACGGCTTCGACACCGACCAGCACGCGCAAGGGGAGTACGTTCCCCGCCAACAGACATACAACAAGCACGACTTCGACAGGTACGACCACCCAGGCGAGGCCCCGCACCAGCCTGGTCATCGCGCACCCCGTTCGATGAGGAGCCGCATCCCGCGGCGCACGGCCTCCGCCTGGGCGGGGGAGAAGTCGGAGAAGAAGGCCTCGAGGAACCGGTCGTCGCCGCGACCCCGCCCGTCGGCCACCGCCTGTACGCCCTCGGTGCCCAGCTCCTCCAGGAGCGAGTCGGGCAGAGCCGCGACGAGCGCTTGCGCCGCCTCGTCCACGGCGGCCTGCGTACGCGGATCGGCGAGGTCGGCTTCCGCGAGCGCGTCGAGCAGCGCGTACACCTCGTGCGCGCGCTCCACGGCGTCCGGGGTGGACATCGCGGGGTGCAGCGCGGCCATGAACCTGTCGTGTTCCTCCGGGGGCGCCGTCGTGTCGATCAGGGCGAGCAGTTCCCGGTCCTTCGCGGCCATCGCGGACTCGGGACCCTCGCGGCCGGCACCGGAACGGGCCATCTCGGCGAAGAACTCGCCCAGTTGCGGCGAGACGGGCCCCTCGACGGACAGCCGCCCGTGTTCCGCGTCGTCCAGCAGCACCCGCAGCCGCTCCCGCCGCTCGCGGATCGCGGTCTCCTGCCGGGCGAGGTCCGAGTCCAGCTCGGCGAGCACCTCGGCCAGCTCGCGCCCCGCGTCGTCCGCGAGCACGTCCCGCACCTCGGCGAGCCCGAGCCCCAGCTCGGTCAGCCGCCGGATCCGCGCCAGCGCGACGGCGTGCCGCAGCCCGTACTCCCGATAACCATTGGCCCGGCGCTCGGGCTCGGGCAGCAGCCCGAGGTGGTGATAGTGCCGGATGGCCCGAGTGGTGACACCGACGATCCCGGCAAGCTCCCCGATCCGCATCCCGCCCGCCCCCTTCATGGGGCCCCTCGCATCGCGTTCATGGGGCCAGTAGAAACGTTGACGCTGCGGCAAGGTCAAGCAGCGACGGGGTGGGACCCGCCGGACGGCGCAACCGAGGCCGTCGGCCGCGCGACCCTGTCCGCCGGGTAGCATGGTCGGCACGGCAGACGAGCCGGGCGGACGGCCGCGTGGAGCTTCCCTCACCAGGGGATCTTCCCGAGGAACGTCCGGGCTCCACAGGGCAAGGTGGTGGCTAACGGCCACCCGGGGTGACCCGCGGGACAGTGCCACAGAAAACAGACCGCCGGAGGCTTCGGTCTCCGGTAAGGGTGAAACGGTGGTGTAAGAGACCACCAGCGCCTGAGGTGACTCAGGCGGCTAGGTAAACCCCACCTGGAGCAAGGTCAAAAGGAAACACCTCGGTGTTTCTGCGCGGACGACCGAGGGCTGCCCGCCCGAGTCCGCGGGTAGACCGCACGAGGTCCGCAGCAATGCGGACCCTAGATGGATGGCCGTCTCCCCGGCCGCCGCGAGGCGACCGGGCGACAGAACCCGGCGTACAGCCCGACTCGTCTGCCTTTACGGCCCTGACCTGGGTTTATACCCGGGGACGG
The DNA here is from genome assembly GCF_053607685.1 of Streptomyces sp. NPDC055099. Classification (NCBI taxonomy): domain Bacteria; kingdom Bacillati; phylum Actinomycetota; class Actinomycetes; order Kitasatosporales; family Streptomycetaceae; genus Streptomyces; species Streptomyces sp. NPDC055099. The sequence goes on along the minus strand of NZ_JBSGUA010000001.1, from coordinate 455,752 downwards.
GCCGTTTGGCGTTGGTGGTGCTGTTCCCGGCTGACCTGGGGTGTTCCCGCGTGGTCGTGCACGGGGTGTGTGCACGCGGGGATCCGACACCGGCCGGCAGCAGCAGTTCGGCGAGGTGCACTCGTAGAGGCACGTCGATTGGTGCCGCCGCGATGGCCGTGCGCAGGCTCTGGATCAGATGGCAGATCCTGGGGCGGCTTTGAGGTGTTGCGTGAGCTGCTGGAGAGTGGTCCAGGCTTCGCCGCTGGTGCCGTCGCCCAAGGGGTAGTGAAGCGCGGGCTTGGCCGTGGGCCCGAGCTGTACGGCGTGCAGGCTCAGGGGCGAGCGGCGGGCGTGTGTGAGGCCGATGTCTCGTACGTCGTCCGGGCCGAGGGTGAGGGAAAGCGGGACTGGTGGGGCCTCGAAGTGAGGTGGGGCGGCGAGGTCGCGGCGGGCCCTGCGCAGGGACGTCAGCATGGTGGCCAGACCGTGTTCGGTGACCAAGGTTTCCGCCAGGGGCTCGATTGCATCGAGGGGCGGGGTCTCGTCGGGACCGTAGCCCAGGGTGAGAGTGATGTTTTCCAGGACGCCGGTGGTGGTCCGGGTGATGCGGTGAGTGGCGATCGCAGGACGGTCGGGGTGGCCGATGACGAGCAGGTGGGTGGGTGCAGGAGCACGGTCGCGGGCGAGGTCGGTCAACTGACGTGTGGACCAGGGTAGGTTGATCGGCTCTGCAGTGCCCCAGCCTGCGGGGGATGCGCCGGTAAGGATTTCCCAAGCGGTTTCCAGGGAGCGGCCGAGGACGAGTTGATCGTCGGCCGGGTGTTCGGTCCGGAAGGCGACGATCAGTTGGCGGTCGTCGGTCGGTGTGATCGTGGTGAAGGCCTGGGCCATGGCCGTCTGGCCGTCTGCGTTGAGCGCGGGGGCGAAGGTGCCGTCCTGCCAACGGAGCACGGCCCCTGTCAGGCCGTCGTAGTAACCGTCGGTGGGATCCTGGATGATCCAGCGGTTCGGGCTTCTGGCCAGGGTGGTGCGGGCGGGTGTGCTCAGGCGGACGTGGGGTGGGGTGACGATCTGCAGGCTGAGAGCACTCTGAGTGGTGGTGCGCAGCACGTCGGAGAGCCAGGTGGTGAGGGCGAGGACGGGCCGGTCGTGCAGGACGACGGCGGTCGAGTCGGTGAGGACGTCCACCGTTGGCTGACTAGTGGAGGAAAGCGCGGTCAGGTCAGTGGCCGGAGGGACGACATCTGTCGTGGCAGCCCCGGGAGGCCAGGTGCTACCGCCTAGCAGGAGTGTCAGACGCCCGCAGACGGAGCCCGCGAGTTGTCCGGCCTCAGCGGCGGCGGTGGTGGCGCGCGCTTCGGTCCACCAGAACGACCCGTCCGGGGCGGGGACTTGGTGGCCCAGCAGGCGCTGTGCCTCGCCGGGTACCTGGACGAGGATGGGCGCCTCGATCGAGACGAGGGGGCGTCCTCCGACGCCGCAGATCTGGATGACCGCCTCGTCGGCCGTGGTGGTCAGTTCTGCCTCGGGGCCGGCCGCGCCAAGGCCGGCCATCACGGCCCAGGGGTCGGGCATCTTGGGGGTGAGGGCGATGACGTCCTTGGTCACGGTCAGCGGGTCTCCGTGTCAGTCTTTTCTGCCTCTTTGGTGAGGGCGGTCTGGATGAGCTTGCGGCGGCGGCCGCGGCGGATGAGGGGTGCCGCGATCGGGGGGGTGCGCGACGGGCGCGGAGGGCGCGTCCTCGGCCCGCACCAGCCGCAGCACGGCGCCGTCCGATGTCCCGGCGGACTCGAGCGTGCTGTCGTGCGCGAGGCCGAGCCGTTCGCGGTGACCAGATGCCGCAGCACAGGCCGCCCGGCGGCCTGATCATCGAGCAGCCGCAACACTTCTGGGAGTGGGAGCGCGGCTGAGTGGGCCCCTGACCCCGCATGGCGTCTCGGGGAAGCAGTCCAGCTCATGGCTGTTACAGCTTGTCCGTCAGGTCTGGCCCCAGCCCACTCTCATCAGCGTCCGGCGTACTGATGCCGAAGTCGACGGCATGCCCGAAGTACGTCGGCTCACCTGTCTCGGCTTCCACGCCCAGTGCGGAGTTGAGTTCGCGCAGGGCGTCGGCAAGCCGAGGGGCATTCCTGTTCTGCACCTCCGGATGCGGACGGCCGGAGAAGTCGAACCAGCTCCAAATGTCGTGGTGAACCGAAATGGTTGCTGTCGGGCCGTAGGAGGAAGTTGTGACGGAAAGATCCACAAGGCGGGGCTCCTTTCGGGGGCGCCCCTCAGCGTCGTGCCAGATTCCAGTACCGATGACGTTGAAGTCTCGGATCTTCGCTTCGGAGAATGCTGCAGGGCGGCTTCCAGAGAGCTTGTGAGGGATTTCTGGGTCTGTCAGGTTTCGAATGAAGATCGTGCTCATTATCCCTGTGAACCCTTTCCCGGAGGTGAGCCACATGCATTCCAGGCCGCTCGGCACAAACAGCTCGTACTGATCGAGCACCTCGACCATTCTTGCTGCGACGCTCAATGGAGAGTCGATACCGGATGGCGCGATCTCGTCCAGATCCCAAAACCAGGATCCGCATTCCTTTTTTGCGCCCATAAGTGTTGACATGCAGTTCCCTGAGGGGTCAGACCATTGTCAAGCCTACTCGTACGTGCTTGGGCCCTGCGGTTCCGCTTCCCAGTCCCTGGTGAGCTGCCCTTGTTCATCCCACTTCCGCTCTTTGACTAGAAAACCGTCGTCGTTGAACACTTGCTCTACTGCCAGATTTCCGTTCCGGTGCCACTCTCGACAGAATCCAACAGCGCGTCCTCTACGAACAAGCCCTTCAGACCGCAGAGTCCCGTCTTCGTACCACTCGCGCTCGATTCCGTCCTGTATTCCATCTACGTATACATCGAGGCTGATGACGCGGTCGCCAAGTCGCTCCTCTACCTCACCAGTGAATAGTTCGCCCTGATACAGCAGTCGCTGACCGGCGTCCATGTCCACATCGGGGTCGTCGATATCGATTCGCTTCGTGTTCGGCATTAGGGAATCCAAGTCTCATCGCTCGGTGGATAGTCCGGATGTCTACCATAGGTGCTGTCTACCCCCTCCAGCATATGGAGACAGTTTGCGCAGAACGGGGCTGGACGCCCCGGTGCCCCGGTGAGCGGGTGACGCACGTAGGGAAGCTCCACCGACGCGCTTAGCTCTGCAAGTGCACCCTCTCCGTCAGGGAGCCCCTTCCTCGTTCGCTGCCAGAGCAGTTCGTTGGCAGCCTTTACTTCGGCATGTCCCAGTGGGTTGTCTGGATGAACGTTGGGGATGGAGTGAAGTCGCTGAGCCAGCGTCGGGTGGAGATTTTCAGCTGAGATGACATCCCTAGCTTTACCGTTGACTCCCTCGATGACCTCTCCGGTCCGTAGGTCAATTACGGATCCAACACATGCACCGACGGTCTTCCGACCGAGGGTGCCGTCCGCCTTGGCGTTCCGGTAAGCGGCCCCACGCTCGTAGGAGAGGTCCTTCAGGTAATCCTCAACAGGGCGACCATCAACGTGCGTTATGAGGCCGTTGGTACGCGTGATGCGTGCCTCGGGAAGTCGGATGAGGCTCTTCTCCGACAGGCCAGGTGCTGGCGCATCGTCGAGGTCGGTACGAAGATGATCTGCCACCGGATCACCCTTGGGTACAGACTCGCCATCGCTGTGATAGCCGATACCTCTCGGGTTCTCGTCGTAGTAGGGCGGGTGAATCGGCGATGTATGGGGGGCACCATCGTGCGGACCCGAGTGGTTGGGGTAATGGGAGCCATTCTCCGCGGTCGAGTTGGCGCCATGATCACCTCCCGAGCGCTCGGTGGGCCCATGGCCCGCGCTGCCGCGACGGGCGCCGTCCACGGTGTCAGAGCCGGGACCTGAGTGGCCGTGTGGTGCGCCGCCAGGTGATTCATGACCAGCCGCAGAGCCACCTCCAGAGTCGTGGGCACGACCGCCTGGTGCGTGATTTTCCGCCCCACCCGAGACAGCGCGCCCCGCGCCATCGCTGCCGTCCCCAGCCCGACCGGCTGCCGCGCCTGCGCCGTCTCCGGCACGGGCGCCAGCCATAACTGGTTCGCGGAGCGGATCGTGCACGGAGGGCATCTCGGCCTGTGCGCCAGCGCGCTCCGCCGCTGTACCCTCCGCAGTCACCTCGTCGGACCGCTGGATGACCTTGCCGTGCTCGTCCAGCAGGTCGTGCGTGATGGGGTGAAGGTAGATGGCATTGCCGTCAGGGTCTGCGTACCGAACGGCGTCCTCGGGCACTCCCGCCGCGCGCTCGGGCAGGGTCGAGGCCTGTTCGGGAAGCCGGTAGGCGCCGACCGGCATTTCCAGGTTCACGGTGCCGCGGCCGTTCTTGAGGTGCGCGAACGTGTCCCGGATGGTGACCGCGGTGAACTTCGTGCCCTTGACGACATAGGTGGCCGGATCGATCAGTCTGGCGCCCTTGCCCGCGATCGCGGCGGCTCGTGCCGCCGTTCCGCCCTTGGCGGCAGCACCTGCTCCACCGGTGAAGACTGTCGTGATGACGTTGAAGGAGACGGTGCCTCCGGCGCGGGCCGGGTTCTTGCTCCACATGTCGTAGGCGACGAGGGCCTTGCCGGTTTCTGTCACCGCGCGGCGGGAATCACGCATCAGTGGGGGGAGCTTGTTCGCGGGGGTCTGCCAGTACTTATTGCTGACGCCGGGCATGGTGCTGAATGCCACGCCGGTGGCCAGCAAGCCAAGACCCTTCCAGGCCTGACCCTGGGCGTCGCTCCCGTTGAATCCCGCCAGCGTCGCCAGGCCCTTGACCGTTTCCCAGCCTCCGTCGACGAGGAAGCCCTCGGTGAAGCTGGTGACCTGATACGAGACCCATTCCAGGCCTTCGCGCTTCCTCGTCTCAGGCGTGCCCCAGGGCAGCTTCTCCATCTGCTTGAGGACGTCGGCGGTGTAGCCGTAGGTCTTCGCGCCGATGGGGCGGAGCATGTTGCCGCCGGTCTCCATGACGTACTGGGTGCCGTCGACCAGTGCGGTGATCTTGTTGTTGGCGGCGACCTCGGCTATCTGGAACGCGGCCTCCGCCTCGGCGATGTCGTTGTAGAGGGTCGTGTACTCGTTGTGCTTGCTCTCGTCCTTGCGCCAGTCGTCGTCGATCTTGCCGTCGTCACCCCGCACGTCGTTCAGGAAGTCGACGGCCTGCGCCTGCAGGCGCTTGAGTCGTTCAGCGATCGGTTTGACGGTCGAGGCGTACTCCGCCAGCGCCTCCGCGACCGTGACGACCTTGTTGGCGTAGGTGTCCGCGCCGTCGCGCACCGGTGCGGTCGAGGCGAACAAGTCCTCCGCCTCGGGCGCGGAGTAGACCGCGGCCAGGGTCTGAAACTGGCTGTGAGCGGTGCTGCCGCCCATCCGGATGCCCTCGGCTGCGCGTCGCAGACCGCCGATGTGGTGGCTCAACTGGTCTAGATCGCCCGTGAACTGGGGTATTTTCGCCGGATCGATCACAGCTGGCCGCGCTTCCAGCCACCCGGCATGTCCAGATCCTTATCGATCACGCCGGCTGCCTGCTGTTGCGTACGAGCCGCCATTTCTATGTCCCCGGTCTGGTAGGCGGCCGTGGCGGTCAGCGCGCCATTGACCGACTTGCCGGCCCGTGCGCCGATGAACTGCAGCTCAGCCGCCGTGCCTGTGGCGAACTCGGCCAGGGCAGCGGCCACCAGCCCTGACGGCTGACCCTGTCCACCGCCACTGGCTCCGCCCGGAGCGACAGTGCCGGCCGTCTTGGCCGCGCCTTCCAGTTCCTCGCCGTACGTCTGAACCACATCATTCAGGGCGTCCAGCACGTCGCCCATGAGCGAGGCCAAAACTCCCACCCCGGCCGGATCAATGTCCCACTTCGGCATGCGTCCCCCCTGTGATCACGCTGTTCGAGTCCGCAACTACGCGTCGTTCAGCCGATGTTGTCGACCGCCGCGCGCGCCCGCGCGAGTGTCGACTGGGCGGTGCCGTCGTTCTGTTCCAGCGTGGTGCGGACGAGGCGGATGATTTCTCGGACCTCGTTGGCCGCCTTGTTCCAGCGGACTTCCTTGCCGTGGTAGTCGTCCGAGACGCCGTCGGCCTGGTAGTCGGCCATCGCGGCCTTCACGGCGCGGTCGCGGTCGCCGAGAACCCGCTCCAGCTGGCCGATGATGATCTGCAGGCCGCCCTGCACGTCCGATGAGGCGCCGGTGTCGTAGGAGCGGCGATCCTGGTTTCCAGCCATGACAAAATTCCCCCTGTGTAAGAAGTGCGCTGCTGAGTGCGTCGGTTGACTTGGGCTCAGCCGGAGAAGCGGGCGCCGTCGAAGTTGGCCGCGCCCATGTTCTGGTGCGCGTTGTCGGACTGCTCCTGGTCACCGGAGCCGAACGCGGTGTCCATGCCCGCCTGGCCGCCCAGGATCGAGGACAGCGCCCCGTTCAGATCCGAGGTGATCTCGTCCGCGCGCAGCTTGAACGAGTCGAAGGTTGCCTTGCCCGCCCCGTTGAACTTGCCCTCCAGCGGCTCGGCCGCCTGCACCAGCAGGCTGATCAGCGTCCCGAGATCGTCGCTGGACCCCGCGGTGTTCTTCCCCAGCACCGCGAGAGTCGTGTCTCCCATGTCGAACTTCATGAGTCCACCCCCGTAACTCGCCAACTATGTGCGCACTGCCTCTGGTTGCCGGTCACAGCAGGCGCATGCGTTACTCACGCCACGTAAGCGTATCGAACATACTGTCCCATGAGGCGTTGCAGACGCAACGTCAGTTCGGTTGGAGTGGCGTGATCTGTCTCATTGCTTGAGCTGCCGCGTCCTGGGGTGGCAGCTCAACTCCGTCGGGAACTGCGTGACATCCGGTCGACGGGAGGTGCCTGACATGGCTGCGAGGGATGGTGGGGCACCGTGCCGTGTGTGGCCAGCCTCCCTGGGGGAGCGTGTCGTTGACGGCGCTGCCTGCCGGGGCTGGCGGCATCCCGGGCGTCAAATGTGGTCCACCGAGTGTGGGCGGGCCGCGGTCCGTACGCGCAGTTCGGCCCAGACCGTTTTGCCGGGGGTGGTCGGGCGCGGGGTGACGCCCCAGTTGTCCGCGAGGGCGGTGACGAGGAGGAGGCCGCGGCCGGACTCTGACGTGGAGTCGGGGGCCGGGGCGGTGGTCGGGGGCTGTTTCTCGGCTCGGGTGTCTGTCACCTCGATGCGGAAGGTTCCCTCGGCCAGGGCGAGTTGCAGGTGAAAGTCCCGCCCGGGAACGTGGCCGTGCCGTACGGCGTTGGCGGTCAGCTCTGCCGTGATGAGGGTGAGTGTCTCGTTGACCTGAGTCGTGTACGGGTGGCCCCAGTCGTTCAGGCGGTGCGAGACGAGACGGCGGGCGAGGCGGGCGCCACGCGGGGTCGAGGTGAAGCGCATCGTGAACTCGCGTTCGGGTGCGGTGCGTTGTGGCATATGCCCGTTCGGGGGAGTTGCTGACTTCATGGGGTCAACGGTCGTGCACTCTGCGTAGCGTTGAACAGGCGTGATGCGCTGACGGACGCGGGCTGTACGCGTGCGCGGCACGCTTGTACGTGGTGTCGGGCGTGACCGGTTCCCGCGCTGTGCGTTGGCTCGGCGAAGTCCGCTGACCGTGCTGGTCGAACGGGAGGAGCTGCGCCGTGGACGACGAGGTTCAGCAGCCGGAGTGTGAGGTCGGGTCGGGCATTCTGTGCGTGTTCGGACGGCAGTTGAAGCTGTTCCGGGAACGGGCGGGGATGGACCGCGCCAGGCTCGGTTCGCTGACCGGGTACTCGTCCTCGACGATCGCGTCGTTCGAGCAGGGGAGGCGTGTTCCGCCGCCGAAGTTCATCGACCGCGCGGACGAAGTGCTGGACTCGGGCGGGGTGTTGAGGGCGGGGAAGGAGGAGGTGGCTCGTGCGCAGTATCCGGCGTTCTTCCGGGACGCGGCACGGTTGGAGGCGGAGGCTGTTGAGCTGCACGTGTACGCGAACCAGGCGGTGCCCGGGCTCTTGCAGACGGAGGAGTACGCCCGGGCCATCTTCATGATGATGCGGCCACCCATGAGCGACGAGCTCATCGAGCAGCGAGTGTCCGCGCGCCTGGCCCGGCAGGCGATCCTGTCCGGCCGTGCTGCTCCACTCACCAGCTTCGTCATCGATGAGGCTGTCCTGCGGCGTCCCATCGGAGGACGGGGTGTTCTGCGCGGTCAGTTCGAGCACATCATCCTGGTGGGGGAGCGGCGGAGCGTCGAGGTCCAGGTGATGCCGCTCGGCTGCGAGGAGAATGCCGGGATGGCCGGCCCGTTCACCTTGATCGAGACAAGGGAAGGGCGCAGGATCGCGTACGTAGAGGTCCAGAACGTAAGCCGTCTCCACACGGAGAGGGAGCGGGTCCGGGTGCTGGAGGGCAAGTACGGGATCATCCGGGCGCAGGCCCTGACTCCACGGAAATCATTGGCGTACGTAGAGAAGTTGCTGGGAGAGCTATGAACGCGCACGGACACGAGCCGCACATAGGTCAGTTGGCATGGCGCAGCAGCAGCTACAGCAGCGAGGAAGGCGGCGAATGCGTAGAGATCGCCATCCGCCCCGCCAACGTGCACGTGCGCGACTCCAAGGACACCACCCGCGCCCCGCTCGCCGTAAAACCCACGACGTGGACCGCGTTCGTCGAGTTCGTGGTGCTCTGACGGGGGCAAGCCGCTGGAGGCGCGTTGCGCGTCAGAACACCGACAAGCCTGTCAGTGTCGTGAAGCGGTCCAGCGCTGCCACCCCCGACACCGAGTTGCCCCGTTCGTCCAGGCCCGGGCTCCAGACGCAGAGCGTGCAGTGGCCGGGGACGACGGCGATGATGCCGCCGCCCACGCCGCTCTTGCCGGGGAGTCCCACGCGGTAGGCGAAGTCGCCCGCCGCGTCGTACGTTCCGCATGTCAGCATGATCGCGTTGACCTGCTTGGCCTGGCTGCGGCTGAGCAGGCGGGTGCCGTCGGCGCGGATGCCGTGGCGGGCGAGGAAGCCGGTGGCGAGGGCCAGGTCGGCGCAGGACGCCTCGACCGAGCACTGGCGGAAGTACTGGTTCAGGAGTACGGGCACGGGGTTGGTGATGTTTCCGTACGACGCCATGAAGTGGCCGAGCGCTGCGTTCCGGTCCCCGTGCGCGGACTCGGAGGCGGCGACGCTCTCGTTGATGGCGAGGTCGGCGTTGCCGCTCTCCGCCCGCAGGAAGTCGAGGAGGGTGACCGCCGCGTCGCCCGTCTGGGTCTGGAGGCGGTCGGTGACGACCAGCGCGCCCGCGTTGATGAAGGGATTGCGCGGGATGCCGTTCTCGTACTCCAGTTGCACGAGCGAGTTGAAGGGGTTGCCGGAGGGCTCGCGGCCCACGTGGTCCCACAGGGCTTCGCCCTCGCGGGCCAGGTCGAGCGCGAGGGTGAACACCTTGGTGATGGACTGCGCGGAGAACGGCTGCCGCCAGTCGCCCACCCCGTACACCGTGCCGTCGGGCTCCGCGACGGCCATGCCGAAGCGGCGCGGGTCGCAGGCGGCGAGCGCCGGGATGTAGTCGGCGGGCCTGCCGCGCCCCGGTGCCTTCTCGATCTCGGCGGCGATGCGGTCCAGGACCGGCTGGTAGGTCGGGGGCGTCCGGGGCGGGGTCATGATCGCCATTTTGCACCCGGGGCGGTCGGGGCGGTCGGGGCGGTCGGGGCGGTTGGGGTGGTTGGGGTGGTCAGGGCGACCGAGGCGGTCAGGGCTACCGGGGTGGCGAGGGTGACCGGGGTAGCGGGGGCGACCGGGGTGGCGAGGGAGGCCGGGGTGGCGAGGGTGACCGGGGTAGCGGGGGCGACCGCAGTGGCGGGGGTGGCCGGAGTGGGCGGTGGCGCTCAGGTCTGGGCTGTGCCGCCCCTCTCGCCCGCCTCCCCCGCCAGCGGGCGCCAGTACTGGTCCTTGCCCTCGTCCCGTACGACGTACCCCAGACCCTGCATCGTCTCGGCGAGGTCCCGGACGTCCTCCTCGGCCTTGCTCTTCAGGGCGACCTTCCGCGCCGCGAGGACCGCGTGCGCCTCGGCGGTCAGACCGGGGGCACCGGGGATCCAGCGGTGGAACAGGGCCGCGTGCGGGTCGGCGTCCCGCCACGGGTAGCCGTGCGAGCGAAACGCCTTGGCCAGGGCCGCAGCCGACGTCTTGTGGACGCCGCGCGTGAACTCGCACGACGACCGGTCGAGGACCACCAACTCCTTGCCGTCCAGGAACACCGCGGAGACGCGGGCGCGTTCGATGGTCCGCTTCGTCTCGTGCAGGTCGGCCACCAACTCCCGGTCGGTCAGCGTCAGTTTGAGGGTCTCGTCGAAGTCCGTGGCGGCGATGAGCAGACCGGCGACCAGGCCGAGGCCCGCCGCGATCGCCGTCTGCCACGGCCTGTCCAGCGAGCCGACGAACGTGATGCCGTCCCGCCAGGGCAGCACCGGCAGGTCACTCAGCCACCGGGCCAGGGGCGGCAGGGCGATGCCGAGCAGGAGGCCGAGGATCGGCATGCCGATGAGTACGGTCAGCAGGTCGGCGCGCGGGTAACCGAGGACTGTCGTCCTGTCCTTGTGGAGGGGGACGGGGCGGCCGAGGCTCTCTTCGCTGGTCATGTCCCCGACGCTAGGCGGGCAGGCACCCGCGGGGGAGCGGCCGAAAGTAGGTGGGCGGCAGACTTCGGTCGGTGTTGCGGGGGTGTTGCGGGGGTGTGCGCCGGGGCGGGCCGCCCACAATTGCGTTGCCGTGGCGGGCGCGCTCTCCTACCGTGCCGATCATGCTGCCCACCGTGGACACCGACGAGCAATGGGACGTCGTCGTCCCCGACGAGGCGGTCATGCGGCCCGGCGTCGAGGACCTCTGCCGCGGGCTCGGCCTCGCCGGAGCGCCCCTCCACCGGTTCACGGAGGGAACACAGCCCGTCTACGCCGTCGGGGACGACCTCGTCCTGAAGCTCTTCCCCGGCTCCGTCGCCCACGACGGCCTCGTCGAGGAGCGGGTGCTGAGCCATCTTCAGGACCGGCTGCCCGTCCCCACACCGCGGGTGCACGCGGCGGGGGCGTACGAGAACGGCTGGCGGTACGTGCTGATGTCCCGGCTGCCCGGCGAAGACCTCGCCGAGGCCTGGCCGCGCATTCCGCGTGCCGACCGGGAGCGCCTGGTCACCGAGGCCGGTGAGGCGCTCGCCGCGCTGCACGCCCTGGACCCCGAGCCGCTCGCCGACGTGCTCGGGCCCGGCGACTGGGGAGCCTTCCTCCGTAAACAGCGTGCCGGGGCCGTCGCGCGCCAGCGGGAGCGCGGGCTGCCGGAGAGCTGGCTGGAGCAGATCCCCGGCTTCCTGGACGCGGTACCGCTGCGGGCCGACGCGCCAAGGGTCCTCCTGCACACCGAGTTCATGCGGCAGCATCTGCTGGTCGGCCCGGTCGGCGGAACCGGGCACGCCGGGCTCACCGGGCTCTTCGACTTCGAGCCCGCCATGATCGGGGACAGGGCGTACGACTTCGTGGGCGTCGGCCTCTTCGTCACGCGCGCGGAGCCGGGTCTCCTGGGCCGCTTCATGCGCGCCTACGGCCACACCTTCGAGCCGCGCGAACTCCTCGCCCACACCCTGCTCCACGTCTACAGCAGCTTGCCCTGGTACCTGCGGGAGCTGCCCGCCCCGCCGGAGCCGACGCTCGACGCACTGGCCCGGACGTGGTTCGACGCCGGAAGCGGCTGAGCCCTGGCGGCCCGCCCTCACCCACCGGCCCCTGGCCTGCTCTCAGCCCACCGGCATCAGCGTCAGATACGCGAGGCCGAGCACCTGGCGGTAGCCCCGCAGCCAGGTGGAGCGCTGGCGGTCGGCCTTCTCGCGGGTCTCGGCGGCCAGCGGGTGGCCGGGGTTCGTGGCCAGCCATTCCTCCACGTCCGTGCGGTAGCCGGACTCGAACTCCTCCCACTCCTCCGCGCTCGCCGTCTCCACCCACAAGGGGCGGAAGCCCGCGGCGATGGCCGCGTCCACGAGGTCGCCCAGGTAAAGGTGTTCGCCGGTGTGGGCCCCCGGCCACATCCCGGCGAGTTCGTCGGCGGTGGGCGTGCGCTGCCAGAAGCCCTCGCCGAGAACGACGCGGCCGCCGGGGTTCACCAGGCCGCGCAGGGCACCCAAGGCCGCCTCGGTGTGGCCGGGCGGTTCGGCGGAGCTGAGCGCGTGGCTCGACCCCAGGCACAGCACCAGGTCGGCGGGTCCGCGGGTGGTGTCCGTCGCCGACTCCTCGACGAAGGAGACGCGTTCGGCCAGACCGCGCTCCTTGGCGGCGGCGCGGCCCCTTGCCAGGTCCTCGGCCGACAGATCGACGCCCACGCCGGTGGCTTCCGGGGCGGACTCAAGGACGCGGAGCAGCAGCTCGCCCCAGCCGCAGCCGAGATCGAGGACGGAGCCGGTGCCCGGCGCGACACGCTCGACGAGGCGAGCGGCCCGCGCCTCGGAGAGCGGGCCGTGGAAGGTCAGGCCGGTCAGGCGGGGCGGCAGGTTCTGGCGGGTGGTGTCGGTCATGGGCGAGGACGCTATCCGGTCAACTACCTTCCCGAACAGCGACTTTCGCCGCGATGTGCCGCGCGACCTCGTCAGGCGGCACACCGGTCGTGTCGATCACCTCGCCCGCGCGCCGCAGCCACGGAAACGGCTCCCGCCAGGGGAGGACGTGGCGACAACGTACGCCGTGAAGCGGCCGTCAGTCGTCGTCCGGTCCCGACGCGCTCTCCTGCTCCCGTACCTCCTGCTCCCGTACGTTCTTCGCGCGCGAGCCCACCGAGACGAGCACGCCGAGTGCCGTGCCCGCCAGGGCCGCCGGCACCATCCAGTTGCGGTTGAAGGAGTGGCCGAGCGCGTCGTCGAGGGAGTAGGCGCCGGGGCCCGTGACGGCGAGGGTGGCGGCGACCATGCCGAGGAAGGCGGGGTACTCGTAGCCGCCCGCCTGGCTGAAGAAGCCGTTGGGGGCGTGCACCGCCGTCGCCCCGGCCATGGCGCCTGCCGCCGCGGAACCGGCGGCGGGGGTCGCGAGGCCCAGCGCGAGCAGCGTGCCGCCGCCCGCCTCGGCGAGCCCGGCGACGACGGCGTTCGCCTTGCCGGGCGCGAAGCCGATGGACTCCATGAAGGCGCCGGTGCCCTCGATGCCGTGGCCGCCGAACCAGCCGAAGAGCTTCTGGGCGCCGTGGGCGGCGAGGACACCGCCGGTTCCGACACGGAGCAGCAGAAGGCCCAGGTCACGTCGGTCGAAGCAGGAACGGGTCATGGCGCTGTCTCCTGGGGTCGGTGCGGGATCGGTACCGGGTGGTGCGGGATCGGTACCGGGTGGAGCCGGATGGGTGCGGGGTGGGTGCCGGGTGCTCGTCACTCCACCGTCCGTCAGAGCCACCCCGCGCACCCCGCTCAGGCGGCCGTACGGGTGACCCCGCCCGGTGGCGGGGCGGGGCGGGCGATGTGACGGTGAGCGCATGAGCATCCAGGTAAACCGGCTCGCGGACCCGACGGTCCGTGCCTTCGTGACCGCCGTGAACGCCCACGACGAGGCCGCCTTCCGTGCCGTCCTCACGCCGGACGCGACGATGGCCGACGACGGCTCCGCCCGCGACGTCGCCGACTGGGCGGACCGCGAGATCTTCTCCTCCCACGGCCACATGGACGTGGAGAGCGAGGCGGACGGCGGGCGCACGCTGCTCGTCTCGTACCGCAACGACACGTGGGGCGAGATGCGGACGAAGTGGCAGTTCACCGTCGACGGCGGGAAGGTCTCCCGGTTCGAGACGGGACAGGCCTGACGGGACAGGTCTGACGGGACAGGTCTGACGGGACAGGTCTGACGGGACAGGTCTGACGGGACAGGTCTGACGGGACAGGTCTGACGGGACCGAAAACCTGTCCGTCAGGCCTTGCCTTCGCGTGCGCTTCAACTTCTAGCGTCCTGGCGCATGGAGACGACACGCAGGACATTGGGGCGCAGCGGCATCGAGGTGAGTGCGCTCGGCCTCGGCTGCTGGGCCATCGGCGGCGAGTGGTCGGGACCCGACGGGGAGCCGTACGGCTGGGGTGCCGTGGACGACGAGGAGTCGGTGCGGGCGATCCGGCGGGCCGTCGACCTCGGCGTGAACTTCTTCGACACCGCCGACAACTACGGGACCGGGCACAGCGAGCGCGTCCTGGGGCGCGCTCTGGGTGCGCGCCGGGACGACGTCGTCATCGCCACGAAGTGGGGCAACCTCTTCGACGAGGAGACCCGGACCGCCGTCGGGGGCGCGGACGACTCGGTCGCGTACGCACGCCGTGCGCTGACCGCCTCGCTGAAGCGGCTCGGCACGGACCACGTCGACCTCTACCAACTGCACATCGGCGACGCGGACCCCGAGAGCGCCGAGCGGCTGCGGGACGCGTGCGAGGAGTTCGTGCGCGAAGGGCTCGTACGGGCATACGGATGGAGTACGGACGACCCCGCCAGGGCGGCGCTGTTCGCCGTGGGGCCGCACTGCACGGCGATCCAGCACCGGTGCAATGTGCTGCAGGACGCGCCCGAGATGCTGGCGCTCTGCTCGCGGTTCGGTCTCGCGAGCGTGCTGCGCAGTCCTTTGGCGATGGGGCTGCTCACGGGGAAGTCCGGCGGCGGGCGCGTGCCGGCGGCCGGGGACATCCGCAGCGCGCCGCCCTCGTGGCTGCCGGGCTTCGGCACGGGCGGGGGCGCCGATCCCGAGTGGCTGGGGCGGGTGGAGGCGGTGCGGTCGGTGCTGACCGGCGGCGGACGGACTCTCGCGCAGGGCGCGCTCGCCTGGCTCTGGGCCCGCAGTCCGCTGGCCGTGCCCGTCCCGGGTTTCCGGACGGTGGCGCAGGTCGAGGAGAACGTGGGCGCGCTGGAGCACGGGCCGCTGACCGCGGGGGAGGCGGAGGAGGTCGAGCGCATCCTGCGCGGGGGAGGGGAGGAGTGACTCTCGCTCCCCTCCGGATGCGATGCCGCAGGTGTGGCAGATGCGCCGTCAGTGGCAGTTCTTGTAGCCGGGGTTGCTGTTCGTCCAGGAGCAGGAGTCCTTGAGCGAACCGCTCGGCTTGATGAGGCGGGCCTTGTCGCTGGTGTTGTTCCAGACGTACGAGCCGCGGCCCCAGTAGCGGACGCCGGACGCGTTGGTGCCCTTGCCGGTGCGGACCTTGACCGTCTTGCCCGCGCCGATCTTGTAGCTGCCGAAGGTGTACGTGTAGCCCGTGTTGTCCTTCAGCTTGTAGCCCTTGAGCTGGATCGCCGAGCCGGAGTTGTTGTGGATGTTCACCCACTCCGCGTTCAGCGAGGAGTTGGAACGGGTGTCCCGGCCCGGGCTGTCGAACTGGATGTACCCGAGGTGCAGTCCGCTCTGGTGTGCGGCAGCGGCCGCCGTGGCCGGGGACGCGGCGAGCAGGGGGGCCGCGAGTGCGGCCGCGGCGAGGACGGCCGGGGCCGCGGAACGTATGCGCAAGGTGTGCTCCGAGTGTGCTCTGAATGTGCAGTTCTCGTGGAGGGCACGCCGAGCATACGGGGGTTGATGCGCGTAATTGACGCGGTATTTCCCATTCCGTTTGTGGAGATGTGGGCCGACCGTGAACGAGGGGTCACGGTCGGCCACGACACGAAAGCCCTACCGGAGCCCTGCCGGGCCGGTGGGGCTAACCCCGCCCGATGAACGGCATGTTCGTCGCGAGCACCGTGGCGAACTGGACGTTCGCCTCCAGTGGCAGTTCCGCCATGTGACGCACCGTCCGGGCCACGTCCGACACGTCCATCACCGGCTCGGGCGCCAGCTCTCCGTTGGCCTGGAGGATTCCGGCCTGCATCCGCTCGGTCATGTCCGTCGCCGCGTTGCCGATGTCGATCTGGCCGCAGGCGATCCGGTAGGGGCGGCCGTCCAGGGAGAGGGACTTCGTCAGGCCGGTCAGCGCGTGCTTCGTCGCCGTGTACGCGATGGAGCGCGGGCGCGGCACGTGCGCGGAGATCGAGCCGTTGTTGATGATCCGGCCGCCCTGCGGGTCCTGCTCCTTCATCTGCCGGAAGGCCGCCTGCGCGCACAGGAACGCGCCGTTGAGGTTCGTGTCGACGACATGCCGCCAGGCGTCGTACTCCAGTTCGTCGACGGGTACGCCGCCGGGGCCGAACGTACCGGCGTTGTTGAACAGGAGGTCGAGCCGGCCGAAGCGGTCGCGTACGGCCGCGAACAGCGCGGCCACGTCCTCGGGCCGTGAGACGTCGGTGCGCACGCACAGGGCGTCGGTCCCGGCCGGGGCGTTCGTCTCGGCGGACCCCTCGGCGTGCGGGACGGGCCGCACCGCGGCGCCCTCCGACACCCCCGCGGCGATCGCCGCCGTCTCCTCGAGGGTCTCCTTGCGGCGCCCCGCGAGCGCCACGGACCATCCGGCCCGCAGCAGTTCCACCGCCACGGACCGGCCGATCCCGGATCCCGCGCCGGTCACCACGGCGGTTTTCATCTGTCCGGTCCGATGTCCGGCCGGGTGCCCAGTTGGCTCAGCGTTCATGGCCCCGCAGCGTACGGGAGGTGTGTCTATAGGGTCATCATCCGCCCGCCATTTGGGTGTTGTGTACGCGACAGTCGCGCGTCTTCCCCCGCCACTTGCATGCCCAGGACACCAATCGTCAGGGGAGGGCCACATGACACCCACAGGCCAGCAGCACACAGCCGAGCTTCGAGCCGCCGCGCGCCACCTGGGCCGCCGGCGCTTCCTGACCGTCACCGGCGCCGCGGCCGCGCTCGCGTTCGCCACCAATCTGCCGACAGCGGGCGCCGCGGGCGCCGCCGAGATGGACGCGCGGAGGATCGCCGACGATCCGTTCACCCTCGGCGTCGCGTCCGGCGACCCGCAGCCCGACTCGGTCCTGCTCTGGACCCGCCTCGCCCCGTCCCCGTACGAGCCGGGCAACGGTCTGCCGAACCAGCGCGTCGTCGTCGAGTGGGAGCTTGCCCACGACGCCGGTTTCCAGCGTGTCGCCAGACGCGGTTTCGAGATCTCCCACCCCGAGTACAACCACACGCTGCACGTCGAGGTGAGCTTCCTGGACCCGGGGCGGACCTACTACTTCCGGTTCAAGACGGGGAAGTGGATCAGCGAGACCGGCCGGACCCGCACCGCGCCCGCGGCCGGCAGCAAGGCGAGCTCCCTGAAGTTCGCCGCGGTGTCCTGCCAGGCGTACCACGACGGCTACTTCACCGCGCACAAACACCTGGCGAAGGACGACGTCGACGTCGTCTTCCACCTCGGCGACTACCTCTACGAGTACGCGGTGAACTCGGCCGGCGGCGCCCGCAACTACACCGACCGCACGCTGCCCGCCGTCTTCAACCGCGAGACGCAGACCCTGGAGGACTACCGCCTGCGGTACGCCCTCTACAAGAGCGACCCCGATCTGCGGGCCTCGCACGCGGCGCACCCCTTCGTCGTCACCTGGGACGACCACGAGACCGAGAACAACTACGCGGACGACCTCGACGAGAACGGCAACCCGCCCGCCGAGTTCCTGGTGCGCCGCGCCGCCGCCTACCGCGCGTACTGGGAGAACCTGCCGCTGCGCAGCCCCCAGCAGCCCGTCGGCCCCGACCTGCAGCTCTACCGCCGTGTGCAGTGGGGCCTGCTCGCGCAGTTCGACATCCTGGACACCCGGCAGTACCGCTCCAACCAGGCGTACGGCGACGGCGCTGACATCCCGGGGCCGGAGTCGACCGACCCGAAGCGCAGCATCACCGGGGCCACCCAGGAGCGCTGGCTCATCGACGGCTGGCGCAACTCGAAGGCGGTGTGGAACGTCATGCCGCAGCAGGTCAACTTCTCGCAGCGCAAGCTGGACCTCAACGCGGTGGCGAAGCTCAGCATGGACGCCTGGGACGGCTACCCGGCCTCCCGCGACCGTGTCCTCGCGGGCGCGGCGTCGGCCGGGATCAAGAACCTGATGGTGCTCACGGGCGACGTGCACGTGGGGTACGCCTACGACATCAAGGCCGACTTCGACGACCAGGCGTCCAAGACGGTCGGCACCGAGATCGTCGCCACGTCCATCGCGAGCGGCAAGGACGGCGCCGACAAGCCCGCGACCTGGGACACCTACACCAAGGCCAACCCGCACATGAAGTTCTACAACGGGCGCCGCGGCTATGTGACCGTGGACCTCGGCCAGGGCTCCGCGCGCGCCGACTTCAAGACGGTGTCGGCGGTGACCACGCCGGGAGCGCCCATCAAGACGGCGGCCTCCTTCGTGACGGAGGCGGGGAACCCGGGGCTGAAGCCCGCGTGACCCCCGCGGGCCGGACCCGGGGTGCGCTCACTCGCCCGGGTAGCGCACCCCGATCCGCTCCCGCACCGTGTCCAGGGTGCGCATCACCGCGAGGGTGCCGTCCAGCGGGACGAGCGGTGACTCGGTGTCGCCCGCGCGCAGGCGGTGCATGACCTCGGCGGCCTCGTGCTTGAGGCTGTCGCGGGGGCCGTACTCGGGGGAGGCCGTGAACTCCTCCGGGTCGCGGCCGTCGCGGTGCAGCACGAAGCTCTCCGGGAAGAAGAAGCCGTTCGGGATGTCGATGCGGCCCCGCGAACCGGTGACGGACGCGGTGACGGGGGTGCCCGCGTTGATGGAGCAGTGCAACAGAGCGTGAGCACCGCTCTCGTACGAGAGCAGCATTCCCGTCTGGAGATCGACGCCCTCCTCCGAGAGCGTCGCTCTCGCACTCACCCCCGAGGGCTCCCCGAGCAGCAGCTGCGCGAACGACACCGGGTACACGCCGAGATCGAGCAGCGAGCCACCGCCCTGTGCCGGGTCACGGAGCCGGTGCGCGGGCGGGAAGGGGCCCGCGAGGCCGAAGTCGGCCTGCACGGTCCGCACCTCGCCGATCGCCCCCTCGTCGACCAGCGCCTTCATCCGCCGGATCAGCGGATGGCAGTACATCCACATGGCCTCCATCAGGAAGAGGCCGCGCTGCCGGGCGAGCGTCACCAGCTCCGCCGCCTCGCGCGCGTTCAGCGTGAACGCCTTCTCGCAGAGCACCGAGCGGCCGGACTCCAGGCAGAGGCCGGCCGCCGCCCGGTGCGAGGCGTGCGGCGTCGCCACGTACACGACGTCGACGTCCTTGTCCTCGGCGAGCGCGCCCCACTCGCCGTACGCGCGCGGTATCCCGAAGCGCTCGGCGAACGCCTTGGCCGACGCGTCGGTCCGCGAGGCGACCGCGACGACCTCCGCGTCGGGCATGTCGAGGAGGTTCGCCGTGAACGATGCGGCGATCCCGCCCGTGGCGAGGATGCCCCAACGCACGGGCTCACGGTTGTCTTCCACTGCTGGGCCCCTGTTCGTACAGCCGGAGTGCCGCGGAGTACCGCGCAGTAGCACGGAAATGGTCTCGACCAGCACAGCTGAGCTGAGAGCATAGGTAATCGCACGCCTAATCGGGAGGGATTCCGCATGCCGGAGCACGGCAGCCGCACCACGAGCGGGTCGCAAGGCCCCCTCATACGGCAGTCACGGACGGTGGAGAGGCCGGTGGACAGGACGGCCGGGAAGGGCCCGGCATCCGACGCCACGGCCCTCACCGCCCAGCGCCGCACCGGCCTTCTCGTCACCCTCGTGCTCGGCGGCCTCACCGCGGTCCCGCCGCTCTCCATGGACATGTACCTCCCGGCGCTCCCGGAGGTCACCCGCTCGCTGCACACCTCCGCCGCGACCGCGCAGCTCACCCTCACCGCCTGCCTCACCGGCATGGCGCTCGGGCAGCTCGTCGTCGGGCCGATGAGCGACAAGTGGGGGCGGCGCAGGCCGCTGCTCATCGGGCTCTTCGTCTACATCCTGGCCACGGCGATCTGCGCGTTCGCGCCCACCGCCGAACTCCTCATCGCCTTCCGCCTGTTGCAGGGCCTGGCGGGCGCCGCGGGCATCGTCATCGCCCGCGCCGTCGTCCGTGACCTCTACGACGGCGTGGAGATGGCCCGCTTCTTCTCCACCCTCATGCTGATCTCCGGGGTCGCCCCGGTCGTCGCGCCCCTCATCGGCGGCCAGGTCCTGCGCTTCACCGACTGGCACGGCATCTTCGCCGTGCTCACGGTCGTCGGCATCGCCCTGACCGTGGTGGTATGGCGGCGCCTGCCCGAGACGCTCGCCCCCGAGGACCGGCACGGCGGCGGCACCGTCGAGGCGCTGCGCACCATGAAGTCGCTCCTCGCCGACCGTGTCTTCACCGGGTACATGATCGCGGGCGGCTTCGCGTTCGCCGCGCTGTTCGCGTACGTCTCCGCGTCGCCGTTCGTCATCCAGGAGATCTACGGGGCGTCCCCGCAGACCTTCAGCCTGCTCTTCGGCGTGAACTCCGTCGGCCTGATCGCCGTCGGCCAGATCAACGGCAAGGTCCTCGTGGGCCGGGTCAGCCTCGACAAGGCGCTCTCCTTCGGCCTCGGCGCCATCGTCCTCGCCGCCGGTGCGCTGCTCCTGATGACGTCGGGCGTCTTCGGTGACGTCGGGCTGTTCCCCGTCGCGGCCGGGCTCTTCGTCCTGATGTCGGCGATGGGCCTCGCGATGCCCAACACGAACGCCCTCGCCCTGACGCGCACCCCGCACGCCGCGGGCTCCGCGTCGGCGCTGCTCGGCACGTCCTCGTTCCTCGTCGGCGCGATCGCGTCCCCGCTGGTCGGCATCGCGGGCGAGGCCACGGCGGTGCCGATGGCCGTCGTCCAGCTGGTCTGCGGCCTTGCGGCCATCGGCTGCTTCTTGGGACTGTGCCGACCCTGGCAGAACTCGCACGCGAACTCGCCCTCGCACGCGTTCTCGGCGAGACCGACTCAGGAGGGGACGGACCACTGACCGCGCCACGCCTGCTGCGCGCCGGGACGCCGGACCGCGCGGGGCTCGACACGGACGAGATGGCCCACCTCGTACGCGAGGTGCGCGCACTGACGCGCGGTGAACGGCCCTGGTGCGCCGGCGCCGTCGTGCTCGCGGGACGCGGGCCGGTGATCGCCGTCCATGAGGCGGTGGGCCGCGCGGTGCGCTATGCGTCGTACGACCC
The DNA here is from genome assembly GCF_053607685.1 of Streptomyces sp. NPDC055099. Lineage (NCBI taxonomy): Bacteria > Bacillati > Actinomycetota > Actinomycetes > Kitasatosporales > Streptomycetaceae > Streptomyces > Streptomyces sp. NPDC055099. The sequence continues at coordinate 434,717 of NZ_JBSGUA010000001.1, read as the reverse complement.
GGAGAAGGACGCGGGCGTGGAACTGCCGCCCGCCGAGCAGGTGTTGACCCGCACCGGTACCCCCTTCGACCTGGCCTCGCTCACCAAGCTGTTCACGACCGTCGCGGCGATGCAGCAGCTGGAGCGGGGCACGCTCGGCATCGACGCGCTGGTCTCGGCGTACGTCCCCGAGTTCACGGCGGCCGCCGAGCACGGCATCACGGTGCGGCAGCTGCTCACGCACACCTCGGGGCTGCGGCCCGAACTCCCGCTGTACGACCTGCCGGACGGTGCGGCGCGTCTTGCCGCGCTGCGGGGGGAGGCTCCGTCGAGTCCGCCGGGGGACCACCTCTACTCCGACCTGAACATGCTGCTCCTCCAGCACGTCCTGGAGCGCCTCACGCGGCGCCCGCTCGACGTGCTCGTCAGGGAGGGCATCACCCGGCCCCTCGGCATGGCGGCCACCGGCTTCGGGCCGCGTCCCGACGCCGCCGCCACCGAGGACCAGCGCAGGCCCTGGGCGAAGGCCGACCGGGGGATGCTGCGGGGCGAGGTGCACGACGAGAACGCCTGGGCGCTGGGTGGTGTCGCGGGGCACGCCGGGCTCTTCTCCACCGCGCGTGACCTCGCGGTCTTCTGCCGCGCGCTGCTGTGCGGGGGCTCTTACGGTACGGCGCGGATTCTCGGCCCCGACTTCGTCGAGCTGATGCTGACGCCGCCGGGGCTCGGCTTCGGGCTCGACCAGGCGTGGTTCATGGGGGAGCTGGCGGGGCGGGGGGCGGCGGGGCATACGGGGTTCACCGGAACGTCCCTGGTCATCGACCCCGCCACGGACACGTTCCTGATCCTCCTCGCGAACACGGTGCACCCGCGGCGCGGGGCCGCCGACAGCGGGCCCCGCGCGCGGGCGGCCACGCGGCTTGCCCGCGGGGCGAGGTAGCCTGCGGCTCGGCTTGGGGGGGCTTGGCGGTACGTCACCTGCGGGCCGGTGGGGGTTGCCCGCGCAGTTCTTCGCGCCCCTTGCGGGGCGCCTAGAATCGTCTGGTGAACGTCCCGAGTTTTTTGGTGTCCCCTGGTGAAGCCCTGCGTAGTGCTCTTGCCGGGCTTCTTGATGGGTTGCCGCCCAAGCAGGCCGCGCAGGCCGTTGAGCGGCTGATCGCCAATTATCGGGGGGTCACCCCGACCGACGCCCCGATTCTGCGGGACCGGGCGGATGTCGCCGCGTACGCCGCGTACCGCATGCCCGCGACCTTCGAGGCGGTGCGTTCCGCGCTCGGGGCCCTCGCGGACGCGGCGCCCGCCGGGTGGGCGCCCGGCAGTCATGTGGACGTCGGCGGCGGGACCGGCGCGGCCACCTGGGCGGTGAGCGCGACCTGGGACGGCGAGCGGCCCGTCACGGTTCTGGACTGGGCCGAGCCCGCCCTCGCCCTGGGGCGTGAACTCGCCGCCGCCAACCCTTGGTTGAAGGCGGCGCAGTGGCAGCGCTCTCGTATCGGATCGGCGCTCAGCATCGAGAGCACTGATCTCGTCACCGTGTCGTATGTGCTGAAGGAGCTGACCGAGGACGACCGGCGGTCCCTCGTCGACGCCGCCGCGGCCGCCGCTCAGCAGGCCGTCGTCATCGTCGAGCCCGGCACCCCCGACGGCTACGCCCGCGTCATCGAGGCCAGGGACCGCCTCATCGCGGCCGGCTTCCGCGTGGCCGCGCCCTGCCCGCACAGCTCCGCCTGCCCGATCGTGCCCGGCGACGACTGGTGCCACTTCTCCGCCCGCGTCAGCCGCTCCTCCCTGCACCGGAAGGTCAAGGGCGGATCACTGGCGTACGAGGACGAGAAGTTCAGTTATGTGGCCGCCGTGCGGTTCGACGCCGAGCCCGCCCCCGAACGCGTCGTCCGCAGGCCGCAGATCCGCAAGGGCCAGGTCCTGCTCGACCTGTGCGCGGTGAACGAGACGCTGCACCGCGAGACGGTGACCAAGCGCCACGGACCGCTGTACCGCGCGGCCCGCGACGCGGAGTGGGGCGACCCCTGGCCGCCCCACCAGGAGAGCTAACCGCGCAGTTCCTGCGTACAGCACTTCACGCTGCCGCCGCCCTTGAGCAGCTCGCTCAGATCCATCGCGACGGGTTCGTAGCCACGTTCACGCAGAGGTGCGAAGAGACCGGCCGCGGCCTGCGGGAGCAGCACGTGCAGGCCGTCCGAGACCGCGTTCAGGCCGAGGGCCACCGCGTCCGGCTCATCGGCGATCAGCGCGTCGGGGAAGAGGCGCCGCAGCACCGCCTGGCTGCCCGCCGAGAACGCGGGCGGGTAGTACATGACGTCGTCCGTCGCGTCGTCGAGCACGGCGAGGGCCGTGTCGAGGTGGTAGTAGCGGGGGTCGACGAGATCGAGCCCGAGCACCGGGCGGCCGAAGAACTCCTGCGCCTCGCCGTGCGACAGGGGGCTCGCCCGGAAGCCGCGCCCCGCGAGGACGTACGAGGACGTGACGGCGAAGTCGCCCTCGCCTTCGTTGATGTGCGCCGGTTCGTGGAGGTCCGTGAAGCCGTGCTGCCGGAACCACTCCAGGTGGGCGACGGCCTCGGGGCCGCGCTCCGGGTGGGCGAACCGCGCGCCGAGCACGCGGCCCTCGATGACGGTGGCGCCGTTCGCCGCGAAGACCATGTCCGGCAGGCCGGGACGCGGGGTGAGCTCCTCGACGGTGTGGCCGAGCGAGCGGTAGCGGTCGCGCAGGTCCTCCCACTGGGCGATGGCCAGGGGGACGTCGACCGGTTTCGAAGGGTCCATCCAGGGGTTGATGGAGTACGTGACCTTGAAGTGTGCCGGTGAGCACATCAGATAGCGCCGGGGTGTGGCGCGACGAGGAAAACGACTCAACGAGGGCTCCTCACGTACCGCTGTGGTCAGTTCCTGCCCGGAGTGGGGCAGTTGCTGCCCATGGTGCGGTCTGAGGAGCCCTCGCGCTGTGATCTGAACGGGTGGTTCACCGAATGGTCATGACCGGCCGTGCGCCGTGCGGCCTTCCCGCAAGGTGCGCAGCAACTCACGCTTCTGCGCCTGCGGGCTGAGGCCGCCGCCGACCTTGCCACCGCGGCCGCCGCCGCGCAGCGCCTTGCGGGAGAGGTTGGTGCGCGTACCGCCCACGCCCAGCATGTTTCCTGCTCCGCCTCGCGTCATGTGCTGCCTCCGGATCGAGAGTTGCTCACCGCTCCACGAGACGGACCGTCTCGCTTCGATGTGCTTACTCTGAACGAGACGTTTCGTCTTGTCAAGTGTTTGCGAGACGGGACGTCTCGGCTCGTCCGCTGCTACATTCGAGGGCATGGCCACGAAATCCGCCCCTGACTCCAAGCGCCGCAGCGAACGCTCGCGCCGCGCGATCTACGACGCCGCCCTCGACCTGGTCTCCGAGGTCGGGTACGGCAAGCTCACGATCGAGGCGATCGCCGCCCGTGCGGGCGTGGGCAAGCAGACGATCTACCGCTGGTGGCCGTCGAAGGGCGCCGTCCTGCTCGACGCCTTCCTGGACCTCGGCGAACAGGCCCACCAGGAGGCGAGCGACAACGCGGGGGGTGACCTGGCCCCCACCGAGATCCCGGACACCGGAGACCTGGAGGCGGACCTCAAGCTCGTCATGCGGGCCACCGTCGACGAGTTCAAGAACCCCAAGTACGACGCCCCTTGGCGCGCGCTGGCCGCCGAGGGCATGCTCAACTCGGAGCTCGGCGCCGAGTACGTGGAGAAGCTCCTGGAGCCCGGCCTCCAGATGTACGTGCGGCGCATCGAGATCGCCCAGGAGGCCGGTCAGGTCGCGCCCGGCGTGGACCCCCGCGTCGCCCTGGAGCTGTGGACGGGCCCGCTCGCCCAGCGCTGGCTGCAGCGCACCGGCCCGCTCACCCACGAGTACGCCGACAAGCTCGTCGAGTACGCCCTCTACGGAATCGCGCCCCGCTGACAGCTTCCCGCCGCCCATGCCCCGCCGGTCACGCACTGCCGGTCAAGGGGAGTTGACCGGCCACTTCCGTCGCAGGCCTGCTGTGCTCGCGGCCTTGGCCCCCTTCACCGGAGTCCGCGCCAGCAGCCCCGGCGCGTCCGTGATCACGCCGTTGCAGCCGAGCCGCAGCGCCCGGTCGCGCTGGCTCGGCGTGGTCACCGTGTGCGCCCACACCCGGGGGACCCCGGAGTAGACCGCGCGCAGCAGATCCGCGTCCCGCGCCTTGTGGTCCACGTCGAGGACGTCCACGAACCCGGCCCACCCCTCCGGCCTGTCCGTGCGCATCTGCGCCTTGGAACGCCACAACTGCGCGAGCAGCCCCATCCGGTGGGCCCGGGCGGCGACGCGGGGGTCGTTGGAGTTCACGAACACCGAGCGCGTCAGGCCGCGGGCCCGGATCAGCGAACCGAGCCGCCGCAGGCTGCGCGGGTCCTTCGCCTCCAGCATCAGCACGATCCGCCCGCCGAAACGGTCCAGGACCTCGGCGACCGTCGGCGGCCGCTCGGAGCGCCAACTGCCGGGCAGACCGGAGCCCGGCCGCAGCCTGACCCGGCGCCACTCGCGCAGGGTGAGCGAACTCACCGGCCCCGTGGACGTCGTCGTACGGTCCAGGGTCTCGTCGTGCATGGCCACCAGGGTGCCGTCGCGCAACATCCGCGTGTCCACGTCGATGACCTGCGCCGTTCCGCGTTTGTACGCCGCCACCAGGCCCGACATGCTGTTCTCCGGCACCTCCAGGGCGCCGCCGCGGTGTGCCGTGTAGGTGACGCGGGGGAGGGCCTCGACCGTGAGGGGGCCGCCTCCCCATTCGAGCGGGGCCAGCGGTCTGGCGGGCGCGGCGACGGCCAGTGTGGTGAGGCTCATGAGCCCCGAGAGTCCCGTGAGCACAGTCCTGGTGACCATGGCGAACACGGTAGGGGGGTAAATCACCGGTTAGTACGCAATGACGTGCGATGTCACCCTGCGCCTTGCATCACCCCAGCTACCCCGGATGTGGGCTCTGGCCCCCCGAGGAGCAGGATGGTGCGACCATGGGAGATGCTTCTCGGCACACATGCGAGGTGAGGGGATTGATGGGCGCGGAGTTCGGCCGCCGGTCAGGCGGACAGAGCAGGATTTCCCAGTGGCTTCGCCGGCGTCCCCGACCGGAGGACACGGCAGGCGAGGAGGCGAGCCGCGAGGCCCTGCTGGTCGCCGCCGCGGCAGCGGGTCTGCCGCTCTCACCGGCCGCGCACCCCTCCGCGTACCGATGTTCCTGTGACCGCATCGGCTGTCCCACCCCCGCCAGGCACCCCATCTCCTTCGCCTGGCAGACGCAGTCCACCACCGACCGCGGGCAGATCGAGCGCTGGGCCAGGCATCAGCCGCAGGCCAACTTCATCACCGCGACCGGCATGGTCCACGACGTCCTGGACGTGCCGCTTGCCGCCGGACGCGAGGCCCTGGCCAGGCTGCTTGCCGACGGCATCGAGGTGGGCCCCGTCGCCGAGTCCGAGGGCACCATGGACGAGGGCCGGATGCTCTTCTTCACCCTCACCCGCGGCACCCCCGAGGACGAGGACGAGTGGTGGCCCTGCGAGCTGGACTGCCACCCCGAGACGACCAACGAACACCCGGGCCTGCGCTGGCACTGCCGCGGTTCGTACGTCCTCGTGCCGCCCGCGCGGCTGCCCGGTGACCTCGCGGTCCACTGGATCCGTGGCCCCGAGCACGCGCTCCCGGACCCGCTGACGCTCCTGGAGACGCTCACCGACGAGTGCGCACGCGTCGCCGGCGAGCCCCAGCACGACGTCGCCGCCTGGCCGATGAGGGGCTGACACCCGCCCGCCGGCCCCCGGCCGCCCGCCTCGGCTACTCGCCCTTCGCGCCCGTCAGTCCCTGGATGCGGCTGAGGAACGTCACCTTGCCCGACCCCGCCGGGTCCAGGACCACCTGGTTGGAGACCCGCTCCAGCGTCACCGACTGCTTGACCTCGCCCTTCATGAGGGGCTTCACCTCGGGCTCGACGGTGAGATTCACGCCCTTGGCCGCGGTCTGCTTCTCGTAGTGGTGCGTGGAGAAGAAGACCATCGCCCCGCCGTCCTGGGTGCGCAGGCCCACCGGGGCGAACGTCCCCTCGTTCTGCGGCTCGTCGATGTACTGCACGGCGATGCCGCGGCGCTTGGTGTTCTTGTCGCGGAACGCCTTCCACGTCGACGTGTGGTCGCCCGGCGCGAACGTGTCGCCGCCCGACCTCAGATACGACGTGTACTCCTCGCCGAGGTTCTTCGGCGCCACCGCGAGCGCGGGGGAGTCCACCGCGACCGGCTCCGCCCAGCCGTCCTTGTCCTTCTTCAGCTCGGGCATCTTGGCGGGCGACACCAGGTTCAGGTAGGACGCCTCCCACAGCTGGTCCTTGCTGCCCTTGGTGAACACGAGCAGCCAGCGCAGGTCACCCCTGCGGTTGGACTTCGTGTCGGCCACGAACCACCGGGGCCAGCCCGCCTTCTTGGGGATGGAGAACTTCGCGTCCGTCAGCTCAAGGGGCACCTGGTTCGGGTTGCCGCCCGGGTTCCGCGCGCCCTTCGACTTCAGGCCCGCCTGGTTGATGGCGCTCAGCGGACCCGTGACCCGGGCCGCGTCCAGGGCCGGGTCGTACGCCTTCTCGGCCTTGTTGTACGCGGTGAGGAAGTCCTTCAGCGCGCGGTCGGCCTCAGCCTTCGTCGCCGACGGGACGACTTCCCGCTCCCCGTGCACCGTCACGCAGCCGCTCGCCGTCACCGTCAGTACGGTCACCGTCGACGCCACCATCGCGAACCGGACCGGCCGTCGCGACCGGCCGCCCCGCATCGGAGTGCGCTGCCTTGGAAGCCTGCTCATGCGTTGCGTTCACCTTCCCCTTCCCGGGCCCGAACCCTACCGGGGCGAAGAAGAACGCGAGCGTCGGGATCAGGTACAGCAGCCACACCGTGACCTGGACAACCGTCGGGTCGGGCTGGAAGTTGAAGACGCCCTTCAGGAGCGTGCCGTACCAGCTGTCCGGCGGGATCGTCGCGCTGATGTCGAACGCCTTGTTCTGCAGCCCGCCGAGGAACTCCGCCTCCTGCAGGTCATGGACGCCGTACGCGAGCACGCCCGCCGCCACGACCACCAGCATCGCGCCGGTCCAGGTGAAGAACCGCGCCAGGTTGATGCGGACCGTGCCCTTGTAGAACAGCCAGCCGAGCGCGATCGCCGTGAGCAGGCCGAGGAGCACGCCGATCAGCGGACCCGGCGTCCCGTCGTTCGACGCGCGCACCGAGGCCCACACGAACAGCGCGGTCTCCAGGCCCTCCCGGCCCACGGCGAGGAACGCGGTGGCGACCAGGGCGCCCGTGCCCATCTGCAGGGCCGCGTCCAGTTTGCCGTGCAGCTCCGCCTTGAGATGGCGTGCCGTACGCCGCATCCAAAAGACCATCCACGTCACCAGGGCGACGGCGACGATGGACAGCGAACCGCCCAGCGCCTCCTGCGCCTTGAACGTCAGCTCCTGCGAACCGAAGGTGAGCGCGCAGCCGAAGCCGAGCGCGAGACCGCACGCGACCCCGATGCCGATCCAAATGGGCTTCAGCGCGTCACGCCGCTCCGTCTTCACCAGATAGGCGATGAGGATGCAGACGACCAGGCTGGCCTCGAGGCCTTCGCGCAGGCCGATCAGGTAATTGCCGAACATGTCTGTCAGATCCCCTCAGGCCTCAGCCGAACAGTGCCCGGCCCCACCAGTCGTCCTTGTTCCGGACGCCCGGCGGGATCGCGAAGACCGCTGAACCCACGTGCTGGATGTATTCGTTGAGAACGTCGGCGCGCGCGAGGCTGCGCTGCACCGGGATGAAGCCGGTGCGCACGTCCCGCTGGTACGCGAGAAAGAAGAGCCCCGCGTCCAGGCGGCCAAGACCGTCGGTGCCGTCCGTGAAGGAGTAGCCCCGGCGCAGGATCGTCGCACCGCCGTTGGTGTCCGGGTGTGCGAGCCGGACGTGCGAGTCCGGCTTCATCGCCTTCAGGAACGGCTCGTCGTGCTCCTTGGCCTTGCCGACCGGGGCACCCTCGCCCTTGTCGCGCCCGAAGATGTCCTCCTGCTCGCCGAGCGGAGTCCGGTCCCAGGTCTCGACGTTCATGCGGATACGGCGGGCGACGAGGTACGAGCCATCGGCCATCCAGGCGGGCCCGTCCTTCTCGCCGACCCACACGTGCTTCGCGAGCGCGGCGTCGTCCTCGCCCGAGATGTTGCGGGTGCCGTCCTTGAACCCGAAGAGGTTACGAGGCGTCTGCGCGCCCGGAGTCGTGGAGGACGTCTTGCCGAAGCCGAGCTGCGACCAGCGCACCGCGACCTTGCCGAAGCCGATGCGGGCGAGGTTGCGGATGGCGTGCACGGCGACCTGCGGGTCGTCCGCGCAGGCCTGCACGCAAAGGTCGCCGCCGCCGCGGGACTTGTCGAGGTTGTCGCCCGGGAACTTCGGGAGGTCGACGAGCGCTTCGGGGCGCCGGTCCGCGAGGCCGAACTTCGCGAAGAGACTCGGCCCGAAGCCGATGGTGAGCGTCAGCCGGGACGGCTTGAGACCCAGCGCCTCGCCGGTGTCGTCCGGCGGTGCCTCCGTGAGACCGCCGAAGGCACCCTCACCGACCTCGTGCCCCGCGGTCATCCGCGCGGCGGCCTTCGTCCAGTCCTTGAGGAGCTGCACGAACTGCTCGCGGTCGTCCGTCTTCACGTCGAAGGCTGCGAAGTGCAGCCGGTCCTGGACGGGCGTCGCGATGCCCGCCTGGTGCCTGCCGAGGAAGGCGACCGCGCCGCCCGCCGACGCGGCGGGCACGGCCTCGTCCCCGGACCGGGTCACCGCCACCGCGCCTCCGGTGACGGCGGCGCCGAGCGCGAGCCCGGCGCCACCCCAGCCGAGGAGCGAACGCCGGGAAGGGGAGCCGGAGTCGGCGGCGTTCCCGCCGCCGGGCGCGGTGCCGGTCCCGCTGTCGGTGCCGGTCCCGCTGTCGTGCGTGATCTCAGCCATGAGTGTTCCGGCCCCCTTGCCGCTACTTGCTGCTCACGACGGCGGCAGCCAGCTTCGACAGCGGCTCCGCGAGCGCGTTGACACCGTCCGACAGCTCCTTGGTGTCCGCCTTGTCGAGCTTGTCGTACGACGTGAACGTGTACGAGTCCTTGCCGCCGCCCTGGCGGTACTTGCCGAGCAGCTTGTCCAGCGCCGCGAACTGCTTGTCGAGCTCCTTGGTCAGCGCCGGGTCGTTCTCCGAGGCGACGTCCTTCAGCAGCCCGTACGCCTTCTCCGCGCCCTCGACGTTCGCCTTGAAGTCGACGAGGTCGGTGTGCGAGTAGCGCTCCTCCTCGCCGGTGACCTTGCCGGTGGCGACCTCGTCGAGGAGTTCCTTGGCGCCGTTGGCCATGGAGGTCGGGGTGATCTCCGCCCTGCCGACGCGGTTCTGCCAGTCCTTGAGGTCCTTGTCCAGCTGGGTGGCGAGCTCCTTCTCGCGCTCACCGATCTTCTTGTCCTTCCACAGGGCCCGCTCCAGACGGTGCCAGCCCGTCCAGTCCTTCTCCAGGTCCTGGCCCTCCTCCAGGCCGTCCTCGCGGAGGTCGACCTTCGGGTCGATGTCACCGAAGGACTCGGCGACCGGCTCGGTGCGCTCCCAGCCGATGCGGGAGTTGGAGTACGCCTTCTTGGCGGCCTCGATGTCGCCCTCGCGGACGGCGTCGGTGAAGAGCTTCGTCCTGGGCAGCGTCGCGTCGGCCTGCTCCTGCGCGTAGGCGCGGTAGTCGGCGACGGCCTTGTCCAGGCGCGGGTCGCGCTTGACGGCCTTGCCGCCGCTGACGGTGATCTTCTGGCGGATGCCGTCGCCCTTCATGCCGGGCTTGCAGGCGATCTGGTACGAGCCGGACTTCACCTCGGCGGTGAGCTTCTGCTTGGTGCCGGGGCCGATGTTCTCGCGCTCGCTGACGATGCGGTCGTCGGGGAAGAGGAGGTAGACCTCGGTGACCTTGGAGCCCTTGTTCTCGATGGCGAGCTCGACGTGCCCGGAGCTGAGCCTGGTCTTGGAGACCTCGCACTTGTCGTCGGTGGCGGTCACCTCGACGGTGTTGCCGCCGGCCTTGGCATCGCTCTTCTCGGTGCAGCCCGTGACGGCGGTGAGGGTCGCTGCTGCGGCTATGGCGGTGGCGACGGAGAGGCGGGCGGGGTGCATGGTGGCTCCAGGCGGTTCACGGACAACCCCGGCGGCGGGCCGGGGTGAGGGGAACCTAACTTAACCTCCCCTTACCTGCGCGAACGGCAAAGTGCGGGTCAAGCCTTGAGTGCCGTATATCACCGTCTGCGCCGAGTTCGTCCTCAAACGCCGGACGGGCTGAGGCTTCGGACCTCAGCCCCGCACCGGAGCGACCAGCGGAGCCCCCGTCCGCGGGTGCGGGAAGACCTCCACCGGCTGCCGGTAGACCTCGCTCAGGAGTTCGCCCGTGAAGACCTCGCCCGGGGCGCCCTCCGCGGCAAGGGCCCCGCCCCGCAGCACCGCCACCCGATCCGCGTACGCCGCCGCGAGGCCGAGATCGTGCAGGACCACCACCACCGCGTCCCCCGCGGCCGCCCGCTCCCGGCAGATGCGGAGCACCAGCTCCTGGTGGCGCAGGTCGAGCGCGGCGGTGGGCTCGTCGAGGAGGAGGAGCGGGGTCCGCTGGGCGAGGACCCGGGCCAGCGCGACCCGCGCCCGCTCACCCCCGCTCAGCGCGGAGAAGGGACGTGAGGCGAACTCACCGACCTCCGTCGCGTCCATCGCCTCCCGCACGGCAAGGTCGTCCTCGTCCTGACGCGCCGTACCCGCCCAGGGCGCACGCCCCATCCGTACGACGTCCTCGACCACGAAGGGGAAGGAGAGCGCGGCGGCCTGCGGCAGCACCGCGCGCCGCAGGGCGAGTTCCCGCGCGGGCCAGCCCGCGGTGGGCCGCCCGCAGACACGTACGACCCCCTCGTCGGCCGGAAGATCGGCGGCCAGCGCGGCCAGCAGCGTCGACTTGCCCGCCCCGTTCGGCCCGACCAGGGCGAGCACCTCGCCCGCGCGGGCGGAGAGGGAGACCCCCGCGAGCACCTCACGCCCCCCGAGCCGCACCACGAGCCCCGACGCCTCGGCGAGCGTGTCGCCGGGAGCGAAGGGCTCCGGAAGCGCGAGCCCACGGCCGGACGAGAAGAGCCGCTCGGCGATCCGCGTGATCATGCCCAACCCCCTTGCTTGCGACGGGTCCTGCGCAGCAGCCAGAAGAAGAACGGGCTCCCGACGAACGCGGTCAGCACCCCCAGCGGAAGCTCCGCCGGAGCCGCCACCGTCCGCGCCGCGAGATCCGCGCCGACCAGGACGACCGCCCCGCCCAGCGCGCTGCCCGGCAGGAGGAAGCGGTGGCCGGGCCCCGCCGCCATCCGCAGCAGGTGCGGGACGAGAAGGCCGACGAACGTGATGATCCCGGCGACGGCCACGGCGGCGGCGGTCAGCAGCGCCACCACCAGGACGAGCACGAGCCGCAGCCGCTCGACGTCGACCCCGAGATGCCGGGCGGGCCGCTCGCCGAGCGCCAGCAGGTCCAGTTTCCGTCCGTACAGCGGCGCCAGGGCCAGGCCCACCACCGCGCACGGCAGCACGGCGAGCACCTTCGGCCAGGTCGCCTGGGCGAGCGAGCCGAGCTGCCAGAACGTGATCTGGGTGATCTGCGCGTTGTCCGCGAAGAAGATGCAGAGCCCGATCAGGGCGCCCGCGAACGCGTTCGCGGCGATCCCGGTGAGGATGAGCGTGACGACCTCCGTGCGCCCGCCGTCGCGGGAGAGGACGTACACGAGAAGGACGGTGGCGAGACCGGTGACGAACGCGCAGACCGTCACCGTCCAGTTGCCGAAGAAGCTGAGTCCGAGCGCGATCGACGCCACCGCGCCGACGGCCGCGCCCGCCGAGATCCCGATGACGCCGGGCTCGGCCAGCGGATTGCCGAACACGCCCTGCATGAGCGCGCCCGCGCACCCGAGCGACGCCCCGACGAGCAGCGCGAGCGCCACGCGCGGCAGCCGCACGTTCCACAGGACGCTCTCGCCGACCCGGTCGAGCGCGCTCCCGCCGAGACCGCTCCGGTGCTGGACGGAGCCGATGACGTCCCCGAGGGGGATGTCGTACGCGCCGATGCCCGCGGAGAGGAGACAGAGCAGGACGAGGGCGGCCGTGAGCCCGGCGGTCAGGCCGGCTGTCGCGCCACGCCGCCGGCGCGGGGGAGCCGTCGCCTCTTCCGTCCCGGGCGGTCCGGCGTCCGCCGCCTTGGTCAGGACGGTCACTTCTTGCCCCCGTACAACTGCTCCACCAGGGACTTCAGGACCTGGTCCGTGCGCGGCCCGTAGTTCAGGAGCACCCCGTCGTCGATCGAGACGATGCGGCGGTCGAGTCCCGCCGGGGTCTCGGCGACACCCGGCACCTTCAGGAGACCGTCCACGCCGTCGACCGATTCGAGCCCCTTGGACATGACCAGGATCGCGTCCGGAGCCGCCTTGGCGAGCGCCTCGCTGGTGATCGCCGTGAAGTCCTTCTTCAGCCCCGACGCCTTGCCCGCGTCGACCGCGCCCGCCGCCTCCAGGAGCGAACTCGCCCCGGACTCGCGGCCGCCGAGCAGATAGACGGACGCGGAGCCGCGCAGGTAGAGGAAGGCGACGCGCGGCTTTTCGGCGCGTGCGGACGCCGGGATGGACTCGCGCACCTTCGCGATGCGCTCCTGCGTACGGGACCTGAGCTCGTCGCCCGACTTCTCGACCCCCAGCGCCTTGGCCACCGCGTCGATCCGTGGCCCCACGTCGTCGAGACCCTTGGCCGGATCGAACACGACCAGCGGGATGCCCGCGTCCCGGATCTGGCCGATGGCCTCCGCGGGCCCCGTCAGGGTGTCCGCGAGGACGACCGTCGGCTTCAGGGACAGGACGCTCTCCGCCGAGACGTCGTGCGCACGTGTCACCACCGGCAGCTTCTCGGCCTGCTCGAAGGTCGCGGTGATGTCGCGCGCCACGACGTTCTCGCCGAGGCCGAGCGTGAAGACGATCTCGTTCAGGCTGCCGGTGAGCGGCACGATGCGGCTCGTGTCCTCGACGGTGACCTTCCTGCCGTCGGCGGACGTGACGGTCGCGGGGAGCGCGGGGGCGTGGCGGGACTTCAGCGGCTCGACCCGGTCGGGCGCGGAGGCCGCCGACTTCGCCTTCGGGGACGCGCCGCCGCCGTCCGAGGACGATCCGCAGCCCGTGAGGGCCAGGGCGAGAACGGCGGTCCACGCGCCGGCGATACGGAGTGAGCGCGGCATACGCACCGAAGTCCACCGTCCTGTCGTGCTGTTGAGGGGCTGGTGCCAAGGTCCCGCCGTGGGGCGTGTGAGGCGGGGTGGCCGGGATGGGGGTTCCAGCCGGGGTGATCGTAGTTTAGGTTAGCCTTACCTCATTAGCTACACCTGGAGGGGTCCCATGTCGTCGTCACGACAGGCGCGAGCCACCGCCCGCGCCGGAGCCGTGGCCGTGCTCACCGCACTCGTCGGAGCACTGCTTCCCACGGCCGCCGCGCACGCCGAGGACCGCACGGTCCAGGGCGGACGGCTCGACTGGGGCATCAAATCCTCGTTCCAGAGCTACGTCACCGGGCCGATCGCCCAGGGGAGTTCGACCCTCCAGGGTGGCGCCGCCACGGTCGGCGGCAGCCAGTTCCGCTTCCACTCGGCGAAGGGCTCGTACGACCCGGACAGCGGGGCCTTCAGCGCCGGGTTCTCCGGAGGAGTGCACTTCCTGGGGCACAAGAAGGGCGGCTCGTACGAGCTGGACCTGACCATCAGCCGCCCCACCGTCAAGATCTCCGGCGGCTCCGGCACGCTCTACGCCGACATGGTCAGCAAGGAGAAGGGCACGGGCAAGGTCACGACCAACGCCCAGGTGCCGCTCGCGACGCTCGGCATGTCCGGCATCAACATGAAGGGCGGCTCGGGGCCGATCGCCCTCAACAACCTCCCCGCGACGCTCACTTCCCAGGGCGCGAAAGCCTTCGCCGGGTACTACACGGCGGGCACCGCGCTCGACCGGGTAAGCCTCTCCGCCGACCTCGCGGCGAAGCCGTCCGGCTCCGACAAGCAGTCGAAGAAGCCCGCGCCGAAGCCCGCGAAGTCCTCGGATGCCGGGAAGAAGGAGACGAAGGCGGGCCGGATCGAGGACGCCGCCGTCGACTGGGGCGTACGCCGCACCTTCCGGGAGTACGTCACCGGCTCCATCGCCAAGGGCGAATGGAAACTGTCGGCAGGGGCCGAGGACGGTGGCGCGCTCTTCCGCTTCCCCGAGGGGAAGGGGACGTACGACAAGAAGAAGCAGACACTCGACGCGGCCTTCTCCGGCACCGTGCGCTTCACCGGTGAGCACGGCCTCGACCTCGCGCTGAGCAAGGTCGCCGTGAAGGTGAACGAGGACGGCGAGGGCACGCTGTTCGCGGACGTCGACAGCAAGGGCGACAAGGGTGACGGGGGCGGCAAGGGCGTCACGCTGAAGAAGGCCCCGCTGATCACCTTCGCGGCCAAGGACCTGAAGCCGAAGGACGGGCTCATCTCCCTGACCGAGGTGCCCTCGAAGCTCACCGCCGACGGCTCCAAGGCGTTCGGCGGCATGTACAAGGCGGGCTCCGCGATGGACCCGCTCTCCCTCGCCGTCGCTCTCGACGCCGACGCGAAACTGCCCGCGCTGCCGGACCTCGGCTCGTCCGCGAGCCCGTCCCCGCAGGCGAAGAAGGCCGCCGGGCCGAAGACCGAGAACGCCGCCGACTCGTCCGACTCGTCCTCGCCCGCCGTACCGATCGGCGTCGGCGCGGGCGTGGCGGTGCTGCTCGCCGCGGCGGTCACGTTCGGGGTCCTGCGCAAACGGCGCGGCGCCGACCGGACCTGACCTCACCGTCCTGCCCTGCCGGGCACGCCTACCGCCCGGCCCGGCACCCCACTTCACCACGCCTCATCTCAACAAGGAGATCACTGACCATGGCAGCCATTCGCCGCCCGATAGCCCTCGCCGCAGCAGCCGGCACCGCCGTGGCGCTCGGCGCCACCGTCCTCGCGGCCGCCCCCGTGTCCGCGGCCGAAGTGCCGCTGAAGGACTACCGGCTGACGTGGGGCGTCAAGGAGAGCTACCGCAGCTACGTCACCGGCATGGCGGCCGGGAAGATCACGGTGGCCGAAGGCGCCGAACAGGCCGCCGGCAACGGGCCGTTGAGCTTCGTCGACGGAACCGGCGCCTACGATTCCGAGAAGCACACCGTGGACCTGGCCTTCAAGGGCAGCGTGAACTTCACCTCCAAGCTGCACGGCTTCGACGTCAAGCTCGCGGACGTCCGCTTCGACAGCGCGAAGGCGAAGATCACCGCTGACGTCACCAGAGAGGGCGGTACGCCGCAGGACGACGTACCCCTCGCCGACGTCACCGTCACGCGCACCATGACCGACATGAAGACCAAGCTGACCAAGGAGGCGGACGCGGCGCTCGGCGGCGGCGGCCGGTACACCGGCGCGGAGGGCGATCCGCTGACGGTCGCGCAGAAGACGCCTCCGACGGGCACCCCGACGCCGACGCCCACCCCGACGCCCACGGACAAGCCGACCTCGACGCCGAAGCCCACGGCCACCCCCACACCGTCCGGCACGACCACGTCCTCGCCCACGCCCGCTCCCACGTCCTCCACCTCGAAGCCCGCGCCCACGAAGGATGCGGGCAAGGTCCACGACGGCTCGCTCGCCTGGGGCGTGAAGGAGAGCTTCCGCCGCTACATCGAGTACGGCGGCGGCGCCACGCTCTCCGGCGGCGCCGAGAAGAACGACAACGGCTACGACTTCCCGTACGCCGAGGGCGACGTGGACAGCGACGCGAAGAAGCTGAACGCGTCCTTCGGGGGCGCCGTCCGCTTCCAGTACAAGGCGCACGGCATCGACATGAAGTTCAGCGACATCAAGGTGGCCGCGAACGGCACCAAGGGCACGCTGACCCTGGATGTCACCACGCCCAAGGGCACCGCCGACGACGTGAAGTTCGCGATGCTGGACCTCTCCAAGGCGTCGTACGCGGCGAAGGACGACGTCGTCGTCCTCGACAAGGTGCCCGCGGCGTTCACCGCGGCGGGCGCGAAGCAGTTCGCGAGCGAGGACGCGCCGTCCAGCTACAAGGAGGGTGACGCGATCGACCCCGTGACGGTGGCGCTCTCCGTCGCCGAGGGCGCGGAATTGCCGGGCGGCAGCGGCGGCTCGACGGGCGGTTCGACCGACTCCGGGTCCACGGGCGGGGGTTCGTCCGACCTCGGTGGCGGTGGCACGGTCGGTGGCGGCACGGTCGGCGGCGGTACGGGGGGCTCGCTGGCGTCCACCGGTTCGTCGGTGCCGACGGGTGCGCTGCTCGGGGCCGCCGGGGCGATCGCCGCCGCGGGCGCCGGTGCGGTCTACGTGGCTCGCCGCCGGGCCTCTTGATGTCCTGGGGTGCTTGAATGCCGGGATGACGCAACTGCCTGACGGTCTCGATGTACTCCGGGTGTTCTGCGGGCCCGACGGCCGGCACGGCAATGAGCTGGGTGTCGTGCGCGACGGGGCCCGTGTTCCGGGGCGGGGTGAGCGGCAGGAGGTCGCCGGGAAGCTCGGCTTCAGCGAGACGGTGTTCGTCGATGACCCCGAGCGCGGGGTCATCGACATCTACACGCCCACGCTGCGGCTGCCCTTCGCCGGGCATCCCTGCGTGGGTACGTCCTGGCTCCTCGACGTCCCTGAACTGGTCACGCCCGCGGGGGTCGTGGAGGCCCGCCAGGACGGGGAGTTCAGCTGGATCGCTGCGCGGGCCGAGTGGGCGCCGCCGCGGACGCTGCGTGCGTACGGTTCCCCGTCCGAGGTGGACGCCCTCGCGGTGCCCCCGCCGGGGGAGTGGATCTACGCGTGGGCCTGGGAGGACGAGGCGGCGGGCCGGGTCCGGGCCAGGGCCTTTCCCGGCCGGGACGACGGCATCCTGGAGGACGAGGCCACGGGGGCGGCGGCGTTGCTCCTGACGGAGCGGCTCGGCCGGGCGCTCAACATCACGCAGGGGCGCGGCTCCCAAATCCTCACGGCGCCGGCGCCGGACGGGCTGATCGAGGTGGGGGGCCGGGTGCGGCTTTCCCCCACCCCGCCCCTTCCCGAAACTGGGGCTCCGCCCCAGACCCCGCTCCTCAAACGCCGGAGGGGCTGAAGCTTCAGCCCCTCCGATGATCGACGAGGCCCCCGCGCAGCGGGTTTCGCCCTACGCCGACAGCGGGAACTCGTCCCCCAGCTCGCGGAACACCCCGGTATTCAAAGCGAAAGCGCGCTTGCACTCGTCCACGATCCGCTGCCGCTCCAGCTCGTCCGGGACGACCTCGCCCAGGCCGTCGAGCAGTTCCCGGTAGCCCCGCTTGAACGCGGCCGGGTTCGAGATGCCCTCGAAGACGTAGAAGCGGACGCCGTCTCCCTTGCGGGCGAAGCCCCACGTCTGCTCCGCCTTGCCGCGGATGATCTGGCCACCGGAGAGATCTCCGAGGTAGCGGGTGTAGTGGTGGGCGACGTAACCGCCGGGCCACTCCTCGGCGCACTCCGTGACCCGCGCCGCGTACGCGGCCGTGGCGGGCAGCGGGGCCGCGGAGGACTTCCAGCCCGCGCCCCGCAGATGCGCGAGGTCCCGCTCCAGCTCCGCCACCCGCAGCAGCTCGGGCTGTATGAAGGGACCCGCGACCGGATCGTCCTTCAACGCGGCGGCGCCCTCCTCCAGGGCGCGGTACACGAACCAGAGCTGTTCCGTGTAGCGCGCGTACGCGTCGACGCCGAGCCTGCCGCCGAGCAGGTCGCTCATGAACGTCGAGGTCTCCGCCTCCGTGTGCTGCTCGTGCGACGCGGTGCGGATGACCGTCGAGAACGGATCCATGAGGGACCTCCGAAGCCGGGGAAAGCGAGGAACGCCGAAGAAGGGCAGGAACCAGTGACGAAGAACGAATGAACCGGTGACCTCCACCGATCATCCAAGTTAGGCTTACCTAAGTCAACTGGTTCCCGACGTCCTGTCGGTAAAACGCTACCCGCTCCGAGCTCAGGGAAGCGTAAGGATCTCCGCCCCGCTGTCCGTCACCACGAGAGTGTGCTCGAACTGCGCGGTCCGCTTGCGGTCCTTCGTGACGACCGTCCAGCCGTCCTCCCACATGTCGTACTCGTGCGTGCCGAGGGTCAGCATCGGCTCGATGGTGAACGTCATGCCGGGCCTGATCACGGTCGTGGCGTGCGGGCTGTCGTAGTGCGGGACGATCAGGCCGGAGTGGAAGGACGTGTTGATGCCGTGGCCGGTGAAGTCACGGACGACGCCGTAGCCGAAGCGCTTGGCGTAGGACTCGATGACGCGGCCGATGATGTTGATCTGGCGGCCGGGCTTGACCGCCTTGATGGCGCGGTCGAGGGACTCCCGGGTCCGCTCCACGAGCAGCCTGGACTCCTCGTCGACGTCCCCGACCAGGTACGTGGCGTTGTTGTCGCCGTGCACACCGCCGATGTACGCGGTCACGTCGAGGTTGATGATGTCGCCGTCGTTCAGGACGGTGGAGTCCGGGATGCCGTGGCAGATGACCTCGTTGACGGAGGTGCACAGCGACTTCTTGAAGCCGCGGTAGCCGAGCGTGGAGGGGTAGGCGCCGTGGTCGCACATGTACTCGTGGGCGACACGGTCCAGCTCATCGGTGGTCACCCCGGGCGCGATGTGCTTGGCGGCCTCGGCCATCGCGCGCGCGGCGATACGGCCCGCGGTGCGCATCAGTTCGATGGTCTCGGGGGTCTGCACCTCGGGCCCGGTGTACGGGGTGGGCGCGGGTTTCCCCACGTACTCCGGGCGCCTGATGTTTCCCGGAACGGGGCGGATGGGGGAGAGCTCCCCTGGGACGAGCAGTGACTGGCCAGACATGCCAGCGAGTCTAACCAGCGGTGGTGGGGCAGCATGGCTGGAGAGAGAGGAGCAGATCACATGCCACTGTTCAAGAAGCGGACCGTCGGTAAGCCGGGTGAGTGGTTCTACTGCCTGGAGCACAAGAAGGTCGAGGAGGGCCCCGACTGCCCGGGCAAGGACCGCTTCGGGCCGTACGCCTCCCGCGAGGAGGCCCAGCGGGCGATGGAGACCGCCGCCGAGCGGAACCTGGAGTGGGAGACCGACCCGAAGTGGCACGACAAGAACCCCGGCAGCGCCTGATCCGCCGCCGGGGTGCAGCCGGCCGCGGGGGTGCCGCCCGCCGGGGCGCAGCCGGCTACCGGGTGGCGGACACCTCGCGGCGCCGGACCGCGTCCTCGTCCGTGCTGGCGTCGTACGACAGCAGCTTCGGCAGCACCGCCGTCAGGGCGGCGACCGAGGCCACGCAGGCGAGGCCGCCGGACCAGATGGCGGTGCGGGTGCCCGTCCAGCCGGCGGCCGCCCCAGCGCGGACCTGGCCGAGCTGCGGGCCGACGCTGTAGGACAGCACCTCGATGCCCGCGAGCCTGCCCCGCAGCTCGTCGGGGATCGTCTGGTTCCAGATCGTGGAGCGGCCGAGCCCGCTGAGCATGTCGCCCGCGCCGGCCAGGGCCAGGCACACGAGGACCAGCCAGACGTTGCCGAACCATCCGGCGGCCGTGATCGCCAGACCCCATCCCGCCGCCCCGAACACGACGAGCAGCCCGTGCCGCCGCACCCGTGACGTCCACCCGCTGGTCAGGCTCAGGAGCAGCGAGCCGACCGCCCCGGCCGCGTACATCAGGCCGAGCGACCACTCGGCGTCGAGATCCTCGGCGAGGAACGGGAAGATCGTGTTCGGGAAGGCGAAGAACATCGCCGCCATGTCGATGGCGTACGTGCCGAGCAGCACCGGCCGCGACCACGCGTACCGCGCGCCCTCGGCCAGGCCCCGCAGGGACGGCTTCTCCGCGTCGTGCGCGGGAGGCGCGGGCGCGATGCGGGTACATAGGGCCACGGAGACGGCGAAGGAGAGCACCGTCACCGCGTACGCGGGTGCGTGCCCGGCGTAGGCGACGACCAGGCCCGCCAGGGCGGGGGCCGCGATCGCGCCGACGTTCCAGCGCAGCGAGTTGAGCGCCGCGGCGGCCGTGAGCTGGTCGTGCGGCACGATGCGGGCCATCAGGGAGTCGAGCGCGGGGCGTTGCAGACCCGCGAGCGCCGAGACACCCGCCGCCACCACGTACAGCGGCCACAGCATCGGCTCCGGGAGCAGCGCGTTCACCAGGAGCACCGCGGCCAGCAGCCCGAGCCCCGCCTCGGTCAGGAGAATCACCCGGCGCCGGTCCACCGCGTCGGCCAGCGCGCCTCCGTAGAGCCCGAAGACGATCAGCGGCACCAGCTCGACCGCGCCCATCGCGCCGACGGCGAGCGGTGAGTCCGTGAGGTCCTTGATCTGGAGCGGCAGCGCGACCAAGGCCATGAAGCTGCCGAAGGTCGTGACGAGCCCCTGCACCCAGAGCAGCCGGAAGTCACGCGTCGAACGCCAGGGAGAGAGGTCGGGCAATATCGAGGAAAGGGACACGAGCAGCCATGGTCAGTGCTGTTCGTCGGGCGGGGCAACCGAATTGTGCGGCGCTCTCACCACCGGGCCGGTGGCGGCGCCGTGAGCTGGTCCGCCAGGCGGGACAACCGGTCGCGCAGGCGCCTGCGGCCGTGCGCCGCCGGCAGTGAGTTCTCGCCCGCCGCCGCGCTCACCAGGTGCTGGACCATGTCCAGGTCGAGGTCCGGGGACTCCGGCACCGCAAGGGCCTCGTGCGCCATCGCCCGCAGATCGCCGTGCCCCGAACCCAGGGACAGCACCGTCGCCCCTGCCGCGCGGGCGCCGTGGACCCGTTCGAGGAGGTCCACCCCCGGGGACGGGGCGGGCGTGTCCGGCGCCACCACCAGGAGGGTCTCGCCGCGCCTCGCGGCCTCGATCCGGCCCAGCCCGGTCGACAGATGCGCGGGATCGCCCTCCCGCACCCGGTGACGTACGAGCGTCGGCGTCAGCTCCGGCGTCCCCGACCACGCCGCCTCGTCCACGAGGTGGGCGGCCAGGTGCCACGGTTCGTACTCCTGCGTGCCCACGAGCAACAGACCGCCACCGTGCGGCACCACGCAGGACCGCAGCGTCCCCGCGAAGCGGCGCGTCGCGCCCACCCACTCGGTTCCCGCGAGCACTTCGCGCAGCAGCGCGACCCGTACGGCGTCCATGGGGTGGCATCCTGCCTCAACGGGTGAGTCGTCAGGCGGAGTTCACCGGGAATTCGCCCGGGGTGGGGACGGACCGGGGATGGCTGATGAGACAACTGTTCCCTTCCGGGCCGGACGCGAGGGCTACGCGAGCTTCCGGATTCCCGCCGTCGTGCTCACCAACTCCGGGACCGTGCTGGCCTTCTGCGAGGGCAGGGTCGGCTCGCAGGAGGACTTCGGCAACATCGACGTGGTGCTGAAACGCTCCAGTGACGGCGGCCGCACCTGGGGCCCCCTCCAGGTCGTCGCCCAGAACGGCACCGGCCTCGCGGGCAACCCCGCCCCCGTCGTCCTCGACTCCGGCCGCATCCTCCTCGTCCACGTCCGCAACGCCGCCGCCGCGACCGAGGACGCCATCCGGCGCGGCAAGGTCTCCGCCGCGAACGGGCGGCGGATCTGGGTGCGGCACAGCGACGACGACGGGCTGACCTGGTCGGCGCCCCGGGAGATCACCGGGCAGGTGAAGAAGGCGAACTGGCGGTGGTACGCGACCACGCCGGGCCACGCGCTGCAGATCAGCACGGGGCGCGTCGTCGTGCCCGCCAACCACTCCCTGCCCCCGGCCGGCACCGACAACGGCACCGAGGGCAAGTACAACGGCGGCCACTGCCTGCTCAGCGACGACCTCGGCCAGACGTGGCGCATCGGCTACGTCGACGACAACACCGACGGCTACGTGAACGTGAACGAGACCACCGCCGCCGAACTCCCCGACGGGCGGCTCTACTTCAACACCCGCAACGACTCCCCGTCGCCCGGCACCCGCGCCGACGCCCACTCCCTCGACGGCGGCCAGAGCCTCGTCAAGCCCTTCCGGCCGCAGGCGGGGCTCGTCGGCCCCGTCGTCGAATGCAGCGTGCTGCAGCTGCGCACGCCGGACGTGCTGCTGTTCTCCGGCCCCGCCGACCCCGGCTTCCGTGCCCTGATGACGGTGCGCCGCAGCCACGACGGGGGCATCACGTGGCAGGACGCGTACACCGTGGACGGGCTGCCCGCCGCGTACTCCGACCTCGTGCGCGTCGACGACGAGACCGTCGGACTGCTCTACGAGACGGGAGACTTCAGCGCGTACGAGACCATCAACTTCCGGCGGATACCGGTGGGCGCGCTGGTCTGACGACGGCCACGCCGAACCGGTGAGTAAGGTCGGCGGCATGACCTCTAACGACAATGCGCAGAAGCCCCCGGCCAAGGACCCCTGGGAGCTGCCCGACGTCTCCGGGCTCGTCGTCGGCGTGCTCGGAGGCACCGGCGACCAGGGCCGCGGCCTCGCCTACCGCCTGGCCCGCGCGGGCCAGAAGGTGATCATCGGCTCCCGCGCGGCCGAGCGGGCGCAGACCGCGGCCGACGAGCTGGGGCTCGGCGTCGAGGGCGCCGAGAACGCGGAGTGCGCGCGGCGCAGCGACATCGTGATCGTCGCCGTGCCGTGGGACGGGCACGGCAAGACCCTTGAGGCGCTGCGCGAGGAACTGAGCGGCAAGCTCGTCATCGACTGCGTGAACCCGCTGGGCTTCGACAAAAAGGGCGCCTACGCCCTGAAGCCCGAGGAGGGCAGCGCCGCCGAGCAGGCCGCCGCCCTGCTGCCGGACTCCCGGGTCACCGCCGCCTTCCACCACCTGTCGGCGGTCCTGCTCCAGGACCCGGCCGTCGAGGAGATCGACACCGACGTGATGGTCCTCGGCGAGGTCCGCGCGGACACGGACATCGTGCAGGCGCTCGCCGCCCGTATCCCCGGGATGCGGGGCGTCTTCGCGGGGCGGCTGCGCAACGCCCACCAGGTCGAGTCCCTGGTGGCCAACCTGATCTCCGTGAACCGGCGCTACAAGGCACACGCGGGGCTGCGGGTGACCGACGTCTAGGGCGTAGCGGGCATGGGGGACACTGGGACCGACCGCCGCACCAAACGGACCGACCCCCGACAGGAGCCGACCCCCATGCCCCGCCTCGCTCTCTACGCCCTCACGGTCTGCGCCCTCGCCGTCGTCGCGGCCGTGGTCTCCTTCGTCCAGGGCTACTGGATCGGCGTCGTCTGGGTGCTGCTCGCCGGGCTCTCCTCGAACATGGCGTGGTACTACCTGCGCCGCGCGAAGGCAGAGCGGGACGCCGCGCGCACCGCTACGGGCTGAGCGTGCAGTACTGGCTCGTGTCGCCGTCCCAGAAGCGATAGAAGTCCTGCCCGCAGTACGTCTGAAGGTCATTGACCCCGAGGCCGCGCAGGATCGCGTCGATCGCGTCGAAGAAGGCGCCGTTGACCTCGGGGATCCACAGGATGCCGAAGACGGCGATCAGGCCGAACGGTGCGAACGGCTCCACCTGGCGGCGGATCTTGTGCGAGAGCCAGGGCTCGATGACGCCGTAGCCGTCCAGGCCGGGGATGGGCAGCGAGTTCAGGATCGCGGCCGTCACCTGGAGCAGCGCGAGGAAGGCGAGCGCGAAGCGGAAGGTGTCGGGGACGCCGGAGAGCGCGTCGAGCCAGAAGGGCGCGGTGCAGACGACCGCGAACGCGACGTTCGTGAGCGGCCCTGCCGCCGAGATCAGCGAGTGCTTCCACTTCCCCCGGATCCGGCCGCGCTCGATGAAGACGGCACCGCCGGGCAGGCCGATGCCGCCCATGATCACGAAGAGCACCGGCAGCACGATGCTGAGCAGCGCGTGCGTGTACTTCAGCGGGTTGAGGGTCAGATAGCCCTTCGCGCCGATGGAGATGTCGCCGCTGTGCAGGGCGGTGCGCGCGTGCGCGTACTCGTGCAGGCAGAGCGAGACGATCCAGGCCGCCGTCACGAAGACGAAGACCGCGAACCCGGCGTTGTCCGCGAACCCGGTCCACGCGGCCCAGCCGGAGACCGCGGTGACGGCGACGATCCCGAGGAAGACGGGACTGATCCGCCGGTCGCTGCGTCGGGTGGGAGCGATGGTCATGGGGCGGGGCTCCTGAAGAAGACGAACCGGGTGTCGTACGGGACCGTACCCCGGCGTACGTGGAAAACGTCTCGCCCTCGGTGGGGAGTTCCGGGGATGGTGGGGGCATGGCGCTGTGGAACGTGATGTACGACGACTGGCAGATGGAGTGCTGCGGGAAGCCGTTCTCCGTGGGGGACGAGGTGTCCTGGCAACTCGGGGGAGGACCGTCGCTCTACTCCGTCGAACGGCACGGGGAGTACGGGCCCGACACGGTGGGCCGGGTGCGGTCGATCCAGATGGTGACGCAGGGCTTCGAGCTGCGGGCGGGCACGTACGAGCCGGTGGAGGGGGAGAGGTGGCTCCGTCCGGTGGAGAAGTGCCCCAAGTGGTTCACGGACCCGGTGGACGGATGCCGGGAGCAGGGACGCTTCCGCAGGGAGGTGGGGGTACTGGTCACCTTGGAGGTGGCAGAGGACAGCGCCTGACCGCCGACCGTGTGTTCGACCCGGCGCGGCACCTGACATCGCCCCGCATCTCCACCAGAGACAATGGACCCCGTGCGCTACCGCATTCTTGGCACCACCCAGGCATTTCGTACCGACGGCACCCCGATCGCCGTGGGTGGTGCAAGGCTGCGTGCTCTTCTGACGGTTCTCGCTCTGCGCGCGCCGCGGGGCGTTCCGGCGGCCGTGCTCGTCGACGAGGTGTGGCACGGTGACCCGCCCGCTGACGCGACCGGTGCGCTGCAGGCACTGGTGGGGCGGTTGCGCCGGGCCGTCGGGGCCGGGGCCGTCGTCTCCACCGACGGCGGCTATCAGCTGTGCGCCGCCCCGGACGACATCGACCTGTACCGCTTCGACCGCCTCGCCACCGAAGGCGCCGACGCGCTGGCCGACGGCGACGCGGCCAAGGCGGCGGCGATCCTGGACGACGCGCTGGCCCTCTGGCAGGGCCCCGTGCTCGCCGACCTGCCCGACCGCACGGCGGAGGCGGCACGGTGGGAGGCCCGCCGCCTCGAAGCCCGCCGCGCCAGGCTCGCCGCGGCCCTCGCGCTCGGCCGGGCCGAGCAGGCGCTGCCCGAGCTGGCCGCTTTGTGCGACGACCACCCCCTAGACGAACCGCTCCAGGCCCTGCGGCTGCGGGCGCTGCGCGACGCGGGCCGCCCGGCGCAGGCCCTCGCCGCGTACGACGAGGTGCGCCGCCTCATCGCGGACCGTATCGGGGCCGACCCCGGGCCCGAACTCCGTTTGCTGCACGAGGAGTTGCTGCGGGCCGACGCCCCGCGCCCGCCCGCGCCCCGGACCCGCCCGCCCCAGAGACCGCAGGGCAACCTGCGCGCCAGGCTCACCTCCTTCGTCGGCCGCGAAGGCGACATCGAGACCATCCGGGACGACCTGGCGCGGGCCCGCCTCGTCACGCTGCTCGGGCCCGGCGGCGCCGGGAAGACACGGCTCTCGCAGGAGGCTGCCGAGGCCCACGCCGACGGGGCGCCCGACGGTGTATGGCTGGCCGAGCTCGCGCCCGTCGAGGACCCGGACGCGGTGCCGGAGGCGGTCCTCACCGCGCTCGGCGCCCGCGAGACGGTGCTGCGCGGCGCGGGCGCCGAAGAGCTGCGGGCGGTCTCGGAGTGGCACGGCGACGACCCCGTCGTCCGCCTGACCGAACATTGCGCCACGCGCCGCATGCTCCTCATCCTCGACAACTGCGAGCACGTCATCGACGCCGCGGCCCGCCTCGTGGACCGGCTGCTCGCGCACTGTCCCGGCCTCACGGTCCTCGCCACCAGCCGTGAACCCCTCGGCGTACCAGGGGAGTTGCTGCGCCCCGTGGAGCCGCTCCCGGAGCCGATCGCTCTGCGCCTGCTCGCGGACCGCGGCGCGGCGGCCCGGCCGGGCTTCCGTATCGAGGACGACAGGGCCGCGGCGGCAGAAATCTGCCACCGCCTGGACGGCCTCCCCCTGGCCATCGAACTGGCCGCGGCCCGCCTGCGCATGCTCACCCCCCGGCAGATCGCCGACCGCCTCGACGACCGCTTCCGCCTCCTGACGAACGGCGCCCGCACGGTGCTGCCCCGCCAGCAGACCCTGCGCGCGGTCGTCGACTGGTCCTGGGACCTCCTGGACGGCCCCGAGCGCACCGTCCTGCGCCGCCTCTCCGTCTTCGCGGGCGGCTGCGACCTGGCCGCCGCCGAGGCGGTGTGCGGGACACCGGCCGAGTCGCCCGACGTCGCCGACGCGCTCGGCTCGCTCGTCGACAAGTCCCTGGTCGTCGCCGCCCCTTCGCCGCAGGGCGTCATGCGCTACCGGCTCCTGGAGACCGTCGGCGAGTACGCGGGGGAGCGGCTCGACGAAGCCGGCGACCGCGCCGCCGCCGAGCGGGCCCACCTGGTGTACTTCCGCGAGCTGGCCCGGACGACCGAGCCGCGTCTGCGCGGCGGCGAGCAGCGGGAGGCCGTCGAACGGCTCGAGGTCGAGTACGAGAACCTGCGCACCGCCCTGCGGCACGCCGTCGCCGCCCGGGACGAGCAGGAGGCGCTCTGCCTGGTCCTCTCGCTCTCCTGGTTCTGGACGATCCGCGACCTGCGCATCGAGACCCGCAACTGGTCCCGCGATGTCGTCGCCCTCGGCCCCGACCCCTTCGCGCGGCCCGTCCCCCCGGTGGAACCCCTCTACGAACGCTGCACGGACAACCCGCCGCCCATGCGCCCCGAGGTGCTCCAAGAGGCGCGGCGCGGCGTCCACCTCATCCAGCTGTCCTGCATGGACATGAACCTGGAGTCCTGGCACACACCGGAGGCCGTGGAGAAACTCGCGGGCATCAGGGAGGCCTACCGGCCGGGGCTCCCGCAGACCTGCTGGACGCCGGGGAGCCTGTGGTTCTTCGCGGTCCTGCTCGACGGTGACATCGACAGACTGCACGTCATCATCGACGCGACCATCGCCACCTGCCGCGAGCGGGGATACGACTGGGAGCTGGCCGCGTCCTTGCAGCAGCGCGCCAACGTCCTCGCCAACCGCGCCGACCGGGCGGGCGACGCGCGCCGTGACGCCGACGAGTCCCTGGAGATCTTCACCCGGCTCGGCGACGTGTGGGGCATGGCCGAGGCGCTCTCCTCGCGCGGCGAGGCCCATGAGCGGCGCGGCCGCTACACCCTGGCCGCCGAGGACTTCGCGGCCGCCATAGGGCACGCGGAGCGGCTCGGCGCCCCCGCGCAGGTGAGCGTGCTCACGGCGCGGCTCGGGGCGGTGCTCGCGGAGGCCGGTGAACTGGCCAGGGGCGAGGAACTGCTCTGGTCGGTCCTCGATCACGACGGCCATGCCGCCGCGAACTCCAGCGAGTCGCTGCCCGCCGCCCGCTTCTTCCTCGTGGACCTGCTCGTCCGCACCGGCCGCACCACGGCGGCGCGGGAGCAACTCCAGCTGCTCAGGGCGGAGTTCAAGGCCGTCGACTTCGTCATCTTCGAGGGCTTCATGCTGGGCGCCGAGGCCTGGATCGACACCGTGGAGGGCCGCCACGCCGAGGGACTGTCCACCGCGCGCGACGCGCTCGGCAAGTCCCTCGACCCGCTGGTCAAGATGATGGCGCCGCAGATGACGTCCGTGCACCTGACCACCGCCGCCCGCGCGCTCGCCGCCCTCGACGACGGCCGGTACGCCCATGACGCGGCCCGGCTGATCGCGGTCGCCGACCGTGAGCTGCCGCCCGGTCACTTCGCGCCCGCCGCGGAGCGCGGCATCCGCGACACCGCCGTGGCGCTGGCCCGCGGGGCGCTGGGCGACGCCGCGTACGAGGCCGCGTACGCGGAAGGCGGCAGCCTCTCCGTGGAGGAGGCCGCCGCCCTCTGTGACAGCCACATCGGCTAGCGCGTCCGCACTCAGTTCTTCGTGCGGAACTTGTGGATCGCGATGGGCGCCATCGCCAGCGTGAGCAGCGCCGACCAGCCGACCGTCACCCACACGTCGTGCGCGACCGGACCGCCCACCATCAGTCCGCGCGCGGAGTCCGCGAGCGAGGACAGCGGGTTGTAGTCGGTGAAGCCCTGCAGCCAGCCCGGCATCGACTGCGTCGGCGCGAAGATCGACGAACCGAACTGCAGCGGCATCAGGACCAGGAAGCCCATCGCCTGCACGGACTGGGCGCTCTTCATCGAGACGCCGAGGACCAGGAAGATCCACATGATGGACGTGCCGAAGAGCGCGGAGAGGCCCACGGCGGCGAGCAGTCCGCCCCAGTTCGTGATGTCGAAGCCCACCAGGACACCGACGATCATCATGATCGTCGTCGCGATGAGCAGACGCATCAGCTCCACCACGATCTTGGCGAAGAGGACCGAGCCCTGGCCGATCGGCAGGGTGCGGAAACGGTCCATGATGCCGTTCTGGAAGTCCTGGTTGAAGCCCGTGCCGACGGCCATGGCGATGTTCATGCTCATCATCGCCATCATGCCCGGGACCACGTACTGCACGTACTGGTCCTGACCGCCGCCGAGGGCCTGGCCGATGGAGCCGCCGAAGACGTACACGAACAGGAGCGTGAAGACGATCGGCATCAGGACCGCGTCGAACATCGACTCCGGGTCCTGGCGGATCCACAGCAGGTTGCGGCGGACCAGCGCGCTGGTGTGCCGGACGTGGTCGCGAAGACCGATGCGGGCGTCGGCCTCTCCCTGGTGGAGGGGCGGCGCGAGAGTGGTGCTGCTCATACGGCAACCTCCTCGAGTTCGGGGCGGGCGTCCTGCGGGGCGCTGGCCTTCTGGCCGGTGATGGAGAGGAACACCTCGTCCAGGCTGGGCAGTTCGGTGCCGATCGAGCCGATCGTGATGCCGCGCGCGGTGACGGCGCCGACCACGGCGGTCAGCTGCTCGTCACTGAGGATCGGCACCAGGACCGTGCCGGACTCGACGTCCACGGTGGACGTGGCGAGGCCGGTCAGGCCCATGTCGTCCAGGGCGCCGGCCAGCGGGCGCAGCTCCAGCGGGTCGGCCGGGCGGATGCGCAGGGTGCGGCCGCCGACCTTCGCCTTCAGCTCGTCGATGCCGCCGTTGGCGATGACCTTGCCGCGGTCGATGACGGTCAGCTCGGAGGCGAGCTGCTCGGCCTCCTCCATGTACTGCGTGGTGAGCAGCACGGTGACGCCTTCGGTGACCATGCGCTTGACCTCCGCCCACACCTCGTTGCGGGTACGGGGGTCGAGGCCGGTGGTCGGCTCGTCCAGGTAGAGGACGGAGGGGCTGCCGATCATCGACGCCGCGAGGTCGAGGCGGCGGCGCATGCCGCCGGAGTACGTCTTGGCCGGGCGGTTGGCCGCCTCGGTGAGGGAGAACCGCTCCAGGAGGCCGTCCGCCCTCGCCCTGGCCTCCTTGCGGGAGAGGTCGAGGAGGCGACCGATCATGTAGAGGTTCTCGCGCCCGGAGAGCTTCTCGTCCACGGAGGCGTACTGGCCGGTGAGGCCTATGACCCGGCGGAGCTGGCGGGGCTGCTTGGCGACGTCGTAGCCGGCCACGTAGGCCGTGCCCGCGTCGGGGGTGATGAGGGTGGAGAGGCAGCGTACGAGGGTGGTCTTGCCGGCGCCGTTCGGGCCGAGTACGCCGAGGACGGTGCCTTCGCGTACGTCCAGGTCCACGCCGTCCAGTGCCTTGGTCTCGCCGTAGTGCTTGACCAGTCCCCTCACGGTGACGGCGCTTCCTGCGCCGCCGGGGATGTCGTCGATTCGCGTCATGCCGCAAGGTTGGCAGTCGCCACCGACAAACCACCGACAGCCCGCCTACACCTGGCCGGGGGGCCTGTTGGGGGGTATCTGTTGCCCGGGGGTGGGCCTGCTGCGGGTGGTTGCGCCACCTGCGGGTGGGCGGTCCCTGCCCCGCCGCTTCGCTCCGGTTGCCCCGGGCTCGTCCGGTCGCCCTGGCCGCGGCCGCCTCTGTCCCGCCCGCTTCGCGGCGGATCTTTCCCACCCACCCACCCGATTGCCCCGGGGTGCTCGGGTGGGTGGGTGGGGGATATCGCCGCGAAGCGGCGGACAAAAGGCCCCGCGCCCGAGCAGAAAGGGAACGTAACGGACCCCGAGCCCGCAGAACGCCCCCGGCGAGGAAAAGCGCAAAGGGAAGCGAAAACCGAGCCCCCCCGCAACGCCCCCCGGCGAGAAGAAGGCAGCCCGTCGACGGGGGAAGTTCGACGGGCTGCCGGTGGTGCCGCTGTGGCTCAGGGGCGGGCGTGGCTTCGACGCCCGGGGGAGGAGCTAGTGGACCGCGTGTTCCGCGGCGGGGAACGTGCCGCCCACCACATCCTCCGCGAACGCCTTGGCCGCGCCACTCATCACGCCCCGCAGATCCGCGTACTGCTTCACGAAGCGCGGCATCTTGCCGCCGGTCAGGCCCAGCATGTCCGTCCAGACCAGGACCTGCGCGTCGCACGCCGCGCCCGCGCCGATCCCGACCGTCGGGATGTGCAGGGAGCGGGTGACCTCGGCCGCCAGCTCCTCGGGGACCAGTTCGAGGACGACCGCGAACGCGCCCGCGTCCTGCGCGGCCTTCGCGTCGCTCAGGAGGCGGTGCGCCGCCTCGTCGCCACGGCCCTGGACGCGGTAGCCCATGGTGTTCACGGACTGCGGCGTCAGCCCCAGGTGGGACATGACGGGGATGCCGGAGGAGACGATCAGCTCGGTCTGGGCGAGCGAGCGCTCGCCGCCCTCCAGCTTCACCGCGCCGACCCCGGCCTCCTTCACCAGGCGCGTCGCCGAGCGCAGGGCCTGGACCGGGCCTTCCTGGTAGGACCCGAAGGGCAGGTCGCCGACGATCAGGGCACGCGACGTGCCCCGTACGACGGCCGCGGACAGCATGGTCATCTGGTCGAGCGTGACGGGCACGGTCGTCTCGTACCCGAGGTGGCAGTTGCCCGCCGAGTCGCCGACCAGCATCACGGGGATGCCCGCCTCGTCGAAGACGGACGCGGTCATCGCGTCGTACGCGGTGAGCATGGGCCACTTCTCGCCGCGCTCCTTGGCGGCGGAGATGTCCCGGACGGTGATGCGGCGGGTGCTCTTGCCTCCGTACAGCGCCTTGCTGCTGTCGGCGGACTGACCGGCGGGGCCCGCGGGCTGGTTCTGGGCAGCCGAAAGTTGCGTCATCGCAACGGCTCCTTCTGTTATCTCGAGGCGCCCTGACGGCGTCCCCGGATCACCTCCATGGTGGCACCACGCGGCGCCCGTCGGCTAGTGGACCCCTGGGTAAAGTCTTTACAATACGAGACGGTCTCGTATCGGAATTGCTTTACCGTGGGAGCCATGACTACTCCCGCCGTCCCCACCCCACGCGTACCGGAAGCCGTTCACCGGCGCCGGTGGGCGATCCTCGGCGTCCTGATGCTGAGCCTGCTCATCGTGGTGCTCGACAACTCGATCCTGAACGTCGCCATCAAGACGATCTCGACCCCCGAGCCCACGGGCCTGGGCGCCACCCAGGGCGACCTGGAGTGGGCCATCAACTCCTACACCCTGGTCTTCGCCGGGCTCCTCTTCACCGCGGGCCTGCTCGGCGACCGCCTCGGCCGCAAGAAGGTGCTGCTCGCCGGCCTCGCCGTCTTCGGCATCGGCTCCGCGCTCGCCGCCGAGTCCGGCTCACCCGTACAACTCATCCTGTTCCGCGCGGTGATGGGCCTCGGCGCGGCCTTCGTGATGCCCGCCACCCTCGCCGT
Organism: Streptomyces sp. NPDC055099; assembly: GCF_053607685.1. Classification (NCBI taxonomy): domain Bacteria; kingdom Bacillati; phylum Actinomycetota; class Actinomycetes; order Kitasatosporales; family Streptomycetaceae; genus Streptomyces; species Streptomyces sp. NPDC055099. Next base: position 402,874 of record NZ_JBSGUA010000001.1, on the reverse strand, counting down.
CCTGATGAACGTCTTCGAGCGCGACGAGCAGCCCAAGGCCATCGGCATCTGGGCGGGCGGCGTCGGCCTCGCCATCGCGATCGGGCCGATCACCGGCGGCGTCCTTCTCGACCACTTCTGGTGGGGCTCGGTCTTCCTGGTGAACGTGCCGATCGTGATCGTCGCGATCGGGCTGATGATCTGGCTCGTGCCCGAGTCGCGCGACCCGAAGCCGGGCCGGATCGACCTGGTGGGCGTGGGCCTGTCCGTCATCGGCCTCGTCCTGCTCGTCTACGGCATCATCAAGGGCGGCCAGCTCGCCGACTTCACCGACCCCGCCGTCATCGGCACCGTCGTCGCGGGCCTCGCCGTACTCGTCGGCTTCGTGCTGTACGAGAAGCGCAGCGACCACCCGTCCATCGACATCTCGTACTTCAGGAACCGCGTCTTCTCGGCGGCGATCAGCAGCCTCGCCCTCGTCTTCTTCGCGCTGATGGGCGTCACGTTCTTCGCGGTCTTCTACACACAGAGCGTGCGCGGCTACTCGCCGCTGCAGACCGGCCTGCTGATGCTGCCGCTCGCCGCGGCCCAGCTCATCTTCGCGCCGCGCGCCCGCCTCGTCGTCGACCGCTTCGGCGTCCGCGCCGTGTGCTCGGGCGGGCTGCTGCTCCTGGCCGCGATGCTCGCCGCCTTCACGATCCTCGAGGCCGATACGCCGATCTGGATCCTGGAGGTCATCTTCTTCCTGATGGGCACCGGCATGGCGCACATCATGACGCCCGCCAGCGTCGTCATCATGCAGGCGCTGCCCCGCGAGAAGGCGGGCTCCGCCTCCGCGCTGAGCAACACCTTCCGGCAGGTCGGCGGGGCCCTCGGCATCGCGGTGCTCGGCTCCGTGCTCTCCGCGGCCTACCGCAGCGGCGTCGAGGACAAGCTCACGCTGCTGCCCGCCGACGCGCGGCACGCGGCGGGCGAGTCCATCGAGGCCACCCTCGGCGTCGCCGCCAAGCTCGGCCCGCGCGGTGAACCGCTGGTGACAGCGGCCCACGACTCCTTCCTGCACGCCATGCACATCACGGCACTCTGCGGCGCGGGCGTCGCCCTGATCGGCGTCGTGGTCGTCGCCCTGTTCCTGCCGGGCCGCACTCCCCAGGAACCGGAGGCGGAGCGTCCGGAGGCCGACCCCGTGGGTGCGGGGCGCTGACCGGGGCGGGGGAGTGCAGGGGAGAATCGCCACGGCAGAGCGCCGGACGACGAGAAGACGGAGTTGACGTGGGCCACATCGCCAAAGGCGTCCGGGGGCGCCCCCGCAGTGAGGCCGTGGAACGGTCGATCGTCGAGGGCGTCCTGAAGCTGATCGAGGACGGCGTGCCCCTGGCCGATCTCTCCATCGAGCGGATCGCGCGCACGGCGGGTGTCGGCAAGGCGACCATCTACCGCCGCTGGAGCGGCAAGGAGGAACTCTTCGTCGACATCCTGCGCGGCATCGACGACCCGCCGCCCGAGCTGGCCGGCGATTCGATGCGCGGCGACATCATCGTCCTCCTCGACCATCTGCGCAGACGCGGCGTGAACATGCGGTCCTCCGCGCTGCTGCACAACGTGTTCGCGCAGATGAAGAGCCTGCCCAAGCTGTGGGAGGCGTACCACACGACCGTCATCGAACCGCAGCGCCGTGTCATGCTCGGGGTGCTGCGCCGGGGCGCGGAGAACGGCGAACTGCCCGCCGACGTCGACATCGTCCTCGCCAACGATCTTTTCGTCGGCCCCATGCTCGTACGCACCGTCCTGCGCTCCGACGCGCCGCTGGAGGAGGACCTCGCCGAGCGGATCGTGGACACCGTGCTCGCGGGACTGCGGCCCACGGGGTGAATGTGCACGTTTCGTCACAGCGGCCCGTTGTGCGGTGAGATGTGGAACCCGCCGCGCCGCGCCGCTCGTCCTCGTCCCGTACGGCCGTCACGGACGGCGGGGAGGACACCCGATCATCGCCTAGGGTTTCAGGGGCGAGGACGGTTGCACGGCACCAGTGAGGCGACGAGCGTATGGCGCAGGCGTATGTGACGGAGACAGGCAGCGGCGGCTCGGAACCCGGCCGCCAAGGGTCTCGGTTCCGGCGCCTGGCCGACGGCTGGCGGGGCGACCGGGGCATCTGGCGGCGCGGGCTCGTCACGGCCGGGGTCGCGGTGCTGCTGGCCCTGGTGATGCTCTTCCACGCACAGATCCCGAACGGCGTGGGCAACCTCGGCAGCCTCATCGAGACGTTCCTGCCCTGGCTCGGCGTCCTGATCCCGGTGCTGCTCGTCGTCGGCTTCGTGCGCAAGTCGGCCACCGCGCTGATCGCGGTGCTGCTGCCCTCGGTCATCTGGGTCAGCTCCTTCGGCGGCCTTATCAGCGACAAGTCCGGCACCGGCGGTGACCTGACGGTCGCCACCCACAACGTGAACGCGGAGAACGCCGACCCCTCGGGCACCGCCCGTGACGTCGCCGCTTCCGGCGCCGACGTCGTGGCCCTGGAGGAGCTCACGGCGAACGCCGTCCCGACGTACGAGAAGGCGCTGGCCGGCACGTACAAGTACCACTCGGTGCAGGGCACGGTCGGCCTGTGGAGCAAGTACCCCCTGACCGGCACCAAGCCCGTCGACATCAAGCTGGGCTGGACGCGCGCCATGCGCACGACGGTCAACAGCCCCAAGGGCGAGGTCGCCGTCTACGTCGCCCACCTGCCCTCGGTGCGGGTCAAGCTGGACGCGGGCTTCACCGCCAACCAGCGTGACGACAGCGCGGACGCGCTCGGCGAGGCGATCGCCGACGAGCAGGTCTCCAAGGTCGTGCTGCTCGGTGACCTGAACGGCACGATGAACGACCGCGCCCTGAACGCGGTCACCTCCCAGATGCGCTCCACGCAGGGCGCTGCGGGCGACGGCTTCGGCTTCAGCTGGCCCGCGTCGTTCCCGATGGCGCGGATCGACCAGATCATGGTGAAGGGCGTCGAGCCGCTGTCGTCGTGGACGCTGCCGGAGACGGGCAGCGATCACCTGCCGATCGCGGCGCGGGTCGAGTTGTAACACGTGCCCGCCGGTGGCCGCCGTCTTTTGGCGCGCGGCACACCCGCTCGTAACCTCGCGGAATACTGAGCCTGAGAGACTTTGTTCCGTACGTAAACTTATGGAACACCCGTCCCTCACGCGCTCCACCGGAAGGTTCTTCATGCCCCTGGCCCTGCTCGCCCTAGCCGTGGGCGCCTTCGGCATCGGCACGACCGAGTTCGTGATGATGGGCCTGCTGCCCAATGTCGCGGACGACCTGCACATATCCATCCCCACCGCGGGACACCTGGTCTCCGCGTACGCCCTCGGTGTCGTCATCGGCGCCCCGCTGCTCGCCGCTGTCACCGCGCGCATGCCGCGCCGCCGGGTCCTCATCGGCCTGATGGTGCTCTTCGTCGCGGGCAACGCGCTCTCGGCCGCCGCCCCCGACTACCACTGGCTGATGGCCGCCCGCTTCCTGAGCGGCCTGCCGCACGGCGCGTTCTTCGGCGTCGGCGCGGTAGTCGCCACCGGCCTGGTGGCCCCCGAGCGCAAGGCGCGCTCCGTCTCGCTCATGTTCCTCGGCCTGACCGTCGCCAACATCGTGGGCGTGCCCGTCGCCACGGCGATGGGCCAGCAGCTCGGCTGGCGCGCCACGTTCCTCGCGGTCAGCGCGATCGGCCTCGCCGCCATCACCGCGCTCGCCCTCCTCGTCCCCGCCGACCACGGCCACGGCGAGAGCGGCGGCCTGCGCGGGGAGATCCGGGCGCTCGGCAGCGTGCCGGTGTGGCTCGCCCTCGGCACGACCGTGGCGGGCTTCGGGGCGCTGTTCTCCGCGTACAGCTATGTGACGCCGATGCTCACCGACGCCGCGGGTTACGCCGAATCCAGCGTGACAGTGCTCCTGGCGCTGTTCGGTGTCGGCGCTACGGCGGGCAACCTGCTCGGCGGCCGGCTCGCCGACCACTCCCTGCGGGGCACGCTCTTCGGCGGCCTCACGGCACTCGTCGTGGTCCTCGCCCTGTTCCCCGTCCTGATGGGGGCGGCGTGGAGCGCGGCGCTGGCGGTGACGCTGCTCGGCATGGCGGCGTTCACGACGGGCTCGCCCCTGCAGCTCATGGTGATGGAGAAGGCGTCGGCGGCCCCGTCCCTGGCCTCCTCCGCCAACCAGGCCGCGTTCAACCTCGCCAACGCGGGCGGCGCCTGGGTCGGCGGCCTCGCGCTGGCCGCGGGCTTCGGCGTGACGTCACCGGCCGTGGTGGGCGCGGGGCTCGCGGTGCTTGGCCTCGCCGTGGCGGGTGTGGCATACGTGGTGGACCTGCGGTCGCCCGCGCATGCGCCTGCGGCGGGCGGTGAGCGGCTGGTGGCTTCGGGCGAGCCGCGGCGGGAGACGGCCAGTCGCTAGACGCTGGTGTTCCTGGTTCCCGGGCGATGACGGGTGGGCGGGCGAGTGCACTGAACCGCCGCTCGCGACGGATCTTCGCCGCCCACCCGTCCGCCCGGCACCGTCAGCCCACCCGTCCGCCCGGCACCGTCAGACGGACTTCTCCCGCCAGCGATTGGTGATCGGAAGGCGGCGGTCCTTGCCGAAGCCCTTCGCGGAGATCTTCGTGCCCGGCGGGTACTGCCGCCGCTTGTACTCGGCCGTGTCCACCATCCGCAGTGTCTTCACGACCAGCTCCCGGTCGTAACCGGCGGCGACGATCGAGTCCGCGCCCATGTCGCGGTCGACGTACATCTCCAGGATCGCGTCGAGGACGGGGTAGTCCGGCAGCGAGTCCGTGTCCACCTGGTCGGGACGCAGCTCCGCGCTCGGCGGCTTGGTGATGGAGTTCTCCGGGATCGGCGGCGTCTGGCCGCGGTCGAGCGCCGCGCGGTTGCGCCACTCGGCGAGCCGGAAGATCAGGGACTTGTAGACGTCCTTGATCGGGCCGTACGCCCCGACCGAGTCGCCGTAGAGCGTCGAATACCCCACTGCCAGCTCGGACTTGTTGCCCGGCGCGAGGACGATGTGGCCCTCCTGGTTGGAGAGGGCCATCAGCATCGTGCCGCGCAGCCGCGACTGAAGGTTCTCCTCGGCGAGCCCGGTGAGACCCAGCGACCCCATGTAGGCGTCGAACATCGGGGCGATCGGCACGGTGCGGAAGTTCAGCCCCGTACGCCGGGCCAGGTCCTCCGCGTCACTGATGGAGTGCTCGGAGGAGTAGCGGGAGGGCATGGCCACGCCGTACACGTTCTGCGCGCCGAGTGCGTCGCAGGCGATCGCGGCGGTCAGGGCGGAGTCGATGCCTCCGGAGAGCCCGATCAGGACACTGCTGAAACCGTTCTTCGCGGTGTACGCGCGCAGCCCGACGACCAGCGCCGAGTACACCTCTTCCTCGTCGTCGAGCCGCTCGGCGTATCCGCCCGTGAGTTCCGGCTCGTACGCGGGCAGAGGCTCCTCGGAGACGGTGACGTGCTCGATGCGCAGGCCGTCGTCCACGATGCCCGACGGCGGCACCGGAGCGGCGGCCGGCAGATCCAGATCGAGGACGACACACCCCTCGGCGAACTGCGGGGCACGCGCGATGACTTCGCCGTCCCGGTCCACGACGACCGAGTCCCCGTCGAAGACGATGTCGTCCTGGCCGCCGATCATCGCGAGGTAGGCGGTGGTGCAGCCGGCCTCCTGCGCGCGCTTGCGCACCAGCTCGAGGCGTACGTCGTCCTTGTTCTGCTCGTACGGCGACGCGTTGATGGACAGCAGCAGGCCCGCGCCCGCGGTACGCGTGGCGGGGACACGGCCGCCGTCCTGCCAGAGGTCCTCGCAGATGGCGAGCGCGACGTCGACGCCGTGCACGCGCAGGATCGGCAGGGTCTCGCCCGGCACGAAGTAGCGGAACTCGTCGAAGACGCCGTAGTTCGGCAGGTGGTGCTTGGAGTACGTCAGGACGGCCTCGCCGCGGTGCAGCACGGCGGCGGCGTCCCGCGGGGCGCCCGCGGGCTGGCCGTACTTCGGCTTGGCCTCCTCGGTGCGGTCGAGATAGCCGACGACGACCGGCAGCTCGCCGTACCCCTCGTCGTTCAGCCGCGCCGCGAGCGCGCGCAGCGCATCCCGGGAGGCGTCGACGAAGGACGACCGCAGGGCGAGGTCCTCGACGGGATAGCCGGTCAGCGCCATCTCGGGGAACGCGACGAGGTGCGCTCCCTGCTCGGCGGAGTGCCGGGTCCAATGGACGATCGCCTCGACGTTCCCGGCGAGATCGCCGACGGTCGAGTCGATCTGATTCAGGGCGAGGCGTAGTTGAGGCACGCGGCCCAGTGTAATCGTCAGAGCGACGCGATGCCTTGCGGGGCGGGAGTGGGGCACCCCACTGGGGGCACCCCACACCGTCGCCGCCGGTCGGGCGGGGTGGTTCTGGGGTGTGGGGTGTGGTGGTTGGGGGCGGTCGGGTGTGGTGGTTCTGGGGTGTGGGGTGCGGTGGTTGGGGGCGGTCGGGCGGAGTGGTTCCGGGGCGTGGGGTGCGGTGGTTGAGGGCGGTCGGGCGGGGTGGGCCCGGCCGTGCGCTGCGGTGGTTGGTTGAGGGTTGTCAGGCGTGGTGGCCCAGGCCGTCCGTCGCGGTGGCCGGCGATCGTCAGCTGGGGTGGCCGAGGGTGGTCGCCTGCGGGGGCCGACGGCCGTCAGCAGTGGTAGCCGACGGCCGTCGGTAGGGGGTGGCCCAGGGGCCGTCAGGTGCGGTAGCCGAGGACTGTCATCATTCCTGCCTCCGAGTGGTAGACGTTGTGGCAGTGGATCATCCACAGGCCGGGGTTGTCGGCCTCGAAGTCCACCGTCAGGGTGCCGTTCGGCAAGATGACCGCGGTGTCCTTGCGCGGGCCGTTCGGCGTATTGGCCAGGGTGAACGTGTGGCCGTGCAGATGGATCGGGTGCCACATCGTCGTCGAGTTGGCGAAGACCAGGCGGACCCGTTCGCCCGCGCGGACGGGGTGGCGGCGGTCGGGGGAGTAGGGGGTCTTGTCGAAGGCCCAGTCGTACTTCGCCATTCCGCCGGTCAGTCGCATCCTGATCGTGCGGTCCGGCTTGCGGGACGGGAGGGCCACCGGACGCGCCGCCCGGAGCTTGTCCGCCGTCAGGAGGCGGCCCCTCAGTTCCTTGGGGCGTGTCGAAGGGGCAGGTGGCCGGCCGCCGCCCGTGCGCAGGACCGCCAGCGCCGCCGCCTTCTTGCCCTCGGCCGCCGCGGTCAGCGGGAAGACGCCGTCCTTGGCGGTGACCAGGACGTCATAGCGCTCTCCCATGCCGAGCAGCAGCGCGTCCGTCTTCGCGTGCTCCACCGGGAAGCCGTCCGTGTGCGTCACGGTCATCTCGTGGCCGCCGAGCGCCACCCGGAAGGCCGTGTCACCGCCCGCGTTGATGATGCGCAGGCGGATGCGGTCGCCGGGGCGGGCCTTGAAGGAGGACGGGGCGTCCGGCGTGCGGCCGTTGATCAAGTAGTGCGGGTAGGCGACGTCGCCCGCGTCGCCGCCCAGCAGGTCGCTCTTGGCGCCCATCATCATGCGGGAAGGGGCGTCCGGCGCGGGGGCACTCGATGTTGTGGAGGGGCTTGGCGTCGTGGCCGTGCGCTGGCCCATGCCGGACATGTCGTGGCCGCCGTGACCACCGTGACCGCCCTCGCCGGAGTCGCCTTCCATGTCGTGGCCGCCCATGCCCTTGCTGAGCTCGGCGAGCACGGCGTCCGGGGTGGAGCCGTCCACCCCGTCGACCCAGTCGTCCAGGACGACGACCCACTCCCTGTCGTACCGCAACGGCTCCTTGGGGTCCTCGACGATCAGTGGTGCGTACAGACCGCGGTCCTGCTGGGTGCCCGAGTGGGGATGGAACCAGTACGTCCCCGGGTGCGGCACCGCGAAGCGGTAGGTGAACTCCGCGCCGGGCTTCACGGCCTTCTGGGTCAGGCCCGGGACGCCGTCCATGTCGTTGCGCAGGGCCAAACCGTGCCAGTGCAGGGATGTCGCCTCGGGGAGGTGGTTGGCGAGCGTGAGGGCGAGGGTGTCGCCCGCGGTGACGCGGACTTCCTTGCCGGGGAGCCGGTCGCCGTACGCCCACGTCTTGACCGTGCGGCCGCCGAGGTCGAGCTTGGCGGCCATGGCCGTCAGCTTCACCTCGTGGACCGTGCCGCCGCCGGTCCGCTTCTTCTCCGCGGCGGCGACTTCCTTGCCCGCGGGGTCGACATAGCCCTCGGGCTCGGACCCGCCGCCGTGTCCGGCGTGGGCGGAGTCCGCACCGGAGCCGGACCCAGAGCCGGAACAGGCCGCCAGGAGTCCCGAACCGGCGACGGCCGTCGCGGCGCCGAGCAGGGCACGGCGCGAAGGAGCGCTGCGCGAAGGGACGCTGCGCGAAGGGGTGCGCGGGGGTTGAGTGCGCATGGCTGAGTACACCTCGTCGTGGTGGTGTTGCGTGCAGATGGGCGCATCTGCTGCTTCTGATACACCGCTCGACGCCCGGAGGTTCCCATTCACGGACCCGCCGGACGCGGGCAGGGCGAAGCAGCCGGTGCGTCGGCCTAAATGCGCAGCACCGAGAGGTGGGAGAGGAGTATGCGGGGCGGCGGCGGATTGGGCCGCAGTCCGTCGAGCAGCCGGGCGAGCGGACGCGCGGGCACGACGAAGCCGCCGGGCCGCAGCAGGCCCGCCTTGAGCAGCAGCACGAGGGTGAATGCGGCGAGGACGGCGAGGCAGACGGACAACGGGTCCATCCCGTCCATCCCGGTGGGGGCGCCCACGGCTGTCGCCACGCGCGCGTGGCCGGTGACTTCGGCCATGCCCGGTGGTGCGGGGTCGCTCGCGCTCATCTCGTGTTGCGCGGCGGCCTGTTCGGTCCCGCTCGGGTGGCTCGGCTGGTGCGGAGAGTGGCCCGACGCGGGGCTCGTGGCGCTCGTGGAGTGGCCCGACGCGGGGCTCGTGGCGCCCGTGGAGTGGCCCGACGCGGGGCTCGTGGCGCCCGTGGAGTGGCCCGACGCGGGGCTCGTGGCGCCCGTGGAGTGGCCCTTCGCGGGGCTCGACGAGTGCGCGGTCGGGTGGCCCAGCGTATGCATCGTCACGATGCCGAAGAGCAGGGCGGCGAGCAGCAGGAGCTGCCTGCCGTTCCCCTGTCTCCTCTGCCCGCTCGTGGCCACCATGGGCGGAACCTTACCCCCGCCGGGTATGGGACGACATGCGGCCCCCCTGCACGTCGCTGATCATGACCCCATGGCGATTGCGGACAAAGTGGGACATGAAGCGGTGCGTGCGGATGGCGGGTACGCGCGTGTCGTCACCGTCTCAACCCTCCTCGCGCTCGGCGCGGTCGCCTACAGCACGTGGCTCCTCGAAGCCTTCCTCGGTACGGGACTCTCGCCGCTGAGTTCGTACGTCAGTGAACTCGGGGCCCGGGACCAGCCGTACGGCACGCTGTTCCGCACGACCGACCTGACCGCGGGGCTGCTGGTCCTCGCGGGCGCGGTGGGCGCGCTGCGGTGGCTGCCGCGGCGGGGGAGCGGGGTCGTGGGGTGGGCGGGGCTCGCCCTGTTCGGGGCGGCCACCGCGGTCGACTCACGGCTCCCCTTGAGCTGCGCGCCGACCGCCGACGTGCTCTGCGGGGCCAGGGAGCGGGCGGGGCTCGTGCCCGCGGCGCACTCGGCGCACGTGGTGAGCAGCAGCGTCGCGGTGACGGGGGCGCTGGTGGGGATGGTGGCGTTGACGTTCGCGGCGCGCAGGCACGGGCTCCTGCCCTCCCTCGCCGGCAACCTCGGTCTCGTCCTCGTGGGCCTCGAACTGGCCGCCACCGCCTGGACCCTGGCCGCGATCGCCGCCTTCGACGCGGGGTACGGCACGTGGGGGCTGGGGGCGGGGCAGCGGCTCCAGGTGCTGCTGATCGCGGTCTGGCTGGGGTTCCTCGCGCGTGGGGTGGTGCGGCGCGGGTGAGTTTCGTACGGATCGGGGGAGTGCCGCATCACGTGCGGGTGGCCGGGAGCGGGCCGGTGTGCGTGCTGAGCGCGGGGCTGGGGCTCGCGTGGTTCGACTGGGACGCGGTGGTGGAGCGGCTCGTCCCGTGGCGGACCGTCGTCCGTTTCGACCGGCCGGGGGCGGGGCTGAGCGGGCACGCGCGCGTGGCGCCCACGCTTGCGGGAGAGGCCGAGCGGATCGCGGGGGTCCTGGACGCGGTGGGCCTCGCCGGCCCGGCCACGGTGGTCGGGCACTCCCTGGCGGGCTTCCACTGCGAGGCGTTCGCCCGCCTCTTCCCGGAGCGTACGGCAGGCCTGGTCCTGGTCGACTCCAGCGTCGAGGAACGACCGCGGGTGCGGGTCCCGCGCGGGGTGCGGGTGGGGGCTGCCCGGCTGGGCGGCGCGGTACTCGCCGGAGCGGGGTTGCCGTGGGCGGTGGGGCCCGCGTTGCGGAGGGTGGCGGTGCGCGGGGACGGGCCTGTGAGGCGGGTCTACGGGGTGAGCCGGGTGTGGCGGGGGGCACTGCTGGAGTACGCCACGTACGGTGACGCGGCGCTTGAACTCGCCGCACTGCGCCGGGCTTTCCCCCTGCGGAACGGGCTCCCGGTGACGGTTCTCGCGGCGTACGGGGGTGTCGGCGGGGCGGGTTGGCTCACCCGGCAGCGAACCCTCGCCGCCTCACTCGACGCGGCCTTCCACGTCGCGGAGCCTTCGGGACACGTGGTGATGCGAGATGCGCCGGGGGCGGTGGCAAGAGCGGTACTGGCCCCTGGGCCTTGACCCGCCCCGACCCGCCGCTGCACGACGAAGCGCCCCCATCCACCCGGCGGCAGGCGCCTCCCCGCCCGTAACCCCCAAGGCCTCGGCCCCCACGAACCGCCCCACCCACCCGGCGGCAGGCGCCTCCCGGCCCCGTCTCCCCAGCGCCTCCCTACGCCCCGCCCCCTCCCGCCCCCCGAACCCCCCGCACACTCTCCCGAATCACGATGTGTGTGCCCAGAAGGTGGCGTTCCTGGCCTGTTCGGGGGGAGCCCGACAAGGCGAGGCGGACTGCCGTGCGGCCCATTTCCTCCGCGGGGATGTGCACGGTCGTCAGGCCGGGAGTGATGTCCGCCGCCACCGGGTCGTCGTTGTAGCCGACCACCGAGATGTCCTCCGGCACCCGCAGCCCATGCTCCCGCAGGGCGATCACCGTGGCCGCCGCCACCCTGTCGTCGCCCGCGAACACCGCCGTGAAGTCCGGCCGTCCATCCGCCTTCTTGAGGAGGTCCTTGATCGCCTCGTACCCGTGGTTCTGGCCGAAGCCGATGCCGTGCAGGATCGCCTCCTCGCGTGGCACCCCATGGTCGGCCAGCGCGCGGAGGTAGCCCGCGACGCGGTCCTCGCCCGTGGTGTGGCCTGGCTGGTAGCCGATCAGGGCGATCCTTCGGTGGCCGGCGCCCAGCAGGTGGCTCGTGATGGCGTACGCGCCCGCCTCGTTGTCGTACTCGACGACCAGCGCGGGGACATCCGGCGCCGGCGCCGGACGCCCGCACAGGACGAGGCGGGAGCCCGCCGCGGCGAGGGCCTCCGCGTACCGCGCCATCCGCTCGCGGTACTCGTCGTCCTCGATGACCCCGCCCACGAGCACCACCGCCTCCGCGGCCTGCTCACGCATCATCTGCACCAGGGCCAGCTCGCGGGCCGGGTCGCTGTTCGTCGACGAGATCAGCGTGAGGCGGCCCCGCTGGGCCGCCTCCATCTCCACACCCTGTGCCACATGCGCGTAGAACGAGCTCACCACGTCGAACATCAGCACCGCGATCGTCTTGCGGCCGGCGCCCGCCAACGCGCGCGCGTGCGCGTTGGCGACGTAGTCGAGATCTTTGACGGCCCGCAGCACCTTCCCCCGTGACGCCGTCGACGTCGGGTAGTTGCCCGCGAGAACCCGCGAGACGGTCGCGACCGAGACGCCCGCCCGCGCCGCCACGTCACGGATGGTGACCCGCTCACCCACTGTGTCTCCTCAAGTCCTCAAGTAGCAGCGTCCGGAACGGCGTTGCCCGCGATGCCCGCGTCACCCCACAACAGACCGCCCCGGACCATCATCCCGCCCCCGCGCCGCATCAGTGCGCGGCTTCGTACTCCTTCGCGAACTCCTCGCGTGCCTTCTCGCCGCCCTGGGTCTGCCACTTCTTGTAGACGGCGTCCCAGTCGGACAGCTTCTTGCGGCCCGAGACGATCGCCGTCACGCCGTCCTCGATGACCTGCTGCATGGAAGCGCCCTGCCGGTTGTACGTGTCCGACATCAGGCCCCAGTGGTCGTCCCGGACGAGGTGCGGCACGACCGCCTTCTCCCAGGTGTGCAGCCGCTTGGTCAGGTCGGCGAAGCCGGGGAAGTACAGCGGCTGCGGCGCGTCCATGAGATAGGCGAAGGGGAGGTTCGTGCGGTTCTCGACCAGGCCGAGCGATGTGGGGATCGGGTCGCCGTTCTTGTCGTACTCGAAGTGCGTGCCCTCGACTCCGGAGTGCATCAGCTCGTACTCCTTGGAGCCGAACGGCGATGCCAGCCAGTCCAGGACCCGCAGCATCAGCTTGACGCGGTCCTTGGAGGCCTTCTTGATGACGGTGTAGCCGAAACAGCCGCGGTTCTGCTGGTAGACGGGCGTCGCACCGTCGACCACGTACGGCACGGCGGCGTCCAGCGTGAACTCGTCCTTGATGCCCTGCGCGTTGGAGACGGCGGCGCCCCAGCCGTCCGTCATGGAGCGGACCGTGCCGTTGTAGAACTGCGTCTTCAGGTCGACCTGCGAGATCGAGGTGGCGTCGGAGTTGTACGAGCCCGCCTTGCGCATCTTCGACATGTATTCGAGCGCGGCCCTGAACTCGTCGGTCCCGTACATGTCGGTGACCTTGCCGTTCTTGATCTGCCACTGGTTCGGCGCGCCGTGCCACATCGCGTGGTAGAGGTAGCCGAAATAGCCGACCGACGAGGCGCCGAGCGCGGACTTCTTGTTCCGCGACGCCTCGCGCGCCATCGCCTGGAAGTCGCTCGCCGACATGCCCGGCTTGTAGCCCGCCTTGTCGAACGCCTCGCGGTTGATGAACATCGCGCCCTGCACCTTGGCGCGCTCGATCGGCAGGCCGTAGATGCGCCCGGAGACGCGGCCCATGCCTTCCCAGGCGTACGTGGGGATGTTGGCGAGGTTCGGGTAGTCCTTGACCGCGTCTCCGGAGAGGTGCTCCGAAAGGTCCGCGCACCGCGACTTCACGAACTGCGACTCGCGCGGCAGGACGTACCCGCCACCGAAGTTGATCATGTCGGGCAGGTCGTCGCCGGACATCAGGGTGGACATCTTGGAGCGGAAGTCCGCGTCCGGCACGACCGAGAACTCGACCTCGACCCCGAGGGCCTCGTTCATCGCCTGCCAGAACTTGTTCGATCCGACCGGCTTCGGCGGGGTGCCGTAGGTGATGGTCATGACCTTGATCTTCTGCTTGTCGTTGCCCGGCTTCTCGGCCGTCGCGGCGACCAGCTTCTGCGGGTACTTCGTGAAGCCGGGCTGCACGCCCTCGGCCGTGGGCGCGAGGTCGGGCGTCGGGCCCTTGGCGGGCGTGTACGTCGGCCAGGGCGCCGCCTTCTTGTTGGCGTTGCTGACCGAGCCGCCGCCGTCCGAGCCGGTGGAGCAGGCGGTGAGCAGGGAGGGGGCCGCGACCGCGGCCCCGCCGACGGCTATGGAGCGCAGCAGCGTACGGCGCGACATCGAGGAAGCAGAGGAACCAGAGGGACCAGACACAGTGACAACCTTTCGGGAAGCCGGAGAAGTTGGCTCAGCTCTTGATGGCGCCCGTGAGCACGCCCTTGGTGAAGTACTTCTGCAGGAAGGGGTAGACGATCAGGATCGGCACCGTGGCGATCACCAGGACGGCCATCTGCATCGTCTGCGGCGCCGAGACGTTCGAGGCGTCGCTCAGGCCGGTGTCCGCGATCTGCGAGCCGCCCATGACGTACGTGCGCAGGACCTGCTGGAGCGGCCAGTGGTCGGACTCCAGGTAGATCGAGGCATGGAACCAGGCGTTCCAGTAGCTCACCGCGTAGAAGAGGCCGACCACCGCGAGGGCCGCCTTGGAGAGCGGCAGCACGACCCGCCACAGGATCTGCCAGTCGTTCGCGCCGTCGAGCCGCGCCGCCTCGTACAACTCCTCGGGCACGCCCTGGAAGAAGCCGCGCAGGACGACCAGATTGAACACGTTGATGAGGACGGGGACGATCAGCGCGCTGTAGCTCTCCAGCATCCCCATGCCCTTGACCAGCAGGAACGCGGGGATCATGCCGGGCGGGAAGAGGAACGTGAACAGGATGATCAGCAGGATCGGCTTGCCCCCGTACACCTTGGGGCGGCTCAGCGCGTACGCCAGGAACGTGGTGCACGCGAGGGAGGCGAGGGTGCCGATGACCGTGATGCCGGCGCTGACGCCGAGCGCCTTGGTGACGATGCCGCCCTCGAAGACCTGCTCGTAGGCGCGCAGGGTGGGGTGCGTGGGCCACAGGACCCAGCCGCCGTTGGCGATGACCTCGCGGTTCGAGGCGAAGGACGTCGAGACGATCACGAGGAACGGCACGAAGACCATGACCAGGATGGTGACGATCGCCAGGGCCTTGGCCACCTGGGTGACCGGCTTCGGCTTCTCCATCCAGGAGGGGCGTACGGGGTTTTGCCGCCCGGCACGTATCGCAGTGGATTTCGTGCTCACTTGTAGACCCCCTGCTCGCCGAGGCGATGGGCGACCTTGTTGGCCGCGAAGACGAGAATCGCGCCGACCACGCCCTTGAACAGGCCCGCCGCCGCGGCGTATCCGGTGTCGCCGCCGACGATGCCCTGCCAGAAGACGAAGGTGTCGAGCACCTCACCGGCCTCGGGTCCCACCGACTGCCGTTGCAGCAGCATCTGTTCGAAGCCGACGGAGAGGATGTCGCCGAGCCGCATGATCAGCAGCAGGATGACGACCGGCCGGATCGACGGCAGCGTCACGTGCCAGAAGCGGCGCCAGGGGCCCGCCCCGTCGATGGCGGCGGCCTCGTACTGCTGCTCGTCCACCTGCATCAGCGCGGCGAGGAAAATGATCGTGCCCCAGCCGGCGTCCTTCCAGACGACCTGGGCGACGACGAGCGCCGGGTACGCGTCCGGGTTGCCGATGATGTCGACCGAGTGCAGACCCGCCTGTCCGAGCACGGAGTTGAGCAGGCCGGTGTCGGCGAGCACCTGCTGGAACAGGGCGACGACGATGACCCACGACAGGAAGTGCGGGAGGTAGACCACGGACTGCACGAAGCGCCGTGTGAGGTCCGAGGTCAGGCTGTGCAGGAGCAGGGCCAGGCCGAGCGGGACCGGGAAGAAGAAGACCAGTTGGAGCACCGCGAGGAAGAGCGTGTTCCAGGTCGCGTGCCAGAAGTCCGGGTCGCCGAACATCCGGTCGAAGTTCTCGAGGCCGACCCAGGGGCTGGCCCACAGGCCGTCGAAGGGGACGTACTCCTTGAAGGCGACGGCGTTCCCGATGAACGCGCCGTAGTGGAACACCAGGAAGTACGCGACTCCCGGGGCCATGAGCAGCAGCAGGACTCGCGAGGAGTGAAACCGTTTCCATCGCTCATCACGCTTTGTTTTGTTGCCATTTGGTCGATTGCTGCGCTTGCCGGGCGGCTTCACCGCCTCGGTTTCCGTCCGGTCCTTCAACACCGCTGACACGGCAGCCCCTCCGTTGTCGGAACAAGGTGACCGGAATCTAAAGCGGTTACTAACCCCGGTCAACCCCCTTGACCCCGCGATCTCTTGACCACCGTCCCGACTTCGGCCTAGCCTCCAGGCGCTGTTGGGTAACCGGTTACTACGAGGGATGGTCACGCGTGGCAGACCAGGCAGAGTTGCAGGGCCGACCGAACGCGGCGCTCGCCATGAGCGCGGACGTCGCGGAGCGGGTCTTCGCCCCCGACATCCGTGAACGGCTGGACCGCAGCGTGGAGTTGGCGCCCGCCCTGCTCACCGGGTCACTTACCGGGGCCGATGCGCGCGCGGTTCTCGCCGAGGCGGAGATCCTGGTCACCGGCTGGAACTGCCCGCCCGTCACGGCCGAGGTCCTCGCCCACGCACCTCGGCTCCGCGTCCTCGTGCACGCCGCCGGATCGGTGAAACCCGTGGTGACGGACGCGCTGTGGGACCGGGGCGTGGTGGTCTCGTCGGCGGCCGACGCGAACGCGGGGCCCGTCGTGGCCTACACGCTCGCCGCGATCACCTTCGCGGCGAAGGGCGCGCTGCCGACCGCGGCGCGGTACGCCGACGGATGGCCGCCCTTCGCCGAGCGGACCGGCGCCGACGCGCGCACCATCGGCATCATCGGCGCCTCCCGCATCGGCCGCGGGGTCATCGCGGCGCTGCGCGCGTCCGACGCGGGGTGGCGGGTGCTGCTCAGCGACCCGTACGTCACGCGGGAGGAGGCGGCCGGCCTCGGTGTGGAGCTCGTCGACCTCTCGGAGCTGTGCCGGCGCAGCTCGATCGTCAGCGTCCACGCGCCCCAACTGCCCGAGACGCGCGGCATGGTGAGCGAGGAGATGCTGAAGCTGATCCCCGACGGGGGCACGCTCATCAACACGGCACGCGGCGCGCTGATCGACACGGAGGCGCTGGCCAGGGAGTGCGGGGCGGGGCGCCTGGACGCCTTCCTGGACGTGACGGACCCGGAGCCGCTGCCGTCCGGGCATCCCTTGCTGACGCTCCCGAACGTCCTGGTCACCCCGCATGTCGCCGGGGCGCAGGGGAGTGAGGTGCGGCGGCTGGGGGAGTTCGCGGTGGGGGAGGTGGAGCGGTTTCTGGCGGGGGCGCCTTTGAGGGGGAGACTTGTGCGGGAGGAGCTGGGGCGGTTGGCGTAGGGAGGGTTCTGGTGGGCGAGGTCTTGCCCGCCGCCCATCACCGGCTCCGCCGAGTTCGTCCTCAAACGCCGGACGGGCTGGAAAAGCAGCCCCACCGGCGCTTGAAGAGGCCCCCGCGCAGCGGGTTTCCGGGAAGGGGCGGGATCGGGGAAAGTCACGGTTTCGCGCCCCGCCCCGCGTACGTACCTACGGCTTCGCGCCCCGCGCCGCGTACGCACCTACGGCTTCGCGCCCCGCGCCTTCAGCAAGCCCGTCATCAGCTCGATCTCCGACTCCTGCGACTCCACCATCCCCCGCGCGAGCCGCACCTCCGCCCCCACCTCGCACCGGTCCACACACCCGTCGGCCATGTGGACCCCGCCCTTGTGATGCTTGATCATCAGCTGCAGATAGCGCACCTCGGCGGCCCGCCCGTTCAGCTCGCCGAGCTTCTTCAGCTCCGTGTTCGTCGCCATCCCGGGCATCAGGGCGCCGTCCTCGCCCGGCGGCATGTCCCCCATCCCCATCCACTCCATCGGCGCCTTCTCCGGCACCTTCGGCAGCTCCCACAGGTCGAGCCAGCCGAGCAGCATGCCCCGCTGGTTCGCCTGGGTCTGCGCGATGTCGTACGCGAGGCGGCGGATCTCCTCGTCCTTCGTGCGGTCGCGCACGATGTACGACATCTCCACCGCCTGCTGGTGATGCGTGGCCATGTCCCGGGCGAAGCCCGCGTCGGCCGACTCCGTGGAGGGCGAGGACGCGGCGGACGAGCCGTCCGACGACGCGACGGCGACCGTGATGCCGCCGCCGGCCACGGCCACCGCGGCGGCCGCGCCCACCACCCAGCAGGTACGCCGCCTCACTGGCCCTTGCCACCCGTGCACGCGGCGCCCGGCTCAGGGGTCTGCTTGCCCTGCACGTACGTGGAGAGGAAGGAGGCGACCTTCGGGTCCGACGCGCCGGTCACCGTGCGCTGGTGGCCCCAGGCCGTCAGCATGATCGGGTCCTTCTGGTCCTTGACCGGACTCATCAGCGTGTACGGGGTCTGCTTGACCTTCGCCTCGAGCTTCTTCAGGTCCGCGGCCTTCGCCTTGTCGTTGTACGTCACCCAGACCGCGCCGTGCTCCAGGGAGTGCACGGCATGGCGCTCCGGGAGCTCGTCCTTGTAGACGTCGCCGTTGCAGTTCATCCACACCTGGTCGTGGTCGCCGCCCACCGGCGGGGTCATCGCGTAACTGACGTCCTTGGTGACATGCGTACGGCCCAGCTTCTTCGCGTCCCAGACCTTCTCGCCGTCCGCGGTCGTCTTGAACGTCGGCGCGGACTTCCCGTCGGCGACCGAGTCGGAGTCGTCGGCCTTCTGGAAGAGGAGGACACCGCCCACGGCGAGCGCGGCGACCACCACCGCGCTCAAGGTGATCGTGATGACGCGGCCACGGCGGTCGCGTGCGCGCTCTGCCCGGCGCATCTCCTCTATCCGGGTCTTGCGGGACGAGCTGCTCGTGTTCTTGGCGGAACCCATGATGTGTCCTTCGGCGATACGGCGGTACGACGGAAAGGGCGGGACGCGCGTTGCGGAACAGGGTGGAGCGGTTCGCTGATCGTAATGGGCGAGCCCGGCGGGCTGTAGGGGCAGTCTGAGCCGCCCGCTGTTACGGGCGCGCCGATCAGCAGGCACTATGGGCACAGGGCGGCACATGGCCCGCAACGCGCTCGAAACGGTGTGGTGGGATGCTCATGTGCCCCGCGGTGTCCCCGGACGAGAGCACAGCGCGCCAACAGCGCGAGCACAGCGTGGACGCAGGTGGCCTGACCAGCAAGGATGGGTGGAAGCGGAAGATGGACAAGCAGCAGGAATTCGTGCTCCGGACACTGGAGGAGCGCGACATCCGGTTCGTACGCCTGTGGTTCACGGATGTCCTCGGCTTCCTGAAATCGGTCGCGGTGGCTCCCGCCGAGCTGGAGCAGGCCTTCGACGAGGGCATCGGCTTCGACGGCTCGGCGATCGAGGGATTCGCCCGGGTGTACGAGTCGGACATGATCGCCAAGCCGGACCCGTCGACGTTCCAGGTCCTGCCCTGGCGCGCGGAGGCACCCGGCACCGCCCGCATGTTCTGCGACATCCTCATGCCGGACGGCTCCCCGTCCTTCGCGGACCCGCGGTTCGTCCTCAAGCGCGCCCTGGCGAAGACCTCCGACCTCGGGTTCACCTTCTACACCCACCCCGAGATCGAGTTCTTCCTCCTGAAGGACAAGCCGCTGGACGGCTCGCGGCCCACCCCCGCCGACAACTCCGGCTACTTCGACCACACCCCGCAGAACGTCGGCATGGACTTCCGCCGCCAGGCGATCACCATGCTCGAATCGATGGGGATCTCGGTCGAGTTCAGCCACCACGAGGGCGCGCCGGGCCAGCAGGAGATCGACCTCCGGTACGCGGACGCGCTCTCCACGGCCGACAACATCATGACGTTCCGCCTGGTCATGAAGCAGGTCGCGCTGGAGCAGGGGGTCAACGCGACCTTCATGCCCAAGCCCTTCTCCGAGCACCCGGGCTCGGGCATGCACACGCACCTCTCCCTCTTCGAGGGCGACCGCAACGCCTTCTACGAGTCCGGTTCCGAGTACCAGCTCTCCAAGGTGGGCCGCTCCTTCATCGCGGGCCTCCTGAAGCACGCCGCGGAGATCTCGGCGGTCACCAACCAGTGGGTGAACTCCTACAAGCGCATCTGGGGCGGCTCGGAGCGCACGGCGGGCGCGGGCGGCGAGGCCCCCTCGTACATCTGCTGGGGCCACAACAACCGCAGCGCCCTCATCCGCGTCCCCATGTACAAGCCCGGCAAGACCGGCTCGGCCCGGGTTGAGGTCCGCTCGATCGACTCGGGCGCGAACCCGTACCTGACGTACGCCGTCCTGCTGGCCGCCGGCCTCAAGGGCATCGAGGAGGGCTACGAGCTCCCGCCGGGCGCCGACGACGACGTCTGGGCCCTGAGCGACGCGGAACGCCGCGCGATGGGCATCGAGCCGCTCCCGCAGAACCTGGGCGAGGCGATCGCCCTGATGGAACGCTCGGAACTGGTCGCGGAGACCCTGGGCGAGCACGTGTACGACTTCTTCCTGCGCAACAAGAAGCAGGAATGGGAGGAGTACCGCTCGGAGGTCACCGCGTTCGAGCTGCGGAAGAACCTGCCGGTGCTGTAGGCGCAGGTCAGAGGGGTTCTTAGTGATCTTGCCGAGAGGGCTCACGGTCATCGACCGTGAGCCCTCTCGCCTGTCCGTCTATGGCTGGGACGTCCGTGGGCCGTCAGGTGCGGAGACGGAGTTACGCAAAGCTCTGTCAGCGCAGGCCATGAAGATCTCTACGGCTTCGTTTGTCGCGAGGTGAAGATCGCGGACTTCGCTAGGAATCGCTACCTTGACGGCTCTTGACCTGCAGCGGTCCCCGGTTAACGATGGCTAACAGGGGGCTTGTTCAGGTTGACAACCGTGGGGTCTGGATCAAGCTGCCGCTACATTGGATGAAGTGACCCAGGGGGCAAGAAACTCCAGCCTTCACATGGTCACAGCAGGTAGTGCAGATTGGTCTCCCGACGTGCCGGAGGCCTGACCCCGGGGGCAATCCGGAGCCAGGCCCGTCACGCGGGCGGCGGGCCCGGTCGAGCATCAGACGGCCGGGCCCGCATTCTTGGGCCCTTCCGACCGGTTTCGCAGCTCATCCACCGTTAGAAGAGAAACGGTGCGAGACATCCCGCGATCGTTCCAGCTGCGGCGACAGCATCCAGCGTTAGCTGGATCCACCACCGATGCTGCCGAAACCAGTCCGGCATCTCAGGCTGGTCCATCAACTCACCTCCTGCCTCTCGTAGTCCCTCCTGCTTCGTGAAAACCAGGAGGGGCCCGGAGAGGCATGCTTGTGAGTCCGTAGCGGAGGTTAGCGCGCGGCTCGGTACGTTCTGTTGGTGTGCAGCTATTCGCCAGGGTTCGCCACGCAGAAGAGCTAGGGTCTCTTGCTCACACCTGACTGGAGGGGCTTCGTCGTGCAGCACGCTTGCTGCTTACGTGGTCTTCTGCACGTGACGAAGCGGGAACGGGAGGAGCGCGGGTCAGGGGGCACCGCCTTGGCCACGAAAGAGCCGCAGTCGCGGCTGCCGGGCAACCCGGCAGATGCGACTGCGGCTCTTCGCGCGCTGAGCGCGCCCCGCGGCGGAGCCGCAGATCGATACAGCCCCGCGCCCCTTACGGAGCGCTCACGATCGCCGCACGCAGCGGTGTCTCCGCGCGGACGCGGTACTCCTGGATTGCCCAGCCGTTGCCGTCCGGGTCCTTGAAGTACATGAACGTGCCGCCGTCCTGCGGCGCGTGTGCGACCGGCTCGGAGATCTCCAGGCCGCGTGCGGTCAGCTCGGCGTGGGCCGCCTTCGCGTCGGCGACGCACAGTTGCAGGCCCTGATAGGAGCCGGGGGCCGGGGTCGGGCCGTCCATCGTGTCCCAGAGGGTGTCGGCGAGGGCGATGGAACAGCCGGAACCCGGCGGGGTCAGCTGGACGATGCGCATGCCCGGCATGACCTCCGTGTCGATGTCGACGTGGAAACCGAGCTTGTCGCGGTAGAACTCCTTGGCCCGGTCGACGTCACTGACGGGAAGCGGGATCACCTCGAGTGTGTATTCCATGGGCCGAGTACATCAGGGCCAGGGGCCCTTGTCAGCGCTCCGCCACACCCCCGTGTCACCGCTCTGAAAGCGGAGTTGGGGCCTCCTGCACCGACCAGCCGTTGCCGTCCGGATCACGGAAGAAACAGAAGCCGTTCCAGGTGCCTCCCGTCCCCTCCGCCCAGCCTTCGGGGCCCAGGTGCAGGACCGGTGTGACGTCCACGCCGCGCTCCGCGAGCTCGGCCCGCGCGGCCACGACGTCCGTGACGCACAGCTGCAGGCCGTGCAGCGAACCCGGCGTCATCTCCGACGCCCCGGGCGCGGGCGGCATGCCGGTCGTCATGGCGAACGAGCAGCGTGAGCCGGGCGGCGTGAACTGCATGACGCGCACGCCTGGGGCGACCACGCTGTCCAGATCCGCCTTGAAGCCGCACTTGTGCTCGTAGAAGTCCTTGGCGCGGTCCATGTCGGTGACAGGGACGAGCACCACTTCGAGTGTCCAGTCCATCAGATGGCCCCCTCGTGGGTCATGTGAAGCTCCAGCGCGTCTGGCTGAACGGTTCGCCCTTGCCGAAGCCGAAAGCGGTACGGGGGGCCACCTCGAAGACGTACGCGTGGCCCGGGCCGTGGTGGAAGCAGCCGTCCCGCACCTCGTAGTGCCAGAAGCTGCCGTACTTGTCCTCCCAGGCCGTCGCGAGGCGCCGCAGCCTGTCCTCGTCGGTGATGCGGACCGCGGTCCCCTCGACGACCAGGTCATGACCCTTGTCCCACAGGTTGACGCCCGTGGTCAGGACGGTCTCGGGGTTGGCCGCGAGGTTCCGTGCCTTGCGCTCCTCGGGGCCCGTGCAGAAGTGCAGCGCGCCGTCCAGCCAGACCGCGGGCAGCGGAGTGACGTGCGGGCGCCCGTCAGGGCGCACGGTCGAGATCCAGAAGAGCTCGGCCGCCCTGAGCTGCCGCACGGCGTCGGCCCACGGGGTCGCCGCGGCCCCGGCGCTGCTGTACCGAGCATCCAGTTCCGTACGGGGGTCCTTGCTGGGCATGGTCCGCCTCCCTGGCGCTGCCATAGACGCTTCCTTCCAAGTACGGACCGTGCAGGCGGGCAGAACTCATCGGTCAGGCCGTAGGCTCGGGCCAGGATGATCGAACGGAGGCGCGGGGATGACGGTGCCGCAAGGGCGCAGAAGCAGTACGTTCACGCGGCTGCTGCGGCATGGTTTCACCGATCCGTCCGCGGCCGAGCGGCTGCTGGCCGCCCCCGAGCTGTCCGCGGTGCGGACCGACCCTGTGCTCCTCGACGCCCTCGGCGCCACCGCCGACCCCGACCTTGCGCTCCTGGGCCTCGTACGCCTGGTCGAGGGCCAGCCCGACGACACCAGCCGCCAGGAGCTGCTCGACACCCTGGTCAGCGCCAAGCCGCTGCGTGACCGGCTGCTCGGCGTGCTCGGCGCCTCCGAGGCCCTCGCCGATCACCTGGCCCGCCACCCCAGCGACTGGCAGGCCCTGGTCACCTACGAACTGGCCGACCTGCACCCCGGCGTCGAGGAGTTCGAGCGCGGCCTCGCCGACGCCACCGACCCCGTCTCGCTGCGCGTCTCCTACCGCCGCTGCCTGCTCGCCATAGCGGCACGTGACGTCTGCGGCACCACCGACCTGCCCGAGGCGGCCGCCGAGCTCGCGGACCTGGCGACGGCGACCCTGCGCGCCGCGCTCGCCATGGCCGAGCAGGCGGCGCCGGAGGACGCCGCGCTGTGCAGGCTCGCGGTCATCGCGATGGGCAAGTGCGGCGGACACGAGCTGAATTACGTGTCGGACGTCGACGTCATCTTCGTCGGCGAGCCCGCGGAGGGGCCAGGCGGTGCGGACGCCGCCGACGAGGCCAAGGCGCTGCAGGCCGCCACCCGGCTCGCCTCGCACATGATGCGGATCTGCTCGGAGACCACGGTCGAGGGCACCATTTGGCCGGTCGACGCCAACCTCCGCCCGGAGGGCCGCAACGGCCCCTTGGTGCGCACCCTCAGCAGCCACCTCGCCTACTACCAGCGCTGGGCCAAGACCTGGGAGTTCCAGGCGCTGCTCAAGGCCCGTCCGGTCGCCGGTGACCTGGCTCTCGGCGCGGAGTACGTCGAGACCCTCGCGCCCCTGGTCTGGCACGCGGCCGAGCGCGACAACTTCGTGCCCGACGTGCAGAAGATGCGCCGCCGGGTCGTGGAGAACATCCCGGCGGGTGAGGTCGACCGCGAGCTGAAGCTCGGCCCCGGCGGGCTGCGGGACGTCGAATTCGCCGTACAGCTCCTGCAGTTGGTGCACGGTCGCGGGGACACCTCGATCCGCAGCGGCTCGACCCTGGCGGCCCTGGAGGCGCTCGCGGCCGGCGGTTACGTGGGGCGGGTGGACGCGGTCCAGCTCGACGACGCCTACCGCTTCCTGCGGTCCCTGGAGCACCGCATCCAGCTCTTCAAGCTGCGGCGCACCCATCTGATCCCGGAGGACGACGCGGACCTGCGGCGCATCGGCCGCTCCCTGGGCATGCGCACGGAGCCGATCACCGAGCTGAACCGCGCCTGGAAACGGCACACTTCCGTCGTGCGCCGCCTGCACGAGAAGCTCTTCTACCGCCCGCTCCTGGACGCCGTGGCCCAACTCGCCCCCGTAGAGACCAGGTTGAGCACGGAAGCGGCACGCGAGCGCCTCGTCGCCCTCGGCTACCACGACCCCGCTGCCGCCCTGCGCCACCTGGAGGCCCTGGCATCGGGTGTCACCCGCAAGGCCGCCATCCAGCGCACCCTGCTCCCGGTGCTCCTCGGCTGGTTCGCGGACTCGGCGGACCCCGACGCGGGCCTCCTGAACTTCCGCAAGGTCTCCGACGCGCTCGGCAAGACCCCCTGGTACCTGCGGCTCCTGCGCGACGAGGGAGCGGCGGCCGAGAACCTGGCCCGCGTCCTGTCCGCGGGCCGCCTCGCCCCCGACCTGCTGATGCGCGCCCCCGAAGCGGTGGCCCTGCTCGGCGACCAGCGCGGCCTCGAACCGCGCGACCACGCCCACCTGGAGCAGGAGGTCCTGGCCGCGGTGGGCCGCGCGGACGGCGCCGAACAGGCCGTGACGGCGGCGCGCGGCGTCCGGCGCCGCGAACTGTTCCGCACGGTGGCGGCGGACATCATCGGCTCGTACGGCACGGAGGAGAGCCCCGCGGCGGACGATCCCGGGGCCCTGCTCGACCGGGTGGGCGACGGGGTCTCCGACCTCACGGCGGCCACGATCGCGGGGACCCTGCGCGCCGTGGTCCGCGAGGGCTGGGGCGACACGCTGCCGGTGCGGTTCGCCGTGATCGGCATGGGCCGCTTCGGCGGCCACGAACTGAGCTACGGCTCGGACGCGGACGTCCTGTTCGTCCACGAGCCGCGCGAGGGTGTCAGCGACCACGAGGCGGCGAAGGCGGCCTCGCAGGTCGTCTCCGAGATGCGCAGGCTGCTTCAACTCCCCAGCTCCGACCCGCCGTTGCTGATCGACGCGGATCTGCGCCCGGAGGGCAAGACCGGCCCCCTGGTGCGCACCCTGGCCTCGTACGAGGCCTACTACCGCCGCTGGTCACTGGTCTGGGAGTCACAGGCGCTGCTGCGGGCCGAGCCGGTCGCGGGCGACGCCGATCTCGGCCGTGCCTTCATCGAGCTCATCGACCCGCTGCGCTACCCCGCGGAGGGCCTCGGCGACGACGCCGTACGCGAGATCCGCCGGCTGAAGGCCCGCATGGAGGCGGAACGCATGCCGCGCGGCGCCGACCCCACCCTGCACACCAAGCTGGGCCGCGGCGGCCTCTCCGACGTCGAGTGGACCGTCCAGCTCATGCAGCTGACCCACGGCTGGGTCGAACCGGGCCTGCGCACGACCCGCACCCGCGAGGCCCTCGCCGCTGCCTGCGCGGCCGAGCTGATCCCGACCGAGGAGGCGGCGATCCTGGACGAGGCGTGGGTCCTGGCCGCCCGGGTGCGCAACGCGGTGATGCTGGTGCGCGGCCGGGCCGGGGACACGTTCCCCTCCGACGGGCGGGAGCTGGCGGCGGTCGGCCGGTACCTGGGCTACGACCCCGGCCATGTGGGAGACATGCTCGACGACTACCGAAGGACGACCCGCAGGGCACGGGCCGTGATGGAGGAGAGGTTCTACGGGGCGTAGGAGGCCCGCTCAGGACTTGAAACGGGTCCTGAGTCCGGCCAGCAGGAGCGGCGACCCGTCGTCGTCCCGCGGCGCCACCTCACGCGGCAGCTTGTGCGGCATCGCCCCGTACCACGCCCAGGCCACCGCGAGGCCGAACGCCAGGCAGATCATGCCGCCCACCGCGTCCAGCCAGAAGTGGTTGGCGGTGGCCACGATCACGATGAGGGTCGCCGTGGGGTAGAGCAGGCCGAGGATCTTCGCCCACGGAGCCGAGGCAAGGGCGAAGATCGTCAGTCCGCACCACAGGGACCAGCCGATGTGCATCGACGGCATCGCCGCGTACTGGTTCGACATGTGCTTGAGGTCGCCGGAGGCCATGGAGCCCCAGGTCTGGTGGACCAGGACCGTGTCGATGAAATCCTGGCCGTTCATCAGGCGCGGGGGAGCCAGCGGATACAGGTAGTAACCGAGCAGGGCCACCGCCGTGGTCGCGAAGAGCACCGTGCGCGTGGCCGCGTAGCGCCCCGGATGACTGCGGAACAGCCAGACCAGGACACCGAGAGTCACCACGAAGTGCAGCGTCGCGTAGTAGTAGTTCATGCCGACGATGAGCCATGTCGCGGAGTTCACCGCGTGGTTGACGCTCTGCTCCACGGCGATCCCGAGGTGCTGCTCCGCCTGCCAGATCCAGTCGGCGTTGCGCAGGGCCTGCGACTTCTGTTCCGGCACCGCGTTGCGGATCAGGGAGTACGTCCAGTAACTCACCGCGATCAGCAGGATCTCGAACCAGAGCCGGGGGCGCCGGGGAGTGCGAAGACGGCGCAGGAAAGTCCGCCCATTGCGGTCCTCCTGCTCGCCCGCGATGGGTGATGTGGTGGGCCGCTGCTGGCCTTCCAGTGTCGTCACAGTCATCTCACCCATAGGCACAGAGTCTGCCAGATACCGACCCTCCGACCGATCATCCCAAGGTCTGGTTCGGGCCGCATTCTCTACGCCCTACGGACGACTGCGTCCCCGAGGGGCCGAGGCGGTTGAACCTCGAACCACCAGCTCCGGCATGAAGACGAATTCGCTGTGCGGGGCGGGAGTGCCACCGATCTCCTCCAGGAGTGTACGGACCGCCGCCTGCCCCATCGACGGAACGGGCTTGCGCACCGTGGTCAGGGGCGGATCGGTGAACGCGATCAGCGGGGAATCGTCGAATCCCACCACCGATATGTCGTCCGGGACCTCGAAGCCGCGCTGCCGTGCCGTCCGTATCGCCCCCAGAGCCATCATGTCGCTCGCGCACACCACGGCCGTACAGCCGCGGTCGAGCAGGGCGGACGCCGCGGCCTGGCCGCCCTCCAGCGTGTACAGCGAGTGCTGAACCAGCTCCGTCTCGATCTCCTCGGGGGTCAGTGCCAGCTGGTCCTGCACCGTGCGTACGAAGCCCTCGATCTTCCGCTGTACGGGAACGAACCGCTTGGGGCCGAGGGCGAGTCCGATGCGTGTATGACCCAGGGAGACGAGGTGGGTGACCGCGAGGCGCATCGCCGCCCGGTCGTCCGGCGAGATGAAGGGGGCCTGCACCTTGGGGGAGAAGCCGTCCACGAGCACGAACGGCACGCCCTGCGCGCGCAGCTGCTCGTAGCGCTGCATGTCGGCGGAGGTGTCCGCGTGCAGGCCCGAGACGAAGATGATGCCGGAGACGCCGCGGTCCACGAGCATCTCCGTCAGCTCGTCCTCCGTGGAACCGCCCGGTGTCTGGGTGGCGAGGACCGGCGTGAAGCCCTGCCGGGTCAGGGCCTGCCCGATGACCTGGGCGAGCGCGGGGAATATCGGGTTCTCCAGCTCCGGCGTGATCAGCCCGATCAGACCCGCGCTGCGCTGGCGAAGGCGCACCGGGCGTTCGTAGCCGAGCACGTCGAGCGCGGCAAGCACTGACTGACGGGTGGCCCCGGCGACGCCGGGCTTGCCGTTGAGCACCCGGCTGACCGTCGCCTCGCTGACCCCCGCCTGCGCTGCGATGTCGGCCAGTCGCGCGGTCACAGGATTGGACTGTACCGGTCACATCTCAGGCTGCCCACCAGACCGTTGAATCCGCGGGCAGGATCGTCGCGTCGGCGCCGGGGGTCACGTCGGCGCTCGACAGGAGCAGGGTGCCGGGGGTGGGGACGGTGACGGGACCGGCCGTGAGGTTCACCGTGCAGACCACCGCACCGCGCGAGGACACACGGCGGAAGGACAGGACGCCCTCGGGGGCTTCGAGCCACTCCACGTCGCGGCCCGCGCCGAGCGCCGGGTGCTCGCGGCGCGCGGCGAGCGCACGGCGGTAGAACTCCAGCGTCGACGAGGGGTCGCCCTCCTGCGCCTCGACCGAGAGGTCCTTCCAGCTCGCGGGCTGCGGTAGCCAGCTCGGGCCGCCCTCGACAGGGCCGAAGCCGAAGGGCGCCCGCTGCCCGGACCAGGGCAGCGGCACCCGGCAGCCGTCCCGCGTCCCGTCCTGCCCCGTGCTGCGGAAGAACGCCGGGTCCTGGCGCACCTCGTCCGGCAGTTCGGTCACCTCGGGCAGGCCGAGCTCCTCGCCCTGGTAGATGTACGCCGAGCCGGGCAGGGCCAGCATCAGGAGCGTGGCGGCTCTCGCCCGGCGCAGGCCCCGCGCCGCGTCGCCGTCCGCGAAGCGGGTGGAGTGCCGTACGACGTCGTGGTTGGACAGGACCCAGGTGGCGGGCGCCCCCACGGCGTTCATCGCGACGAGGGAGCGGTCGATGACGGAGCGCAGCGCGTCCGCGTCCCAACCGGTCGTCAGATACTCGAAGTTGAACGCCTGGTGCAGCTCACCGGGGCGCAGATACCGCGCGCTGCGCTCCACCGTAGGCGTCCACGCCTCGGCGACGGCGATGCGCCCGCCCGTCGCCCGCCCCCGCCCTTCCAAGGAATGCCCTTCGGGCCCAGACCCGATTTCCGCGTACGCGTCGAGGATTTCCCGCCAGTCGCGGTAGATCTCGTGCACGCCGTCCTGGTCGAAGTAGGGGACGGCCTGCTTGCCGAGGAGCCGTACCTGCTGCTCGTGGCCGATGTCGGGCAGCCCCGCGGCCTTGACCAGGCCGTGCGCCACGTCGATGCGGAAACCGTCGATGCCGAGGTCGAGCCAGTAGCGCAGGATGGAGCGGAACTCGTCGCGCACCGCCGGGTGGTCCCAGTTGAAGTCGGGCTGCTCGGGCGCGAAGAGGTGGAGGTACCACTCGCCGTCCGCGACCCGCGTCCAGGCCGGCCCGCCGAAGACGGACTCCCAGTCGTTGGGTGGCAGTTGGCCCTCGTCGCCCTTCCCGGGCCGGAAGTGGAAACGCTCGCGCAGCGACGACCCCTTGCCCTCGCGCACCGCCTGCTTGAACCACTCGTGCTGGTCCGAGCAGTGGTTGGGCACCAGGTCGACGATCACCCGCAGCCCGAGCGCGTGCGCTTCCCGTACGAGGTCGTCGGCGTCCGGCAGGGCCCCGAACATGGGGTCCACCGCGCGGTAGTCGGCCACGTCGTACCCTGCGTCGGCCTGCGGCGAGGCGTAGAAGGGGGAGAGCCAGACGGCGTCCACGCCGAGCCGGTGCAGGTGGGGGAGGCGGGCCGTGACGCCCGGCAGGTCGCCCATGCCGTCGCCGTTCCCGTCGGCGAAGCTGCGCGGGTACACCTGGTAGATGACGGCATCGCGCCACCACTCGTGGCGCGCGGAGCCGTCGGCCGTGGCGTCTGCGGGAAGGGCGGCGGTGACGTGCTGGGTCATGAAGTCCTCGGGAGTACGGGGGCGGGCGGCACTTGGTTGAACGCCGCGCGGAAGGCGAAGGTCACGAGGATGTCCTCCTCACCGGTGGTGTGCTGTCCGGGCGGCGCGCGGTCCGCCCCGCCGGAGAGGCGCAGGGCCGCTACCGCGAACTGCTGAGGACGCGGGCGACCGGCCCCGCCATCGGCCTCCGCACGACGAGGGACACGCGGTGGACACGGTGGATGCCGGTCCGCTCGCTGCCGGGCGTCGCGAAGAACGGCCGGGCGTGCTCTCACGCCCTTCCCGCAGGCCGAAGCCAGAAATTCTACTGTCAGGCACGTCGCGCGTGCGGCCGGTTCACCGACCTCCACCGGACCGGGTCGTACTGCCGCCGTCTTCTCCCGGCGCGTGCGGCAGCGCGCTAACTTGATGAGGCAGGCACGAGTGGGCCTGCGCCGTTTTGCGCCGGAGGGCTGTCCCGCGTGAGCGTCAAGGGCAAAACAGTGAACACAGTCAGCACGGTCCTGGTGGTCGACGACGCACCCGCCAGCAGGTACGCGCTGAGCGCCGTCCTGCGCAGGGACGGCCACCGTGTGCTGCTCGCCGCGAGCGCGAGCGAGGCGCTGATCGAGCTCGACGTGCGGATGCGGGCAGGGGACCTGCCGGACGTCGCGCTCGTCGACGTGGGCCTGCCCGACATGAGCGGCTACGAACTGTGCCGCCGCATCAAACAGTTGCCGCCCATCGCGAGCCTGCCCGTCGTCCACTTCTCGGCGGCGGCCCGCCCGCCGGCCGACCGGTGCCGGGGGCTCGACGCGGGCGGCGAGTCCTATCTGACGGTGCCCGCCGAGCCCGAGGAGATCCAGGCGGTCGTCCGGGCCGCCGCGCGCGGGGCCCGCTCCCGCAGCGACGCCCAGCTCCGGGCCGGGCGCCTGGCGTTGCTCGCCGGGACGATCCTGTCCGTGCAGACCGCCCGGTGCCTGGGCGAGCTGGCGGACGCGGCGGCCACCGGCACGGAGCGGCTGACCGAGACTCCCGCGACGGTGTTCGTGCTCGGCGGGGACGGCGAGATCCACCGGGGGCTCTCCCGGCGCAGAGCCGCCGCGCTGCTGCCGGACCA
This sequence comes from Streptomyces sp. NPDC055099, assembly GCF_053607685.1. NCBI lineage: Bacteria > Bacillati > Actinomycetota > Actinomycetes > Kitasatosporales > Streptomycetaceae > Streptomyces > Streptomyces sp. NPDC055099. Next base: position 372,363 of record NZ_JBSGUA010000001.1, on the reverse strand, counting down.
TGAGGCGCACGAGGCGGTGGCCCGGCTGATGCGGCGCGTCATGTCGGGGCGTACGGGCGTGCGGCAGACGGTCGTACCGGCTCCGCTGTGGCCGGCCGGCTTCTTCCGCTCGGTGGGGGGCGCCGGGCAGTGGGGCGACGGGGCGCCGGAGGAGGCCGCCCTCGTCCTGGCCCGGCTGAGCGAGGGGCGCACGCTGGTGTGCCTCGCGACGCCCGCGTACCGCGAAGGACTCTCCGACGAGACGGAGCACCTCGTCGAGCGGCTCGCCCACGCCACCGCGCTGGCCGCGGAACCCCTGGTGAGGTACGAGGAGGAGCGCCACGTCGCGCTGACCCTCCAGCGCAGCTTCCTGCCGTCGAAGCTGCCGGAGCTGCCCGGCACGGATGTCGTCGTCCGCTATGAACCCGCCTCGCGCCAGGCGGAGATCGGCGGTGATTTCTACGCGGCGCTTCCTACCCCCGGCGGCGTCCTGACCGGCATCGGTGACGTCGTCGGACACTCGCTCGAAGCGGCCACCGTGATGGTCGAGATCCGGCACGCGCTGCGCGCCTACTGCGTCGAGGACCCCGATCCCGGCGCGCTCGCCGGACGCCTCGACCAGATGCTGCAGCACTACCACCCGGGCGTGACGGCCACCATGTGCCTGAGCCTGATCGAACCGGCCACCGGACACGTCAGGATCGCCAACGCCGGGCACATCCCGCCGCTCGTGGTGCGCGACGACGGCACGGCCGGGTACGTCGACGTGCGGGGGCCGCTGCTCGGCCTCGGCCTCGACCGGCCGAAGCCGAGCGAGTTGGTCCTGTGCCGGACCGAGCGCCTGCTGATGGTCACGGACGGGCTCATCGAGACGCGGGGCATGGATCTCGCGGTGTCGATGGAGCAGTTGCGGATCGCGGCGGCGGGCGCGCCGCGGGGCGTCGCCGACCTGTGCGACACGCTCCTCGCGTGCTTCGGCCACGAACGCGAGGACGACATCGCGCTCCTCGCGCTGCGCAGGACGGACTGACCTGGCGCCGCGCGGCCGTCCTGAGGTGAACCGTCGAATTGACCGCCGCAAGGATCTGTACCCGCATGCCTACCCGTCAGTACATTGACGCCATGTCTAATACGCAGAGCCGGGAGCCGAAGCCCCAAGCGTTCGAGCACATACCGCTCAAGGCACGCAAGGTCTCCTTCTCCTGGGAGGACACCCCGCTGCACTGGGTGCCGGGCGACCCTTTCGCCACGCACACGATCAACGTGCTGCACCTGCTTCTCCCGGCGGGCGAACGCTGGTTCGTCCACGTCTACAAGCAGGTCCTGCCGTACATCCGGGACGACCGGCTCCGCGCGGACGTGATCGGCTTCATCGGCCAGGAGGCCATGCACGCGCAGGCCCACGACGAGGTCCTGCCGCACCTCAAGGAGCAGGGCCTCGACCCCACGCCCTACACCGCCCAGGTCGACTGGCTCTTCGAGAAGATGCTCGGCGACCGGACGCTGCCGCCCGGCAAGGCCCGCAAGTGGTGGCTGATGGAGCGCGTCGCGATGATCGCCGCCATCGAGCACTACACCGCCTTCCTCGGCAACTGGGTCCTGAACGCGGACGAGCTGGACCGCAGGGGCGCCGACCCGACCATGCTGGACCTGCTGCGCTGGCACGGCGCCGAAGAGGTCGAACACCGCTCCGTCGCCTTCGAGCTCTTCATGCACGTCGACGGCAGCTACCGCCGCCGCGCCCGCACCTGGGCCACCGCCTTCACCGCCCTGGTCTTCCTCTGGCAGCGCGGCGCGCGCTTCTTCATGGAGAACGACCCGACCCTCATCGGCGGCAAGGCCTCCTTCAAGGACTTCTACCAGGGCGGCAAGCAGGGCACGCTGCCCACCACACCGGACATGATCCGCTCCATCCCCCGCTATCTGAGCCGCTCCTACCACCCCTCCCACGAGGGCAGCACCGCCCAGGCCGTCGCCTATCTCGCCTCGTCCCCGGCCGCCACCGCCGCCGAAGCCGCGACCCAATCGCTGCCGAAGGGAGCACGCTGACATGCCCCGCATCCGCACCGTCCTGCTCGTCACGGGCGCCGCCCTGCTCGCCAAGCGGGCCATGCGGCGCCGCATCGACGCCTCCCCGCTGTGGCCGCTGCCCGCCCTGGAGGAGCCGGTCTCGGGCCGCCCGCGCTCCCGCGCGCTGCGCCTGGTCGTCACCCGGCGCGAGACGGTCGCCGACGGGGTCGTACAACTGCGTCTGGAAGGCGGCCGGTTGCCCGCCTGGACGCCGGGCGCCCACCTGGACCTGGTCCTGCCCTCGGGACTCGTCCGGCAGTACTCGCTGTGCGGTGACCCGGAGGACGCCTCCTCGTACACCGTCGCGACCCGGCTCATCGACGAGGAGCAGGGCGGCCGCGGCGGTTCGCGCGAGGTGCACGAGCGGCTCCAGGAGGGCACGGAGGTCGAGGTGCGCGGCCCGCGCAACCGCTTCCCGCTCGCCGACGCCGAGGCGTACGTCTTCGTGGCGGGCGGCATCGGCATCACCCCGATCCTCCCCATGCTGCGGGAGGTCGAGGCGGCGGGCCGTGCGTGGCGCCTGCTGTACGGGGGCCGCTCGCGGGCCTCGATGCCGTTCCTGGAGGACGTGGCGAAACTGGCCGGCGCCACCCCGGAGCGGGTCACGGTCGTCGCGGAGGACGAGGGCGGCCGCCCGGATCTGGCCGCCTTCCTCGCGGGCCTGGCGCCCGCCACCGCGGTGCACGTGTGCGGCCCCGAGGGCCTGATGGAGGCGGTGGCCGCGACGCTGCCGGACGACGCCGAGCTGCACCTGGAGCGTTTCGCGCCGCACACCTCCACGGAGGGCAACGGCACCTTCGAGGTGGAACTGCGCCGCAGCGGGCGGACCCTCACCGTGGCCCCGGACACCACGGTCCTGACCGCGGTGCGCGCCGAGCTGCCCAACACCGCGTACTCCTGCGAGCAGGGCTTCTGCGGAACCTGCCAACAGCGCGTCCTCGAAGGGGAGATCGACCACCGGGACGAACTGCTCACGGACGCCGAGCGCGCCGACTCGATGCTGATCTGCGTGTCGAGGGCGGGCGGTGACCGCATCGTGCTCGACATGTGAGACAAGGGGCGCGAGATGTGAACGGTTGGGGTGGACCGGCCCCTTGGACGGCCGGATCTGCTCGGTAAGGTGTTCGCATGACTACCGGGGTGCGCCGCAGGATGGGTGTCGAGGAGCGGCGGCAGCAGCTGATCGGGGTCGCGCTCGACCTGTTCAGCCACCGCTCGCCCGACGACGTGTCCATCGACGAGATAGCAGCGGCCGCGGGCATCTCGCGTCCGCTGGTCTACCACTACTTCCCGGGCAAACTCAGCCTGTACGAGGCGGCGTTGCAGCGGGCGGCGGACGATCTCGCCGGCCGCTTCGTGGAGCCGAGGGAAGGGCCGCTGGGCGCGCGTCTGCTGCGGGTGATGGGCCGCTTCCTGGACTTCGTGGACGGCCACGGCCCCGGCTTCTCCGCGCTGATGCGCGGCGGCCCCGCTGTCGGCTCGTCCACCACCAACGCGCTCATCGACTCGGTGCGGCAGGCGGCGTACGTCCAGATCCTCGCGCACCTGGGCGTCACGGACCCGCCCGCCAGGCTCGAACTCGTGATCCGCTCCTGGATCTCGCTCGCCGAGTCCACGGCACTCATCTGGCTCGACGGACGCCGCATTCCGCGCGCCGAGCTTGAGCTGCAACTGGTGCACGACTTCGCCGCGCTCGCCGCCGTGAGCGCCGCGTACGACGAGGAGATGTCCGCGATCCTGCGCCGCATCCTCGTCGAGGAGCCGCCGGACGGCCCGTTCGCCGCGCTGATCACCCGGCTGATCGGCCTTGTCCCGCAGGAGCAGAGCAGTTGACCCACCGCCTGGCCGACGAGAACGACATCCCCACCCTGGTCGCCCTGTATGACGGTGCCGCGCACTGGTTGCGGGCCCGGGGGATCGACCAGTGGAAGCCGGGCGAGAAGGGCGCGGAGCACTTCCGCGGGCGCATCGCGTCGGACGAGGTCTGGCTCGCGTACGACGGCGAGACGGTCACCGGGGCGTACGAGGTGTGGTGGGCGGACGAGCCCGCCTGGGGCGAGCAGCCACCCGTCGCGGGCTATGTGCACCGCCTGATGACACGGCGCGGCGCCCCGGCGGGCACGGGCCGCGCGATGCTGGCACGCGCGGAACGGCGGATCGCCGAGGCGGGCCGGGAACGCTGCCGGCTGGACTGCGTGTCGTCCAACCCGCGGCTGCGGGAGTACTACGAGGCGGCGGGTTACGCGGTCGTGGGGGAGCTGCCGGGGAAGGTGGCGGCGGACGGGAGCACGTACGGCGTGCTGCTCCTGGAGAAGGATCTGCGGGACCCGGTCCCGTCCGGCGCCTGAGACGTCAACGCGTCGTCAACGCAGCGTCGACACCTTCGAACCGTCCGCGAGCCGCCCGGTGAGCCCGGCGCGGGCGCCCCGCTTCACGGGTGCGGCCACGGTGTTCCCGGGCGTCCGGGAGCCACCGGAAGCCTGCACCGAGACGACGTCCCTGCTGCCGGCCCCCAGCAGATACCAGTTCCCGCCCTGCGACTTCCACCGCACGCCCGCGAGCACCGAGGGCTGCCGGGCCCCGCACGCCGCGGAGTCCTCCGCCTTCGCCGCGACAGCGGCCTGGCCCGCCGCCTGGAACTGCGCGAGGGCGCGGCCTCCGTCGCCCCGCCAGGTGTCGGCGCGGGTGCAGAGCCAGGCCGCGGCGCCGTTCGCCTCGGGCAGCGCCTGGCGCGCGTACTGCCAGGAGTTGACGGAGCGCACGCCGTTCGAGCGCGCGTCGGCGAGGGAGCAGGCGGCCGAGGACCAGTTCGCGGCCGTGGCCTCGCGCGGGGCCTGCGGGCGGCCCGCGGTGAGGTGGGCGGGGACGAGCTCGCCGAGGTCGGAGGAGAGTCGATTCACCCCGGCGTCGTCCCGCAGCTGCAGGGCGTTCCAGGAGGTGCACGCGCGGGCCTGCGCCGGACTGGCGAACGGCTCCGTGACACCCTCGCCGTCCCGCTTCAGGGCCTCGGCGTTCGCTTGCGGCTTCAGCAGGTCGCGTACGGCGACACCGCCCACCCAAGGCGCGGTCAGGTAGCGGACGTTGCCGTCGACGCGGCTCACCACCAGGGCTCCGGCCTCGGCGCTCGTGGCGCCGTCCACGCGTGCGAGGTCGAGCGCGGCTCCGCTGGTGCCGTCCTTGGGCTCGGCGTACCGCACGATGCGCAGCCCGTCGTAGAGGAGCACGACCCGGGCCGCGTCGACCTCCCCGGCGAAGAGAAGCTGGGCGGGGCCGGGAGGGGCGCCCGCGGCCGTGCCGGGCGTGGCGGAGACCTGCACCGACTCTCCGGGGCGCGCCCACACGGCAAGGGCGCGCCGCAGCAGGGCGTCGTCGTCGACGAGCGCGCCCCTGGCGGGCCACACGGAGAAGTCCGCGCGCGCGGACTTCTCCCACGCGGTGGCCGCGACCTTCGTCACCTGCTCCGGGTCCAGGGCGGCCTGGCCCGCCGGGTTCTGCGCGTAGGCGGGCGCGGCGGCCCCGTCGGGGCCCCATCCGTCGCCCGGAAGGCCGAGCAGCGCGCCGCAGACCAGGGCGGCTGCGAGCGCGACACCCGCGGCCTTCATGTGCTGCCTGCGGCGCATCAGGTCGGTGGGCCGCGCCTGCAGCGAGCAGGGGTCGAACTCGGGCGACCTGAGCAGCTCGTACGCCGTGTCCACGCCGTCGGCCTCGGCGAGCGCCGGTGCCGGTTCGTCGACTCCGGCGGCGGCGAGCACCGTGCGTACGTCGGCGTCGGACAGACGCTCCAGGCCGCGCAGCACGAAGGCGGCCCTGGCGGGGCCCGAGAGCGCCGAGAGCCGCTGGTCCAGGGCGAGTTCGTCGGCGCCGCCCGACCGCGGGAAGAGCCGCAGGCCCCATACCTGCGGCAGCAGCGGCGGCAGTTGCGCGCGCTTGGGCCAGGCCTTGCGCCGCAGCGGAAGCCCCGCGTCGAGCGCGGCGGCGACGATCCGCAGCCGTACGTACGCGTACCCGGGGTCGCCGCCCCGTCCGTCCCCCGTGCGCTGTTCCGGGATGGCGTCGGCGTCGGCCGGCCTGCTGTTGCGGGGCAGCGCGCGCTGGGTCAGGGCGTGGGCGGTCAGGACCCGCCGGTTGCGCCCGAGGCTGGGCGGCAGGACGAGGTAGGCGAGCCGCACCAGACGCGGGTAGTGCTCGACGAGGGCGGCCTCGGCCTGCTCGACATCGACGACGCCGGAGAGATCCTGGGGCGGGGAGGGGGACTTCACATTCGACGACACGTTCAGCAAAACGAGCGAATCGTCGGATGGTCACCTCTCCGTGAGCATTCGAGCATAGTTGCCCATTGACCGCTGGTAGCGCGGCAGATGGGGCGCGAGGGCACCGAGGGCCAGCGCCAGGCCTTCCCTTTCGCGCCCGAGGCTGGCGAGGCAGAGGGCGAGGGTGGCGCGCACGGCGTCGTCCAACTCGTCGCTCGGTGCGTCGAGTTCGGGCTCCAGAAGTGCGACGCCCTCCTCAGGGCGTCCGATGTTCCGCAGGGAGCTGCTGAGTTGGATGACGGTGCGGCGTCGCCGGTATCCGTCGAGGCCCTTCTCCAGGGCCTCCCGGTACAAGGGGACGGCGCGGTCCGAGTGACCGGTGGAGTCGAAGGCGCAGGCCCTCTCGAAGGGGGCGACGGGGCTTCCCTCCGGCAGTTCGTCGGCCAAGGCGTCGATGATCTTCCGGAACTCCTCGCCCCGGTCGTCGTACTCCTCGACCTTGGCCCACGCCTCGGCCACCCGCTGCTCCCACGCGATATCCATGGCCACACTTTCGCACGGGGTGACCGGCGCCGGGGAGGGATTTTTTCCGCACCCCCGGCGGCCCGGCGCATCTGCCTCAGTCAACCCTCCACCCGCTGAACTCCACCGTCCCCCGCGTCCCGTCGCCCCCGTTGGTCGCGCTCATGAAGAGCCCCACGTCCTGTGCTGCCGCGGCCCCCGGCACCGGCACAGTCGCCACCACCTGCCATGTGGTCCCGCCGTCCGTCGAGCACGAGCCCGTCACCCCGTCGCCCGTCCGCGTCAGGCGCAACAGCACCGGCGCCTTGATGCCCGTGATGCGCTTGTACGTGTCCAGGGTCCCGTCGCCGTTCGTGTCGTACGACAGGACCACCCCGTTCGACGGCGTGACCGCGAGGTCGACGAAGCCCCGGGACCCCGCGACCCCCATCTCGTTGCGTGCGATCAGCCCCGCCCTGGCCCACGGCCCCGTCACCGCCTGGCTGTCGACCCGGACCGTCACCGAGACGCCGCCGCGCAGCGCCCCCTCCCGGTACAGCGTGCCGAACTCCGTCGTGCCCTTCCACAGGTCCGCGCCCCCGCCGTTGATCGCGTACCGGCCGTCGAGCTCACCGAAGACCGCGGCGTTGTTGGTGTACTTCTTCCAGCCGGGCCCCACCGGGCCCGCCTCGAACAGCACGCCTTCGTGGACCGCCTCCACCCGCCGCTCGCCCGCGGGGCCGTACCGCACGGCGATCTCGTACGGAAGCGGTCGCAGCGGACGGTCGAGCGGGGTTCCCGGCGCGCTCACCCGCCACGCCACCGTGCCCGTGCCCGCGGGAGCGACCCGGGGCAGCGACACCGGGCCGGAAGGCTCCGCGTCGATCCCGGTCAGCCGGAAGTCGACACGGCCGGTGGCCCGCAGGCCGTTGACGTTGCGGAAGACCGCCTCGACGCGTGCGTGCCCGCCGGGCGGCAGCGACGGCGGGTCGGCGACGACCTCCAGGGAGCCCTGGTAGGGCGCCCGTGCCAGGACGTCCCCTACCCGTGAGGCGGTCCGGTACGGGTCGCCGATCGCCCGCAGGGGATAGTCCTTGCGCTCCCGCGTCCACGGCTCCTCCACCGCGAACCAGTCCACCGCACGCGGCTCGCGCCCGGCGGCCAACGCGTCGGCCAGCTCGTCGAGCCACTTCTGCCAGCGGGGCACATAGAAGTCGGCCATGAGCCCGGACCATTCGCGGTTCCCGTACTCGTGCAGCCGCCCGCCGTCGGACGTCGCCCGGTCGCCCCACACCGTGATCAGCACCTTGGCGGTCCGCTCGAACTCCGCCCGCTCCTCGTCGGTGGTGCCCATGCGCCGCGCCGCCTCGACCCAAGGACCGAGCAGGAACGCCGAGTTGGTGGCCGTCAGCTCGTCCGAGAGCCGCATCAGCCGCAGCCACAGCGTCGACAGCGCGCGGAAGGTGTCCGCGTCCTTGCGCCGGTACGCGGACCGCAGCTGCGGCAGCAACTGCCGGCTCCGGTGCGCGAGCGCCTGCCGGGCCACGTCCACCAGGTCGTACCGGTAGGCGGCGCTGCGCCGCAGCCCCCCACGGACCCCGAGCAGCCCGGCGAACGCCGCGTCGAAGCGGCCCGGGTCGTAGGTCAGGGCGCGCGGCGCGTACTCGGCGGCGCGGTTCGCCGCCAGGTCGGGGCGGGCCGCGAACAGCGAGTCGTGCGGGTCGCTGCGCTCGACGGCGGTGTGCCGGTAGGCGGTGTCGTGCAGGGCCCGCCACGCGCGCCGGGCGTCGGCGTCGTGGCCGCCGTAGCGGAAGCCCGCGTAGCCGTCGAACCAGGACTTCAGGTCGAGCTTCTCCTTCGACCAGGCCAGTTCGGAGAAGAGCTCGAAGGCGGCCGGGTCCCGGTCCGTCGCCTCCGGCATGAACGCCGTGCCCACCAGCGCGCTGCCGCCCTTGTCCCGCCACGCGAAGAACTTCTCGTTCCAGATGTGGGCGCGGGCCCCGATCGTCGTGCGTCCCCCGAAGTTCGGGATGGTGCCGAACGCGTACGGTGTGCCGCCCCAGTCCTTCTCGCGGTCGGTGACGCTCGTGAACCGGTCGGAGACGCCGTCCACGATCAGCATCCGGCGCCGGTCGATCGCGTCGAGCAGCTCGGGCAGCGGGTTGGCCTCCCAGCCGAGGATCACCCAGGTCGCGCCGGGGCGGGCCTTGCGCAGAGCCGCCTCCACGCCGCGTGCCGCGTCGGGCACGGGGACGTCTCCCGGGGTGCCGCCCTCGTGGAGGAGGTCCATCTTGAAGTGTTCAGCGGCCCCGAAGAGCTGCTCCTGGTGCCGGTAGAAGGAGGCGGCGACCTTCGCGAAGGACGAGGTGCGGGGGTCGAGCCAGTCCGGTCGCTTGAACCCGTGCCAGATGCCCTGGGGAATCACCCGCGCGTCCCCGCCGTTGCGCGCCACGAACCCGTCGGGAACGTGGCCGTAGTAGCCGGGGAGCACCGGCGCCATGCCCAGCGAGCGCAGCCGGTCCACGATCCTGCGGCCAAGGTCGGCCCGGTCCGCGATGACGGCGGGGGACAGCGGGCCCCCGTACCCGGACAGGTTCTGCAGCAGCCACCACGCCTGGTGCGACGGCGCGGGCAGCCATGCGCGCGCCTCCGCGTCGCTGTAGCCGAAGTCCTGGAGAACCCGGTGGTAGACGGCCTCCGCCCCCGCGATCACCAGGACCTCGTTGCAGCCGTGCAGGGCGAGGATGTCGATCATCCGCTCCCAGTACGCCCAGTCGGCGTACGGCGCGGTGTACCCGTCGTTCGTGTCGTTCAGGGCGAACCGGTGCGCGAGCCCGGTGGACCGCTCCAAGGGGCGGCCGGGCGCGGGGAGCCTGCGCGGCAGGTCCAACTGGCTGCCGTTCCAGGCGACATGAGCACCGCAGACGTACTTCAGATACCAGTGGACCCCGGTGAGCAGCACGGCGGGCGTCGTACCGGACACATCTATGCGCCCCGTCGTGCCCGAAACCCGGAATCGGTCCGTGCCGCCCTTCGCGGGGACGAGTCTGAGACGGAACTGTTCCGCGTGATGCGGCAGGAGTCTGTTGAGTGCTGAGCGCGCGGAATCCGTATCGAGGGCGACAGCGGGGTCCCGGACGGGCCCCTCGGCGGCGTGGGACGGAACCGCCACTCCGCCGACGGCGGCACCGAGGCCGATGGCCCCGGCGGTGCCGAGCACGGAACGTCGGGACGGATCGGTCATGTGTACCCCCTGGGTCGAATGGTGCGGCGCACGGTATCCGTGCGGCGCCCTGCGCTCAACGGTGCATACGGACATGGCGAGTTCACCTCGCCTGAAGGGACTGGTGGGGCGATGAAGGCACCGCGGAAGACGCTTGCGGGCGCGAGTGGGGGCATGCGTCGGCGCATGCGGTCGGGCATGGCTGTGGGGATGGGTGCGGGACTGCTGATGGTGCTCGTGGCGTGCGGCTCTGACGGCGACGACGCGCCACCGGACACGGCGAGCGGCAGCCTGGAGCAGCTTGCGGCCAAGGCGCGCTGCAAGCCCGACATCCAGACGGACGCGGCCGAACTGCGGCAGGCCACCTGTGACAAAGGTGCCCGCCGCTACGTCCTAGTAACCTTTACAAATGCCCGTGGCCAGGCCGAATGGTTCGACGAGGCGACGGATTACGGCGGTACGTACCTCGTCGGCAAGAAGTGGATCGCGGTCGGCGACGAGAAGGTGGTCATGCGGCTGCGCGGCCGGCTCGGTGGGACCGTGGAGAAGTCCTCGCACCACTCGGGGAGTAGCGGTGGTGGGGATCACGAGGACGGGGGCCCGGGGCACTCGGGCCACTCCGGTCACCACACGGGCTGACCGCGCAGCGGTATGGGGGTGGGGGGTCGTGGGGGGCGTGGGGGTACGGGGGTCAGTTCGCGGTACTGAGCCGAGAGGCTCGGCTCAGTACCGCCGAAGGCGGGTCACTTGCAGCGCTGACCGCTGTTGATGCACTTGGCCATGCGGTTCATCAGCCTCTCGTCGAAGACGTTGATGAAGTCACCGTGATCGGTGATCGGCTTGTGCAACTGCTCGGGGAACGAGTCGACGGCGAATCCCGGGCCCGGCGGCACGTCGTACACGATGCGCTGCACCAGCTGCGGGATGGCCTTGAAGCCCTGCGGGCACGCGCCGGTTTCCTCGTCGGCGAAGGCCACGTGCGTGCGGTGGTTGGCGCTGTCGGTGTTCTGGCCGTCCCAGCAGCTCTGGAAGTTGAACGTCCGGACGACCTGGCTGCCCTCGGGGCAGATCGGGTACTTGTCCTTCAGCTGCCGGTCCTCGAACCCGGTGCAGCTCCAGGACGCGTTGGCGTTCGCGTCCCCGTTGGTCAGCGATTTCGCGTCACCGGTGATGATGCGCAGGAAACGCGGCATCGCGACGACCTTGCCCGTCGGGTTTCCGGCGAACTTCAGCGTGACCGAGGTCGGCGTCTGGATCTCGCCGACGTTCTGGTCCTTTCCGCCGCCGTCCGCGTCGGCGTCGTCCTCGTCCTGCCCGTTCTGCAGCCTCAGGACCGGCCAGTAATAGGTGGACTTGTCCCCTTGGTTGCGGCAGGTGGTTTCGCCGTTCGCGAGATCGTCGTCACCGGAGAAAGCGTCCGTGGCCTGATTGCCTACGTAATCGTGCATGTGGTGGGCGCCATTGCTGACGCCGGGCGCGGCGATGACATTGTCCGGATTGAACTTGCCGTTCTCGTTCGTCCCGCATTTCGTGGTGAAGGTGCCGCGTGAGGCGCCGCGTCGTTTCTCGGGGCGGTTGACATTGGGCTGTACGGAGTTGATGTCGACGAAGTCGGAGGCCTCGGGGCCGTTGCCGTTCTGGCCGGGCGGCTGCTCCTGGTCGCCGCCATCACCCGGGGGCTGCTCCTGCCCGTCGTCACCCCCGTCCTGCGGGGGCTGCTCCTGGCCGTCGCCCCCGTCCTGCGGCGGCTGCTGCTGTCCCGCCGAGTCGTCCGCCCGCATGGTGCACGGCGCCATGCCGTCGATGCCCTGCGGCGGCTGCCCGCCCGCCTGGTCGATCGAGGACCCGATGCCCTCGATGGTCGGCCGCCGCTGCTCCTCGAGGGGTTCGAGCACGGCCTCGGCCTGCTCGGTGTTCTCGGCGGCGGCGAACTTCTCGTACGCGGCGGTGATCTGGGTGTCCAGCTCCGCGAGCCGCCGGTCCACGTCCTCGCGGGCCCCGTCCGGTACGTCCGAGAGCTGGGTGCCCACGTCCGGGCAGCTGATGGTCGCCATCCCCACCCCCGGACCGCCGCCCTGCTCGCCGGACCGGGTGGAGGCGGACGGCGAACCATTGCTCTCGCCGGCGTTCGCGTAGACATTCACCGCGACCATTCCGCCGCCGCCCAGGATGAGCGCAGCCGAGGCGGCGATCGCGCGCCCGGCGAGTTTTGATCGTTTTCGTGATGTGCGTCGTGGAGTGCGTCCCATGGGACTACGTACGCAACACGAGTCGGCCCCGTTCAATCAGGCGCGGAATTCCCCCCGCAATCTCGTGGGCGATCTTCGGTGTTCCGCCTCAGCGCCCTTGATCCAGATAGGCGAGTACGGCGAGAACCCGCCGGTTGTCGTCGTCCGACACCGAAAGGTCCAGTTTCCCGAAGATGTTGGACGTGTGCTTGGCGATCGCCCGCTCCGTCACGACGAGCTCCGCCGCGATCGCCGCGTTCGACCGTCCCTGCGCCATGAGTTCGAGGACCTCGCGCTCGCGCGGCGTCAGCTTGCCGAGCGGCTGGTCCGCCGACCGGCGCGACAGGAGCTGCTGGATCACCTGCGGGTCCATCGCGGTGCCGCCCGACGCGACCCGGCGTACGGCGTCGATGAACTGGTCGGCGTCGAAGACCCGGTCCTTCAGGAGATAGCCGACCCCGCCGTTCCCGTCGGCGAGCAGCTCGCGCGCGTACAGCTGCTCCACGTGCTGGGAGAGCACGAGTACGGGAAGGCCCGGCCGTGCCTTGCGCGCGGCGAGCGCGCACTGCAGTCCCTCGTCCGTGTGGGACGGCGGAAGCCGGACATCGACGACGGCGACGTCCGGCTCCAACTCGGCGAGGGCCTTGGTGAGTTCGGGCCCGGTCTCGACCGCGGCGGCGATCTCGAAGTCGAATGCCTCCAGCATCCGCACCAGGCCGTCACGCAGCAGGAAGAGATCTTCGGCTAGGACAACTCGCAAGGGATCTCCATGGTCACCATGGTCGGGCCGCCCGCGGGACTGCTGACGGCCAGTACGCCGTCGAATGTACCGAGTCGGCGTTCGATCCCGCTCAGCCCGGACCCCGAGCCGATGGACGCGCCGCCCTTGCCGTTGTCGGTGACCGCGACGCGCAGCATGCCCTGCGCGTGGTGGACGTCCACCCAGATGCGGTCCGCCCCCGAGTGCTTGATGGCGTTGGTCAGCGCCTCGCTCACCGCGAAGTACGTCGCCGACTCCACCGGCTCGTCGGCACGGCCGGACAGCTCCACGTCCACCTCCGTCCGCACCGGAAGCCGCAGCGCGAGGGCCTTCACCGCGTCACCGAGGCCACGCTCGGCGAGTACCGGCGGGTGGATGCCGCGGACCAGGTCACGCAGCTCGGTCAGCGCCTCGCCGGAGTTCTGCCGGGCCTTGGCGATCATTTCCTTGGCCTTCGCCGGGTCCTTCTCGATCATCGCCTCGATGGTGCCGAGGTCCATGCCCATCGCGACCAGACGGGCCTGCGCCCCGTCGTGCAGGTCCCGCTCGATGCGGCGCAGTTCGGCGGCCGAGGTGTCCACGGCGTCGTGCCGGGTCTCGGTCAACCGGTCGACACGCTGGGCCAGTTCACGCTCCCGCATGGAGGTGGTGGGCGCGAGCAGCGCCCGCGTCAGGACGAAGTGGCCGCGCACGATGGAGGTGTTGGCGAAGACACCGGTGATGCCGAGCGCGGTGCCGAGCAGGGCCGCCATGTTGGCATCACCCTGCGAGGTGACGTGGATGAAGCCGTACCACTCGCCGCCGCCCGCCTCGTAGATCGGCTTCCAGACGCCGAGGGCCAGGACGTAGCCGTACAGCATGTAGAGCAGCAGCGCGGGCGCGAAGACAGCCGTGACGCAGCCCGCGGTCATGTCGACGAGGAGCCACTGCAGGTCACGCCAGGTCGCCGGGTCCTTCAGCATCAGCGAGGTGCGCTCCACCTGCCCGGTGACACCCCCGCGCAGGTCCGCGGGGAAGGGGCGGTAGGGCGAGGGAATGCGCACGTCCGACCATGCGCCGGCCTGGACGCGGCGCAGGTCCGCCCACTTGCGTACGAGCGTCAGGATCACCGGCGTCGTGAAGACGCCGATGCCGAGCAGGATGAAGGCGATCGAGAGGACCGACAGCACGAAGAGAGTGATCGAACCGGCGAGCGTGGCGACCGCCAGGTAGAGCCCACGGGCTCCCGCGATCACGGATTCACGGACCCTCGTCATTTTTTGATCCCCATCTCTCCCAGTGGCATGAACACATTCTCGCCGCTGGGCCAGGCACCGGTCATTGGGTCCGGCACCCGAGCCGGGGGTGTACCTGACGACACCCCCTGACCTCGCCCTGTGCTTCGGACAGTGGGGGCTTCGGCGGCTGGGTGGGCGGGCCCCGGATTTCTAGCGTTGTCCTCGTCAACAACCGGCTTATCCACTGCTTACTTATGGGGGCGAAACGCCATGAGGCCAAACCTCGCGGCACGACTCGGGGTGTGGAGCGCGCACCACCGCAAGACGGCCATCCTCGGCTGGCTGCTCTTCGTCGTGCTGGCCACGACCATCGGCGGGGCCTCGGGCATGGTCACCGCCTCCGACGACGAGATGGGGGTCGGCGAATCGGGCCGCGCCGCGACGATCCTCAAGGACGCGGGCGTCGAGCAGCCCGCGGGCGAGCTCGTCATGGTCAGTTCGAAGACGGCGGACGGCTGGCGGGACGCGGCGAGCGACCTCTCCAAGGCGCTGACCGCGACCGGCGAGACACGCGAGATGCAGGCGCCGCTGCCCTCGGAGGACGGCAAGGACGCGTTGCTCCGCTTCGAGATGAAGGGCGCGTCCGACGACGCGGCCGACCGTGTGCAGCCCGTGCTCGACGCGGTGCAGAAGGCCAAGGACGACGGAGCCCAACAGGGCGTCTCCGTCTACCAGTTCGGTGACGCCAGTTCCGAGAAGCAGCTCAGCGACCTGCTCGCGGACGACCTCACCAGGGCCGAGTTCACCGCGGTGCCGCTGGCCCTCGGTATCCTCCTGGTCGCCTTCGGCGCGGTGGTCGCCGCGCTGCTTCCGGTCGGGCTCGCGCTGACCGCGTGCGTGGCGGCCTTCGGCCTGCTCTCGCTCGCCAGCCACCAGCTGCACCTGTTCGAGACGACGTACTCGGTGATGTTCCTGATGGGGCTCGCCGTCGGCGTCGACTACTGCCTGTTCTATCTGCGGCGCGAGCGGGACGAGCGCGCGGCGGGACACGACGCGGAGACCGCGCTGCGGATCGCGGCGGCCACCAGCGGGCGGGCCGTACTGGTCTCGGGCCTGACGGTGATGGTCGCGATGGCGGGCATGTTCCTCTCCGGCCTGCTGCTCTTCAAGGGCTTCGCGGTCGCCACGATCCTGGTCGTGTGCGTGGCGATGCTCGGCTCGGTGACGGTGCTTCCCGCGCTGCTGTCCGCGCTCGGCGACCGGATCAACGCGGGGCGCATCCCCTTCCTCAACCGCAAGAACAAGAAGGGCGCGCACGCCAGTGGCGGCATCGCGGGCAAGCTGCTCCGGCCGGTCCTGGCCAAGCCGAAGTTCTTCGCCGTCGGCTCGGCGGTCCTGCTGCTCGCGCTCGCCGCTCCCGCGCTCGGCATGAAGACCGAACAGCTGGGCCTGGAGAAGCAGTTCGGCTCGGACGCGCCGCTCTCGGTCTCCTTCCGGGAGATCACCCAGGAGTTCCCGGGCGGCCCCGCGCCGGCCCGGGTGGTCGTCAAGGCGGACGACATCGGGTCGAAGGAGACGCGGGACGCGCTGGCCGCGGTGGTACGGGACGCGGGCAAGGGCGCCGAACTCACCGTCCACAAGAGCGCGGGCGTGGCCGAGATCGACGTACCGCTGCCCGGTGACGGCAGTGACGCGAAGTCCAAGGAGGCGCTCGGCGAGCTGCGCGACGACGTGGTCCCCGCCGCCTTCGACGGCCTGGACGCGGACGCGTACGTCGGCGGCGACCTCGCCGAGTCCGAGGACTTCAGCGACCAGCTCAGCAAGGGCATCGTGCCGGTGTTCGCCTTCATCGCGGCGGTGACGTTCCTGCTGATGCTCTTCAGCTTCCGCTCGGTGGTGATCGCGGTGACGTCCATCGGCCTCAACCTCCTCTCGGTGGGCGCGGCCTACGGCGTGATGACCGCGGTCTTCCAGCACGGCTGGGGTGCGGAGCTGATCGGCTCGGAGCAGGTGGGCGCGATCGAGAACTGGATGCCGCTGTTCGTCCTCGTGGTCCTCTTCGGCCTGTCGATGGACTACCACGTGTTCGTGGTCTCGCGGATCAGCGAGGCGCGGGAACGGGGCCTGGACAACCGCGCGGCGATCCGCGAGGGCATCACGCGGACCGCGGGCGCGGTGACGGGCGCGGCCGTGATCATGGTGGCGGTCTTCGCGGTCTTCGGCACCCTGTCCATGCAGGACATGCAGCAGATGGGCGTCGGCCTCGGGGTGGCGGTCCTGCTGGACGCGACGGTCGTGCGGATGGTGCTGCTGCCGTCCCTGATGACCCTCCTCGGCGAGCGCAACTGGCGTACGCCGCGCTACCTCTCGTGGCTGCCGAGGATCTCGCACGGCGAGACGCCTGTGGGACCTGAGCAGCGTGGAACCCAGCCGGTTCCGTCGGCCAGGGTGTAGGTGCTCCGCCGGGAAGTGCCGTGATGCGGCTGCGGGCCGGTGGGGGCTTGTCGCGCAGTTCCCCGCGCCCCTGAAGGGGCGGTGGGGCCCCCCGGGGGCACCCGGGGGGCCCCCGCGCCCGTTTGTTGTTAAATCCCCACCCCCGGGGGCCCCCCCACGGGGGGGCGCGCCGGGGCCCCCCGGG
>NZ_JBSGUA010000001.1:213289-355487 GCF_053607685.1 Streptomyces sp. NPDC055099 | reverse complement strand
GGGGGGGGGGGGGGGGGGGGGTTGGCGCGCGGCCCCCCGGGCCGGTGGGGGGGGGGGGCCCCCCCGTCCCCCCCGGGCCGCCCCACCGCTCCGTTTTCTTGCTACAGCCCCAGCGCCTTCGCCTCCACCTCGGGGTCGACGCCCTTGGCCCCGCGGTCGTGGCGCTGCGGGGCCACGCCTCCCAGGGACCGGAGCCAGGTCCAGGTGTCCGCGACAGTCTCGGCCACGGGCCGCGCACGCAGCCCCGCGGCCACCGCCTTCTCGGTGGACGTGCGGTGCATGGTGTCGTGCAGTTCGCCCGGCGGGAGCCACACCGGGAGCTGCGACCACGGCTCGATGCCGTGCTCGGCGATCACCGCCGGGTCGGTCCAGCGCAGCTCCACGTCGGCCGCGCCCGCCACGGCCACGCACGCCTCAAGGAACTCCTCCATCGTGGTGTGCGCCATGGGGGAGATGATGTTGTACGGGCCGTGCAGACCCGCGAAGGCGGCATCCAGGACCCACTCCGCGAGGTCCCGCACGTCGATGTACTGAAGGTCCAACTCCCGTGGCCCCGGCGCCAGTACGGGCCCGCCCCGCGCGACCCGGTTCAGCCACCACGGCAGCCGCCCGACGTTCTCGTACGGACCGAGGATCAGTCCGGCGCGGGCGAGCACCGTGCGCTCGGCCCCGAACTCCGCGACGGCGGCGAGCTCGCCACCCCGCTTGTCCTGCGCGTACGCCACCGAATCCGCGTCGGGGTCCCCCTCGACCAGCGGGTAGCTCTCGTCCGAACCCGCCACCCCCGGATACCGGTACACGGACGCGCTCGACACATACACATAGCGCCCGGCCCGCCCCGCGAGCAGCCGCGCCGTGTCCCGCACCGCGCGCGGCGCACCCGACCAGGTGTCGACGACGATGTCCCACTCGCCGTCGAAGGCGGCGAGCGCGTCGAGGCCGCCCTCCGCCGTACGGTCACCGAACAGCGACACCGCGCCGGTGGGCGCCTCGTGCTGCCCCCGGTGGAAGACCGTCACCTCCCAGCCACGCGCGAGCGCCGCCTCGACGACGCCCCGCCCCACGAACTGCGTACCGCCCAGCATCAGAAGTCTCATGGCGCAGACTCTGCCCGCTCCCGGCTGTCGGGGGAACCGGGTTCTGCTGGCGGCAGAGCCCGGCCCGCCCCGGGAAACCGGAGGTCAGCGGGATGCCGGCGGTGCGTACTTGTAGCCGACCCGCCGCACCGTCTGGATCGTCCCGCGGTGCTCGGCCCCCAGCTTGCGCCGCAGCCGCGCGATGTGGACGTCCACGGTGCGTCCGTCGCCCACGTGTCCGTAGCCCCACACCGTGGTGACCAACTGGTCGCGCGTGTGCACCCGGTGGGGGTGGGCGACGAGATGCGCGAGCAGCTCGAACTCCAGGTAGGTGAGGTCGAGCGGTCGGTCGTCGACCCGTGCCGCACGCTGCACGGCGTCGATCCACACGGGACCGCCGGACGCCTGCCGGGGCTCGGGCGCGGCGGTGGCGGGGGCAGAGACAGTGGCCACCGGCTCCTGCCCGGCCGGTACGAGGACCAGGTAGCCGATCATCGGCGGCCGGCCCGGCAGCGTGGGCAGCGTGTGCTGGGGCGCGGGCAGCCAGGTCGCGCCCGGCGGCAGGAAGTCGGTGATCTGCGCCACCTCGTCCGGGGCGACGGCTCGCAGCCGCCCGCGGCCGTGGCCGGCCTGCGGTGGTGCGGTGGCCGTGGCGGCGGCGGTCGAAGCGGTGGAGGCCGGGAAGGAACGGGAGTTCGCCATGGAAGTCAGCTCTTTCGCGCGAAGGAGTCGTCAGTCGTCGAGGACGTACGTACGTCGTGCGCGTCAGGCGAAAGCCGGGTGAACGGCGTTAGAGGGCCTGCGCGTTCGTCGCGCGGCAACACACCCGGTCGAAGTCGTGGTGCTGACGGGAGGGCCAGAACGGCTCCAGGTCGTGATCACGACCCGTAGCGGTGTTCCCGTGGCTGCCCATGAGTCCATTGAAGCAGATGAGGGGGGCCGGGGTCGCTCCCTCTCGCACGCTGCCATGCCGAAGGGGGCGTCCGCCGGTCCGGCGGACGCCCCCTTCGGGAACGTGCGAGGCACGTGCGGTCACTGCGATCAGACCTGGCCGGCCTTCTCCAGGGCGGTGCAGCACGTGTCGACGATCAGACGCGTCACGACGTACGGGTCGACGTTCGCGTTCGGGCGGCGGTCCTCGATGTAGCCCTTCTGCTCCACCTCGACCTGCCACGGGATGCGGACCGAGGCGCCGCGGTCCGAGACGCCGTAGCTGTACTCGTTCCAGGGGGCGGTCTCGTGCAGGCCGGTGAGGCGGTCGTCGATGCCCGCGCCGTAGTTCTTGACGTGGTCCATCGGCTTGGAGCCCTCACCGAGGGACTCGGCGGCGGTGATGATCGCGTCGTAGCCCTCGCGCATCGCCTTCGTCGAGAAGTTGGTGTGCGCGCCCGCGCCGTTCCAGTCGCCCTTCACCGGCTTCGGGTCGAGCGTGGCCGACACCTTGAAGTCCTCTGCGGTGCGGTAGAGCAGCCAACGGGCGATCCACAGCTGGTCGGAGACCTCGAGCGGCGAGAGCGGGCCGACCTGGAACTCCCACTGGCCCGGCATGACCTCGGCGTTGATGCCGGAGATCCCGAGGCCCGCCTTGAGGCAGTTCTCCAGGTGGGCCTCGACGATGTCACGGCCGAAGATCTCGTCGGCGCCGACACCGCAGTAGTAGCCGCCCTGCGCGGCGGGGAAGCCGCCGACGGGGAAGCCGAGCGGGCGGTCGCCCTCGAAGAAGGTGTACTCCTGCTCGATGCCGAAGATGGGCTCCTGCGAGCCGAACCGCTCCTCGACCTCGACGAGCGCGGCACGGGTGTTGGACTCGTGCGGCGTCATGTCCGTGTTGAGGACCTCGCACAGCACGAGTACGTCGTCGCCGCCGCGGATCGGGTCGGGGCAGGTGAAGACCGGCTTGAGCACGCGGTCGGATGCGTGACCCTTGGCCTGGTTGGTGCTGGATCCGTCGAAGCCCCAGTTCGGGAGCCCGGCGCCGTCCGTCATGATCTTCGTCTTGGAACGGAGCTTGGCGGTCGGCTCAGTGCCGTCGATCCAGATGTACTCAGCCTTGAAGGTCACGGGGTCATCCTTTAAACGCTCGGTACGGCGCAGAACGTGCGGGTGCTGCGGTGCCGTGGTGATGTCGCGCAGCCTGCCAACGCGCGATTTCCCGTCCATTGCTCGAATGTGAACCCCGTGTTACCTGCGGCGGATGTGGCCCACTTAACTCCCCGGGTCACTTGATGACGGCGTTGGCCACCGCGATCAGCAGCCCGATCGCCGCGTCGGCCATGCCGAGCAGCACGGCCGAGCGGCGCCGGTAACCCGACCTGAGCGCGGCGAAGGTGCCCCAGCCGAGCAGGAGCGCCGCGTTCAGCAGCAGCGCGGAGCAGGTGACGGGCGGTTCGGACCAGCCGAAGGTTCCGGCGAGGAGGAGCAGCGCCACGGTGGGCCAACAGGCCACGATCACCGGCCACTCGTCCATGAGCTCCCGGCCCAGCTGCCGCCACCGGTGCAGGCCGGTGCCGGGCCGGTGCGTGGACATGTGATGCGCGTAGCCGTGCGCGAGGGCGGCCGTGCCCGCGGTGACCATGATCCAGGACGCGTCGTAGAAGGGGGTGTAGGTCTGCTTCTCCGAGTGCAGCGCCGCGACGAGCGCGCTCGCGAGGACGGTCCCGTATACACCTCCGGACGTCAGCTTCCGCACGGGTGCACTCCTTCCAGGGAGTGCCCAACCTTATGGGGGTGTATGTAACGATTTGCCGGATGTCGCGCATCGGTCGGCCGTCATCTGCCGCCGCGCGCGAGGCCGCGACTACCGGGACAGCGCGTCCCGTACCGCCTCCTCCGTCCGCCCCACTACCGCGGTGCCGTCGTCGGCGGTGATGATGGGCCGCTGGATGAGCTTGGGATGGTCGGCGAGCGCCGCGATCCAGCGGTCGCGGCCCGACGCGTCGCGCGGCCAGGCCTCGCGGTCCTTCAGGTTCAGCTCCTTGGCCACGTCCTCCTGGGTGCGCGTGATGTCCCACGGCTCCAGGCCGAGCCGCTCCAGGACGGCACGGATCTCCTCCTCCGTGGGGACGTCGTCCAGATAGCGGCGGACGGTGTAGTCGGCACCCTCGGCGTCGAGCAGGGTGAGCGCGCTGCGGCACTTCGAGCAGGCGGGATTGATCCAGATCTCCATGCCGCACACGCTACCCGCGACCCACCCCCGACCCATCCGTCACACGGCCTCAAAGGCCGTCTGGCCAGCGGCGATTGTCAGTGCCCGGCAGTAGAATTGAAGCAATGTTCGAGGGTTCCCGACGGGGGTCCTGATCGCGACAGGAGGATGCCTGTGCCCGCTGCCGCACTCACATCGAAGTCGAAGCGCAACGCTTCCCGGCCCGTGTTCATCGACCCGACGTACGCACCACTGGAGAAGCGACCGCTCCCGGCCGGACGGCCGCGCGAGTGGTACATCACGCACAACCGGCGCCTGAAGGCCATGCGTCTCGCGATAGCCCTGCTCGACTCCGGTGTCTATCTGGCGAACCAAGCGAACAACACCCGAATCCGGCGCATGGCGGAGGACGTGGGAATCCACCCGCCGTCGGACATCACCTGCCACATGGTGCGCGCCCTGATGCGGTACAGCCGCTGAACCGACGCGCGCGGGCGTACGGGCGGGGGCCCCAGGGCCGCCGCCCGTGGGCGTGGTCCATGCTGTCCGCATGACTCAGCCGGAATCCGCCCCCGCCCAGCAGGAGCCCGCGGACGAGCTGCCGCTGCTCGTCACCGCCCAACTCCCGGACGGGGCGCGGTTTCCCGTCCGCGGCCTGCGCGGGAGCGAGGCGTCGCCACGCCCCGCGCCGGCCGTCCTCATCCTCCCCGCCATGGGCACCCCCGCCCGCTACTACCGCGCGTTCGCACGCCAGTTGCACGCCGAAGGGCTCACCGCCCTGACCGTGGACATGCGGGGGCAGGGGGAGAGCACCCCGCGCGTGACGGACCCGGACGCCCTCGACCACGGATACGGCACGATCGTGGAGCAGGACCTCGTCGCGGTCCTCGAAGCGATACGCGCCGAACTGGGCCCCCAGTCACCGCTGTACCTCCTCGGCCACAGCATGGGCGGACAACTGGGCCTGGTGCACGCCGCGTTGGGGATCGGCCCCGGCGTCGACGGAGTCGCCCTCGTCGCCTCGGGCTCCGTCTGGTTCCGGGCGTACGGCCCCTTGCGCGGGCCCCTGCTGCTCATCGGCGAGCTGTTCACCGCGGCCACGTCGACGCTGCTCGGCCGCTGGCCCGGCACCCGGCTCGGCTTCGGCGGCAACCAGCCCAAAGGCATCATGCGCGACTGGGCACGTCAGGGGCGTACGGGCCGCTACTCGTCCCCCGGCTCCCCGCACGACTACGAGGCCGCCCTGCGCACCCTCACGCTGCCCGTCCTCGCGGTCTCCGTGGAGGGCGACACCTGGGCCCCCGTGGCCGCCCTTGACCACCTCGTCGGCAAGGTGCCCGCGGCCCGCGTCACCCGCCTGCGGTACTCCGTGGCCGAGGCGGGCGCCCGCCTCGACCACTTCGTGTGGACACGGGCCGGAGGAGCGCTGGCCAAGAGGGTGGCGGCCTGGGCGGTGGCGGGCGGAAGCTGAGGTCCCGGCACCACCGGCACACCTCGGGCGCGGTCACCCGTTCGGCGTACCCGGCATGCGTACGCGCCATAGGCGGCATTGGCTGCTCCTGAGGGGAGGCTGTTGCCGGGTGCCGCCGACGGAGAGGGGCGAGGGGCGATGACCACTCCGCAAGAGCGTGCCCGCCAGGGCAAGGCCGCCCGCAAGCGTGCCTCGCGCTCCTCGCACGGGGCGTGGATACCTTCCGCCGACCGCGCCGACCCGGTGGCCGTCCTGGAGCGGCAGGGCGCGGACCGCGTCCAGGAACTGCTGCCCATCCGGTACGCCCGCATGGCGGCCTCCCCGTTCTCCTTCCTGCGGGGCGCCGCCGCCGTCATGGCAGGGGATCTCGCCGTCCAGTGGGACACCGGCCTGACGGTCCAGCTCTGCGGCGACGCGCACCTGCTGAACTTCGGCCTGTTCGCCTCGCCGGAGCGCGCCCTGCTCTTCGACCTGAACGACTTCGACGAGACCTGCCCCGGCCCCTTCGAGTGGGACGTCAAACGCCTGGCCGCGAGCATCGCCGTGGTATCCCGCGACAACGGCCACCCGCGGGGCGCCGCACGCGCGGCCTGCCTCGCGGCGGTGGCGGCGTACCGCACGTCGATGAGACGTCTTGCCGCAATGGGCGAACTTGCCGTCTGGTACGAACGGACCGACGCACACGACCTGTTGCCGCTCATCCGCTCCGCGGGACACCGCAAGCGCGCGGCGACCGCCATGGACCGCGCACGCCGCCGGACGAACCTCCAGGCGCTCGGCAAGCTGACCGAGAAGGTCGAAGGAACTCCCGGCGTCCGCCGCATCATCCACGACCCGCCGCTCATCGAACCCGTCAGCGCCCCGGACCTCGCCGCGCTCCGCAAGATCTTCGGCGACTACCGCTCCACGCTCTCCGAGGAGCGCCGACTCCTCCTGGACCGCTACCACTTCGTGGACGCCGCGCGGAAAGTCGTCGGCGTGGGCAGCGTCGGCACCCGCTGCTACATCGTGCTCCTCGCCGGGCGCGACGAAGGGGACCCGCTCTTCCTCCAGATCAAGGAGGCGGTCCGCTCGGTCGTCGAGGAACATCTCCCGGCAGGCCCGTACGTCCACCCCGGCCACCGGGTGGTCGCCGGTCAACGACTCCTCCAGGCGGCCGGCGACATCTTCCTCGGCTGGATGACGGGCCCCCAGGGCCGTGCCTTCTACTGGCGCCAACTGCGCGACATGAAGGGCTCCGCGGACGTCGAGTCCATGAACCCCGCGGAACTGCGCTCCTACGCCCGCCTCTGCGGCACGGCCCTGGCCCGCGCCCACGCCCGCTCCGGCGACCGCATCGCCATCGCCGCCTACCTGGGCGGCGCCGACACCTTCGACCGGGCGATAGCGGAGTTCGCGCTGCTCTACGCCGCGCAGAACGCCCGGGACCACGCGGCGCTGACCGAGGCGATCTCCTCGGGTCTGGTCGACGCCGCGGGCCGGGAGGAGGGAGAGGCGGGCGCGGGCTCCGGCGCCTAGCGGATCTCGTCCGGGACCACCGTCAGCCACCGCTTGTCCGCGGTGACCTTCTGGCCGAGCTCCCGCTGCCGGTCGGCGTTCTTCCGCTTCATCCCGTCCAACTCCTTCATGTACGCGTCCTTGCGGTTGACCCAGACCCGTGCCCCGCCGTGCTCCACGTCCGCCGAGTGGAACAGCATCGGGCCGTCGCTCCTGGGGGTGTCGCCCGCCACCAGGACGGGCTTCTTCCACTCGTCGATGTACGTGTTGATGGCCGCGGGCTTGCCCTGGTACCAGGTCAGGGGCGCCCACAGGTTCGGCGTCAGCTCATGTCCCGCGAGCTTCTTCTGGTCGAAGCGGCCCTCCGCGATCTCCTTGCGGGAGCTGGTGACCTCGCCCGTCCTGCGGTTCTTGAGCTGCAGGCCGACGCCGATGACGTTCTCGGGCTTCACGCCGTAGCCGTACTTGGGGTCGGAGAGGACCATGCGCACCAGATCCTCGCTGGCCGCGCTGACCACGTAGACCTCGATGCCGTGCTCGCGCAGCGACTTGTGGAGCTCCTGCATGCCGGTGAAGAACTCGGGCGGCTTCACCTCGGTCTTCGTCAGCTTCCCGTCCTCGTAGTACTCGGCCGGGATCGGCTCGTCGTGGGCGAGGAGTTCGTCGACGTACCCCTTGAGCTCCTTCAGCGTGAAGCCGGAGAAGATCTGCGCGGCCCACGGGTAGCAGACCTGGTCGTCGACCTCGCAGAGCCGGTTGTAGTAGCTGTAGAGGCTCTCCTTGTGCTTCGCCGTGTCCTTGAAGGGGATGATCTTCAGCGACGGGTCGATCGACGTGCGGGTCAGCACCCCCTTCATCTCCAGGAAGGGCAGGAGGGACTCCTCCAGGTCGTTGCGGTACGTCGTGTTGTCCGCGTCGAAGACGGCGTACGCGCCCTTGTGGTCGTTCTTCGCGATGAGCTTGCCCAGCTTCTTCGCGACCGGCTTCGGCCAGTGCTTCAGCTCGGACGTCGCGGCCTTCGCCGTCCTCGCCGTCTTCGCGGAGGCGTCCGCGGCCGTCGCGTCCTTGCCCGGCCAGAGCGCCGTCCCCGCCAGAACGGCCGCGGTGAGCGCGCCCGCCGTGCCGATGACGGCCAGCTTGCCCTTTGCCTTTGATGCCATGGTTCCGTGCCCCCTGAGAGCGGTCTGCGCCCCGTCCGGAGCGGCGGGTCATCGTATGAGGTCACACCAGGGATTCCCATGATCGACATCACCGGACGGGACGGGCATGGGGCCGCCGTGCGCGGGTAGGGGAGACGGGCGCCTGCCGCACTTCTGGGCCTGCTCCGTAGCGGCGCCCATCGCATACTGGAAGGCATGGAGACCGTCTCCCGGGAGTTCGTGCGGGCCGCCCCGCGGCTCGACGGCATGGTGGTGTCCGCCGTCGGCTACCGCACGCGGGGCGAGCGGCCGGGCCTGCACCGCGGCCTGCCGTCCCCGTACCTGACGCTGATCTTCTCGCTGGACGGTCCCGTCGTCACCGGCGCCACCCCCGAGCAGGTCGGTACCCGAGACGCCCTCCGCACGGACATCGTCCTCGGAGGCCTGCACCAGTCCCCGGCCTACGTCGTGCGGCCCGAGCACGAGGCGGGCATCCAGCTCGCCGTGCACCCGCTGGCCGCCCGCGCCCTGTTCGGCGTACCGGCCGCGGAACTCGCCGGAGAGCTGGTGACGCCCGGCGCGGAGGTGATGGGGCGCCGCGCCGCCGAGCTGCGGGAGCTGCTGTGCGAGCAGGGCGGCTGGGAGGAGCGGTTCGCCTCCCTCTCCGCCTACTTGAGGCAGCGCGCGGCCACCGACACCTCCTTCGGCTCCGTACGGCCCGAAGTCGGCGAGGCGTGGGCCTGGCTGGCCCGGCACCAGGGCGTGGGCACCCTGCGCGGGCTCTCCCGGCACGTCGCGCTCAGCGAACGCCGCCTCACCACCCTCTTCCGCGCCGAGACGGGCCTGAGCCCCAAGCAGGCCGGGCGCCTGATGCGCTTCCAGCGCGCACGGAACGCCGTCGTACGCCCCGTCGCGGCGGGCGCGGCCCCCGACCTGGCCCGTGTGGCCGCGGACTGCGGGTACTACGACCACTCCCACCTGGTGCGGGACTTCCGGCAGTACACCGGCGCGAGCCCCAGCGCCTGGCTGGCCGAAGAGTGCCGGAATATCCAAGCCGGGAGCTATGGCGGGGGCGAAGAGTGGGACCCATGAACACGACCGAGAAGCAGAACCAGCAGCCCCAGTCCGCCTCTTCCCTCAACTCCGAGGGGCGAGCCCCCGAGGCCGAGGAGCGCGCCCCCGCTGTCTGGCCGACCCTCCAGGCGCACGACGCCCCCGCACTGATCGACTTCCTGGTCGGCACGGTCGGCTTCCTGCGCACGGCCGTCTATCAGGACGGCGACAGCGTGGCGCACGCCGAACTCGACTGGCCCGAGGGCGGCGCGATCATGCTCGGCTCGTACGACGACGGGGCCGGGGACTGGTGCCTGAAGCCGGGCACCTTCGGCACGTACGTCGTCACCGATCACGTGGACGACCTCTACCAGCGGCTTCGCGCCGCCGGGGTCGAGATCACCCGTGAGATCGAGGACAAGCCCTACGGCAGCCGGGAGTTCGCGATCGCCGACCCCGAGGGCAACAAATGGTCCTTCGGCACCTACCGCGGCGCACCGAGGCCCCAGCAGCCTTCCTGACCTCGCGTGATAACTTGCGCACGCCAGTCAACCCACACCAGGGCCAGGGAATCCGGTGCGAATCCGGAACTGACGCGCAGCGGTGAGGGGGAACGGGCGGGGCAACGGCCACTGGGCGTCCACGGACACCTGGGAAGGCGCCCCGTCCGGCCGATCCCCGAGTCCGAAGACCTGCTGGCACCTTCGTCCGCGCACCGGGCGGCGGAGGTGACGAAACAGGCCAGGCTCCGCGTATGAGCCGTGAGACTCAAGGGATCGTGTGTCTTCCACCGCCCGTCATGTACGTATTCTGTCCCGTCGTGTACGGGTGCCCGTCCTCCTCGTCGCGGCCCTCGCCGTCACGCTGACCTCCTGCGGAGGCGGCACCACGACCACCTCCGCCACGGACGGCAAGGCCGCCGGCTACCCGCTGACCCTCACCTCCTGCGGCAAGAAGGCGGAGATCAAGGCGCCCCCGCGGCGAGCGGTCTCCCTCGACCAGGGCTCCACGGAGATCCTGCTCTCCCTCGGCCTCGCGGACCGCATGGCCGGCACCGGCACCTGGACGGACCCGGTGCTCAAGGGCCTGGAGAAGGACAACGCCAAGGTCGACCGGCTCGCCGACAGGTACCCCTCCTTCGAAAAGGTCCTCGCCAAGGAACCGGACTTCGTCACCGCCTCCTTCCTGGCGACGGTCAGCAAGGGCGGCGTCGCCGACCGCGCCAAGTTCGCCGAACTCGGCGTACCCGCCTACGTCTCGCCCTCCGACTGCGCGGGCAAGGACAACAGCGGCGACGGCGACGGCCGCCGCGTCAAGACGCTGACCATGGACACCGTCTACGGCGAAGTACGGGACCTGGCCAAGGCGTTCGGGGTCGAGAAGCGCGGCGAACGCCTGATCGCGGACCTCAAGGGCCGGGTGGCGAAGGCCACCAGGACCATCGAGCACACCAAGGCGTCCGGCACCTCGCTCCTCTACTGGTTCGCCAACTCCGACGCGCCCTACATCGCCGGCTGCTGCGGGGCGCCGGGCATCATCACCCGCGAACTCGGCGTGCAGAACGTCTTCGACGACACCCGCGACGAGTGGCCCCAGATCAACTGGGAGACGGTGGCCGACCGCGACCCGGACGTCCTGGTCATCGGCGACCTCACCCGCAAGTCGCAGACGGCCGAGAGCGCGAAGAAGAAGATCGAGTTCCTGGAGTCCAACCCCGTCACCAAGAACCTGACCGCCGTGAAGAAGAAGCGGTACGTGCTGCTGAGCGGCCAGGCCATGAACCCGACGATCCGCACGGTGGACGGCATCGAACAAGTCGCCGCCGCCCTGCGCGAGTTCGGCCTCGACGAGTGAGGACGGCCGCCCCGGGCGGCATACGTTCCGCCCTGCTCTGGACGGCGGGCCTCGCCGCCCTCGCCCTCTCCGTGGCGGTGGCCGTCACCATCGGCCCCGCGGACATCTCCGTACCCGACGTGTGGTCGGCGGTCGCGGCGCACCTCGGCTGGGGCGAGGCGACGCTGACGCCCATCCGGGACGGCATCGTCTGGAACCTGCGCATGCCGCGCACACTCCTCGCGGCGGTCTGCGGCGCGGGCCTCGCGGTCTGCGGGACCGTCCTCCAGTCCCTCCTGCGCAACCCGCTCGCCGACCCCTTCGTGCTCGGCGTCTCCTCGGGGGCGTCCACCGGCGCGGTCGCGATCGTCGTCCTGGGGGTCGGCGGGGGAGTGGTGTCGGTCTCGGCGGGCGCCTTCGTCGGGGCCGTCGTCTCCTTCGCGCTCGTGCTGCTGCTCAGCCACAGCCTGGGCGGAAGCGCCGACAGGGTGGTGCTCTCCGGGGTGGCGGCCATGCAGCTCTTCTCCTCGCTCACCTCCTTCGTGATCCTGACCTCGGGCGACGCGGAGACCACGCGGAGTGTCCTGTTCTGGCTGCTCGGCTCGCTGAGCGGGGTGGGCTGGACGGACGTCTCGCTGTGCGCGGCGGTGCTCTTCGCGGCGCTCGCCGTCTGCCTGACGCAGGCCCGCACCCTGGACGCGTTCGCGTTCGGCCAGGACGCGGCGGCGACGCTGGGCGTCCACGTGGCCCGCGTCCGCCTGCTGCTGCTTTCCGTGACGGCCCTGCTCACGGCGGCACTGGTCAGCAGCGCGGGCGCCATCGGTTTCGTGGGCCTGGTCCTGCCGCACGCGGCCCGTGCGCTCGTCGGCTCCGGCCACGCACGCCTGCTCCCGGTCACGGCACTCGCGGGCGCGGTGTTCCTGGTGTGGGTGGACACGCTGGCCCGCACGGTCCTCGACCCCCAGGAGGTCCCCGTGGGGGTGGTCACGTCCCTGATCGGCGTCCCGGCTTTCGTCCTGGTCCTCTACCGCACGAGGAAGACGGGCAGAACAACATGACCCCGCATACCGACCACACCGACCACACCGACCGCACCGAGCACACCGAGCACACCGAGCACACCGACTCAGGCCTACGGGCGGACAGGGTCACCAGAACAACCGCGGGCCACCTCATCATCGACGGAGTGACCCTGGCCCCGCCCCCCGGAGCCACGGTCGGCCTGCTCGGCCCGAACGGCTCGGGCAAGTCAACGCTCCTGCGCATCCTGGCGGGCGTCCTGACCCCGACATCCGGGGTGGTCACCCTCGACGGTGACCCGCTGCGGGAGGTGGGCCGCCGCAGAGTGGCACGCAGGGTGGCGATGGTGGACCAAGAGGCAACCACACAGGTCGAGCTGTCGGTGGAGGAGGTAGTACGCCTGGGCCGCATCCCGCACAGCAGGGCGTGGTCCGCCCCCACACCCCAGGACGACGAGGCGGTACGCGAGGCCCTGACCCGCACGGGCCTTGCCGACCGCGCCACCCAGTCCTGGCACACACTCTCGGGCGGCGAGCGCCAACGCGTCCAGATAGCAAGGGCGTTGGCCCAGACTCCCCAGGAGCTCCTCCTGGACGAACCCACGAACCACCTGGACATCCACCACCAGCTGGACCTCCTGTCCCTGGTGGCGGACCTCCCCCTGACCAGCGTGATAGCCCTGCACGATCTCAACCTGGCGGCCATGTTCTGCGACCACGTACTGGTCCTGCGCGAGGGAGTGGCCCACGCCTCGGGCACACCGTCCGAGGTGATCACGGAGGAACTGATAGCAAAGGTGTACGGGGTCCGAGCGGAGGTCACCCACCACCACGAGGAACCCCACCCGAC
This sequence comes from Streptomyces sp. NPDC055099, assembly GCF_053607685.1. Taxonomy (NCBI): domain Bacteria; kingdom Bacillati; phylum Actinomycetota; class Actinomycetes; order Kitasatosporales; family Streptomycetaceae; genus Streptomyces; species Streptomyces sp. NPDC055099. Next base: position 342,404 of record NZ_JBSGUA010000001.1, on the reverse strand, counting down.
GATCCGCTTCCTACGGGCCTGAACCCTCCGTCACGCTTTCACCGCGCTTGCCGCCGCGCTTCCCACCGCTGGTGTCAGCGGCCCCGGACGATCTGCTCGGCCCGGAGTCGAAGCTTGGCGTCGGCGTCTTCCAGCAGGGTGGTCGCGGCCCGCAGTCGACCAGGACCGCCCTGAGCGCAGAGCAGCCGAAAGGCGGCGACGCGGGTGGCCCGGGGCAGCTCGGGACCGATACGCGCCATCAACCACTCGGTGGGCAGCTGCCGCGCTGAGGGCAGCAGCGCCGCGCAGGCCTCGCGGGCGACGGCGGGTGCGGGATCGTCCAGGAGCGGCCGCAGCCGCTCGGTGTCCGCGACGTCGAGCACCCGCAGCCCGGCCATGGCACGCGCCCGTACCGCCGACACCGGATGCCCGAGCAGCGGCCACAGCAACCCGGCGTCCGCACGCGCCCCGCACTCACCGAGACCGACGGCCGCACCGGGCGGCAGAGCCGGGTCACCGGGCTCGGCACACCACACCCGGTAGAGCGGCAACGGATCGACCCCGGCCTGCTTCAGCACGTAACGGGCACAGGCCCGCACGAGCGCCGACCGGTCGACGAGATACGACCGGGCCTCTCGCGCCCGCCCGACGCGCCGCAGAGCGGTGACCCCGGCGGACCGGACACGGGGGCTGCGCGCAGCGAGCAAGGGTGCCACGACGGCGTCGTACGCACGCTCGTCCACCCCCTCACCCACGCCCGCGAGGGCGGCGTCGGCGCAGAGGTTCTGGACGACGACATCACTGTCGAGCGCGGCGCTACGGGCCAGCTCGGCCGCCGACAGGACGTGCTCGTCGACGGCGATGCGATGAGCGAAGCGGCGTACTGAGGGATCTCCGTGGCCGAGCAACGGCACGAGCCGTGCGTGGCCCGTCGCCCCGCTCAGGAGCTCCCGCAACAGCCCGACGGCGAAGACTCCGCGCTGCCGCCGCCCCACCCGCAGCACCACGGGCGCCAGCGCGGCCAGCTCCCCTGCACCGAGCCGGGGCAGCGCCTCACGCACCATGCCGCGCGCCTTCTCCCGTACGGGCGCGGCCCAGTCGGCACAGCGAACGACGACCAGCGGCAGGAGCACCGGATACGCCGCGACCCGCCGCAACGCGGCCGCGCGCACCCGGCCGTCGCCGGAGCACAGATCAAGGGCGGTCCGACTCTCACCGGGTTCCAAGGCGTCCCACCGCGTATACATGCCGCGCACGTCGGCATCGAATGCGATCCAGGCGGAAGGCTCCGAAACATCCAGCACATCCCACAAGGAAGCCCCGCGGACAACCCGCAGCAGCTCGCTCTCCCTGCCCCCGCCGAACCAGCTCATCGCGACCGCTTCCCCTCGCCCCGCCCACCGAGACGGCGATCGTAGGGTGCGGCACCCGCCGCGGTCGCCCGAATTACACGGACCCCGGCTGCCCTAGGGCCGGGGCTCGTCGAGGTACTGGTCGGCCCAGGCGCTGATGATGTGAGCGGCCCGTTGCGCCTGCCCTCGCGCGGTCAGCAGATGGTCCGCGCCTTCGAGCGAGATGAAGCTGCGCGGGTGCCGTGCCTCCTGGAAGATCTCCGCGGCATTGGAGATGTCGACGGTGGAGTCGGTGGGCGAATGCGCCACGAGGAGCGGAACGTCCACGTCGCTGATCCGGTCGCGCAGGTGAGCCCGGCGCACATCCTCGACGAAGGCGCGCTTGAGGACCAGAGTCCTCCCGCCGACGAACCACTCGTGCGCGCCGTCACTGAGGACGCGATCCAGGACGGAGTCGTACTGCCGCTCGACATGACTGGGGTCGACGGGCGCCGCGATCGTGGCCAGCGCGCGCAGGCCGGGGATCTCGCAGGCGGCAGCGATGGCGGCGGCGCCTCCCCACGAGTGCCCCACCAGCAAATCCACCGGAGTCCCTCGCTCCGCCATGAAGGCCGCGGCACGGACGGTGTCCTGCACCTTGACCGTGAAGGAACCGTCCCCCCAGTCGCCCTCGGAGTCCCCGATCCCGAGATTGTCGAAGCGCAGCGTGCCGATCCCCTCGCGCGCCAGCTGCTTGCTGACGCGCGCGGCGGCCGGCGATTCCTTGCCCAGGGTGAATCCGTGCGCGAAGAGCGCCCAGCCTCGGACCTCGCCCTCCGGCAGATCGATCACCCCGGCCAGTGCGGGGCCGACGACGCTCGGGAATGTCACTTTTTCGCTCATGTGGGGTGCTCACCTAGGCAGCGGCTGATCTGGGCAGATCGTGTGTGGGGGAGGAGGGAGAGGGAGACGGGAGCGACATTAGCCGGTGCCAGCGCGAGAACGACCGAAACAGACAGAACAGCGGGCCGCCTCCCCGTTCGGGGAGACGGCCCGCCGTCCATGCTGACGCGGCGCCGGGCTCACGCGGCCCCGGCCGTTCTAGATGTCGAAGTACAGCTCGAACTCGTGCGGGTGCGGCCGCAGCTGGATCGGGGCGATCTCGTTCGTGCGCTTGTAGTCGATCCACGTCTCGATCAGGTCGGACGTGAAGACGCCGCCCGCCTGCAGGTACTCGTTGTCCGCCTCGAGGGCGTCGAGGACCGCGGGGAGGGAGGTCGGGACCTGGGCGACGCCCGCGTGCTCCTCGGGAGCCAGCTCGTAGAGGTCCTTGTCGATCGGCTCCGGCGGCTCGATCTTGTTCTTGACGCCGTCCAGGCCGGCCATCAGCAGCGCCGAGAACGCCAGGTACGGGTTCGAGGACGGGTCCGGCGCGCGGAACTCGACGCGCTTGGCCTTCGGGTTCGAGCCCGTGATCGGGATACGCATGGCCGCGGAGCGGTTGCGCTGCGAGTACACCATGTTGACCGGCGCCTCGAAGCCCGGGACCAGGCGGTGGTACGAGTTCACCGTCGGGTTCGTGAAGGCGAGCAGCGACGGGGCGTGCTTGAGGATGCCGCCGATGTAGTAGCGGGCGGTGTCCGACAGGCCCGCGTAGCCCTGCTCGTCGTAGAAGAGCGGGTCGCCGTTGGCCCACAGCGACTGGTGGACGTGCATGCCCGAGCCGTTGTCACCGAAGATCGGCTTCGGCATGAAGGTCGCGGTCTTCTGGTTGCGCCAGGCGACGTTCTTCACGATGTACTTGAAGAGCATCAGGTCGTCGGCCGCGGCGAGCAGCGTGTTGAACTTGTAGTTGATCTCCGCCTGGCCGGCGGTGCCGACCTCGTGGTGCTGGCGCTCGACCTGGAGGCCGTTCTTGTCCAGCTCCAGGGAGATCTCGGCACGCAGGTCGGCGAAGTGGTCGACCGGCGGGGCCGGGAAGTAGCCGCCCTTGTAGCGGACCTTGTAGCCACGGTTGTTCTCGACCGCGCCGGTGTTCCAGGCGCCGGCCTCGGAGTCGATGTGGTAAAAGCTCTCGTTCGCCGACGTCTGGAAGCGGACGTTGTCGAAGACGTAGAACTCCGCCTCGGGACCGAAGTACGCGGTGTCCGCGATGCCGGTGGACGCGAGGTAGGCCTCGGCCTTCTTGGCGATGTTGCGCGGGTCACGGCTGTACTGCTCGCCCGTGATCGGGTCGTGGATGAAGAAGTTGATGTTGATGGTCTTGTCGCGGCGGAAGGGGTCGACCCGGGCGGTCGACAGGTCCGCGCGCAGCGCCATGTCGGACTCGTGGATGGCCTGGAAGCCGCGGATCGACGATCCGTCGAAGGCCAGCTCCTCGTTCGGGTCGAACGCCGCTGCCGGGATCGTGAAGTGCTGCATCACTCCGGGCAGGTCGCAGAACCGGACATCTACGAACTTCACGTCCTCGTCCGCGATGAACTTCTTTGCGTCGTCGGCGTTCTGGAACATCCAACTCCTCCTACTCCCGGCCCCCAGGCGGGGACGGGGTTGCAGCTCGTTGTGCGGCCAGTGCGGTGGCACACGCTGGGACCCGACCATAGGGACGGGGGATTTCTCAAGCATGACCCATTTGTTTCGCGGAAGTTAACCGAGGCGGGTTCGAGCCAGGTGTCATTCGCCCTACCCCGCCCGTCCTCGTACGAAATCGGGCGCAGTACCGTGGACGGGTGGACAACAGGCAAGCAATCGGATCGTGGCTCTCCGGCCCTCGTGCGGCGGCAGAGGAAGCGGGCGTCGACTTCGGGTACCGCGGCGAGCAGCTCGGCCTGCCGGAGGAGGGGCCGGGATCGATCGCACGGCCCGGACGGCGCATGGGCGCCATCGCCGTCGACTGGGCCCTGTGCATGCTCATCGCATACGGCCTGTTCGCTCGCGGTGACCAGCAGGCGATGGGCAACTGGGCCCTCGGCATCTTCTTCGTGATGACCGTCCTGACGGTCGGCACGGTCGGCTGCACCCCCGGCAAGGCCCTCTTCAGGCTGCGCGTCATCGCCGAGGGCGGCGGCCGGCTTGGCATCGTCCGCGTCCTCATCCGCAGCGTGCTGCTCTGCGTCGCCGTCCCGGCCCTGATCTGGGACCGCGACGGCCGAGGCCTCCACGACCGCCTCGGCCGCGCCATCCAGGTACGCATCTGAGCCCTCCCGACCGCGCACACGACGAAGGCCCCGGAACCGATCGGTTCCGGGGCCTTCGCCGTACGTACGGGCAGTAGAGACAGGAGAGGTGGAAAGAGGCGGGCAGCTACCGCATCTTCGGGCCACCGCGAGGCATGCGAGCACCCTTGGGCATGGGCCCCTTCGGCAACGGCATGTTGCTCATGAGGTCGCCCATCGCGCGCAGTCGGTCGTTGGTCGCCGTGACCTGCGGGCCCTGGAGGACGCGGGGCAGCTTCAGAAGCGTCGTACGCAGCTTCTTCAGCGGGACCTGGCCCTCGCCGGTGCCGACGATGACGTCGTGGACCGGGACGTCCGAGACGACACGGGCCATCCGCTTCTTCTCGGCGGCCAGCAGGCTCTTCACGCGGTTCGGGTTGCCCTCGGCGACGAGCACGATGCCCGCCTTGCCGACCGTGCGGTGCACGACGTCCTGGCTGCGGTTCATCGCCACCGCCGGAGTCGTCGTCCAGCCGCGGCCGATCTTGTCGAGCACCGCGGCCGCCGCACCGGGCTGGCCCTCCATCTGCCCGAAGGCCGCACGCTCGGCCCTGCGCCCGAAGACGATCGCCATCGCGAGGAAGGCGAGCACGAAGCCGAGAATGCCGAGATAGATCGGGTGACCGATCAAGAAGCCGATTCCGAGGAAGACACCAAAGGTGACGATTCCCACAGCCGCGATGATGAGACCGATCCGCGGATCGGCCCTGCGGGTCATCTTGTAGGTCTGAGCGATCTGCTTGAGTCGCCCGGGGTTCGCGGCGTCCGCCGCGGTTTCCTTCCTCGCCATGCCGTGAAGTCTACGTGTCCCTGGAGGTGACTACGACGTGCGGGTTGTCATCGCCTCTTCGAGCACACGCAGTGCCTCGGCCCGGTCCTTGGCGCGGCGCCGGTCGTCGAGCACGGACGTCCAGGCGTTGCGGCGGGCGGTGCGCTGACCGCTGCTCATGAGAATCGACTCGACGGCACGCAGTGCGTCGGTGACGGACGGGATGGCGGTGGCGCGTACGGGCGCGGCCTGCATGGTGGGGCCCTCCTGGGCGGCTATGGGTAGGGCTGTACGTGGGGTAATTCCAGGGTCACTGATTGGTGTTACCAGGGCGTGACCGACCGGTCAAACACGGATGAAGCCTTGACGCCGGACCGCAAAACACTGACGCGGCCGCTACGGTCCCCCTCACCTGCGGGGACCGTAGCGGCCGCGTCATCTCGGCCACTACTCGTCAGTAGTCGCTTGTGCGCCGATTCACACAGTCGGCTGCCGCCTGAGGGGGCGCGGAGATCACACCGCCTGCGAGGCCACGTACGCCCCGCGCTTCTCGATCGCCATCTGGTAGAGACGGCCCGCGCGGTACGAGGAGCGGACCAGCGGTCCGGACATGACGCCGGAGAAGCCGATCTCCTCGGCCTCTTCCTTCAGCTCCACGAACTCCTGCGGCTTGGCCCAGCGCTCCACGGGGTGGTGACGCGGCGTCGGGCGCAGGTACTGCGTGATCGTGATGAGCTCGCAGCCCGCCTCGTGCAGCGCGTGCAGCGCCTCGCTGATTTCCGCGCGCTCCTCGCCCATGCCGAGGATGAGGTTCGACTTGGTGACCAGGCCGGCCTCACGGGCGCGGGTGATGACCTCGAGCGACCGCTCGAAGCGGAAGCCGGGGCGGATGCGCTTGAAGATGCGCGGCACCGTCTCCACGTTGTGCCCGAGGACCTCGGGGCGCGAGGAGAAGACCTCGGCCAGCTGGTCGGGGTCGGCGTTGAAGTCGGGGATGAGCAGCTCGACCTTGGTCTGGCCCTCGGCGCGCTCGGCCGTCATCGCGTGGATCTGGCGCACGGTCTCCGCGTACAGCCAGGCGCCGCCGTCGTCCAGGTCGTCGCGGGCGACGCCGGTGATCGTGGCGTAGTTCAGGTCCATCGTGACGACGGACTCGCCCACGCGGCGCGGCTCGTCGCGGTCGAGGGCCTGCGGCTTGCCGGTGTCGATCTGGCAGAAGTCGCAGCGCCGGGTGCACTGGTCGCCGCCGATGAGGAAGGTGGCCTCGCGGTCTTCCCAGCACTCGTAGATGTTGGGACAGCCTGCCTCCTGGCAGACCGTGTGCAGGCCCTCGCTCTTCACGAGGTTCTGCATCTTCGTGTACTCGGGGCCCATTTTCGCCCGGGTCTTGATCCACTCGGGCTTGCGCTCGATCGGGGTCTGGGCGTTCCGGACCTCAAGGCGCAGCATCTTGCGTCCGTCCGGTGCGACTGCGGACACATCGGCTCCCTGTAGCTTCGATTCTTCGGCGCACACCAGGGTACGCCCGTGATGTCATTGGGCTGACGTCCGGCCAACCTCCGGCCGACGGGGTGCATTCCCGAAGGCCCCGGCAGGCCCGGCCGTACGGGCTTTCTAGGCGGTCGCCTTCTCGGTCTCCGGGCTCTCAACCCTCTGCCCGGCGGCCTTCTCCACGGCCCGCGGCTTGAGCTCCGCGTTCTCCAGGATCTCCCGCAGGTGCTTCTCGGCGACGGGCAGGACCTCGGCGAGCGTGACCTCGCGGCCCAGTTCGTACGAGAGGGACGTCACGCCCGCGTCGCGGATGCCGCACGGGATGATCTTGTCGAACCAGGTGTTGTCCGGGTTCACGTTCAGCGCGAAGCCGTGCATCGTCACGCCCTTGGCGACGCGGATGCCGATGGCCGCGATCTTGCGGTCCTCGCGGCGCTGGCCGGCGTTGGACGGGGCGTACTCCGGGCCGTTGAACCGGGCGTCGAACTCGTCGTCCTGGGTCCGGGGGTCGAGGTCCAGTGTCAGGCCGCCGAGCGCCGGACGGTCCTGCACGGGGTCACCGAGGACCCATACGCCGCTGCGGCCCTCCACACGCGACGTCTCCAGGCCGAATTCCGCACACGTACGGATAAGCGCCTCTTCCAGACGGCGCACATGTGCTACGACGTCCACCGGGCGCGGCAGCTTCTGGATCGGGTAGCCCACGAGCTGTCCGGGGCCGTGCCAGGTGATCTTGCCGCCGCGGTCCACGTCGATGACGGGGGTGCCGTCCAGCGGGCGCTCGTTGTCCTGCGTGCGGCGCCCCGCGGTGTAGACCGGCAGGTGCTCGAGCAGCAGACACGTGTCGGGCAGTTCGTCGGCGAAGCGGGCTGCGTGTACGCGGCGCTGCTCGTCCCAGGCCTCTTGGTACTCGACCGAATCGGGGCCGAAGCCCAACCGGACGAACTGAAACTCACTCACGGCAAGTGCCTCCCTAGAACCTGCACCGTGCACATATCGCGCCCCCAGCCACTGTACGGGCAGCGGATTCTCGTCAGTCGTCCGGTCAATCCTCACACGATCGGATGAATGCAGGTCGAAGGCCGCGATGCGGGCAGTGGGGGCCGCTACATTCACGCCGTTCACAGAGCCATAAGGGCTGCTCAAGGCAACGCCCGAAAGGCAGGAGACCGCACAGCTGATGACGGAACGACCTCCGCAGCGCACCCCCAACCGCCAGCTAGCCGCGCTCATCTCAGAAGCCGGGTTCTCCAATGCGGGGCTCGCGCGCCGCGTCGATCAGCTGGGCCTCGAGCACGGTCTCGACCTGCGGTACGACAAGACCTCGGTGACCCGCTGGCTCCGCGGGCAGCAGCCGCGCGGCACCACCCCCGCACTGATCGCCGAGGTCTTCACGCGGCGGTTAGGACGCCGCCTCTCCGCGCAGGATCTCGGTCTCGACGCCTGTGCGCCGGTGTACGCCGGGCTTGAGTTCGCGGCGAGCCCCGAAGAGGCGATCGACATCGTCGGCGGACTCTGGCGCAAGGACTCCGGAAGCCATGCCGAACTGCGGAAGATCGCGTTCACCCCGGCAGGCCTCGTCGTCCCCAGCAGGGACTGGCTGATCGGACGCGCCGACGACCGGGTGAGCCGCGGCGACTACGCGCCGAGCGCCGCCCGCGTCCCCACCCAGGGCCGGCCCGCCATACCGCGCCAGCGCAAGGAACCCGAGCGGGCCGCCGGGGCCAAGGTGACCAGCGGCGACATCTCGGCCCTGCGCTCCGTCGGCGAGCTCTTCCGGGCGCTCGACCACGCGTACGGCGGCGGGCACGCCCGTCAGGCGCTCGTGCGCTATCTGGAGCACGAGGCCGAGCCGATGCTGCGCGGCACGTACGGCGAACAGGCCGGGCGGCGGCTCTTCGCGGCCGCCGCCGACCTCACCCGCCTCGCGGGCTGGACCTCGTACGACATCGCGGCGCACGGCCTCGCCCAGCGCTACTACGTCCAGGCGCTGCGGCTCTCACAGGCGGCGGGCGACCGCGCGTACGGCTCGTACGTCCTGGTCACCATGAGCCGCCAGGCCGTCTACCTCGGGCACGGCAGAGAGGCCGTGCAGCTGGCGCGGGTGGCGCAACAGGGCGTCGGGTCATCGGCGCCGCCCGTCGTACAGGCCCTGCTGCACGCGGTCGAGGCGCGTGGGCACGGGGTGCTCGGCGAGGTGCGGGCGTGCACGGCGTCGATGGTGCGGGCCGAGCGCGCGCTGGAGACGTCGCGGCCGGGCGACGAGGTGCCCTACTGGGCGCGGTTCTTCGACGAGGCCCAGCTTGCGGACGAGTTCGGGCACTGTCACCGGGACCTCCAGCAGTACCGCGTGGCCGCCCAGCACGCGGAGCGCTCGCTCCAGCTGCGCGCCCCTGGGTACGCCCGTAGCCGCCTGTTCTGCCGGGTGGTGCTCGCTTCCTCGCGCCTTGCCCTCGGCGAGCTGGAGCAGGCCTGCCAGCTGGGCGCGGAGGCGGCGCAGGCGGCGGGCGAGATGCGCTCGGTGCGTGCCGTCGAGTACGTACGCGACTTCGAGCGGCGGCTGGAGCCGTACCGCGACGCCGCGGCCGTGCGGGGGTATCGCGACCGGGTGTCGGCGCTGGGCTGACCTCGGAGGGTGGTGTGTAAGGGGCGGGCCTGCGCAGGCCCGCCCCTTACACATGGGTGCGACGTGCACGTGCGTAATCCGGGATCAGTGCAGGCGCGCGACCTCTTCGGGGGACAACGCCTCGTCCCAGGTGGTGAGTTCGTCGAGGTCGCCGCGCAGACTCGCCTTCTCCGTGCCGATGGACCGCAGCGGCAGGGGGATCGACGCGTCGACGGACCCGATCCGCTTCCCGTCGGCGTACAGGGTGGTGTGTCCCGGGGTCGTCACCCACGTCAGCCGCGTCCAGCGGTCGAGCGGCAGCGTGTGGTCGAAGCTGTGGTCGGCCGTTCCGTACCGCGTGAAGCCGACCTTTCCGGTGCCGTGCTGCATCAGCTTCAGCGCGCCCGCCTTCGAGCTGAGAAGGACTTGGTCCCCGGTCCGGGCCGTCGGGCGGACCTGCACGGACACGGTCCACGGTTCGGCGACGTCGAGCCCGCCGAAGCCCACGCCGTCCCGGTCGGAGTCGAAGCGCCAGGCCTGGCCGCGCACGCCCGGCACGGGGGTGGGGTTGTTGATGATGTACGAGGTGCCGGGGAGGGCGCCCGCCACGTCCTCGGCCAGGATCGTGTTGCCGGGGCTGCCCGCGTACGTCCAGCCGCTGGGGTAGGTGGCGTCGTCGAACGTCCAGTGGTGGCTCGGCCTGCCCTCCACTCTCGGCGGCACCGGGGCGGGCGTCGTGCCGTTGGGGTCTCCCCTGCTCGAACGGAGTTGAGAGCTTGGGGAAGGGTTGCCGATGCGGGCGGCGCGGGCCCGGAAGTCGGTGAGGGTGTCCGGCGTCGCGGACTTGTTCCAGGTGCGGTCGGCGAGGATCGCGCGGGCGCCCGCCATGCTCTGCTCGAAGTAGCCGTCGTCGGCCCAGAAGTTGTAGTCGGCCCAGTTGGTGACGCCGGAGCCGAGCATGTCGGGGTCGGTGTTCGGGGCCCAGCTGTCGTACATCCAGGGCTCGTCCGGATACAGGTGGTGGTAGTTGTTCGGGGTGTCGTAGAAGGGGCCGATGGCGATCTCGTCGTGGCCGGGGATGGCGGGCTCGGCGTCCGTGCCCTCCCAGGTGAGGAAGACCACCGGGGCGTGCACCTTCTGCCGGGGCGCGTCGAGGTGCTCGGAGCCGTTGTATACGGCCGTGCGCTTGCCGTGCGAGGTGACGACGTCGTCGAGGGTGTTGATGTAGCGGTTCAGGAGGTCGCCGAGCGTGTCCACGTCCGGGCTCGCGGCCAGGTGATTCGTGACGCGCGGGCACTGGGCGAGCTGTCCGGGGACCTCTTCGGCGCCGATCGAGAACAGCGGCGCGTCGAACCAGCCCGCGAACTCGTCGACGATCTCCTTGGACTTCGCCATCGCCTTGTCGCTGGTCATGTCGATGATCCAGTCGGGCGTGAGGTGCGAGTGCGTGTGGGCGCCGGTGCACGCGCCGGGCCCGGACCCGAAGCCGATGCCGAAGGCCTCGCTGATCGCGGTGGCGTGGCCGGGGAGTTCGAGGCCGGGCATCAACTGGACGTGGTGGTGGGCCGCGAAGGCCTTCAGGTGTTCGATGTCGGCGCGGCTGTAGCTGTGGTCGGGGTCGGCGAGGCCCGGGAACCTCGGGCTGTGGAGGCGGAATCCCTCGGACTCGGAAAGGTGCAGGAAAAGGGTGTTGAGCTTCTGGTCGCCCATCCTGCGGATCAGGTTCTCCAGGTAGGAGATCTTCCAGTACTTGCGTCCCGCGTCGAGGTGGACCATGCGGACGGCCTGGGCGGGGCGGTCGGTGGAGCGGGCGCGGGGGACGGCGCGGTGGTCGTCGGCGGTGGAGCGCAGGAGCTGGAGGAGCGTGCGGGTGCCGTAGTAGAGGCCGTGGGTGGAGGCGGCCTCGATGCGGATCGGGCCCGCGCTGTCGAAGCCGTAACCCTCGGCGCCGAGGTTTCCCTTGGCGGTGAGTCCGAGAGTGATGTCGCCGTCGGCCGGTCTGCCCGTGTGGGCGATCCGGGGCGTGATGCCGGTGACCTGCTTGATCTCCGTACGGAGCTGGTCGGCGAGCTTGCGTACGGACTGGTGTGCGGGGCCCGGGAATTCGGCGCGGCCCGAGGGGAGCGCGGTGGTGGATGCGGCACGCGGGTCGATCAGGATGCGGGTGCGTTCGGTGAGCTTCGTACGGCCGTCGAGCGCGGTCCAGTCGGTGGGGCGGGGGACTACGGAGGGCACGTCGGCCCCTTCGGACCGTGCGCTTTCCGCTGTGGCTGCTGTGGCTGCTGTGGCGGTCGGCAACGATAGACCTCCCATGAATAGGCCGAGGATGAGTGATATCACCGGGATGGTACGACGCACGTGAGTCCTCCCGCGGCTTGGCGATCCGGTGGGACCGTAGCCGTGGGGTACTGGTGTGGCAAGGGGAGTTGCAGGGGTGAGTGAGGTTCGGTTGGGCGTACGGGGAGTGGGCGTACGGAAGTGCGGAAGCCCCCGCGTGGGACTGCGAGGGCTTCCAGGGGGTGACCCAGAGGTCGGATGGCTGTCAGGCCGCCATCGGTAGATGGCCCGCGCCGTGGGCGGGCTCCACACCGAGGTCCACGAGCGCGGCCCGCGCCGCGCGGCGGCCCGAGTACAGGGCGCCCTGCACGGTGCTGGTGTCCCGGTGGTCGCCGCACACGTAGAGCCCCGAGAGCAGCCGCACCGGGCGGCGCGGATCGTGCGGCGGCGGCATCGCGGGCACCGCCTCGCGGGTGTGATGGACGGCCAGGGACTCCCAGCGGGCGGTCGATGTGCCGTACAGCTCGGCGAGATGGGCGAGGACCGCGCGCTCGTCCGGCGGCGGGCCGAGGACCGTCGACGAGACGAGCGACCTGCCCGCGGGCGCCCGCGAGGGGTCGACGTGGCTGACGACGGCCGTGTGCGCGACCGGGCCGGAACGGTCGGCGTCGAGCAGCAGCGCGGGCTCGGCGAGCGGTGGCTCGGGCGCCGCGTGGTGCAGCACCGTCACCTGGTGGAAGGGCGGCACACGCAGGCCGGGCAGCAGAGCGGCGGCCGCCCGGGCGTCGGTGGCCAACAGGACGCCGCGGCAGCGCACTTCACCGTGTTCCGCGGTGCTGACGGAGGTCGTGGAGACGCCCGTGACGCGTACGCCGGTGCGGACCGTCCCCGGTGGCAGCGCGGCCGCCAGGAGCTCGGGCAGCACCTCGGCGCCGCCCTCGGGCAGGCACAGGCGACCGCGTGCGAAGGAGTGCAGGGCGAGGTCGGCGCAGCGGCTCGACGTCGTCAGGTCCGGGTCGCAAAGGAGCGCGGAGAGCAGTGGGCGCAGGAAGCCGGTGACGGTGCGCGCGGGCAGCCCCCGGGCGAAGAGGGCCTGCGAGGCGGGGAGTTCGGGGCGGGCGAGCAGACGTTTCGGGTCCGTCGCCGCGAGCCTGGCGAGTGCGGCGCCGAGCCGGGCCTGGTCGAGCGCGCCGCCGAGGGGGGCGGCACGGGGCGTGGTCCGTGCGGTGCGCGGACCCCTGGGGGCGCTTGCGAGGGCGCGTGCGGCAGTCAGTGCGCCCCTTGCGCGCCGGGGGCTCGTGGGCTCGACGGCGCGGTGGTGCCGGCCGTCGCTGTGCACCAGGACGCCAGGTACGAAGGGCCGCAGTACGAGGGCGTCGAGCCCCGGCGTGTGACGCAACTCGGGGTAGGACGTGGTGAGCAACTGCCCGATCCTGTCGAGCCGGAAGCCGTCGACCTTCTCCGTAGACATGCGCCCGCCGACGTAAGGGGCGGCTTCCAGGACGACGGTCGTTACACCAGCACTGGTCAGCTGGTGGGCGGCCGACAGACCCGCGACCCCGGCTCCCACGATGACGACGTCCGCATGGTGCGTGGGCTCTGGCACGTGCCCCTCCCCGAGGTTGCGCGGCTGCTGGGGACGTCATGCCCTCAACAGGGCTTCGGAATCACCGAGTTCCGCACGAGGGTAGGAGCACGAACGGCCGGGGGCAGTCGCGCATCGACCGAGCACGGTCGCACGCCGGGCGCGCGGCGGTAGCGCGACGGTCGGGGTGAAGAACCTGTAGGGGGGCAGGCCCTCTACCGCAACGCCGCGCGGAGCGTCTCCTCGATGCCGGGGAACGCGAACGAGAAGCCCGACTCCAGGAGCCGGGTCGGCAGCACCCGCTGGCTGCCCAGCACATCACCGGCCATCTCGCCGAGCACGACGCGCAGCGCGGGCGCGGGCGCCGCGAAGAGCGTGGGCCGGTGCAGCACCCGGCCCATCGCGGCCGTCACCTCGCGGTTGGTCAGCGGGTCGGGCGCCGTCAGATTGACCGGGCCCGCGAGCGACTCCGTGTCGAGCAGGTGCCGCAAGGCGGCCACCGCGTCGTGCAGCGAGATGTAGCTCCAGTACTGCCTGCCGTCGCCGAGCCGCCCGCCGAGCCCCGCCTTGAAGAGCGGGAACATGCGCTGCCAGGCCCCGCCCTCGCGCGCCACCACGAGGCCGTTGCGCGCGAAGACCGTGCGGATGCCCGCCGCGTGCGCCGCGGCGGCCGCGCCCTCCCACTCCACGCACAGGGACGGCAGGAAGCCCTCTCCGGAGGGGGCACTCTCGTCCACCGCCCGCTGACCGGTGTCTCCGTAGTAGCCGATCGCGCTCGCGCACAGGAACACCCGGGGCGGCTCGTCGAGGGAGGCCGCCGCCTCGGCGAGCGTCGCGGTGCCGAGCACCCTGCTGTCGCGGAGCTCCCGCTTGTAGGCGTCCGTCCAGCGGCGGTCGCCGATCCCGGCTCCCGCCAGGTTGACCAGCGCGTCGCAGCCCGCGAGCCCCGCTGTGTCGACGTACCCCTTCTTGGGGTCCCAGCGCACCTCCTGCTTCGTACGAGGCGCGCGGCGCACCAGTCGCACCACCTCATGGCCGTCGTCGGCGAGGGCGCGTGTCAGCGCCGTTCCGATGAGGCCGGACGCACCGGACACGGCGATACGTGACCGCCGCGACGAAGGGGATGACTGCTCGGGATCGGTGGGTGCCATGAAGTCATCCTGCCCCGGAAACCCACCAAGAGGCGTCAGGCGGCCGTCGTACAGTGACGCCCATGCAGGACACGCTCATACGTACCGCTCTGCCGGACGACGAAGAAGCCCTCGGCCGCATCGACCGCGTCACCTGGTCCACCCTGCACGCGGTACAGCCTGCCCCGCAGCTTCCGTACCCGCCGTTCTTCAGTGAACGCTTCGGGCCGCACGACCACTTGGTCGCCGAGCTGAACGGCGTGGTCGTCGGCTACATACGGCTCGGATATCCCACCTCCGTCCTGGCCAACGCCCATGTGCGCCAGATCCTGGGCTTCGCCGTCACGGATGAGGCGCGCGGCAAGGGAGTGGGCCGCCGGCTGGTCAGGGCCGCGGTGGAGGAGGCCCGCCGCCAGGGCGCGCGGCGCATCACGCTGCGGGTGCTCGGCCACAACATCCCGGCCCGGACGCTCTACGCCTCCGAGGGCTTCGTGATCGAGGGGGTGCTGCCGGGTGAGTTCTTCCTCGACGGCGTGTACGTGGACGACGTGCTGATGGGGCGCGTGCTCTGAGACTCCCCCCGGGGGCTGCCACCCGACGGACCGGCCCGGCGTGCGGCGGGCACGCGCGCGTAGGAGCGTGGAATGGCCGACCGGAAGGAGCGAACCGATGTTCAGGGTCGCTGCTGCCAGTCGGCGGGACCGGGACGAGCCCGGCTGGCTGCGCGGCGCGCCGCGGCCTCCCTGGGTGCGCTGGCCTCCGCCTGTGCTCCTCGTGGTGATCTGCGTCATCCAGCTCTCCACTCCGAAGACGGTCGACCTCAGCTTCCTGCTCGCCGCCGTGCCGCCGCTGGCGGCGCTGGCGTACGGCGCCACCGCCACGGGTCTCTTCGGCGCCACCGTGGTGCTGCTGTTCTACCTGCCGGGCTTCGGGCTCGGCCGCCCCGGGGAGAGCGACGAGCTGACCGTCGCCTTCGTGGCGCTGCTGAGCGTCGTGTTCGCCTGGGTGCGCAGCCGCCGCGACACCCAGCTCGTCACCGTCCGCACCGTCGCCGAAGCCGCCCAGTTCGCCGTCCTGCCGCCGCTGCCGGAGCGCGTGGGCCCGGTGCGCTGCGCGGGCCTCTACCGCGCGGCCCAGGGCGGCACGCTGGTCGGCGGTGATCTCTTCGACGTGCGCAAGGGGCCCAGCGGCGTACGGGCGCTGGTGGGCGATGTGCAGGGGCACGGCCTCGCCGCCGTCGGCACGGTCGCCGCGCTGCTCGGCGCCTTCCGGGAGGCGGTGCTCGACCAGCCCGACCTGGAGGGGGTCGCCGGCCGGCTCGACCGGCGGCTCGTGGTCGACTCCGAGGAGGCCGAGCACGCCGAACTCTTCGCCACGGCCGTGCTCCTCGAATTCCGGGGCGACGCGGCCGAGCTGCGGGTCGTCTCCTGCGGCCACCCGCCCCCGCTGCTGCTGCGGGACGGGGTTGTCCAGGAGCTCGCCGTGGCACCGGGGCCTCCGCTGGGCCTGGGGATCGCGGGAGTCGCCTCGCCTGAAGAGGTGACCGTGAGCCTCCGGCTCGGCGACCGGCTGCTCGTGGTGACCGACGGGGTGACCGAGGCGCGGGACGGGACCGGCGCCTTCTATCCGCTGACCGAACGCATTCCGGTGCTCTGCGCCGACCTGCGGGACGACCCGGCGGCGATGACGTCCGCGGTCTGGAAGGACCTGGTCCGGTTCTCCGGCGGGGTCGGGGACGACGTGGCCCTGCTGGCGTTCTCGTTGGACCTGGGGCCGGACGGACGGCCGAGCCCGCGGGTGGTTCCGGAGCCGTAAGCCCTGCCCGGGGAGCCGCTTCGGGGCCCGGGTCTAGGCGTCCGTCCGCCGGGTGGCCAGGAGTCGCAGCCCGCCCGTCAGTTCGCGCAGGCAGCGCACCGCGAGGACGGCGGGGGAGCCGGGCCCCTCGGCCGGTGCGTCCCCCGCGGCCCAGGTCTCCAGGGCCAGGCGGATGGCGTCGGTGGCGGCCGCGGCGGCCAGGCGTACGTCCAGTTCGTCGGCGTCGTCCCCGGCCAGCCGGGCGAGCACGGGCACGAGCTGCTCCTCGGACTCCTGGTTCACGCGGTACCAGACGGCGCGCAGCGCCGGGTCGTCCTGCGCCGCGCGCAGCAGGCCGCGGGTCCACTCCAGGGCCTCGGCCGCGTGGTCGTCCGCCGCGGTCAGCGCGTCCGCGATCGACCGCTCCAGGGCCGTCGGCATCCCGGCGGCCGGGTCGAGGGCCGCCAGGTGGGCCCGCCACTCGGCGGCGCCGCCCGCGAGGAGCGGGGCGACCGCGTCCTGCTTGTTGCGGAAGTACCGGTAGAAGGTGCGCAGCGCCACCCCCGCCCGGCCCGCGATCTCCTCGGCCGTGGTGCCGTCCGGGCCGCGCTCGGCGAAGAGCTCGGCCGCGGCGCGGGCGATGTCGAGCTGCGTGGCCGCCTTGCGGCGCTCGGTCAGCGACGGCTGGGCCGGCGGCGGGGGCTGCGATGACTGCGACGTGTGGGTGCTCACCCTCGCAGCCTACGCGCGATCCTCACCCTGATACATGAATTGTCGACATGGCAAAACATGCCACGAAGGCGTACATTGAAATCAGATCGGGAAGGCCGGATCCATGGAAGGACCCGGGAGCCCGGAGTCGAACGGAGGCATCTCATGAACCGGTACGCAGGCCGTCGCGCACTCATCACCGGCGGTGGCTCGGGGATCGGGCAGGCCTCCGTCCTCCGCGTCCTGGAGGAGGGCGGCAGGGTCGTGGCCGCCGACGTCAGCGAGGCCGGCCTGAAGGACACCGCCGAGAAGGCGGGCGCGGCGGCCGACCGCCTCACCACGCTCGTGGTCGACATCTCGGACGAGACCTCGGTGCGCGAAGGCGTCGCCGCCGCGGTCAGCGCGCTCGGCGGCCTGGACGTCCTGGTGAACGCGGCGGGCGTGCTCCGCTCCTCGCACACGCACGAGACCAGCCTGGATTCCTTCGAGCACGTCATCCGGATCAACCTGGTGGGCACGTTCCTGGTGATCCGCGAGGCGATCCCGGCGCTGCTGGCCGGCGAGGACGCCGCCGTCATCAATTTCAGCTCCACATCGGCGGCGTTCGCCCACCCGTACATGGCGGCGTACGCGGCGAGCAAGGGCGGCATCCAGTCCATGACCCACGCGCTGGCCAGTGAGTACGGCAAGCAGGGAATCCGCTTCAACTCCGTCCAGCCCGGGTCCATATCCAGCGGCATGACCGACGGCAGCGGTGCCAGCCGGCAGAGCGTGGGTCCCGGCCTTCCCGAGGACGCCGACATGAGCCTGTTCGTGAAGCTCGCCCCGGCCATCGGCCAGGGCTTCGCGGGGCCGGAGTCGGTGGCATCGGTCGTCGCGCTGCTCGGCTCGCGGGACGGCAAGTTCATCACCGGCACCGAGATCCGGGTGGACGGCGGCACCCACTTCTGAGCCTCCTCTCCGGTTCACCCGATTGGCCGAGCGCGGATCGCGGGGGGAGGGGGTGGGCCGGACAGTCGGAGCATGCGTGTCTTCCGTGGGCCGTCCGCGGCGCGCGTGCCGGTGGTGGTGCGTGCGGTGCTCGGTTGCGTGCCCGGAGTCGCCGCCGTGGCGCTTCTGCTGTTGTGCGCGTGGTTCGTGGGGCCAGGGGTGTCCGGGGCATCGGTGCGGGAGGGCGACGGCGCGGTGGCGTTCGCCGGGCTCGGGGAGCGGGCCGGGGTGACCGGGCGGCACTCGAGGATGCCGGCGGCCGCGGCTCCGGTGCGGCGGGAGGCGGGCCATCCCGCGGCGCGGCCACGCGTGGTGCCGCGCGCCGAGTGGCTGGCCGACGCGACGGATGAGGCACCGCCCGCCCGGTACGCCGGCCGGATCCAGGCGGTGTTCATCCACCACACGGACACCCCGAACGGCTACGACTGCGCGGATGCCGCGCGCACCATCCGCTATCTGCACACCGGTCAGACCGAGGGGAGACAGTGGGACGACATCGGCTACAACTTCCTCGTCGACCGGTGCGGGACCGTCTACGAAGGGCGTGCGGGCGGCATCGAGCGGGCCGTCGTAGGGGCGCACACGCAGGGCTACAACAAGGGGTCGGTGGGGATCGCTGCGATCGGGACGTTCACGGAGGGGACACCCGTCCCCAAGGCCATGACCGACGCCATGGCCGGGCTGATCGCGTGGAAACTCGGCCTCGCGGGCGTGGACCCGCGCTCCACGGTGCGGCTGGTCTCCACGAACAGCCTCAGCAGGTATCCGGCGGGGGCGGTCGAGGCATTCAGCGCGGTGTCCGGGCACCGCGACGGCTACACCACCTCCTGCCCGGGTGCGGCGCTGACGGCCGCGCTCCCCGCGATCCGGGTGAAGGCCGCACGGCTGCAGGGCCGGTAAGGGGCGACGGGGGACAGGGCACTCAGGGGCCAGGGCGTTCAGGGCCCGGCACTGGTCCCGGTGCTTGGTCCCGGCACCGGTCCCGGCACTGGCCCCGGCGCTTGGTTCCGGCACTGGGCCGGGGCCAGTCGATCAGTCGATCTCGGCGAAACGTTCCCACAGTTTCGGATAGCGCTGGGCCATCGCCGCCTCGTTCTCGAAGTCGAGGGGTGTTCCCTGCGGCTCCGTCGGGGCGGGGGCGATGCCGAGATCGGGGGTGACCACGCCGGTGAGCTGCTCGTAGGCCTCGTCCGCCGCGTAGCCGAGTTCCTCGCCGTCGCCGTCGATGTCCTCGTCGAAGTCGTCGAGGAGATCCGCGAGCGAGTCCGGGTCGTGCAGGGCTCCCTCGAAGACCTCGCGTCCCTGGCCGATCAGCCAGCAGCGGAAGTAGTCGAAGGCGTCGTCGCTGGCGCCACCGAGGAGGACCCAGGAAGCGCCCCACAGATCCCAGCGGTAGGCACGGTTGTAGCGCGCCTCGAAGTGACGGGCGAAGTCGAGCACCATGTCCGGCTCGAGTTCGAGGAGCTTCTCGGTGAGCAGGTCGGCGTGGTCCTCGGGGTCGCCCTCGGCGGCCACGCGGGTGCGGTCCACGATCTCCCAGAACTCCGTCTCGTCCATCACGGGACAAGCATCGGTCCTGAGGGGTGGGTACGCACGCGGAGTGCGGCGGATGCGACTGTCTCGTTATGCGTGCACATGCCCATGGAAAACCCGACAGCAGGTGTCGGCATTGGGTGGCAGCCTCGAAGTCATGGAGAGCGAAGAGATGGACACCACGCACGCACCCGCGCACCCCCTGACCGGAAAGGTCGCCCTCGTCGCCGGCGCCACCCGGGGCGCGGGCCGGGCCATGGCCGTGGAGCTCGGCCGCGCCGGGGCCACCGTGTACGCGACGGGCCGTACGACCCGGGAGCACACCAGCGAGGTCGGGCGCACCAAGGAGACCATCGAGGGGACCGCGGAGCTGATCACCGCCGCGGGCCGGGAGGCAGGCGGACCGGGCACCGGCATCGCCGTACCCACCGATCACCTGGAGCCCGAGCAGGTCGAGGCCCTCGTCGACCGGATCGACCGCGAGCAGGGCCGCCTGGACATCCTGGTCAACGACATCTGGGGCGGCGACGTCCACGTCGAGTGGGACAAGAAGATGTGGGAGCACGACCTCGGCAAGGGGCTGCGCCTGATGCGCCTCGGCATCGAGACCCACATCGTCACCAGCCGGTACGCGCTGCCGCTGCTCATCAAGAACCCCGGCGGCCTGGTCGTCGAGGTCACCGACGGCACCGAGGAGTACAACGGCCCCAACTACCGCAAGCCCTTCTACTACGACCTCGCCAAGTCGGCCCCCCTGCGGATGACGAAGGGCCTGGCCGAGGAACTCGAGGAGTACGGCTGCACGGCGCTCTGCCTGACCCCCGGCTGGCTGCGCTCCGAGGCGATGCTCGACACGCACTTCAAGGTCACCGAGGAGAACTGGCTCGACGGCCGCAAGCAGAACCCGCACTTCGCGATCTCCGAGACCCCGACGTTCGTGGGCCGGGCCCTGGTCGCGCTCGCCGCCGACCCCGACGTGGCACGGCACAACGGCGCGTCGCTCTCCAGCGGCGGCCTCGCCAAGGAGTACGGCTTCACCGACATCGACGGTTCGGCGCCGGATGCCTGGCGCTACATCGCGGAGGTCGAGCAGAAGGGCAAGCCCGCCGACGTCACGGGCTACCGCTAGTCACCTCCGGCCAGGCGGCTGACGGCATCATGGGGGCATGCGCGCTGCACGCCTCATCAAGATGGTGCTTCTGCTCCAGGCCCGCCCCTCCATGACCGCCGCCGAGCTCGCGGGTGAGCTCGAAGTGTCCGAGCGGACCATCACGCGGGACGCCCAGGCCCTCTCCGAGGCGGGCGTCCCGGTCTACGCGGACCGGGGGCGGGCCGGCGGCTACCGGCTCATCGGCGGCTACCGCACCCGGCTCACCGGCCTCGGACGCAGCGAGGCGGAGGCCCTCTTCCTCTCCGGGGTGCCGGGCGCGCTGCGCGAGATGGGCCTGGAGGACGCGGCGTCGGCGGCCCGCCTGAAGGTGTCGGCGGCACTGATGCCCTCGCTGCGGGACGCCTCGCAGAACGCGTCGCAGCGGTTCCACCTGGACGCGCCGGGCTGGTTCAAGGAGACGCCCGCGCCCGAACTGCTGCCCGCGCTGGCGGACGCGGTGTGGGACGACCGGCGCGTCACCGCCCGCTACCGGCGCCAGGACACCGAGGTGGAAAGGGAGTTGGAGCCCTACGGCCTCGTGCTCAAGGCCGGGGTCTGGTATCTGTGCGCGCGGGTGCCCGACACGGGCTCCTTCCGCGTCTACCGCATCGACCGGTTCACCGCGATCACCGCCGACGAGGACCGCTTCGTACGCGACGAGGAATTCGACCTGCCGGGCTTCTGGGAGGAACGGGCCGCGCAGTTCGCGCGGGCGATCCTGCACTCCGAGGTCGTGCTGCGGCTCTCCGAGGCGGGCCTGCGCCAGCTCCCGTACGCCACCGACTCCGCATCCACCCAGGAAGCACTGGAGAGCGCGAGCGCCCCGGACGAGGAGGGCTGGGTGACGCTGACCCTCGCCGTGGAGAACGAGACGGTGGCATACACACAGCTCATGTCCCTGGGCCCGGAGGCAGAAATCTTGGAACCGCCGACGCTGAGGGAGCGTTTCGCAGCGGCGGCAACGCAGATGGCCCGCCGCTACTCGTAACGGCAATCGGGTGGGTGGGCGGGAAAAATCCGCCGCGAAGCGGCGGCTCAGAACAGACCCGCACACGGGAACGGGCCCCTGCCAAAGAGACAGAGACCCGCACCCGCACCAAGCCGAAGGCTACAGACCGTACTTCGCCCGCGCTTCCTTCACCGCCGAAGCCGGCACCTCGCCCCGACGGGCAAGCTGCGCCAGCGACGCCACGACGATCGACTCCGCGTCGATGCCGAAGTGGCGGCGAGCCGCGTCCCGCGTGTCGGAGAGGCCGAAGCCGTCCGCACCCAGGGACGAGTAGTCCTGCTCGACCCACTGCGCGATCTGGTCGGGGACCTGCCGCATGTAGTCGGACACCGCGAGCACGGGACCCTGCGCACCCTCGAGCGCCGTACGCACGTACGGAATGCGCTCCTCGCCGCGCAGGATCGCCTCGTCCGCCTCCAGGGCGTCGCGGCGCAGCTCGGTCCAGGAGGTCGCGGACCACACGTCGGCGGCCACGCCCCACTCCTCGGCGAGCATCTTCTGGGCCGCGAGGGTCCAGTGGATGGCCGTGCCCGAACCGATCAGCTGGATGCGCGAGGCGTTGGCCGCGGGGGAGTGCCCCGCCGTCTCGGCGGTGTTGAAGCGGTACAGGCCCTTCACGATGCCCTCGTCCACACCCGCGGGCTTCGCGGGCTGCGGCATCGGCTCGTTGTAGACGGTGAGGTAGTAGAAGACGTTCTGGTCCTCACCGGGGGCCGCCTCGCCGTACATCCGGCGCAGACCGTCCTTGACGATCGCCGCGACCTCGTAGGCGAACGCCGGGTCGTACGACATGGCGGCGGGGTTCGTCGCGGCGATCACCGGCGAGTGGCCGTCCGCGTGCTGCAGACCCTCACCCGTCAGCGTCGTACGACCGGCGGTGGCGCCGACGAGGAAGCCGCGGCCGAGCTGGTCGCCGAGCTGCCACATCTGGTCGGCGGTGCGCTGCCAGCCGAACATCGAGTAGAAGATGTAGAACGGGATCATGGCTTCGCCGTGCGTCGCGTACGACGTCGACGCGGCGATGAAGTCCGCCATCGAACCGGCCTCGGTGATCCCCTCGTTGAGGATCTGGCCGTCCTTCGCCTCGCGGTAGTACATGAGCTGGTCGCGGTCGACCGGCTCGTACGTCTGGCCCTTGGGCGAGTAGATGCCGAGCGACGGGAAGAGCGACTCCATGCCGAAGGTGCGCGCCTCGTCGGGGACGATCGGCACCCAGCGCTTGCCGGTCTCCTTGTCGCGGATCAGGTCCTTGACCAGGCGTACGAAGGCCATGGTCGTCGCGATCGACTGCGAGCCCGAGCCCTTGTCGAACGAGGCGAACGCCTTGTCGGCCGGGGCGGGCAGCGGGGAGAGGGGCTGCGTGCGGCGGGCCGGGGCCGGACCGCCGAGGGCGGCACGGCGCTCCTGGAGGTAGCGGACCTCGGGGGAGTCGGCGCCCGGGTGGCCATAGGGCACCACGCCGTCGACGAACTGGCTGTCCGAGATCGGCAGCTCCAGGAGGTCGCGCATGTCCTTGAACTCGTCCACCGTGAGCTTCTTCATCTGGTGGTTGGCGTTCTTGGACTCGAAGCCCTTGCCCAGCGTGAAGCCCTTGACCGTCTGCGCGAGGATCACGGTCGGCGCGCCCTTGTGGGTGAGCGCCGCACGGTAGGCCGCGTAGACCTTGCGGGCCTCGTGGCCGCCGCGCGAGAGGTGGAAGCACTCGCTGATCTTGTCGTCGCTGAGCAGCTTGCCGAGCTCGACGAGCGCGGGCTCGGAGCCGAAGAAGTGCTCGCGGATGTAGGCGGCGTCACGCGTCGCATACGTCTGGAACTGGGCGTCCGGCACCTCGCGCAGGCGGCGGACCAGGGCGCCGTTGGTGTCGAGCTGGAACAGCTCGTCCCAGGCGTTGCCCCACAGGACCTTGATGACGTTCCAGCCGGCGCCGCGGAACTGGGCCTCCAGCTCCTGGACCACGCGGAAGTTGGCGCGGACCGGGCCGTCGAGGCGCTGCAGGTTGCAGTTGATGACGTACGTGAGGTTGTCGAGACCCTCACGTGCGGCGAGCGCGAGGGCAGCCGTCGACTCGGGCTCGTCCATCTCGCCGTCACCGAGGAACGCCCACACGTGTGAGGGGGAGACGTCCTTGATGTTGCGGTTGGTCAGGTAGCGGTTGAAGCGCGCCTGGTAGATCGCCGACAGCGGGCCGAGGCCCATGGAGACGGTCGGGAACTCCCACAGCCAGGGAAGGCGGCGCGGGT
This sequence comes from Streptomyces sp. NPDC055099, assembly GCF_053607685.1. NCBI lineage: Bacteria > Bacillati > Actinomycetota > Actinomycetes > Kitasatosporales > Streptomycetaceae > Streptomyces > Streptomyces sp. NPDC055099. Next base: position 318,595 of record NZ_JBSGUA010000001.1, on the reverse strand, counting down.
GCGGGTAGGACGGCAGGCCGTTGCCGCCCGCTTCCTGACGGAAGTTGTCGAGGTGCGCCTCGTTCAGACGGCCGTCGAGGAAGGCGCGGGCGTAGATGCCGGGGGAGGCGTGGCCCTGGATGTAGAGCTGGTCGCCCGACCCGTCACCCTCCTTGCCGCGGAAGAAGTGGTTGAAGCCCGTCTCGTACAGCCAGGCGGCGGAGGCGAAGGTCGCGATGTGGCCGCCGACGCCGTGTTTGCTGCCCCGGGTCACCATCGCGGCCGCGTTCCAGCGGTTCCACGCGGCGATCCGCTGCTCCATCGCCTCGTCGCCCTCGATCGCCGGCTCGGCGGAGGTGGGGATGGTGTTGACGTAGTCGGTCTCAAGGAGCTTGGGCAGCGCCAGGCCCGCGCCCTCGGCGCGCTCCAGCGTGCGGCGCATCAGGTATGCAGCACGGTGCGGCCCGGCCGCCTGGGTAACGGCGTCCAGGGAGGCCTGCCATTCGGCGGTCTCCTCGGGGTCGCGGTCCGGGAGCTGGTCGAGCTCGCTCGGCTGGATTGCGGAGGGGTCGGTCATGTCGCCGCCTTCCTGAGTCGGAGGGGGTCCCCTGTTCGGTAAGGGGTGGGGGTGCCCGAAGTCTTTGGCAGGACAGGGCGTGAGGCCCTGGTGAGAGCCCGTCGAAGACTGTAACTCCGTGATCGATGATCGATCAAAGGGTTGAAGGCGAAAACTCCTTCATATTGAGAAAGTAGGCATCCGGTGCCATTAATGCGGGCACGCGGTGCCTTCGATTTGAAGGATCTTCGCAGGTGAGAGCACGTATGAGCGGGCCTGTCACGGATGAGCGCGAGTCCCCCAGGGAGCGTCAGGGACGCGGCGCGCAGCCCAGTACGTGGGCCTTCACCAGCTCGGCGATCGCGGGGTCACGCTGCCGGAAGGCCGTGACCAGGGCCTCGTGCTCCTCGGCGTACGACTGCTGGACCGTGCCGAGCCACCGGATCGACAGCGCGGTGAAGACCTCGATGCCCAGGCCCTCCCAGGTGTGCAGCAGAACGGAGTTGTCCGCCGCCCGCACCAACTCCCGGTGGAAACCGACCGTGTGCCGCACCTGCGAGGTCCCGTCGGCGGCCCGGTCCGCCTCGTACAGCGCGGCGACATGGGGTTCGAGGGCCGAGCAGTCCTCGGCCAGGCTCTCCGCCGCCAGTTCGGCGGCGATGGCCTCCAGGCCCGCGCGGACGGGGTAGCTCTCCTCCAGGTCCGCCGCGGTCAAGTTCCGTACGCGTACGCCCTTGTTGGGGGCCGACTCGATGAGCCGCAGCGTCTCCAGCTCGCGCAGCGCCTCGCGTACGGGGGTCTGCGAGACCTCCAGCTCGACGGCGATCCGCCGCTCCACGATCCGCTCGCCCGGCTGCCAGCGCCCGCTGACGATCCCCTCCACGATGTGCTCGCGGATCTGTTCGCGCAGCGAGTGAACGACGGGCGCGGTCATGTGGGCTCCTCCGGCGGGGGCAGCGCCCCAGGGCGTGGTGACCCCTAGACAATACGGCGACGCCCCCGCCCGGAAACCTCCGAACGGGGGCGTACGTGCTGATGAGACGAGTCTTACAGCCCGGGGCCGCGGGACTACAGGCCGAGCTCGACCTCGAACTCGCCGGCCTCGAGGATCGCCTTGACCGTGGTCAGGTAGCGGGCGGCGTCCGCGCCGTCCACCAGACGGTGGTCGTAGGAGAGCGAGAGGTACGTCATGTCCCGCACGGCGATGGTCTCGCCGAGGTCCGGGTGGTTGATGACGACCGGACGCTTGACCGTGGCACCGATGCCGAGGATCGCGGCCTGGTTCGGCGGCACGATGACCGTGTCGAACAGGGCACCGCGCGAACCGGTGTTGGAGACCGTGAAGGTGGCGCCGGACATGTCGTCCGGGGTGAGGCCACCGCCACGGGCCTTGCCGGCCAGCTCGGCGGTCTTCTTGGAGATACCGGCGATGTTCAGGTCGCCCGCACCCTTGATGACCGGCGTCATCAGACCCTTCTCGGCGTCAACGGCGATGCCGATGTTCTCCGAGTCGAAGTACGTGATGGTGCCTTCGTCGTCGTTGATCCGGGCGTTGACGACCGGGTGGGCCTTCAGCGCCTGGGCGGCGGCCTTGACGAAGAACGGCATCGGGGAGAGCTTGACGCCCTCACGGGCCGCGAACGCGTCCTTCGCCTTGGCGCGCAGCTTCATCAGCTTCGTGATGTCGACCTCGACGACCGAGGTCAGCTGGGCCTGCGAGTGCAGCGCCTTCATCATGTTGTCGCCGATGACCTTGCGCATGCGGGTCATCTTGACGGTCTGGCCGCGGAGGGGAGAGGCCTCCAGGGCCGGAGCCTTCGAGGCGACCGGGGCAGCGGCGGCCGGAGCCGGAGCTGACTTCTTGGCCTCGGCGGCCGCGATGACGTCCTGCTTGCGGATGCGGCCACCGACGCCGGTGCCCTTGACGTCCGACAGGCTCACGCCGTGCTCGCCCGCGAGCTTGCGGACCAGCGGCGTGACGTACGCGCCCTCGTCGGCGGGGGAGGCCGGAGCGGCGGGGGCAGCCGGAGCGGCCGCGGCGGGCTGCGCCGGAGCCGCGGGCTGTGCCGGGGCGGCGGGCTGCGCCGGAGCCGCGGGCTGTGCCGGGGCGGCGGGCTGCGCGGGGGCCGGGGCGGGAGCCGGGGCAGCTGCCTGCTTCGGCGCCTCCTGCTTGGGGGCCTCCTCCTTGGCCGGAGCGGGAGCGGCACCGGGAGCGCCGATGACGGCGAGCTTGGCGCCGACCTCAGCGGTCTCGTCCTCGCCCACGACGATCTCGAGCAGCACGCCCGCGGCAGGGGAGGGGATCTCGGTGTCGACCTTGTCCGTGGAGACCTCGAGCAGGGGCTCGTCCTCCGCGACCTCCTCGCCGACCTCCTTCAGCCAACGGGTGACGGTGCCCTCGGTGACCGACTCGCCCAGTGCGGGCAGCGTGACGTCGGTGCCCTCGGCGGAACCGCCGGACGGGGCGGGGGCGGCGGGCGCCTCGGCCTGGGCCGGGGCCTCCTGCTGCTGGGGGGCCTCCTCCTGGGCGGGGGCGGCCGGGGCCTCCTGCGCCGGGGCGGCCGAGCCGCCCGCGTCGCCGGAGCCGTCGTCGATGACGGCGAGCTCGGCGCCGACCTCGACGGTCTCGTCCTCGGCGACCTTGATGGAGGCCAGGATGCCCGCGGCAGGGGAGGGGATCTCGGTGTCGACCTTGTCGGTCGAGACCTCGAGCAACGGCTCGTCGGCCTCGACGCGCTCACCCTCGGCCTTCAGCCAACGGGTGACAGTGCCCTCGGTGACGCTCTCGCCGAGCGCCGGAAGGGATACGGAAACCGCCATGGTTTCGGTTGCTCCTTACGAATTGCGGAAGTCTGTGGTCGTCGCGCCCGTATGACTGATGGGTCAGTCGTGGGAGTGGAGAGGCTTGCCCGCGAGGGCCAGGTGAGCCTCGCCCATGGCCTCGTTCTGCGTCGGGTGGGCGTGGATGAGCTGGGCGACCTCGGCCGGCAGCGCTTCCCAGTTGTAGATCAGCTGGGCTTCGCCGACCTGCTCGCCCATGCGGTCGCCGACCATGTGGACGCCGACCACGGCACCGTCCTTGACCTGGACGAGCTTGATCTCGCCCGCGGTCTTGAGGATCTTGCTCTTGCCGTTGCCCGCCAGGCTGTACTTGAGGGCGACGACCTTGTCCGCGCCGTAGATCTCCTTGGCCTTGGCCTCGGTGATGCCCACGGAGGCGACCTCGGGGTGGCAGTACGTCACCTTCGGCACGCCGTCGTAGTCGATCGGGACGGTCTTGAGACCGGCCAGGCGCTCCGCCACCAGGATGCCCTCGGCGAAGCCGACGTGCGCGAGCTGGAGCGTCGGGACCAGGTCGCCCACGGCCGAGATGGTCGGGACGTTGGTCTGCATGTACTCGTCGACCAGGACATAGCCGCGGTCCATCGCGACGCCCTGCTCCTCGTAGCCGAGGCCCTGCGAGACGGGGCCGCGGCCGATGGCGACGAGCAGCACCTCGGCGTCGAAGGTCTTGCCGTCGGCGAGGGTCACGCGGACGCCGTCCTGCGTGTACTCGGCCTTCTCGAAGAAGGTGCCGAGGTTGAACTTGATGCCGCGCTTGCGGAACGCGCGCTCAAGAAGCTTCGAGGAGTTCTCGTCCTCGACCGGCACGAGGTGCTTGAGGCCCTCGACGACGGTCACCTCGGAACCGAAGGACTTCCACGCCGAGGCGAACTCGACGCCGATGACGCCGCCGCCCAGGATGATCGCGGACTTCGGCACGCGGTCCAGGGTCAGGGCGTGGTCCGAGGAGATGATGCGGTTGCCGTCGATCTCCAGGCCCGGCAGCGACTTCGGCACGGAGCCGGTCGCGAGCAGCACGTGGCGGCCCTGGACACGCTGTCCGTTCACGTCCACGGAGGTGGGCGACGAAAGCTTGCCCTCGCCCTCGATGTACGTCACCTTGCGCGAGGCGATGAGTCCCTGCAGGCCCTTGTAGAGGCCCGAGATCACGTCGTCCTTGTACTTGTGGACGGCCGCCATGTCGATGCCCTCGAAGGTGGCCTTCACACCGAACTGCTCGGCTTCGCGAGCCTGGTCGGCGATCTCACCGGCGTGCAGCAGCGCCTTCGTCGGGATGCAGCCGTTGTGCAGGCAGGTGCCGCCGACCTTGCCCTTCTCGATCAGGGCGACGTCCAGGCCCAGCTGCGACGCGCGCAGTGCCGCGGCGTAACCGCCGCTACCGCCGCCGAGGATCACTAGGTCGAAAACGGTGCTGGCGTCGTTCGCCACGTCACGTCCTCCATGCATGTGCGCCGTACGCCGGACCCCTTATCGCGGGGGACGACCGGTCGGTCGGCTGGTATCGGCCGCTCTTGTTTCGGCCCTGTGGTGGGGGCCCTGTCCTGCCGAGAACCCATCTTCGCACTTGTCGGCGGGAGGTGGGACGGCGGGCCGGGCTGTGAGACGTCTGATTCGCCACGTTCAAGCGTTACCCAGGCGTATGAACGTACGGATTTCGTCGAGGGCGAAATCGGGCAGGGCCCGGACATCTGGATGTCCGGGCCCTGCCGCGCGTACGACAGATCAGCTGGTCAGCCCAGGTCGCCCGCGGCCGTGCGCTCCGCGAGACGGACCAGGGTGCGGACCGCGGTGCCGGTGCCGCCCTTGGGCGTGTAGCCGAACGGGCCGCCCTCGTTGAAGGCCGGGCCCGCGATGTCCAGGTGCGCCCAGGTGATGCCCTCGCCGATGAACTCCTGGAGGAAGAGACCGGCCACCAGACCGCCGCCCATGCGCTCGCCCATGTTGGCGATGTCGGCGGTGGGGGAGTCCATGCCCTTGCGCAGGTGGTCGGGGAGCGGCATCGGCCAGGAGGGCTCGCCCGCCTCCTCGGAGGCGTCGTGGATCGCGGCGCGGAACGCGTCGTCGTTGGCCATGATGCCGAAGGTGCGGCTGCCGAGCGCCATCATCATCGCGCCGGTCAGCGTGGCCACGTCGACGATCGCGTCGGGCTTGTCCTCGGATGCCTTGGCGAGCGCGTCGGCCAGGACCAGACGGCCCTCGGCGTCGGTGTTCAGGACCTCGACGGTCTTGCCGCTGTACATCCGCAGGACGTCGCCGGGGCGGGTCGCGGAGCCGGACGGCATGTTCTCGGCGAGCGCCAGCCAGCCGGTGACGTTCACCTCGAGGCCCAGGCGCGCGGCGGTGACGACGGCCGCGAAGACGGCGGCGGCACCGGCCATGTCGCACTTCATGGTCTCGTTGTGACCGGCGGGCTTCAGCGAGATGCCGCCCGAGTCGTACGTGATGCCCTTGCCGACGAAGGCGAGGTGCTTCTTCGCCTTGGACGACGTGTACGAGAGCTTCACGAGGCGCGGCGGGGCGTCCGAGCCGACGCCGACGCCGAGGATGCCGCCGAAGCCGCCCTTGGTGAGCGCCTTCTCGTCCAGGACCTGGATCTTGATGCCGTGCTCCTTGGCGGCCGCGGTGGCGACCGCGGCGAAGGCCTCGGGGTTCAGGTCGTTCGGCGGGGTGTTGACGAGGTCGCGGGCGCGGTTGAGCTCCTCGGCCAGGGCGGTGGCGCGCTCGACCGCGGCCTTGTACGCCTTGTCGCGGGGCTTGCCGCCCAGCAGGGCGATCTCGGCGAGCGGACCCTTGGCGTCCTTGCCGTTCTTCCCCTTTGCGGAACCGTTTTCCTTGTACGCGTCGAAGGTGTACGCGCCAAGCAGCGCGCCCTCGGCGATCGCGCCGGTGTCCTCGGCGTCCTCGGTGGGCAGCGCGAACGCGGCCTTCTTCGAGCCGGAGAGGGCGCGCGCGGCGGTACCGGCGGCGCGGCGCAGGGCATCGGTGCCGTACGTCTCATCCTTCTCCGGCACCGTGCCGAGGCCGACCGCGACGACGACCGGGGCCTTGAAGCCGGACGGCGCGGGCAGCTTGGTCACCTCGCCCTCGACGCCCGAGGCGCCGAGGGTCTCCAGGACGGAGGCGAGCTTGCCGTCGTAGGCCTTGTCCACGGCCTCGGCGCCCGGTGCGACGACCGGACCCTTGGCGCCCTTCGCGACGCCGACGACGATCGCGTCGGCGCGCAGGCCGGACGCGGCGGCAGTGCTGAGAGTCAGAGCAGTCACGGTGGTGAATTCTCGCTTCCGTTGAGTTCCTTGGCCGATGGGGTGGGTCGACCCGCCCGGCGCCAGCCTAGAACGGGCCGGAAAGGCGCCGGACATGAGCCTACGCGCGTCGCGCCCATTCGATCGTGTCGGCGCAGATTCATCCGTTCGTGTCGGCGCTTTTATGTTTCAGCGGCGCCATCCGTGAATCAGCCGAGGGCGAGGATGATCAGGGCCGTCGTGGCCGCGGTCTCGGCGAGTGCGCCGAAGACATCTCCGGTGATGCCACCGAAGCGGCGGACGCAGTGGCGCAGGAGAAGTTCTGCGGCGCAGACGGCGAGGACGACGGCCGCCGCGTACTGCACCGCGTCCTGCGCCCCGAAGGGCACGGCCGCGAGGGCGGCCACGGCGGTGACGAGCGCCGCCGTGAGCAGGGCCGCGCTTCGCGGAACCGTTCCTGCCACGGCGGCTCCAAGCCCTTCCGGGCGGGCCGGGGGGACTCCGCGGCGCGCGGCCAGGGTGAGGGCCAGGCGGGCGGTGGCCGCCGAGACGACCGCGGCGAGCGCGCCCCGGGTCCAGGAGGCCTCGTAGAGCTGGAAGAGGACGGCCACTTGGGCGAGCAGGACGAAGAGCAGTGTGATGACGCCGAAGGGGCCGACGTCGGACTGCTTCATGATGCGGAGCGCCTGGTCGGCCGGCTTGGCGCTGCCGAGCCCGTCGGCGGTGTCGGCGAGGCCGTCGAGGTGGAGGCCGCGGGTGAGAGTCGCTGGTACGGCGGCGGTGGCCACGGCTGCCAGCAGCGGCCCCGCCCCGAGGGCCATGAGCGCGGCGCCGAGCGCGGCCGCGCACCCCCCGACGACCAGCCCGGCCAGCGGGGCACAGAGCATGCCGCCGCGGGCGGCGTCACGGTCCCACTTGGCGACGTTCACCGGAAGCGCGGTAAGGGTGCCGAAGGCGAAGCGGAGGGCATCGGCGGGGGAGGTTCGGGGCACCGCGGAAGGGTACCGGGGGCTGCGCCCGGCCTTGACCTGGCTCCCCGCATCCGACTCTCGACGGACGATCCCTCCCGCCCATCACCCCGGGGCAATCGGGTGGGTGGGCGGGAAAGATTCGCTGCGAAGCGGCGACGCAGGCAAGCAGCGACGCGCAGCGGCACGCGGCGGCACAGGAAAGCGCGGCCGGTCCAAGGAAGTCCCGCGCCCGCAGCGAAATGCGGTGGCCAGGGCTCCGGCTGAGGATGGGCCCATGGCCGACTGGTGGTATCGGAACATCACGGAGCCCGGAAAGCTGCCGCTGCTTCTCGCGCTGCTCTCCTTCGTGGGCTGTTTTCTCGTCACGCGGACCATCACCCGCCTCATCCGCGCAGGCAAAGGCCCCTTCCGGAACATCAGCACGGGAGACGTCCACATCCATCACGTCGTACCGGGCATCTTCCTCATGCTCGTCGGCGGGTTCTGGGCCGTCGCCGCGGGCCGGCACAGCCTCGCCTCGATGTTCGCGGCGGTCATCTTCGGCGTCGGCGCCGGCCTCGTGCTCGACGAGTTCGCCCTGATCCTCTACCTGGACGACGTCTACTGGAGCGAGCAGGGCCGCAAGAGCGTCGAGGTCGTGATGCTCACCGCGGCCCTGGTGGTCCTCGTCCTCACCGGCTTCACGCCGTTCGGCGTGAACGACCTGACGCCCGAGGAACGCGGCAACCGTACGGGCTTCGCCCTGAACATCGCCGTCAACTGCTGCTTCGCCCTGGTCGCCCTGGCCAAGGGAAAGCTGCGTACGGCCCTCATCGGCATGGTGATCCCCCTGGTCGCGCTGGTGGGAGCCATCCGCCTCGCCCGCCCCGGATCGGCATGGGCCAGGCGCTTCTACCGCAACCGGCACCGCGCCCGTGCCCGCTCGGGCCTGCGCGCCTTCCACCACGACCGCCGCTGGGCGGGCCCGCGCCGCAGGGTTCAGGACTGGATCGGCGGCAGGCCCGACCCGGAACCGCCCCGCCCGCCACGCCGCTGAAACACCTCGGAGCAGGCGCACAGCACCAGCACGGCCGCGATCGCCGCCAGATGCTCCCTGCCCGCGAGGTTGTTCTTGACGATCACCTCCACGACCATCGCGGCGACGACGAGCCCGGCCGTGCACCAGGCCCGGTACCGCCAGCACACGTACACCGCGAGCCCGACCACGGCGGCGGACGGCCCGGTGTCGACGACCTGCGCGTCGGACGCGGGGAGCCCCAGCGGGTGGCCCGGCCCCCACGCGATGCCCACGCGCGCGTAGAGCGTGCCCGCGAGGGTGGCCGCGTAGCCGATGACGAGCGTGCGCCACCAGCCGACGCAGATCTCCGCGATGCCGAACACCAGCAGGATCTGCGCGAGCGCACCCCACACGGGCAGGTCGAGCGCGGGCACGAAGAGCGAGAGCGGCGTACGCAGGAGGGCGAGCCAGAGCGGGTCGTCGGCCCGTACGGAGCCGATGTTCTGTACGAACTGATAGCCCCAGGACTGGTTCTGCGTGAACTGGAGCAGGGCGGTGAGGCAGACCGCGGCGAGCGTCATGGGCGCCGCCCGCCACCCCCGCCCGGCGACGCCGTCGCGCACGGCGGCGTACAGCGGACCCCATTCGGTACGCGCCGGCCCGGTCGGGCGTCCGGCGGCCGGGGTACTCATCGTCGGGACTCCAGGTGCTTGCGGTGCAGCCACTTGGGCAGGCCCGGCGCTTCGAGAAAGCCCTCCGCGCGGGCCGACGCGAGGCCGATGCGCGGCAGGTCCCCGCTCTTCTCGAAGAGAAGGAAGCGGGGCTCCCAGATCGGGCGGTACTTCGCGTTGGCGCGGTACAGCGACTCGATCTGCCACCACCGCGAGAAGAAGGTGAGCAGGGAGCGCCACAGCCGCAGGACCGGGCCCGCGCCGAGCCGCGAGCCACGTTCGAAGACCGACCTGAACATCGCGAAGTTGAGGGAGACCTGAGTGATCTTGATCTCGGCCGCGCGCTGGAGGAGTTCGATGACCATGAACTCCATCAGGCCGTTCTCGGAGTCGCGGTCACGCCGCATCAGGTCGAGCGAGAGCCCGTTCGGCCCCCATGGCACGAAGGAGAGGATGGCCCGCAACTCGCCGTCCCCGTCGGTGCATTCGAGCATCACGCAGCGCCCGTCCGCGGGATCGCCGAGCCGTCCGAGCGCCATCGAGAAGCCCCGCTCGGTGGCCCCGTCACGCCAGTCGTCGGCCCGCTCGAGCAGGTACGTCATCTCGTCGGCCGGAATGTCCTCGTGGCGCCGGATCCGCACCTCGTAACCGGCCCTCTTGACCCGGTTGTAGGCCTGGCGGACCGTGCGCATGGCCCGCCCCTCCAGCGTGAACTCTTCGGTCTCGACGATGGCTTCGTCGCCCAGTTCGAGCGCGTCAAGGCCGTGCCGGGCGTAGATCGTGCCGGCCTCCTCGCTCGCGCCCATCACGGCCGGGATCCAGCCGTGCTCGCGGGCGTCTGCGAGCCAGGGTTCGATGGCGCCCGGCCAGGCCTCCGGGTCCCCGATGGGATCTCCGGAGGCCAGCGACACGCCGCCGACGACCCGGTAGGCGACCGCGGCCTTGCCGCTCGGCGACCACACGACGCTCTTCTCGCGGCGCAGCGCGAAGTAGCCGAGCGAGTCGCGTTCGCCGTACTTGTCGAGCAGGGCGTGCAGCCCCCGCTCGTCGTCCTCGGTGAGCGGGTCGACCGCCTTGCGCGAGCGGAACGCGGCGTACAGGACGGCCAGGAGGAGAAGCGTGCTGAGCACGTTGATGGTGACGTTGACCCAGCCGGGTGTGGTGATGCCCTCGAAGCGCTCGTCGTCGGCGGCCAGCGAGACCAGGCGCATGGTGCCGTAGCGCCAGCGGTCGAGGAACGTCGAGCGGTAGTCGTCGTGCGCCCGGTTGGTGACGCCGACCAGGAGCGCGGCGATCAGCGAGGTCACGAGCAGTCCACCGACGGCGACGGCCGCGGCGAGCTTCGGATTGGAGCGGTCGCCCTTGGCGTAGAACTCGCGCCGCCCGACGATCAGCGAGGCGACGAAGGCGGCGGTCAGGACGAGGGAGATCCAGTTCTGCGCGTGCCGGCGGATCTCCGGGAAGACCATCGCGAACGCGAAGAGGAGCAGAAAGAGCCCGCTGAGCACGAGGTTGAGAATCCAGGCGGCGCGTTTGCGGCGGCGCATCGTGATCGCCAGGAACATCGTGAACGCGCCCGAGGCGAAGCCCGCGGTGAGCAGATAGGGCGTGAAGTAGTTCTCGGTGTTGTGCCGCCGCAGATCCTGCCCGAGGGAGACCCAGACCGCGCTCAGGAAGTTGATGAAGGTGACGGCGCGGAGGTACCAGACGCTGAAGGCCGCGGCGAGGCGCTGACGGCGCCCGGCAGCAGATTGCTCATCTCCCATGAAAAGGGATCATATGGGGCATGCCGGGCCGTCACCGGCTGCGCGCGGACGCGCCGCTCACCCGGCTCATCCGGCTTCGTACGCGCCGCCTACTCCGCTGCGGGGTCCCCGGCCCTGGGTGGCACCTCGGAGGCAGCCCCTGTGCGAGGCTCGGCCCCCGGCTCGGTATCGGCCTCCAGCTCGGTGTCGGCCTCCGGCTCCGGCTCCTGCTCCGGCAGCTCGGCGGAGAGCGCCGCCGCGGCCCGCACCAGCGGCAGCGCGAGCAGCGCGCCCACGCCCTCGCCGACCTGCACGCCCTGCTCGAGGACCGGGTCGAGCGCCATCCGGTCCAGGGCCTTGGCCTGCGCGGGCTCCCCGCTGTTGTGCCCCGCGAGCCACCAGTCGGGCGCCCGGAAGGCGACCCGCTGGGCCACGAGCGCCGCGGCCGACGCCACCACGCCGTCCAGGACGACCGGCGTGCGCCGTACCGCGCACTGCAGCAGGAACCCGGTCATGGCGGCGATGTCCGCACCGCCCACCGTCGCGAGCAGCTCCAGCTGATCCCCGAGCACGGGCCGCGCCCGCCGCAGCGAATCCCGTACCGCCGCGCACTTGCGCATCCACGCGAGGTCGTCGATCGGCGAGCCGCCCCGCCCGGTGACCACGGAAGCGTCGGTGCCGCAGAGCGCGGCGACCAGCGTCGCCGCGGGCGTCGTGCCGCCGACGCTCACATCGCCGAGCACGACCAAATCGGTCCCGGAGTCCGCCTCCTCGTCGGCGACGGCCATTCCGGCCCGCACCGCGGCCTCGGCCTCCTCCGTCGTCAGCGCGTCCTCGATGTCGACACGGCCCGAGCCACGGCGCACCCGGTGCCCCGCGACCTCCGCCGGAAGCTCGGCCGGGTCGCAGTCCAGGGCCATGTCGACGACCCGGACGGGCACATCGAGACGGCGCGCGAGGACGGACACGGGGCTGGCGCCGGAGAGCACCGCGCGTACGAGTTCGGCCGCGCTGCCCGCGGGCCTCGCGGACACGTCGAGGCCCGCGACCCCGTGGTCACCGGCGAAGAGGATCACGCGCGGCCGCTCGATCGGCTTGACCGGCACCGACGACTGCGCCGCGGCGAGCCACTCGGCCAGCTCGTCCAGACGGCCGAGCGCCCCGGGCGGCACGCTCTGCCGTTCCCTGCGCTCCTCGGCGTCGCGGCGGATCCCGCCGTCGGGCCGCTCGATCAGGTCGGTGAAGTCGTCGAGATTCAGCGAGCTCATTCGTCGAACAGTACCGGCAGGCCCTGGGCCCGGTTCGAACGGCCCGGCAGCAGGCGTCCCCCGCGTGCGGGGCCGTCGGGACGGGCCGTCTCCACGGTGTCGTTGCACCGGCACCGATGTTCCTTTACATACCGTTTGGGGGTAGTTGTCGCGTTGAAAGCACGCGCACCGTACGCGACACCGCCCGTACCGCCCGTACCGCCCGACAGAGGAGCCCGCCACGCCCATGGACGCCGCCCAGGCCGCCGCCGCCCAGGCCGAGAAGATCTTCGCCGTGCCGTGCTCCACCCGCCGCCACCGTGCACGCGCCCGCGCGATGGGCCGGTTCATCGAGCCCGAGAGCTGGCTGGACGTCGAGACGGGGCTCGGTCACTTCCCCGCCGTCGCGCAGGAAGTGCATCCGTACACCTCCTTCGACGGCCTCGACCTCACCGGGCGCGTGGAGGAGGGCCGCAGGGCGGGCCGCGTGGAGGAGGCCCACCGCGGGCTGCTCGCCGACCTGGCGCCCAAGCTCGCGGGGCGCTACGACGCGCTGAGCATGTTCCACTACCTGGAGCGCAGCGCCGACCCGCGCATCGAACTCATCGCCGCCCGCACGGTGTTGCGGCCCGGCGGCCATCTGATGATCGAGGTCCCCGTGCCGCGCAGCCGGTACGCCCGGATTCTCGACACGGGATGGATCAGGCCCCAGCCCTACCACCGCATCCCGCCCGCCGCCCTGCACGCCGAGCTGGAGAGCCTCGGCTACACCGTCGTGGCCACCGACCGGCGCGAGCCGCACATCCCCTTCGACCTGACCGCACGGCTCGCCGTCGCCCTCGGCCGCATCCGTGCCGCGGCCCGCATCGCGGTGCCCCTCCTGGCCGCGGCGGCCCTGGCCGACCGGCTACTTGCCCCCGTGGTCAGCCGCACCCGCTTCTCCAACGCCTACCGGATCATCGCCCGCCGCAACCCCACCGCCTGAGCGGCCCGTTCAGCCGCGCAGCGTGAGCGCCTGCCCCGCCACGACCATCAGCACGTGCTCGCACTCCGAGGCGAACGCCGCGTTCAGGCGGCCCAGTTCATCGCGGTAGCGGCGGCCCGAAGCGGTCGCCGGGACGATGCCGGAGCCGACCTCGTTCGACACCGCGACGACCGTGCGCCGGGTCGCCCGCACCGCGTCCGTGAGCTCGGCGACCCGCTTGCGCAGCGCCCGCTCGCCACCGCCCGCCCATTCGTCGTCGTCCCACGCGTTCACCTCGTCCATGGCGTACGTCAGCCACAGCGACAGGCAGTCGATGAGCAGGGGAGGGCCGTTCTCCGTGAGCAGCGGCACGAGGTCGCACGTCTCGGCCGTGCTCCACGACCCGGGCCGCCGCTCGCGGTGGGCGCTCACCCGGTCCGCCCACTCGGAGTCGCCGTTCCTGGTGCCGCCCGTGGCCACGTACAACACCTCGGGGAAGGCCTCCAGGCGCCGCTCGGCCTCCACCGACTTCCCCGACCGGGCTCCGCCGAGCACGAGGGTGCGGCGCGGCACGTCCGGTACGTCCTCGTAGGCACCCACCACCAGCGTCGCCCCGTCCGGCACGGCCCGCGCGCCGGCGGCGGCCAGCCTGCGGGACAGTTCCGCACCCGGCGGCACCTCATGGCCCAGGTGGACGGCGACGACGTCCGTGGTCGGCCCGATCGCCCCGGTGGCCCGCAGCCGCGCGAGAGCGTCGGGACGCCCGACCACATCGGCGAGGACCATCTCGTACGCGGGCTGCTCCTCCGGCAGCCCGGCCGGCGCACTGCCCGGCGGCAGATACAGCAGCCGCTCCCCGTCGGGACCCACGACCTCGTACCCCGTGCCGGGGTGGTCCATCGCCACCGCGCGCACCCGGTGCCCGGTGAGCAGCGCGAGCTCCCGCCCGTCGGGCACCCGGCCCGGCTGCGGCAGGCCCGCGGGCACCTCCACCGAGGGGCCGTCGTGCGGATGGGAGAGGAGCACCTGGCGTACACCGCCGAGCGAGTGCCCGGAGCGGGCGGCCGCGAAGGCGGCGCCAGGAGTGAGGTCGAGCAGCAGGACGCCGTCCACCAGGAGCGCGGTGGCGGCGCGCGCCGCGCCGCCGAGCGCGGTCGCGCAGGCCGCGCAGGGGCAGCCGGGACGGGGCAGGCCTTCGGGGGCGCCGGTGCCGAGCAGAGTCAGTTCCACAGGAAGATCCTCCCGCGTCACCGCGAGCGCCGCTCGCCCGGCTAGGCTGCGAAGGGCTTCACACAGCTGTCGGACCATCGGGAGGCTGGCATGGCGGCATGGACGTGGCGGTTCGAGAAGGCGGACGGGACGGAGGTCCAGCCCGCTCTGACACCCGAGGAGTTCACGACTCAGGGGGACGCGGAGTCGTGGCTCGGCGAGTTCTGGAAGGAGCTCGCGGAAGGCGGCGCCGACCAGGTGTCCCTCTTCGAGGACGCGAACAAGATCTATGGGCCGATGAGCCTGCACGCGGAGGATGCGGCGCAGGGATGAGTGACGCCTGACCGTGAAGGGGCGCCCGCTTCGAGCGGGCGCCCCTTCATGCTGCGCGCGTCGTGTGTCCCTACATCTCGCCCAGCGTGACGTCGGCGGTCTTCTCGGAGCCGTCCCGTACGTACGTCACCTGCGCCTTTTCGCCGGGCTTCTCCCCGGCGAGCGCCTCGGAGAGCGAGGTGATCGTGGTGATCTCGGAGCCGCCGAGCCTGGTGATGATGTCGCCGCTCCGCAGACCGGCCTTGGCCGCGCCACCGTCCTTCTGCGCGTCGACGACGGCCACGCCTGCGGGCTTGTAGTCGTCGCCGAGGACCGTGCGCCCGGTGATGCCGAGCGCGGCCCGGCCCGAGTCGGTGACCTTGCCGTCCTTGATGATCTGGTCGGCGATGGTCTTCACCATCGAGGACGGGATCGCGAACCCGATCCCCGGCGCCGCGCTGTCGCCCATCTGCGGGTCGGTCGCGGCGAGCGTCGGGATGCCGATGACCTCGCTGTCGAGGGTGACCAGGGCGCCGCCGCTGTTGCCGGGGTTGATCGCGGCGGACGTCTGCACCATGTTCGCGATGGTGGCCCCGGGCGCGCCCTCCGTACGGGGCTCGCTGACGGTCCGTCCGGTGGCGGAGATGATGCCCTGCGTGACGCTGGACGACAGGCCGAGCGGTGAGCCCATGGCGAGCACGATCTGCCCGACCTCGGCCTTCGTCGAGTCCGCGAACTTGGCGGGCTTCAGCTTGCCCGGCGGGTTGTCGAGCTTGATGACGGCGAGGTCCTGCTCGGGATAGGTGGCGACGAGCTTCGCGGTGAGGGCCTGCTTCCCGGTGGCCGTCGTGACCTTGAAGGTCTCCTCCTTGCCCACGACATGGGCGTTGGTCACGACGTGGCCCTTGTCGTCGTAGACGACACCGGAGCCGAGGCTGTCGGAGGCGTCGATCTGGACGACCGACGGCAGGACGTCCTCGATCACCTGCTGGTAGGCGTCCTGCAGATCGCTCTCGGCCATGGGCGCGGCCTGAGTGGTGGACTCACCGGAGTCTCCGGAACCGGTTCCGGAGCAGCCGCTCACGAGAAGCCCTGAGGCGACGACGACGGCGGCGGTGACGGTACGGATGCGCGAGACAGTCATGTCCCGAGTGTCCCGTTCGTCCTCGTATGTCGCCCTGGATGCGGGGCAATCGGGTGGGTGGGCGGGAAGCATCCGCCGCGAAGCGGCGGTCCAGTCAGCCCCGCATCAGCCCCGCATCAGTCCCGCACACCGCAGACATGCAACAGAGCCGCGACCCGGCGATACGGGTCAGTACGCCCGGCCCGCTCCTCGGCGGCGAGCAACGCCGCCAACTCCGCGTCCTCCGCCGGCGGAACCACCTCATCCGCCGCGCCATCGGTGAAGACCCGCACCCCGTACCAGGCATGCAGCGGCGCCGCGATCCCCGCGAGCGAGGCCGAGACGGCGTCGAGCCGGTCGGCCCGCGCCTCGATGCCGAGACGGTTGCGGTACACGGTGGAGTCGAAGGCGCTCATCGCCCCCGCCCAGTCCCCGGCCATCCCCGGCCGCATGGCCAGCGCGTCCGCGTTCCGCACAAGGAGGGAGAGCAGTCCGCCGGGTGCCAGCATCCGGGCCAGGCCCGCCAGCAGCGCGTCCGGCTCCTCGACGTACATCAGGACGCCGTGGCACAGCACGACGTCGAAGCTGCCCGGCAGGAAATGCACCCCGGTCTCGCGCCCGTCGCCCTCGACGATGCGCACCCGGCCCTGGATTCCCTCGGGCTCGGAGCCGAGCGCCGCACGCGCCGCGGCCACCATGGCCGGGTCCTGTTCGACGCCGGTCACCTTGTGTCCGGCGCGGGCCAGCCGCAGGGCCTGCGTGCCCTGGCCCATGCCCACGTCGAGCACCCGCAGCCGCTGCCCGACGGGGAAGCGCCCGGCTATCTGCTCGTCGAGCTGGCGGGTCACCAGCTCCTGGCGTACGGCGTTACGAAGGCCGCCCAGCTTCTCCAGCCACGCGGCGGCCCCGCCGGCGAATCCGCTCAGGGCCGTTCTCCGCGCTTGACCTGCGGCTTCGGCAGACGCAGACGGCGCATCTGGAGCGTACGCATCAGGGCGTAGGCGACCGCGCCCTTCTTGCTCTCGCTCGGGAAGCGCTCGTTCAGACGCTTCTTCAGGCGCACCGCCGTCGTCACCGAGTCCACGATGATCAGGACGATCACGAAGAGCCAGAGAAGCAGCGCGATGTTCTGCAGCTGCGGAACGCGGACCATGCTCAGCACGAGGATGATCACCGCGAGCGGCAGGAAGAACTCCGCGATGCAGAAGCGCGAGTCGACGAAGTCACGCGCGAACTTGCGCACGGGGCCCTTGTCGCGGGCGGGCAGATAGCGCTCGTCACCGCTGGCGAGCGCCTGACGCTGCTTCTCCATCTGGGCGCGGCGTTCATTGCGCTGCCGCTTGGCCGCCTCCTTGCGCGTCACAGGCGTGTTGGCCACGCTGCGGCGCTGGGTCTGGGCCTCACTGCGCTTGGGCGTGGGGCGGCCCTTGGGGGCCTGCGGGTCACGGGGCTGCTGGGAGTCGGTCACCGGGGCCTTGGCTACCGGGGCCTTCTCGTCCTTGGATCGGCTACGGAACACAAAACCCAAGGGTACGGGGTGCGGACGTGTGGACCCCAGCCCCACGGGGAACGATCCGGCAACACCGGGCGTCTTGATTGTGTGGCTAAGGGGACGTTCCGTGTGGTTTACAAGCGGTTTTCGGGCGGTTCCCGGGGGTGCACCTACTCCCTACGCCTGAGCCCGGCCGGACACAGTCGTCCTTGGGGATGAGCGCATCCGCACGCGAACAGTGCGGTAATGGATGCAGGGCCCGTACTGTGGGTTCTGAGCAGTACCTGGAGCTGGAAGTCCGTCAGAAGGGGGCGCGCGAAGCCCATGAGCGGTGTCATGAAGCGTATGGGGATGATCTTCCGCGCGAAGGCGAACAAGGCCCTTGACCGGGCCGAGGACCCGCGCGAAACCCTCGATTACTCGTACCAGAAGCAGCTCGAGCTGTTGCAGAAGGTGCGCCGTGGTGTCGCCGACGTGGCGACTTCGCGCAAGCGCCTGGAGCTGCAGCTGACCCAGCTCCAGAAGCAGTCCTCCACCCTTGAGGACCAGGGCCGCAAGGCCCTCGCCCTCGGCCGTGAGGACCTGGCCCGCGAGGCGCTCTCGCGCCGTGCGGCGCTTCAGCAGCAGGTGACCGACCTGGAGACGCAGCACCAGACGCTCCAGGGCGAGGAGGAGAAGCTCACCCTCGCGGCGCAGCGCCTCCAGGCCAAGGTCGACGCCTTCCGTACGAAGAAGGAGACGATCAAGGCCACGTACACCGCCGCCCAGGCGCAGACCCGGATCGGCGAGGCCTTCTCCGGCATCTCCGAGGAGATGGGCGACGTCGGCATGGCGATCCAGCGCGCCGAGGACAAGACCGCGCAGCTCCAGGCGCGGGCGGGCGCGATCGACGAACTGCTCGCCTCCGGTGCTCTCGACGACTCCTCCGGGCTCGCCAAGGACGACATCCAGTCCGAGCTGGATCGCCTCTCCGGTGGTACTGATGTAGAGCTGGAACTGCAGCGGATGAAGGCGGAACTGGCCGGAGGCTCGACCTCGAAGCAGGCCATCGAGCCGGGTCAGGGACAGCCCCAGGCCCAGCAGCCGCAGGACACCCCGCGCTTCGACAAGCAGTAGTTCACCGCTCACGTCCGAGGAGGGCGACATGATCGTACGGATCATGGGGGAGGGGCAGGTGAAGCTGGCCGACGGCCACTTCACCGAACTGAACAAGCTGGACGACGAGCTGCTCGCCGAGATGGAGAGCGGCGACGAGTCCGGCTTCCGCCGGACGCTGAACGCGTTGCTGGACAAGGTCCGGGAGCTGGGCGACCCCCTCCCGGACGACGCTCTCGAGCCCTCGGAACTGATCCTCCCCGGACCGGACGCGACGCTGGACGAGGTCCGGGAGATGCTGAGCGACGACGGCTTGATCCCTGGTTAGACACTGGATGCGGGGCAATCGGGTGTGTGGGCGGGACAGATCCGGCGCGAGGCGACGGGTCGGGACGCCCAGGGAGTCGGAGCTCAGCCATGACAAAGGGCAAGGCAAGGCGTGACCACTCTCGGGCGAGGCCGCTGCTGGGCCAAGGCACACCCCCTGGCCGTGGACGGAACCCTCGCGGCAGCCGTCCTCGTCTGCATGGTCATCGGCTCCTTCGTCGAGCCCTACGGGCATGACGGCGGTCCCTCCTGGGGCACGCGCACTCCGGGCACCCTCAGCCTCGTCCTGATGCTGCTCGGCGCCTCCGCGCTGATCTTCCGCCGCCGGGCTCCCTGGATCGTGCTCGCGGCGACCTGCACCTTCACCGTCGTCGACCTGGTCACCGGCGAATTCCGCGGCAGCGTCGTCATGAGTGCGGTCATCGCCCTCTACACCGTCGCCGCCACCACCAACCGCCCCACCACCTGGCGCGTCGGCGTGATCACCATGACCGGGCTCACCGCGGTCGCGATGCTGGCCGGCCCCCTGCCCTGGTACGCGCAGGAGAACCTCGGCATCTTCGCCTGGACCGGCATGGCCGCGGCCGCCGGGGACGCCGTCCGTAGCCGCCGCGCCTTCGTGGACGCCATACGCGAGCGCGCCGAACGCGCGGAACGCACCCGCGAGGAGGAGGCCAGGCGCCGCGTCGCCGAGGAACGGCTGCGCATCGCCCGCGACCTGCACGACGTGGTCGCCCACCACATCGCCCTCGTCAACGTCCAGGCGGGAGTCGCGGCCCACGTCATGGACAAGCGGCCCGACCAGGCCAAGGAAGCCCTCTCCCACGTACGCGACGCCAGCCGCTCCGCGCTCAACGAACTGCGCGCCACCGTCGGCCTGTTGCGGCAGACCGGTGACCCCGAGGCGCCCACCGAGCCGGCTCCGGGCCTGGCCCGCCTCGACGACCTCGTGGAGACCTTCCGGCACGCCGGCCTGCCCGTCGAGGTGACCTGCGACGACACCGTGGCCGACCTGCCCGCCGGAGTCGACCTGGCCGCCTACCGGATCATCCAGGAAGCCCTCACGAACGTGCAGAAGCACGCGGGGACAGGCGCCAAGGCCGAGGTCAGCGTCATCCGCGTGGGGCCGAACGCCGAGGTCACGATCCTGGACGACGGCGGGGGCGAGAAGAAGGAACCGGCCGCCGAGGGCGACGGCGGCGGACACGGCCTCCTCGGCATGCGCGAGCGCGTCAGCGCCCTGAACGGCCGCTGCACCGCCGGACCCCGCTACGGCGGCGGCTTCCGTGTCCATGCGATCCTGCCGGTCACGGCAACGCCGGTCACCCCGGCAGAGGGAGGGACCGCGTGACGATCCGGGTGCTGCTCGCCGACGACCAGGCCTTGCTGCGCAGCGCGTTCAAGGTGCTCGTCGACTCCGAGCCCGACATGGAGGTCGTCGCCGAGGCGTCGGACGGCGCGGAGGCCGTCGAGCTCGCCAGGTCCGAGGCCGCCGACGTCGTCCTGATGGACATCCGCATGCCCGGCACGGACGGCCTCGCCGCCACCCGGCTGATCAGCGCCGACCCCGAGCTGGCCCACGTACGCGTGGTCATGCTGACGACCTTCGAGGTCGACGAGTACGTGGTGCAGTCGCTGCGCGCCGGGGCCTCCGGCTTCCTCGGGAAGGGCGCGGAACCGGATGAGCTGCTCGGCGCGATCCGGATCGCGGCCGCCGGTGACGCCCTGCTCTCCCCGGTGGCGACGAAGGGCCTGATCGCCAAGTTTCTCGCGCAGGGCGACAGTTCGGACGAGGAGGGCGGGGTGCGCGGCGAGCGGCTGGACGCGCTCACCGGGCGCGAGCGCGAGGTGCTCGTACAGGTCGCGGGCGGTCACTCGAATGACGAGATCGCCGAGCGTCTTGAGGTCAGCCCGCTCACCGTCAAGACGCACGTGAACCGTGCGATGGCGAAGCTGGGCGCCCGCGACCGGGCACAACTCGTCGTGATCGCCTACGAATCGGGCCTGGTACGTCCAAGGGTGGAGTGATTGCGGGCGCGACGTACTGCACTCGCAGTATGCGTCGCGTCAGAACGGGTCCTCGGAGTGACGATTCCTGCTCTGGACATGGCAGATCGTGTAGGGGGCACCGGCCCTGTCGGTGCCGTTCCTGCGCAGTACGCCACAGAGAGAGACCACCATGTCCTGGCTGTCCCGGTTCAGCCTCGCCCAACGGGCCCTTGTCGGGCTGATATCGATCATCGCGCTCGTCTTCGGCGCCATCGCGATCCCTCAGCTCAAGCAGCAATTGCTGCCCTCCATCGAACTGCCGATGGTGTCCGTCCTGGCCCCGTATCAGGGCGCGTCCCCCGATGTGGTGGAAAAGCAGGTCGTCGAACCCCTCGAGTCCTCGATCGACGCGGTCGACGGCATCACCGGCATCACCTCCACGGCGAGCGAGGGCAACGCCGTGATCATGGCCCAGTTCGACTACGGCAGCGGCTCCAAGCAGCTCGTCGCCGACGTCCAGCAGGCCGTGAACCGCGCCGGGGCCCAGCTCCCCGACGACGTGGACCC
The DNA here is from genome assembly GCF_053607685.1 of Streptomyces sp. NPDC055099. Taxonomy (NCBI): domain Bacteria; kingdom Bacillati; phylum Actinomycetota; class Actinomycetes; order Kitasatosporales; family Streptomycetaceae; genus Streptomyces; species Streptomyces sp. NPDC055099. The sequence goes on along the minus strand of NZ_JBSGUA010000001.1, from coordinate 297,265 downwards.
GCAGGTCATCGCGGGCTCCACGGACGACATCCCGACCGTGGTCCTCTCCGTCACCTCCGACAAGGACCAGCAGGCGCTCTCCGACCAGCTCGACCGCACCGTCGTGCCCTCCCTCAAGGACATCGACGGCGTCGCCCAGGTCACCGTCGACGGCGTGCGCGACCTCCAGGTCGACGTCACCCCGGACGACAAGAAGCTGGCCAGGGCGGGCCTGACCCCGGCCGCGCTCGGCCAGGCCCTCCAGGCCGGCGGCGCCACGCTCCCCGCGGGCTCCTTCGACGAGGACGGCAAGAACCGCACCGTCCAGGTCGGCGGCGGCTACACCTCCCTGAAGCAGATCCAGGACCTGATGGTCGCCCCTGAGGCCAAGCCGGGGGAGCGCCCCGCCAAGCCGGTGCGCCTCGGTGACGTCGCCACGGTGAAGCAGGCGCCCTCCGAGGCCACGTCCATCACGCGCACCAACGGCAAGCCGAGCCTCGCCCTCGCGATCACGATGGACCAGGACGGCAGCGCCGTCGCCATCTCCGACGCGGTCAAGGACAAGCTTCCCGACCTGCGCAAGGACCTGGGCAAGGGCTCCGACCTGACGGTCGCCAGCGACCAAGGCCCGGCGGTCTCCAAGTCCATCGACGGCCTCACCACCGAGGGCGCGCTCGGCCTGGTCTTCGCGGTCCTGGTCATCCTGGTCTTCCTGGCGTCGATCCGTTCGACGCTGGTCACCGCGGTCTCCATCCCGCTCTCGGTCGTGCTCGCCCTGATCGTGCTGTGGACGCGGGACCTCTCCCTCAACATGCTCACGCTCGGCGCGCTGACCATCGCCATCGGCCGTGTCGTCGACGACTCGATCGTGGTCCTGGAGAACATCAAGCGCCACCTCGGATACGGCGAGGAGCGCGAGGCCGCCATCATCACCGCGGTCAAGGAGGTCGCGGGCGCCGTGACGTCCTCGACCCTGACGACCGTCGCGGTGTTCCTGCCGATCGGTCTGGTCGGCGGCATGGTGGGCGAGCTCTTCGGCTCCTTCTCGCTGACGGTCACGGCGGCGCTTCTGGCCTCCCTGCTCGTCTCGCTTACGGTCGTGCCGGTCCTCTCGTACTGGTTCCTGCGTCCCCCCAAGGACGTCCGCGGCGCCGACCCGGAGGAGGCCCGCCGCAAGGCCGAGGAGAAGGAGGCGAAGAGCAGGCTCCAGCGCTTCTACGTCCCCGTGCTCCGCTTCGCGACCCGGCGCCGCTTCACCAGCCTCGTCATCGCGATCGTGGTCCTCGTGGGCACGTTCGGCATGGCGCCCCTCCTGAAGACCAACTTCTTCGACCAGGGCGAGCAGGAAGTCCTGACCATTAAGCAGGAGCTGAAGCCGGGCACCAGCCTGGCGGCGTCCGACGCCTCGGCCAAGAAGGTCGAGAAGATGCTGGACGGTCTCGACGAGATCAAGGACTACCAGGTCACGGTCGGCTCCTCCGGTTTCATGGCGGCCTTCGGCGGCTCCACGGACACCAACCAGGCCTCGTACACCCTGACGCTCAAGGACAAGTCCTCGTACGACAAGACGCAGGACAAGGTCGAGGAGGAGCTCGGCAAGCTCTCCGGCATCGGCCAGACGTCCATCGCGGCCGGTGACGGCTTCGGCAGCCAGGACCTGAGCGTGGTCGTCAAGGCCGCCGACGGCGACGTGCTGCGCAAGGCGTCCGACGAGGTGCGGGACGAGGTCGCCAAGCTCGACGACGTCACGGACGTGCAGAGCGACCTGTCGCAGAGCATCCCGCGGATCTCGGTCAAGGCGAACGCCAAGGCCGCCGCGGCCGGGTTCAACGACACCACCCTCGGCCAGGCCGTCGCCCAGGCGGTCCGCGGAACCGAGAGCGGCAAGGCGATCCTGGACGACACCGAGCGCGACGTCGTGGTGAAGTCGAAGCAGCCGGCGAAGACCCTCGCGGAGCTGCGGAAGCTGAACCTCGGCTCCGCGAAGCTCGGTGACATCGCCGACGTCAAGCTGGTCGACGGACCGGTCTCCATGACCCGCATCGACGGCGCCCGCGCCGCGACGATCACCGCGAAGCCGACCGGCGAGAACACCGGCGCGGTCAGCGCCGACCTCACCAAGAAGCTCGACGCGCTGAAGCTGCCGGACGGCGCCACGGCGTCCATCGGCGGTGTCTCCGAGGACCAGGACGAGGCGTTCGCCTCGCTCGGCCTCGCGATGCTCGCGGCGATCGCGATCGTCTTCATGCTGCTCGTGGCGACGTTCCGGTCGCTCGTGCAACCGCTGATCCTGCTGGTCTCGATCCCGTTCGCGGCCACGGGCGCCATCGGCCTGCTGATCGCCACCGACACCCCGATGGGTGTCCCGGCGATGATCGGCATGCTGATGCTGATCGGCATCGTGGTGACGAACGCGATCGTCCTGATCGACCTGATCAACCAGTACCGCGGGCAGGGTCACGGCGTGGTCGACGCGGTCATCGAGGGTGGCAGGCACCGCCTCCGCCCGATCCTGATGACGGCCCTCGCGACGATCTTCGCCCTGCTCCCGATGGCCCTCGGCATCACGGGCGAGGGCGGCTTCATCGCCCAGCCGCTCGCGGTGGTCGTCATCGGCGGCCTGATCACCTCGACGCTCCTCACCCTCCTCCTCGTCCCGACGCTGTACGCGATGGTGGAGCTCCGCAAGGAGAAGAGGCGCGGGAAGCGTGAGGCGAAGCGGGCCAAGAAGACGGGTGTTCCGCCGCAGGGTGCGGACTCCGGGGACCAGGAGCCCGCGACGGTCTAGCACCACCGCGAGGAGCGCAGAACGAGGTAAGGGGCACCCGGCAAGGCCGGGTGCCCCTTACGCACATGCACGGCAGGCCTACGGCAGGGCCAGCATCCGTTCGAGGGCCAGCTTCGCGAACTGCTCGGTCTCGCGGTCGACCTCGATCTGGTTGACCAGCTTGCCCTCGGCCAGCGACTCCAGGGCCCAGACCAGGTGCGGCAGGTCGATCCGGTTCATGGTCGAGCAGAAGCAGACCGTCTTGTCGAGGAAGACGATCTCCTTGTCCTCGGCGGCGAAACGGTTCGCCAGACGGCGTACGAGATTCAGCTCGGTCCCGATCGCCCACTTGGAACCGGCCGGGGCCGCCTCCAGGGTCTGGATGATGTGCTCCGTGGAGCCCACGTAGTCCGCCGCCGCCACGACCTCGTGCTTGCACTCCGGGTGCACCAGGACGTTCACGCCGGGAATCCGCGCGCGCACGTCCTCCACGGACTCCAGCGAGAAGCGCCCGTGCACCGAGCAGTGCCCGCGCCACAGGATCATCTTCGCGTCACGCAGCTGCTCGGCCGTCAGGCCGCCGTTCGGCTTGTGCGGGTTGTAGACCACGCAGTCGTCGAGCGAGAGGCCCATGTCGCGGACCGCGGTGTTCCGGCCGAGGTGCTGGTCGGGCAGGAAGAGGATCTTCTCGCCCTGCTCGAAGGCCCACTCCAGGGCCCGCTTGGCGTTGGACGAGGTGCAGATCGTCCCGCCGTGCTTGCCGGTGAAGGCCTTGATGTCGGCCGAGGAGTTCATGTACGAGACGGGCACGACCTGCTCGGATATCCCGGCCTCGGCCAGCACGTCCCAGCACTCCGCGACCTGCTCGGCGGTGGCCATGTCGGCCATCGAGCAGCCGGCGGCCAGGTCGGGCAGGACGACCTTCTGGTCGTCGGTGGTCAGGATGTCCGCGGACTCGGCCATGAAGTGCACGCCGCAGAAGACGATGTACTCCGCCTCCGGCCTGGCGGCCGCGTCCTTGGCCAGCTTGAAGGAGTCGCCGGTGACATCCGCGAACTGGATGACCTCGTCTCGCTGGTAGTGGTGGCCGAGAACGAAGACCTTGTCGCCGAGCTTCTCCTTGGCGGCACGGGCGCGCTCCACCAGGTCGGGGTCGGAGGGCGACGGCAGATCGCCGGGGCACTCCACGCCGCGCTCGCTCTTGGGGTCGGCCTCGCGGCCGAGCAGCAGCAGAGCGAGCGGTGTGGGCTGAACATCGAGTTCCACAAGGTCCACGGGGGACTGGGCGGTGGTCACGACACGCACCCTTTCTGAATGTGATGAGCGCGGCTGCAGCCGCTCCGGTGGAGCCGGTGCTTGCACCGGGGAGCCTTTTCGTCTAATTGACGTTATCTATCATAACCGCTTCACGTCAGTTTGACGATGGCCATAGTGTCGATGTGACGCGTTCGCCTCCGACGGGTCGATGCCCCGCCGGGCGGCATGTGCGAGCATGAAGGGACAGACAGCCGAGAGACAGTCGACAGACAGCCGGGAGACACAGCACTCGGCCCGGAATGAATCCGCGGCCCCGACGGTTGCAACCGTCGGCAAGCAGTCTCCGTACAACCCGGGAGAGAAGCAGATGTCCGTATCGGACGAGACCACCACCGTGAGCGACGGCATCCTCCTGTCCGACGCCGCCGCGGCCAAGGTCAAGGGCCTTCTGGAGCAGGAGGGCCGGGACGACCTGGCGCTGCGCGTCGCCGTTCAGCCCGGCGGCTGCTCCGGTCTTCGCTACCAGCTGTTCTTCGACGAGCGTTCGCTCGACGGCGACGTGGTCAAGGACTTCGACGGCGTGAAGGTCGTCACCGACCGGATGAGCGCCCCGTACCTGGGCGGCGCCTCCATCGACTTCGTCGACACCATCGAGAAGCAGGGCTTCACGATCGACAACCCGAACGCCACGGGCTCCTGCGCCTGCGGCGACTCGTTCAGCTAGACCGGCACGGACCCGGCCGGGTCCGTCCGCGCGAAGGCGGCCCCCGAAGCACTTCGGGGGCCGCCTTCGTGTGTGTCCGCGGTGCCGCTACTTGCGCGGCACCGTCTCGCCGCCCTTCGCGTCCACGACCTCGCGGTCGCCGAGCGGCTGGTCGAGGGTCACGGTCTCGGTGAACTTCTTGGCCATCGACACGCAGACCTCGCCCTTCTTGTGGGACTCGGTCACCTTCACGCGCACGCTGCCCTTGCTCTCGTCGGCCGAAGCCGAGTAGTCGCTGCACACGCCGCCCCAGAAGGACAGCGTCAGGGACTTGCCGTCCGCGCGGTAGGACTCGACGCGCGTGACCGAATCCTGCCGGCCCGAGCCCGGCTTCTCGGTGGGCGTCGGGGCCGCGGGCGGCGTGCTCGGCGAGGTGAGGAACTTCGGCTCCACGGCCGTGTGCGTCACCGTGAAGGTGTCCTGCGCGCCCTGCGGCTGCACGTCGAACAGCCAGGAGGGCACGAGCGCCTGGCGCCCGTCCACGAACTGCACCGCGAGCCCGAAGGTGGCCCCCTTCACCGTGACCGGCTGCGGCTTCGGAGGCGCGGAGGAAGGCTCCTCGCACGGCGCCTTCGTCCCCTCCTCGACGGCGGGGCCCTCACCCTCAGAGCTGTCCGCCGTGTCGCCCGCGGGGTTCGGCACCGCCGACGCGCAGCCGCCGATGCCGACCCGGCCGCCACCGCCGCCCGACGCGTTGAGCTGCTCCAGGGTCTCCTCGGCGCTGATCACCGGGTAGGTGGCGCCCTTCTCCGGCGCCTTCAACTGGCCGCTGCCTCCGACCACTTGACCGTCCGAGCCGACCTGGATGCCGGTCGACCAGCCGTACGTCGGCAGGCCGCCCACCTTCGGGTCGGCGTTCACCACCCGTACGCCGCCCATGAGTTGGCCCGCGTCCAGCTTCGCGTCGTCCTGGCCCACGGCCTTCAGGACCGGCGCCGCCGCCTTCTTCGCCGCGCTCTCGCCGACCGCGTCCCCCTCGCCGTTCGGCGCGGTGGACGTTCCCGAGTCCCCCGAACAGGGCTTGCCCTTCTGGCAGTTGTCGCCGCCCCCGGCGGTGTACTTCGTGAACGTCCAGGTGCCGGGAGCCTGCTTGCTCACCTGGAGCGAGGGCCCGGAACCGTCCTTCGTGGGACCGATCTTCCAGGCGCCGTCCTGCGACGTGGGCTTGCCGGTGACGCCGAGTGCCTTGGCCAGCTCGGTGACCTGGTCCTGGCTGACGGTGCCCCGCGCGTGGTACACCGGCGCCTCGTCGGGGCCGCCGGGCAGCTTGCCCTCGGCGCGGTAGGTGGCGCCGTTCGGGTCGGGCTCGCCGGGGGCGATGCCGTTGGTGTCGCCCGAGCCGCCACTGCCGCCTTCCCGCCGGTCGCCGTCCGTGTGGCCGTCCAGGGCGAGGGGCGGGGGCGTGCCGCCGTCGGCGGCGGGAGAACTGCCGTTGCCGTCGCTGCCGCCTGAGGCGGTGGCGGCGAAGTACGCGCCGCCGCCACCGACGAGCAGCACCGTGGCCGCCACCGACGCGACGGCAAGGCGGGAACGCCGCCGGTGCTGCTCGGCCGCGTCATGGTCGGGTCGCTCGGTGCTCACCGCATCGCTCCTTCGACTGCACTGCTGTCCCTGGAGGCCCGTGGGTGGGCCCCGTTCGTATTCCGCGTCCCCTTTACGGGGGACAGCGGTGGGACGCAGCGGGGGAGCGCGCGGTTCCCTCGGCGCGCGCTGGCGCCCTGGCTCAGTCGCCGTACTCGGACATGCCGTCGATCAGCCGCGCGGAGGCGGACGGAACGCTGACGCCATGGATCAGCGCGGGCGACACCGGGGCGGTCGCGGCGGCCGCGGGAGTCACCCAGTGCGGGGCCATGCGGGCGCAGTCGCCGCGCAAGGTCTCCAGGGACTCGGTGGGCAGCTCGACGGGACGGGCGTTCACGACATGCTTCGAGATAACGGCCATAACCGCACCGTACGCATCGCACACCTCGCGAAAAAAGACCTACTAACGGGTAGTTTGGCCTCTTCAGCAGGGGTGCGCCGACCCGGTAGCGTGAAGTGTCAACCCCTGCCTCTCCTCCACAGGAGCATGCCGTCGTGCGTATCGCAGTCACCGGCTCCATCGCCACCGACCACCTGATGACCTTCCCCGGCCGCTTCGCCGACCAACTGGTCGCGGATCAGTTGCACACGGTTTCTCTCTCTTTCCTGGTCGACGCCCTCGACGTACGCAGGGGAGGAGTGGCCGCCAACATCTGCTTCGGCATGGGCCAGCTCGGCACGAGCCCGATCCTGGCCGGCGCCGCGGGCTCCGACTTCGGCGAGTACCGCGCCTGGCTCGACCGGCACGGCGTCGACACGGCGTCGGTCCGCATCTCCGAGACGCTGCACACCGCCCGCTTCGTGTGCACCACGGACGCCGACCACAACCAGATCGGCTCGTTCTACACGGGCGCGATGAGCGAGGCCCGCCTCATCGAACTGAAGACCGTGGCCGACCGCGTGGGCGGCCTCGACCTGGTTCTCATCGGTGCGGACGACCCCGAGGCGATGATGCGCCACACCGAGGAGTGCCGGACGCGGAAGATCCCCTTCGCGGCCGACTTCTCCCAGCAGATCGCGCGCATGGAGGGCGAGGAGATCCGGACGCTCCTCGACGGCGCCACGTACCTCTTCTCGAACGAGTACGAGAAGGGGCTCATCGAGTCCAAGACCGGCTGGACCGACGCCGAGATCCTCTCCAAGGTCGGCCACCGCGTGACGACCCTCGGCTCGCGCGGCGTGCGCATCGAGGCGACGGGCCAGGACCCGATCGAGGTCGGCGTCCCCGAGGAGGAGGCGAAGGTCGAGCCGACCGGCGTCGGCGACGCCTTCCGCGCGGGCTTCCTCTCGGGTCTCGCCTGGGGCGTCTCCCACGAGCGCGCGGCGCAGGTCGGCTGCATGCTCGCCACCCTGGTCATCGAGACCGTCGGCACCCAGGAGTACGAGCTGCAGCGCAGCAACTTCATGGACCGCTTCACCAAGGCGTACGGCCATGAGGCGGCGTCCGAGGTCCAGGCCCACCTGGTCTAGTCAGGAGCTCCGGCGGACCACATAGGCGACGCCGTGGTCCGCCGGCTCCTCGCCCACGTACTCCTGGCCCCGCATCTCGCACCACGCCGGGATGTCGAGCCGCGCCGCCTCGTCGTCGGCGAGGACCGTGACCGTGCCGCCCACCGGCACGTCCCCGATGACCTTCGCGAGCTCGATGACGGGGAGCGGGCAGCGCTTGCCGAGCGCGTCGACGACGAGCGAGCCGGACTCCGCACGCGGGCCGGCCGGGGCCGCCGGTGCGCCCAGTTGCTCCCGTACGGCGGCCACCACGCCCGGCAGAACCCCCAGGAAACGCTCGACGTCAGCTTCCTGGGTCCCCCGTGGGAGTGACACCCGGACGTTGCCCTCGCTCAGTACGCCCATCGCCTTCAGGACATGGCTCGGGGTCAGCGTCGAGCTGGTGCAGGACGAGCCGGACGAGACCGAGAATCCCGCCCGGTCCAGCTCGTGCAGCACGCTCTCCCCGTCGACATAGAGACACGAGAAGGTCACCAGGTGGGGGAGGCGCCGCTCCGGTTCGCCCACCACCTCCACGTCCGGCACCAGACCCGGCACCCGTGCCCTGATCCGCTCGGTCAACTCCCGCAGCCGGGCGCCCTCCTCGGCCGCCTCGGCCTGCACGGCACGCAGCGAGGCCGCGGCGGCGACCACCGCCGGGATGTTCTCGAAGCCCGGGGCGCGCCCCGACTCGCGCTCGTCGGCCGGGCCTTGCGGGGCGAACCGCACCCCCTTGCGCACCACGAGCAGCCCCACGCCCGCGGGCCCGCCCCACTTGTGGGCACTGGCGGCGAGCAGCGACCACTCCCCGCCCACCGGACCCCACGGCAGCGACTGCGCGGCGTCCACCAGGAGCGGCACCCCGGCGGCCCGACACGCCGAAGCGACATCGGCCACCGGCTGCTCGGTGCCCACCTCGTGGTTGGCGGACTGGAGGCAGGCGAGCGCCGTGTCGGGGCGCAGACCGGCGGTGTACGCGGCCGTGGACACCGCCCCCGACCGGTCGACGGGGATCTCCGTCACTGTCCCGCCGTCGCCTTCGAGGGCCGCCGCCGCATGGAGCACCGAAGAGTGTTCGACCGCCGACACCACCAGATGGCGCCCGACACGCCGTCGCCCCGCGAGGGCCCCCGCGATCCCGGAGTGCACCGCCCGGGTGCCCGAGGAGGTGAAGGAAAGCTCGTCGGGGCGGCACCCGACCGCCTCCGCGGCCGCCTCCCGCGCGGCATCGAGCAACAGCCTGGCCCGCCGCCCCTCGCGATAGAGCCGCGCGGGATCGGCCCACCCTTCATCGAGCGAGGCCTGCAGGGCTTGGCGGGCCACGGGATGAAGGGGAGCGGAGGAAGCCACGTCGAAGTAGGACACGGGGTAACGCTAAGGCCTGGGGGAGCGCCCCATGGGGGCGCGGGGAACTGCGTGATCAGCCACGGCGAACCCGCAGTCGCGAACCAGGAGGCCCCCGAGCCATTGGGCGGGCCGGACCTTCCGTCAGAAAGCTGCTGCGGGGCGGGCGTAACACCCTCCCGAGTGACCCGCGGCGCGTTAGGCACCCTCCCCGCGCGACCCCAAATAGCGTCCAGTAAGGTTTGGCCCGCATAAACATCCAAACCCCTGCCCGCCGCAGGGCGGCGACCGACGACCGAGAAGGCCGCACCCGACCGCGCGGGCCGAGACTCTCGGGAAGGCGCTACGTGAGTCCCAACGGCTCCGACCGCTCGTCGCGGCGCCCGATGCGGCGGAAGCTGCCGCAGGTGCTGACTGCGGGCCTGATCTTGGCAACCGCGACCGGTTGCACATACAAGGACTTTCCCCGCCTTGGTATGCCCACCCCCGTAACGGAGGAGGCTCCCCGGATCCTCTCCCTCTGGCAGGGCTCGTGGGCGGCAGCGCTCGCCACGGGCGTGCTGGTCTGGGGTCTGATCCTGTGGAGTGTCATCTTCCACCGGCGCAGCCGCACCAAGGTCGAGGTACCTCCGCAGACGCGTTACAACATGCCCATCGAGGCGCTCTACACGGTGGTGCCTCTCATCATCGTCTCGGTGCTCTTCTACTTCACGGCACGTGATGAGACGAAGCTCCTCGCTCTGGAGGACAAGCCCGCCCACACGGTCAACGTGGTCGGCTACCAGTGGAGCTGGGGCTTCAACTACATCGAGGACGTGCCGGGTTCCGACAAGGGGGACGCCAAGTCCGCCAAGGAGCTGGAAGCCATCCCGGACAAGTTCCGTGATGCGTTCCCGTCCAACGCCGGTGGCGTCTACGACGTCGGTACGCCCGGCCAGCGGAACCCGCAGAACGGCAACCCCGGTCCGACCCTCTGGCTCCCCAAGGGCGAGAAGGTCCGGTTCGTGCTGACTTCGCGTGACGTCATCCACTCCTTCTGGGTGGTGCCGTTCCTCATGAAGCAGGACGTCATCCCGGGCCACACGAACGCCTTCGAGGTGACTCCGAACAAGGAGGGCACCTTCATGGGCAAGTGCGCCGAGCTCTGCGGTGTCGACCACTCCCGGATGCTCTTCAACGTCAAGGTCGTTTCCCCCGAGCGCTACCAGAAGCACCTCGAGGACCTGGCGAAGAAGAACCAGACCGGTTACATCCCGGCCGGCATCGAGCAGACGAAGCACGAGAAGAACCGGGAGACGAACAACCTGTGAGCATCCTCAACGAACCTCAGGGTGCCGCGGCAGCAGAAGACTCGTACGAGGACGAGCTGCCGGTACGGCGCAAGCAGCCGGGCAATGTGGTGATCAAGTGGCTGACGACCACCGACCACAAGACCATCGGCACGCTCTACCTGGTCACGTCGTTCGCGTTCTTCTGCATCGGCGGCGTCATGGCGCTCTTCATGCGCGCCGAACTCGCTCGTCCCGGCTCGCAGCTCATGTCGAACGAGCAGTTCAACCAGGCGTTCACGATGCACGGCACGATCATGCTGCTGATGTTCGCGACGCCGCTGTTCGCCGGATTCGCGAACTGGATCATGCCGCTGCAGATCGGCGCGCCCGACGTGGCGTTCCCGCGGCTGAACATGTTCGCGTACTGGCTGTACCTCTTCGGCTCGCTCATCGCGGTGGCCGGCTTCCTCACCCCGCAGGGTGCGGCCGACTTCGGCTGGTTCGCCTACTCCCCGCTGTCGGACGCCGTCCGTTCGCCGGGCATCGGCGCCGACATGTGGATCATGGGTCTGGCCTTCTCCGGCTTCGGCACGATCCTCGGTTCGGTCAACTTCATCACCACGATCATCTGCATGCGCGCACCCGGCATGACGATGTTCCGGATGCCGATCTTCGTGTGGAACGTCCTGCTGACCGCGGTTCTGGTCCTGCTGGCCTTCCCGGTGCTGGCCGCCGCGCTGTTCGCCCTGGAGGCGGACCGTAAATTCGGCGCCCATATCTTCGACGCGTCCAACGGCGGCGCGCTGCTATGGCAACACCTCTTCTGGTTCTTCGGCCATCCAGAGGTGTACATCATCGCGTTGCCATTCTTCGGAATCATTTCCGAGGTCATCCCGGTCTTCTCCCGGAAGCCGATGTTCGGCTACATGGGTCTGATCGGCGCGACGATCGCCATCGCGGGTCTCTCCGTGACCGTGTGGGCGCACCACATGTACGTCACCGGTGGCGTACTCCTACCGTTCTTCTCCTTCATGACGTTCTTGATCGCCGTGCCAACGGGCGTGAAGTTCTTCAACTGGATCGGAACGATGTGGAAGGGCTCACTGAGTTTCGAGACACCGATGCTCTGGGCCGTCGGCTTCCTGATCACCTTCACCTTCGGTGGTCTGACCGGCGTCATCCTGGCCTCGCCGCCGATGGACTTCCACGTCTCCGACTCGTACTTCGTGGTCGCGCACTTCCACTACGTCGTCTTCGGCACCGTGGTCTTCGCGATGTTCTCCGGCTTCCACTTCTGGTGGCCGAAGTTCACCGGCAAGATGCTGGACGAGCGGCTTGGCAAGATCACCTTCTGGACGCTGTTCATCGGCTTCCACGGGACGTTCCTGGTGCAGCACTGGCTGGGCGCCGAGGGCATGCCGCGTCGTTACGCGGACTACCTCGCGGCCGACGGGTTCACCGCGCTGAACACGATCTCGACGATCTCCTCGTTCCTGCTCGGCCTGTCGATCCTGCCGTTCTTCTACAACATCTGGAAGACGGCCAAGTACGGCAAGAAGATCGAGGTCGACGACCCGTGGGGCTACGGCCGTTCGCTCGAGTGGGCGACGTCCTGCCCGCCGCCGCGGCACAACTTCCTCACCCTGCCGAGGATCCGTTCCGAATCCCCGGCGTTCGACCTGCATCACCCTGAGATCGCGGCTCTCGACCAGCTCGAGAACAGCGGCCACGGTGACAAGGCGCTCGCGGGCGGCAAGGAGGCCGGCAAGTGAAGGTCCAAGGCAAGATGTTCATCTGGCTGAGCGTCTTCGTGCTCGTCATGGCGATCGTCTACGGCTGGTGGTCCAAGGAGCCGGCGGGTACGACCGCGCTGTTCCTGGCGTTCGGCCTGTGCATCATGATCGGCTACTACCTGGCCTTCACGGCCCGGCGTGTCGACGCGGCCGCACAGGACAACAAGGAGGCCGACGTAGCGGACGAGGCCGGCGAGGTGGGCTTCTTCAGCCCGCACAGCTGGCAGCCGCTCTCGCTGGCCATCGGTGGCGCGCTCGCCTTCATGGGCGTCGTCTTCGGCTGGTGGCTGCTGTACTTCTCGGCCCCCATCCTGATGATCGGCCTCTTCGGCTGGGTCTTCGAGTACTACCGGGGCGAGAACCAGACCCAGTGAGTCTGTGACCTCCCGCTCCACCGAAGGGCCCGGACACTCCGTCAGGAGCGTCCGGGCCCTTCGGCGTGTCGCGCTTGACACTCGTACGGGTCACTCGGCGCGCCGGAGCCGGGGAACGTCCATACCGTGTGTCCATGAGCCACTCACCGCGAATCCGCACGGTACTGAGCTGCACCATGCTGGTGGCCGCCCTCGGGGTGGGGACCACGGCATGCGGCGGCTCCGACGGCCATCCGCTCTCGGCGAAGCCGTACGACGCGGCGGGCCAGATCGCCTTCAACGGCCCGGTGGGCAGCCGGAAGGCGGATCCGGACAAGCCCTTGGAGGTCACCGCCCAGGGCGAGGACGGGCGCATCACCGATGTGACGGCCACCGACGCCCAGGGGCGGTACGTGGCGGGTGAACTCGCCGCCGACGGAGCCCGCTGGCACAGCACGGAGCCTCTCGCGGCGGGCGCGCACTACACGGTGCGGGTCAGCACGGAGGACGAGGAGGGCTCACCGGGCCGCAAGGTCCTGACGTTCGAGACGAACGAGGCGGCCAAGAAGAAGCGCCTCGACGTCACCTTCGGCCCCGGATCAGGCAAGTACGGGGTGGGGCAGCCGGTCACGGCCAAGCTCAGCGCCAAGGTGAAGGACAAGAAGGCCAGGGCCATCGTGGAGCGCTCGCTGAAGGTCGAGACGCAGCCCGCCACGAAGGGCGTGTGGCACTGGGTGGACAGCAAGACGCTGCACTACCGCCCCAAGGAGTACTGGCCCGTGGGCGCCACCATCAACGTCCGCAGCAACCTCGCGGGCATCAAGGTCCGCGACAAGCTCTGGGGCGGCGAGGCCAAGCCGCTGCGGATGACCATCGGCGACCGCATCGAGGCCGTCACGGACGCGGGTTCGCACTGGATGACGGTCTACCGCAACGGCGAGGAGATCAACTCCATGCCGGTGACGACGGGCAAACCCGGCTACTCCACGCGCAACGGCGTCAAGGTGGTGCTGGGCAAGGAGTACTCCGTACGTATGACCAGTGCCAGCATCGGCGCATCGGACTTCTACGACAAGATGGTCTATTACGCGACGCGGGTCACCGATTCCGGTGAGTACGTGCACGCCGCCCCCTGGTCGGTCGGCTCGCAGGGGAACGCGAACACCAGCCACGGCTGCACGGGCATGAGCACCGGCGACGCCGCCTGGTTCTACGAGACCGTCCGGCAGGGCGACCTCGTGCGGGTCGTCAACAGTCTGGGTGCGGACATGGACCCGTTCGGCAACGGCTTCGGCGACTGGAACGTCGACTGGAAGAACTGGCGGGACGGCAGCGCGCTGCTCGGCGGCGCCAAGGACGGCCCCACGGCGGTCGACGCGGCCCGACTGCGGCCGCAGGTCTGACGGCTCCGCAGAACAGCACAGAAGGCCCCGTGCCGAGGCGCGGGGCCTGCTGGCGTGGCGTCAGGCCTCGACGGCCAGCTTCTCGCGCAGGAGGGAGGCCAGGGAGTTCGCGAACTCGACCGGATCGACCGGAAGGGTCACCGCGGCCTCCGCGCGGCTCCAGGTGGCCAGCCAGGCGTCCTGCGGGCGCCCCATGAGCAGGAGCACGGGCGGGCACCGGAAGATCTCGTCCTTGAGCTGACGGCAGACCCCCATGCCGCCGACAGGGGTGGCCTCGCCGTCCAGGACGCAGACGTCGATGCCGCCCCGGTCGAGTTCCTTCAGTACGGCGGGCAGCGTCGCGCACTCGATGAACTCGACCGCGGGAACGTCCGCCGCCGGCCTGCGTCCGGTGGCCAACCGGACCTGCTCGCGGGTGCTCGCGTTGTCGCTGTAGACCAGCACCGTGGCGGTCGGCTGCATTGTTCCTCCGCTTCGTTGAGGGGCTCTCGGCCAGGGGCCGATGCGCGGATGCTACTCCTCCGGACACCCCGTCAACAGCGGTTCGGACAGCCCTTCGATGGGCCATACGGGCAGGACACACCCCGCAGACACTCCGAACGGCACCCCCCGGGGTGAGGGCGGGATAAGCGACCGACATAATGTCGGTCGTGGCGACAGCAACGACAGTAGATACCGGGCACGCGCACCCGCCGGTCAATCGGCCGAACCTCACCAGCGTCGGAACCATCATTTGGCTGAGTTCCGAGCTGATGTTCTTCGCGGCCCTCTTCGCGATGTACTTCACCCTGCGATCGGTGACAGGACCTGAGCACTGGAAGGAAATGGCGTCCGCGCTGAACTTCCCGTTCTCGGCGACGAACACCACGATCCTGGTGCTCTCCTCTCTCACGTGTCAGCTAGGCGTGTTCGCCGCTGAGCGTGGTGACGTGAAGAAGCTCCGGATGTGGTTCATCGTCACCTTCATCATGGGTGCGGTCTTCATCGGCGGTCAGGTCTTCGAGTACACCGAGCTGGTCAAGCACGAGGGTCTCTCGCTCTCGTCCGACCCGTACGGATCGGTGTTCTACCTGACCACCGGCTTCCATGGCTTGCATGTGACAGGCGGTCTCATCGCCTTCCTGCTGGTCCTCGGCAGGACGTACGCGGCCAAGAGGTTCACCCATGAGCAGGCGACCGCAGCCATCGTCGTGTCCTACTACTGGCACTTCGTCGATGTTGTCTGGATCGGTCTCTTTGCCACGATCTACATGATCAAGTAAACGGGGCCGGGCCCAGCCGGGCCCGACGTTCCGACTCATTCCAGAAGCATCGACGCAGAAGATCCTGACACCGGGGTAATCCGTGAAAAAGCTCTCCGCACGACGACGCCACCCGCTGGCGGCGGTCGTCGTCCTACTCCTCGCGCTGGCGGCCACCGGGGGGCTGTACGCCGCGTTCGCACCCGCGGACAAGGCGCAGGCCGACGACACCGCCCAGTCCCTCGCCATCGACGAGGGCAAGAAGTTGTACTCCGTGGGCTGCTCCAGCTGCCACGGAACCGGCGGTCAGGGGTCCTCCGACGGTCCTAGCCTGGTGGGCGTCGGCGCAGCCGCCGTCGACTTCCAGGTCAGCACCGGCCGTATGCCGCTGCAGCAGCCGGGCGCCCAGGCGCCGAAGAAGAAGGCCATCTACAACCAGGCCCAGATCGACCAGCTCGCGGCGTACATCGCCTCGCTGGGCGCGGGCCCGACCGTTCCCACCGAGAAGCAGTACAGCCCGGACGGGGCGGACATCGCCAAGGGTGGCGAGCTGTTCCGCACCAACTGCGCGCAGTGCCACAACTTCACCGGTGAGGGCGGCGCGTTGACGAAGGGCAAGTTCGCTCCTTCGTTGGAGGATGTCTCCCCCAAGCACATCTACGAGGCCATGCAGACCGGCCCGCAGAACATGCCGTCCTTCCCCGACACCGTGATGCCGGAGAAGAACAAGAAGGACATCATCGCGTACCTCGACGCGGTCAACGGCGAACAGACCGAGAGCCCTGGCGGTCTCAAGCTGGGTGGCCTGGGTCCGGTCAGTGAAGGCCTGTTCGGCTGGATCTTCGGTCTCGGCTCGCTGATCGCGGTCGCCGTGTGGGTCGCCGCTCGGACCGCAAAGGCCAAGAAGTCATGAGTAGCCAAGAGAAATCAGAAGAGAACCTGCCCAGCGTGCAGGAGACCGAGCACGGCTCGGTGGCGGTCGCGGACGACAACCCGTTCGCCGACCCGGGCCTTCCGCCCCATGAGCACCGTGTCCAGGACATCGACGAGCGGGCCGCCAAGCGGTCCGAGCGTGCGGTCGCCTTCCTGTTCACGTTGTCGATGCTCGCCACGATCGGCTTCATCGCCTCGTACGTGGCGTTCCCGGTCGACAAGCGCGTCTACATCTGGCCGATCGGCCACATCAGCGCGCTGAACTTCTCCCTGGGCATGACCCTCGGCATCGCGCTCTTCTGCATCGGCGCGGGCGCGGTCCACTGGGCCCGCACCCTGATGTCCGACGTGGAGGTCGCCGACGAGCGGCACCCGATCGAGGCCGCGCCCGAGGTCAAGGCCAAGGTCATGGCCGACTTCAAGGCCGGTGCCGCGGAGTCGCAGTTCGGCCGGCGCAAGCTGATCCGCAACACGATGTTCGGCGCGCTGGCCATGGTGCCGCTCTCCGGCGTCGTCCTGCTGCGCGACCTCGGTCCGCTGCCGGAGGACAAGCTGCGGCACACCCTGTGGGCCAAGGGCAAGCTGCTCGTGAACATGAACACGAACGAGCCGCTGCGTCCGTCGGACGTCCAGGTCGGTTCGCTGACCTTCGCCAAGCCCGAGGGCCTGGAGGAGCACGACCACGACTTCCAGAAGGAGATCGCCAAGGCGGCCCTGATGATCGTCCGGATCCAGCCGGACAACATCAAGGACAAGCAGGAGCTCGAGTGGTCGCACGACGGTGTCGTCGCGTACTCCAAGATCTGCACCCACGTCGGCTGCCCGATCTCCCTGTACGAGCAGCAGACGCACCACGTCCTCTGCCCGTGCCACCAGTCCACCTTCGACCTCTCCGACGGTGCCCGAGTGATCTTCGGCCCGGCCGGTCACGCGCTGCCGCAGCTGCGCATCGGCGTGAACGAAGAGGGCTACCTCGAGGCGCTCGGCGACTTCGCTGAGCCCGTCGGTCCTGCTTTCTGGGAGCGCGGATGAGCACTAAGACGACTGAGACGCGTAAGAAGGAGGCGCCCGCCGGAGAGCGGGTGGCCGACTGGGCCGACGGACGTCTGGGGATCTACTCCCTGGCCAAGGCCAACATGCGCAAGATCTTCCCGGACCACTGGTCCTTCATGCTCGGTGAGATCTGCCTCTACAGCTTCATCATCATCATCCTCACGGGTGTGTACCTGACCCTGTTCTTCCACCCGTCGATGAACGAGGTGGAGTACCACGGCAGCTACATCCCGCTGCAGGGCCAGCTGATGTCCGAGGCGTTCAACTCGACCATGCACATCAGCTTCGATGTGCGCGGTGGTCTGCTGATCCGGCAGATCCACCACTGGGCGGCGCTGATCTTCCTCGCGGCGATGTTCGTGCACATGATGCGCGTCTTCTTCACGGGTGCCTTCCGCAAGCCCCGCGAGGTCAACTGGGTCTTCGGCTTCCTGCTGTTCGTCCTCGGCATGTTCACCGGCTTCACCGGTTACTCGCTCCCCGACGACCTGCTCTCCGGTACCGGTGTGCGCTTCATGCAGGGCGCCGTCCTGTCCGTGCCGGTCGTGGGCACGTACCTGGCGATGTTCCTGTTCGGCGGTGAGTTCCCCGGCGGCGACTTCGTGGCCCGGTTCTACTCGGTGCACATCCTGCTGCTGCCGGGCATCATGCTCGGGCTCGTGGTGGCGCACCTGATCCTGGTCTTCTACCACAAGCACACCCAGTTCGCGGGCCCCGGCAAGACGAACAACAACGTCGTCGGCATGCCGCTGCTTCCCGTGTACATGGCGAAGGCAGGAGGCTTCTTCTTCCTGGTCTTCGGTGTGATCGCGGCCATCTCGGCGATCGCCACGATCAACCCGATCTGGGCGCTCGGTCCCTACCGTCCGGACCAGGTCTCCACCGGAGCGCAGCCCGACTGGTACATGGGCTTCTCCGAAGGCCTGATCCGTGTCATGCCGGGCTGGGAGATCAACGCCTGGGGTCACACGCTCGTCCTGGGTGTGTTCGTCCCGCTGGTGATCTTCCCGCTGGTCCTGGTCGCGATCGCGGTCTACCCGTTCATCGAGTCCTGGGTCACCGGCGACAAGCGCGAGCACCACATCCTGGACCGCCCGCGCAACGTCCCGACCCGTACGGGCTTCGGCGTCGCGTGGATCACCTGGTACATGGTGCTGCTCATCGGTGGTGGAAACGACCTCTGGGCCACGCACTTCCACCTGTCGATCAACGCGATCACCTGGTTCGTGCGCATCGCCTTCTTCGTGGCACCGGTCCTCGCCTTCATCATCACCAAGCGGATCTGCCTGGGTCTGCAGCGGCGTGACAAGGAGAAGGTCCTGCACGGCCGCGAGTCGGGCATCATCAAGCGCCTGCCGCACGGTGAGTTCATCGAGGTCCACGAGCCGCTCAACCAGGAGCAGCTGCACACGCTCACCGCGCACGAGCAGTACGCGCCGCTCGAGATCGGCCCCTCGGTCGACGAGAACGGCGTCGAGCGCAAGGTGTCCGGTTCGCAGAAGCTCCGGGCCAAGCTCAGCAAGGGCTACTACGGGGAGGACAACCAGATCCCCAAGCCCACCACCGAGGAGTACAAGGAGATCACCAGCGGCCACGGCCACCACTGATCACCTGAGACTCTGACAAGGTCGCCACGGCGAGAGCCCTGTCCATGCGTTCCACTGCATGGACGGGGCTCTTTGCCGTCCCCGGGGCTGGATAAGGTGTTCCTGTCCCGTGTCTAGACGAACCCAGGAGCGGCAGATGAGCGCTGTGACCCCCGCAGGAGGCAACACCGCGGCGGCCCGTTCCTGGCCGGGTGTGCTGAACGGACTGCTCGAGGGACGTGACCAGAGCACCGAGGACACGGCCTGGGCCATGGACCGCATCATGCGCGGCGAGGCGACCGACGCGCAGATCGCGGGCTTCGTCGTCGCCCTGCGGGCCAAGGGCGAGACCGTGGAGGAGATCTCCGGCCTCGTCCGCACGATGTACGAGCACGCCAACGTGATCGAGGTGCCGGGGCGGACCGTCGACATCGTCGGCACCGGCGGTGACGGCGCCAAGACCGTCAACATCTCCACGATGTCCGCGATCGTGGCCGCCGGCGCGGGCGCCAAGGTCGTCAAGCACGGCAACCGCGCGGCCTCCAGCGCCTCGGGAGCCTCCGACGTCCTGGAGAAGCTCGGGGTGAACCTGGAGCTGCCGCTGAAGCGGGTCGTCGAGGTGGCCGAGGAAGCCGGGATCACCTTCTGCTTCGCCGTGAAGTTCCACCCGGCGCTGCGGCACGCGGGCGCGGCGCGCAGCCAGCTGGGCATCCGGACCGTCTTCAACGCCCTCGGTCCGCTCACCAACCCGGCCAGGGTGCGGGCCCAGGCGGTCGGCGTGGCCGACCCGAAGATGGCGCCGATCGTGGCAGGGGTCTTCGCCGAGCGCGGCAACTCCTCCCTGGTCTTCCGCGGCGACGACGGCCTCGACGAGCTGACGACCACGTCGACATCGCGGGTCTGGGTGGTGCGGGACGGAGCCGTGCGCGAGGAGGCCTTCGACCCGCGGGACGTGGGCATCGACCTCGTCCCCGTCGAGGCGCTGCGGGGCGCCGACGCCTCGTACAACGCCGAGGTGGCGCTGCGCCTCCTGGACGGCGAGCAGGGCCCTGTGCGGGACGCCGTCCTGCTAAACACGGCGGCGGCCCTGGTGGCTCTCTCGCCGGGCGAGGGGACCCTGGTGGAGCAGATCGGCGACGGCATCGCGAAGGCGGCGGAGTCGATCGACTCCGGGTCGGCGAAGAAGGCTCTTGAGCTGTGGGTGGCGGCCAGCAACAGGTGAGTGCGGTGCCCGCCGCGGTCCGGATGCCGGACTGCGGTGGGCACCGAGAAGATCGTGTGGCAAGATGCTGCGCAGGTCATGAGTGACAGCGATTAGGCCCCGGCTCGCTGTCCGGCAACCCTCCGTCCGTGGCGGGGTGCCCCGGGTGAAGACCAGGCCGTGGACAGCAAGGTCCATGGCAAGCGCGGACCCCTGCGAACAACCCTGGGGTCCTGGTCCTCAAGGGAGCAGTCTCGTGAGCAAGCGAATGCGATAGGGCTTTCCGGCCCCTTTTCCGCACCCCCTTTTCTCTTCTTCACTGCGGCGCCGTACGCGCGCTCTCGCAGTGAACTCGCCTGCCTTCCCACGGGAGTTCGCCATGTCCGCACGCATCGTCGCCACCACCGAAGCCGCCTCCGCCGAAGCCGCCTCCACCGAGTCCGCCGACCCCTGCTGTGCCGCGCCGCTGCCGGTGCTCGGCCGCGATGTCACCGTGCCGCTCGTCACCGGCGGCGAGGTGACCTACGCGGCGCTCGACTACGCCGCCAGCGCCCCGGCCCTCCAGCGGGTGTGGGACGACGTGGCCGCCTACGCGCCGTACTACGGCAGCGTGCACCGCGGTGCCGGGTACCTCTCGCAGCTCTCCACCGACCTCTTCGAGAACAGCCGGGTCACCGTCGCGGAATTCCTCGGCTGCCGCGAGGACGACCAGGTCGTCTTCACCCGTTCGACCACCGACTCGCTGAACCTGCTCGCCGCCGCCCTTCCGGACGACTGCCAGGTCTTCGTCTTCGAGACCGAGCACCACGCCTCGCTGCTTCCGTGGCGCGACGCCCGCGTGACGTACCTCAACGCCCCGCGCACCGCGGACCAGGCCGTCGCCACCCTGGAGCGCGCCCTCGCCGACCGCGACCCCTACGGTCCCGCCCTGGTCTGCGTGACCGGCGCCTCGAACGTCACCGGTGAGCTGTGGCCGGTCAAGGAGCTGGCCGCCGCCGCCCACGCGCACGGCGCCCGCATCGTCCTGGACGCCGCGCAGCTCGCGCCGCACCACCCGGTCTCCATCAGCGAGCTCGACGTCGACTGGGTCGCCTTCTCCGGCCACAAGCTGTACGCGCCCTTCGGCTCCGGCGTCCTCGCCGGCCGTTCCGACTGGCTGAAGGCGGCCGAGCCGTACCTCGCCGGCGGCGGCGCCTCGCGGAAGGTCGCGCGGCGTACGGACGGGGGCGTGGACGTCGAGTGGCACGAGACCGCCGCGCGCCACGAGGCCGGTTCGCCGAACGTCATCGGCGTGTACTCCATCGCCGCCGCCTGCAAGGCGCTCACCGAGGCGGGCTTCGACGAACTCGTCGCCCGTGAGCGCCACCTGATCGCGAAGGTGCGCGAGGGCCTCGCCGAGGTGCCCGCGGTGAAGGTGCTCTCGCTCTTCGGCGACGACGCGCCGCGCGTCGGCGTCATCTCCTTCGTCGTCGACGGCTGGAACAGCTCGCACTTCGCCGCCGCGCTCTCCGCCGAGTACGGCATCGGCGTACGTGACGGCCTCTTCTGCGCCCACCCGCTGGTGCGCACCCTCCTCGGCAGCGACCCGCAGACCCAGGGGGAGTGCGGTGCCCCCGAGGCCGCGCCCGGCGAGAAGTCGCTGAACGCGATCCGTGTCAGCTTCGGCGCGGGCACCCCGGACGAGCACGTGGAGCGGTTCGTGCGCGCCGTCAAGGAGCTCGTGGCGGACGGCGCGCGCTGGAACTACCGCACGGAGGACGGGCGTTGCGTGCCGGACACCAACGTCGCCTGAGCCTTGGCCCGTCCCTTCAGGCGTGACCCCAGGACGATCATCCGCAGGGCGCGTTCGGTCGCGTCGGTGAGGAACTCGCCGCCGCGGCCGAGCGCCTCGGTGAGCGAGACCGGCGCGGGCAGGATCGCGCTGTAGGCGTCCACGCCCTCCGCCCGTACGTGGTGCGCGCCCTGGCCGATCGTGCCCGCGAGGACCAGGACGGGACGGCCGAACCGCTTGGCACGGCGCGCCACTTCGGCGGGGACCTTGCCGCGGGGCGTCTGGTGGTCGAGGGCGCCCTCGGCGGTGACGACGAGGTCGGCGCGGGCCAGGCGCGCGTTCAGGTCCAGGTGGTCAAGGAGGACGTCGAAGCGGGGGAGCAGCTGGGCGCCGAGAGCCGCGAGGCCGGCTCCCAGGCCGCCGGACGCGCCTGTTCCGGGGCCGAGGGCGAGGTCTCCGGCGGCGTGCAGGTCGCGGGTCAGGACGTGCGCCCAGTGTTCGAGGCCCGCCGCCAGCTGTTCGACCTGCGTGGGCGTCGCGCCCTTCTGGGGGCCGAAGACGCGGGCGACGCCGCGCTCGCCGGTCAGGACGTTGAAGGGGTTGCAGGCGACGCGGATCTCGGTGTCCCGCAGGCGGGGGTCGAGGCCCGCGGGGTCGATGCGGCTCAGCCGGATCAACTCCCGCCCGCCACGCGGCAGTTCCCACCCGTCTGCGTCAAGGAGCCGGGCCCCGAGCGCCTGCAGCGCCCCCGCGCCCCCGTCCGACGTGCCGGAGTCGCCGCAGCCCACCAGGATGCGGCGGGCGCCCGCGTCGAGAGCGGCGCCGATCAGTTCCCCGACGCCGTACGTCGTCGTGGCCCCCGGGTCGCGCAGATCGCGGGGGACGAGCGAGAGCCCGGCCACGGCCGCCATCTCCACGACCGCCGTGCCGTCCGGCAGCAGCGCGAAGTGCGTGCCGATCCGCTGGCCCACGGGACCGGTGGCGGGCAGCGCGACCAGGCGGCCGCCGCCCGAGGTGGCCAGGGCGCGCGCGGTGCCCTCGCCGCCGTCCACCACGGGGATCAGATCGGTCACGGCGTGCGGGACGACGCGGCGTACTCCTTCGGCGATGGCCTCGGCCGCGGACTGCGCGGACAGGGACTCCTTGAAACCGCTGGGGGCGATGGCGAAGTGGTTCAGCACGTGGGTCTCCAGAGTGGATTCAAGGGCGGGATCAGCGGACGGGTACGCCGAGCAGCGGCCAGAGCGCCACGGCGAAGAGCAGGACCAGGGCGGCGGTCAGCGGCGCCAGGACCGCGGAGAGGCGCAGCAGGTCGCGCGGGGTGTAGGTGGGGGTGCCGGGGATGTCGGCGAAGAGCGTGACGGGCTTCGCGGAGGCGGGCAGGGTGTGACAGAAGCCGGCGGCCGCCGTGGAGGCGAGCGCGGCGGCGACCGGGTTGACGCCCGCGCCGACGGCCGCCGCGACGACCAGCGGGACCAGGACGGACGAGCGGGCCGAACGGGACTGCAGGACCAGGTGCGCGGCCGTGCTGACCGCCACCACGAGGGCCAGGAAGAGCCAGGGCGGCACATCGAGGGGGACCCCGCCCACCAGCCACTTCGCCGCCCCCGACTCGGCGAGCGCGACGCCCATCGCCATGGTCGCCGCCATGAAGAGCAGCAGCGCCCACGGCACGGTCTTCAGCGCGTCCTTGAGGCGTACGGTGCCCAGGGCGGGGGACGAGGCGACGACCGCGCCGATCAACGCGACGACGGCGGGCGGGACTTGGTGCAGCGGTTCGCTGCACCACAGGGCGACGACCGTGGCGAGGAGGAGCGCGCAGCGGGTCTCGGCGGGCTCCCAGGCCCCGGTGACCGGCTGCTCGCTGTGCTCCTGGAGCTGCTCGACGGTGATGCGCACCGGGCCCTTGCGGTCCTCCCGCCGGGTCGTCGTCAACAGGACGGCCTCCGCCGCCAGATGGGACGAGGCGATGGCGAGTGGAAGGCCGAGCAGCATCCACTGCGTGAAGCCGATCCGCTCCCCGGTGGCCTCCCACAGCACGGACACCGTGATGAGATGCGCGCCCGCGCCGATCAGGGTCGCGACCGCGGAGAGCAGGATCACGGTCGGGAACAGCAGCGCGAGCATCACCACGAGGCGCCTGCGGTCGGCGAGCACCTTCGCGAGCGCCAGGAAGACCGGCAGCGCGAGCGCGGCGCGGCCCGACGTGGCGGGCACCGCGAAGGCCGTCACGACCAGGGCGGCCGTCGTCAGATGCGTCAGCTGCCGTACGCTGCGCGCCCCGCTGACGAGGAAGGCCGCGGCCCGGCCCGCGAGACCGCTGCGGGCGACCGCGGCCGCCAGCACGAAGGCGCAGATCAGCAGCCAGACCGTCTCGTCACCGAGGGTGCCGAAGAGCGTGTCGCTGCTGATCACCCCGGTCGCGGTGAGCGCGAGCCCGGCGCCCAGCGCGATGTACGTGTCGTCGATCGGGGTGCTGATCCACGCGCAGGTCGCCAGGGCGAACACACCGAGGGTGAGGCGTGCGTCGCCGCTCAGGCCGGGGAAGTTGCCCGGCACCAGGAGCAGCGCGCACAGGCTCAGCGCGGCGCAGAGGGTGATGGCTTGGCGGGGATTCAGGGTCACGCACTGAGCCTCGGGCCCGGCGGTGAGCCCTCAATGAGGCGCGGATGAAAGGAAATTCACCCGGGCGGGCACGAGGCCGGGGCCTTGTCACCCCGGCAGGCGGTACCCCATCCCGCGTACCGTCTCCACGCGCTGCGCGCCCAGCTTCTTGCGCAGCGCCCGCACGTACACGTCCACGATGTTGGACCCGGGGTCGAAGTCGTACCCCCACACGTGCGACAGGATCTGCTCCCGCGAGAGCACCTGCCCCGGGTGGCGCAGGAAGAGTTCGAGCAGCACGAACTCACGCGCCGTCAGATCCACCGTCCGCTCACCCGAACGCGCCCTGCGCGTGCGCAGATCCAGCGTCAGGTCCCCGCCCCGCAGCACCGTCACCTCCGGTGCCCCCGCCGCCGTACGCAGCCTCAGGCGCACCCGCGCGAGCAGTTCCTCGAAGCGGAACGGCTTGGTCATCCAGTCGTCCGCGCCGCCTTCCAGGCCCGCCACGGTGTCGCGGACCGAGTCGCGCGCGGTCAGCACGATGACCGGGGTGGTCACGCGGGCCTCGCGCAGCTGCCGCAGGACCGTGAAGCCGTCCTTGCCGGGCAGGCCGATGTCCAGGACGACCAGGTCGAAGCCGCCGGTCAGGGCGTAGTCGTAGGCGGCGTCGCCGTCGCCGACGACGCTGGTGGTGAAGCCGTTGGCGCGCAGGCCCTTCTCGACGAAGGAGGCGATGCGCTCCTCGTCCTCGACGATGAGAATCCGGTTCATGGCAGTCCCGCTTCCTGTTCTCGCAGGTCGAGTACGAAGGTGGCGCCGCCGCCTTCCGTGGGCCGCAGCTCGACCTGGCCGCCGTGCCCTTCGGCGATCGCCCGCACGATGGCGAGGCCGAGTCCGGCGCCGGTGGCGCGGGCGCCACGGCGCGCGGTGCCGCGCCGGAAGCGCTCGAAGATCACCGCGGCGTCCTGTGCCTGGACGCCGGGGCCGCTGTCGGCGACGTACAACTCGACGCGGCCCGCCGTGCTGCGTGAGCCGATGCCGATGCGCTGGCCCGGGACGGTGTGCTGGACGGCGTTCTGGGCGAGCTGGACCATCGCCTGGGTGATGCGCTGCGGGTCGAGATGGGTTTCCCCGTCGGCCACTTCGGCCAGCTTCCAGTCCCGGTCGCCGAGCGCCCGCGCCTTGACGAAGACGTCCGCGGTCAGCTCGGCGAGCTGCACCGGCCGGGGGGTGACGAAGTCGGGCCGCTCGGCCTTGGCGAGCAGGAGGAGGTCCTCGACGATGCGGCTCATCCGGTCGAGTTCCTCCATGACGATCCGGACCGTCTCCTCCCGCTCTCCCGGGTCGTCGCCCATCAGCTCCAGGTGGCCGCGCACGATGGTGATGGGCGTGCGCAGCTCGTGCCCCGCGTCGTCGACGAACTCGCGCTGCGCGGCGAACGCGCGCTCCAGGCGGTCGAGCATGCCGTTGAAGGTCTCGGCGAGCGCCGCGATGTCGTCCCTGCCCTGCACCGGGATACGCCGGGTCAGGTCCTGTTCGGTGAGCTGCGCGGCGGTCGTACGCACCAGGCGTACGGGCTTGAGGATGCGGCCGGCGACCGCCCAGCCGATGCCGGTCGTCATCAGGAGGGCGACCCCGGAGATGGCGAGCAGCATCGTGAACACGTCGTCCGCCTTGGCCTGTTCGCCCTCCGGGTGGAAGGCGACGACGAACGCCGCCGCCGGGTGCCCGGCGCTCGCCGCGATCTCCACCTTGGCCCAGCGGACCTCGCCCCGGTCGCGGTGCAGCGTGCCGGTCGCGTCGGGAGAGTCGAACACCGTGCGCAGCGCGGTGGGGTCCTCGGCCAGCGGGTGGTCGATCCGCTGCTCGCGTGCCTGCTCCTTCTTCGCGGGCGGCCTGCCGGAGCGGCCGACCAGACCGAGCAGCTCCTCGTCGGGGTCGGCGTACTGCCGGGAGAGGAAGAGCCGCAGGAGGGGGTCGGGAGCGGTGAACTTCCGGCCCGTGTGCGGGTCGACGCCCTCCCTGGCGAGGTTGGTGAACTCCCCGGTCTCCTGGGCGAGCAGCCGGTCGATGCGGTGGTCGACGTCGCGCAGCAGGACCGAACGCGTGGTGGCCGCGACCGCGGTGAGCGCGACGGCCATCACCACGAGCAGCCAGAGCAGGATGCGGACACGGGCGGATATCCAGCGGTGCGGGCGCTCAGCCGTCGTCACCGGGACCGTCGTCGTCGTTGTCGCCCTGTCCGTTGCCTTCGTTGCCGTCGTCGTCGTCATCGCCCGTGGAATTCTCGCTCACCGGCGGCGGGGACACCGTCTCGTCGCTCGGCGTCGGCCGGGGCGTGGTGGGTTTCGCGGACGGCGACGACGAGGAGGACGACGACGGCGACGCGGACGGGGAGCCGCTCTCCAGCTCCACCTTGGGCGGGGCCTTGGGCGGTTCGGGGCTGTCGGTCAGGGCGTAGCTGGTCGCGGCGATGCCGAGGGGGATCGCCACGACGGCGGCCAGAGCGGCCATGCGGTGGGAGAAGACCATGACGGTGAGCGTGCGGGGCGTATCGCGTCAGGAGCATGAGCCGCAGATGAAGAAACCCTCATCCGGCGCGCGGGACGGGCAGCTCAGGAGTCGAGGCCGATCGCGAACGCCGCTTCGAGGTCGTGCTGCGAGTACGTGCGGAACGCGACGTGCGTGTCCGTCCCCTCCACGCCGGGGATCTTGCTGATCCGGCCGGGGATGACGTCGGCCAGGTCGTCGTGGCGCGAGACGCGCACCATGGCGATCAGGTCGTACGTGCCGGTCACGGAGAAGACCTCGCTGACGCAGTCGAGGGCGGCGATCGACTCGGCGATCTCCGGGATCCGGTCCACGCTGGTCTTGATGAGCACGATCGCGGTGATCACGGCTGACTGTCTCCCTCGGTAACCGGTGCTGGCTTCTGCTTCTTCACTCTAGCCGTCCACCTGTAGCGCCCCCACGCGTACAGAAAGCCCAGCGAGAACCCGACCAGGTGCGCCAGATACGCCACCCCCGGCCCCGCCGCGCCCTGCCAGGCCGCGAGCCACTGCAGCACCACCCAGAACGGCAGCACCACCCACGCCGGAAACCGCAGCGGCAGGAAGAAGAGGAACGGGAAGAGACTGGTGACCCGCGCCTTCGGGAAGAGGCTCAGGAAGGCGCCGAGCACCGCGGAGATCGCCCCCGACGCGCCCACCAGGGTCTGGTCGGAGCCCGCGTGCGCGACCGCGTAGGCGAACAGGGCGAGATAGCCGCAGCCGAGATAGAAGAGCGCGAACTGGACGTGCCCCATCCGTTCCTCGGCCATCGCCCCGAAGACGAAGAGGAAGAGCATGTTGCCGAGGAGATGCAGCCAGCTCCCGTGCACGAAGAGCGCGGTGGCTGGGGCGAGCAGAGGCCGCGCCGCGCCGCTGAACAGCTCGGAGGGAATCACGCCCCAGCGCTCGAAGTAGGCCTGCTGGGCGGCGAGCACCTCGTCGCCGGTGCCGTAGGCGGGATTGAGCCCGGACACCGGCGAGATCACGAAGACCAGACAACAGGCGGCGATCAGGCCGTACGTCACCGGGGCGGACTGCCCCTTGAGCATCCGGCCCGCCGTCGTACCCCATGCCTTGATCATGAACAGAGCATGACGTAAGGGCAGCAAACCGTACAGAGCGCCCCGCCGGGTGGGAGGCCGCCGCATGGAGACCCTTACAGGCCTTAGGGTTACGGGCACCACGCACCATGGAATTCCGAAGGAAAGCGAACAGCCACGATGACGGTTCCTCTGCCGACCGACACCACCAGGTGGCGCTGCCAGCTCTGCGGCAACCTCACGCGCTTCGACGTGACCCGCAGTTCGAAGGTCGTCGAATATGTGCACCTCGACCTGGCCGGTGAGTCGAACATCGAGGAACGCGAGGTGGTCAGTGAGACCATCGAGTCGGTGCGCTGCCGCTGGTGCAACGCGGTGGACCAGGTGGAACTCGTGGACAGGCCGGGCGCCGGCTCCTGACGGAGCGGGCCCCGCACAGCTAGTGGGGTGACGGATGGTGGAGAGCGCGAGCGGGGAGCCGGACGACGGCGCCGCTGAGGTGCTCGACCGTCCGCTGCCCGACGGTGTGCGCCGGCGGGTCGTCCAGATCGTCTCGGACGGCTTCGGCGGCCTCACGGTCAGCGAACTGCCCGCACAGCTGCGGCAGTACGCCCGCTTCACCCCGACCCGGCGCACGAAGTTCGCGGGCAACGCGATGGCGGCGGCCCTGGAGGGCGACGCGCTCTTCCGGCAGCGCATCGGCGAACGTCTCAGAGAGGCGCAGCCCGAGCTCACCGGCGCCTTGGACGCGGGCTCCCCGCCCCCGGCCGCGGACCCCCTCGATGTGGCGGCCGCGGCCTATGTACTGCGTCCCACCGGCTGGGTGAAGCTGGTGACCGCCGCGGGCGAGGAGGCCCTGCGGGCGGACGCCGAGCGCGTCGACGACGAGACCCGGGCCGAGCTCGAACGGCTGCGCGAGGAACTCGCGGCGGCCCGCGGCCAGACGAAGGCGGAGACCGAGCGGCTGCGCACGGAGCTCGAGGCGGCGAAGAAGGAAGCCGAATCGATGCATCGCAAGCTGCGCAGCGCACTCAGCGACGTCAAACGCGGCGAGGCGGCCCTGCGCAAGGCCGCCGCCGAGTACGACGCCGCACGAGCCGACGGCCAGGCGCAGTTGTCCGCCGCCGAGAGCGAGGGCCGGCGGCTCAAGGCCCGGCTGGGCGAGACCGAGGCCGCCCTGGAGGCCAGCCGCAGGGCGGCGCGCGAGGGCCGCAGCGTCGAGGACATGCGGGTACGGCTGCTGCTCGACACGGTGCTCGAATCCGCCCAGGGACTGCGCCGCGAACTGGCCCTGCCGCCGGTCTCCGTGCGGCCCGCCGAGACCGTGGACGCCGTCGAGCCGGGGCGGATGACGCCGAAGGACATCGCCGCCCGGGCCCTCTCCGAGAACGACCCGGCGATCATCGACCAACTCCTCGCGCTGCCGCAGGCGCACATGGTCGTGGACGGCTACAACGTCACCAAGACCGGCTATCCGACGATGCCCCTGGAGAAGCAGCGGCTGCGGCTGCTCGGCTCGCTCTCGCAGCTCGCCGCGCAGACCGGCGCCGAGATGACCTGCGTCTTCGACGGGGCCGAACTCGCCGCGCCCGTGCTGCTCGCGCCGCCGCGCGGGGTGCGGGTGCTGTTCTCCAAGCCGGGCGTCACCGCGGACGAACTGATCCGCCAGCTGGTGCGCGCCGAGCCTCCCGGGCGCCCCGTGGTCGTCGTCTCGACCGACCGCGAGGTGGCCGACGGGATCGCGAAGGCGGGGGCGCGGCCCGTCGCTTCGGCCGTCCTTCTGAAGCGGCTCTCGCGCGGCTGACGCGCGCCGTTTCCGCGCGCCCGGCGTACGCCGGTTTCGCACTCCTAAAGACGTGCACGTAACTCCTGTGCCCTATGCCCGAATTGGGGCGTCGGCTACGCGACGTAGCGTCAAGAGGTCATCACCGGCTGTGTGTTATCGGTAAAATATGCCTCCCGCACCCCACTTTTTGCCGGTCAGGATTTGAACTGATCACAAGAAGGTCACTAGGGTCTCGCCTCGAACCTCCGCTCGGTTGATCACCCATCCGGGGTGGCAGCGGTGGTACCCGCCGACCGGTCCTCGGTAGGCGGCTGGAGGAAGAAGGAGCCGCCTTCGTGGCGTCCCACCGTCGACCCAAGCAGCCGAGCCGCGCGCGCGTGACCGTGCTCACCGCCACCGCCGCCGCTGCCGTCGCACTCACCTCCCAGGCGGCGAACGCGACGCCGAGCGAGAAGCCGAGCAAGGACGAGGTCAAGTCCAAGGTCGACAAGCTCTACGAGGACGCGGGCCGGGCCACCGACCGCTACAACGGCGCCAAGGAGAAGCAGGAGAAGCTCGAGAAGGAGATCGGCGAGCTTCAGGACAAGGTGGCCCGCGGCCAGGAGGACCTCAACGACCTCCGCGGCGGCCTCGGTTCGATGGCCAGCGCGCAGTACCGCTCCGGTGGCATCGACCCCTCCGTCCAGCTGTTCCTCTCCTCCGACCCGGACGACTACCTCGACAAGGCGTCCGCCATGGACCAGTTGAGCGGTCAGCAGGTCGAGGCGCTCAAGAAGGTCCAGGAGAAGCAGCGGACCCTCGCGCAGGAGCGCAAGGAGGCTTCCGACAAGCTCAAGGACCTCGCCGACACGCGCAAGGAACTGGGCAAGAAGAAGAAGGAAGTCCAGAGCAAGCTCGGCGCCGCCCAGAAGCTGCTCAACACCCTCACCGCCAAGGAGAAGCAGGAGCTCGCCGCCAAGGAGCAGCGCGCGAGCCGCGACGCCGGCGACCGCGTGGACCTCGGCAAGGAGGCCCCGGCCTCGCAGCGCGGCCAGGCCGCCCTGAGCGCCGCCGCGACGCAGATCGGCAAGCCCTACGTCTCCGGCGGCAGCGGCCCCAACTCCTACGACTGCTCCGGCCTCACGCAGTGGGCGTACAACCAGGCCGGTGTGCAGATCACCCGGACCACGTACACCCAGCAGAACGACGGCCCGAAGATCGGCCGTGGCGAGCTGAAGCCCGGCGACCTGGTGTTCTTCAACAGCCTCGCGCACGTCGGTCTGTACGCGGGCAACGGCCAGGTGCTGCACGCCCCGAAGCCGGGCGCCGTGGTGCGCTACGAGTCGATGTCGACCATCGGCTCCTTCCAGTTCGGCGTCCGCATCTGAAACGACCGGAGTGCCGCCCAAACGGGCGAATTCCGGCAACTCACGCTGACCCCACGCCCCGTCGGTGACCTGCGTCTCCGGCGGGGCGTCACGTTGTGTGCACGGCAGGGTCTTTGGCCGTGACGTGATCCCGCGGCTACTCTCGCGCCCATTCCCCCGACGCATCGGGGGACATTCCCCCGGTTCGCCCGGGGGTCCGTCATGCGGAGGGAGAGCGGCTTCCCGTGGGGTCCCATCGTCGTCCCGCGCTGTCCGGTCTGGACCGGAGCACGCGCGTCACCGTCCTGTCAGCCGCCGCGGCGACCGCCGCGGCCGCCTTCGCCGCACCGGCGGGCGCCGCGCCGCAGGACACCCCGGCGACCACCAAGGCCAAGGTGGACCGCCTCTTCGAGCAGGCCGAGAAGGCCACCGAGGCGTACAACAAGGCCGACGAGCGCGCGGACACCCTGCGCGAGCAGGTCGAGCGGGCCAAGGACAGCGTCGCCCGCGGCCAGGAGCGCATCAACACGATGCGCGGGGCGCTCGGTTCGCTCGCCGGGGCGCAGTACCGCTCGGGCGGCATCGACCCCTCCCTGGCCCTGATGCTCTCCTCCGACCCGGACGCCTACCTGGACAGGGCGGCCACGCTCGACCGCATCAGCGTCCGCCAGGCCGGTGAACTGACCGATCTGCGGCAGGCCCAGCGCAGCCTCGCGCAGGAGCGCACGGAGGCGGGACACAAGCTCGCCGAGCTGGAGAAGAGCCGCACCGCCGTCGCCCGCCAGAAGCGGGCCGTCGAACACAAGCTCGCCAAGGCCCGCCGGCTCCTGAACTCGCTGTCCTCGCAGGACCGGGAGGCGTACGACAGGTCGTCGCGCTCGGGACGCGACGAGATGCCGGACCTCGGGAGCGCCGGGCCGTCGTCGTCGCGGGCCGCCGCCGCCATCGCGGCGGCACGGTCGGCGATCGGCAAGCCCTACGTGTGGGGCGCCAACGGCCCCTCCGGCTTCGACTGCTCGGGCCTCACCCAGTGGTCGTACGCACAGGCGGGCGTCGGCCTGCCGCGCACCTCGCAGGCCCAGCGGTACGCGGGACGCCAGGTGCCGCTGGCCCAGGCGCAGCCCGGTGACCTGGTCGCCTACCGCGACGACGCCAGCCACATCGGGATGTACATGGGCAACGGCCAGGTCGTGCACGCGCCCTACCCCGGCGCTCCCGTGCGCTACGACCCGGTCGGCATGATGCCCGTCTCGTCGGTGACGCGGATCTGACCGGCGGTCCGCGGCCCGCTGCCCTTACGATCTGAAACGTGGCTGGTCGCGGGCGTGGGTCGTGGGTCCTTGGGATGTGTGTCGCCCTGCTCGTCGGGTGCGGCGGTCCCTCGGCGCCCGACGCCGCGCCCGGCGACGTGCGCAGGCTGCTCGACCGGCGGGCGGAGGCGGTGCTCGACCGGGACGCGAAGGAGTACCGCGCGACGGGCAGCGATGCCGGGACCGCCGCCTACGACAACCTGCGCGAGGTACCGCTGGAGTCCTGGCAGTACCGCCTGACCGCGTTCCGGCGCAGCGGCACGCGCGCCACGGCGACCGCCGACCTGCGGTACCGCATCAAGGGCTACGACAGCGAACCGCTCACCGCCTCGCGCTCGCTCACGCTCCAGGAGCGCGACGGGCGGTGGTACGTCGTCGCTGAGCGGCCCGCGAAGAAGGCCACGCAGCAGCTCTGGGACCAGGGGCCCGTGACGTCCGTACGGGGCGCACACAGCCTCGTGCTCGGCGTCGGGCGCGGCGAGCGGGAGAAGACGACGCTGCGCGAGTACGCGGCCCTCGCCGACCGGGCGGTTCCCCTGGTGCGGGACGCCTGGCAGGGGAAGTGGCCGCAGCGCGTCGTCGTCATGGTGCCCAAGTCCCTCGACGGCATGGCGGGGCTGCTCGGGGCGCCGGCTTCCGGCTACCAGGGGATCGCGGCGGTGACCACGGGGGAGACGGGCGGCTCCGGCGATGCGCCCGCGGACCGGATCATCGTCAACCCCGAGGCGTACGGCGTGCTCGGCGACTTCGGCAAGCAGGTCGTGCTCACCCATGAGACGACCCATGTCGCGACCCGCGCACAGACCTCGGCGGCGACCCCCTTGTGGCTCTCCGAGGGCTTCGCCGACTGGGTGGGCTACCGCGGCACGGGCCGCACCGCCGCACAGGCCGCGCCCGAGCTGCGCCGTGCCGTCCAGGGGGAGCGACTGCCCGGCGCGCTCCCCGAGGACGACGACTTCGGCTTCAGCGGGGACGCGGGCAAGCTCGCGCAGGCGTACGAGGGATCGTGGCTGGCCTGCCGGATGATCGCGGACCAGTGGGGCGAGGAGAGTCTGACGGACTTCTACGAAGCCGTCGGCGAGCGCAAGAAGAGGCCCGGTGCGGTGGAGGACGCGCTGCGGGACGTGCTGGACATCTCCCTGGAGGAGTTCACGGCGCAGTGGCGTACGTATCTGCGGGCCGAGCTCGGCTGACCTCCTCGGACGCCGACGCCCGCGCGCGGGCCCGCGGTTCGGACACCGTCTGCCGCCACAGGTTCCGGCAGGCGAGCAGCGCCGCCGCGACGAGCAGGCCGTTGCGCACGAGGAGCAGGGCGATGCCCAGCGGGTCGCTCGCCACCACGTGCGAGAACCAGACGGGGAACTCCAGGAACGTGACGAACGTGGCCGCGAGGACCAGGCGCGCGGGCAGCGCCATGCGGCTCGCACGGAACGCCATGCACACGGCGGCCACCCCGACCAGCCACAGCAGGTACTGCGGGCTGATCACCCGGCTCGTCGTCGTGAACAGCAGTACGGCGACGAAGGCCGCGTCCGCGACCGTGCTCGCGGACCACACACGGGCCCGCAGCCGCCACACCAGGAGCCAGCAGAAGGCGGCCACGGAGAGCCCCTGTGCCACCGTGCTGACCAGCGTGACGTAGGGCCCGAGGAACTCCACCGAGCCGTAG
The DNA here is from genome assembly GCF_053607685.1 of Streptomyces sp. NPDC055099. Lineage (NCBI taxonomy): Bacteria > Bacillati > Actinomycetota > Actinomycetes > Kitasatosporales > Streptomycetaceae > Streptomyces > Streptomyces sp. NPDC055099. The sequence goes on along the minus strand of NZ_JBSGUA010000001.1, from coordinate 263,177 downwards.
TTGAGCTGCACCTCGCCCTGCCAGCCGAGGTGGCGCGCGACGTGGAAGACGAGCGCGCCGAGCGACTCGACCTCGGTGCCGCGGTCGCGCTGGAAGGTCAGGAAGGCGAGCGCGCCGGGCATCGTCACCAGGAAGGCGAGGGTCAGGCCGAGAGCGGTGGCGAGAGCCGCGCCCCAGGAACTCCGGGTGGCACGCGCGCGTGGCATGCCGACGAGCAGCAGGGCGGGCCACACCTTGAGCAGCGCGCCGAACCCCGCGAGCGCCCCCATCGCACGGGGGTGCCGTGCCCCGGCGAGCAGCGCGGCGACCGCGACGGCCGTCACCATCACGTCGTAACGGGCGTAGACGGTCGGCCCGAGCAGCGCCACGCCGAGGACCCACACCCAGGCCCCGCGCAGGGACTTGCCGGGGCGCCGGCCCGCGTACAGGAGCAGGGCGCAGACGAACGCGTCGGCGAGGAAGGCGAGCACGAAGAACGCCGACGTGTAGTCCACGAAGGGCAGCAGCGCGGGGGAGAGGACCGCGAGGGCGGCTGCGGGCGGGTACTGCCAGGTGACGTCGTCGAGGGGGAAGGTGCCGGTGCGCAGGACCTCGTACCAGCCCTGGTAGATGACGGCGACGTCGCTGGTCACGTCCGGGCCGGGGGCGGTGAGCACCTTGAAGACGCAGAGCAGCAGCACTGTCCTGGTCAGGACCCAGACGGTCAGGATCCGCGCCACGCGCACCACGCCCCTTTTCGGATACTTCATTGTGGTTCGTGGAGTCATGATGCCGGGCGTGGCCGCGAATGGGCCGAGAGGCACGCTCTGCCGGGCTTTCGGTACTCTCGGCGACGATGCACAAGACCCTGATCGTCACGAACGACTTCCCGCCCAGGCCCGGTGGCATCCAGGCGTTCCTGCACAACATGGCGCTGCGCCTGGACCCCGAGCAGCTCGTCGTCTACGCCTCCACGTGGAAGCGGGGGCGCGAGGGCGCCGAGGCGACGGCCGCCTTCGACGCGGAGCAGCCCTTCAAGGTCGTACGCGACCCCACGACGATGCTGCTCCCGACCCCGCGCGTCACACGGCGCGCGGTCTCGCTGCTGCGGGAACACGGCTGCGAGTCGGTGTGGTTCGGGGCCGCGGCGCCGCTGGGGCTCATGTCGCCCGCGCTGCGCAAGGCGGGCGCGAGGCGGCTCGTCGCCACGACGCACGGACATGAGGCGGGGTGGGCGCAGCTGCCCGCGTCACGCCAACTGCTGCGGCGCATCGGCGATTCGACGGACACGATCACTTATCTGGGCGAGTACACGCGCTCGCGGATCGCCGCCGCGCTCTCGCCCGCGGCGGCGGGGCGGATGGTGCAACTACCGCCGGGCGTCGACGAGAAGACGTTCCACCCGGGCTCGGGCGGGGACGCGGTGCGGGCCCGGCTCGGCCTGACGGACCGCCCCGTCGTGGTGTGCGTCTCGCGGCTCGTGCCGCGCAAGGGGCAGGACACGCTGATCCTCGCCATGCCGCGGATTCTGGCTCGGGAGCCTGAGGCGGTGCTGCTGGTCGTGGGGGGCGGCCCTTACGAGGCCGACCTGCGCAAGCTCGCCGCCGAGACCGGGGTCTCTGACTCCGTCCGGTTCACGGGGGCCGTGCCCTGGGAGGAGCTTCCCGCGCACTACGGCGCGGGCGACGTCTTCGCGATGCCGTGCAGGACCCGGCGGGGCGGGCTCGACGTGGAGGGCCTCGGGATCGTCTACCTGGAGGCTTCGGCGACGGGCCTCCCGGTCGTGGCCGGTGACTCCGGCGGGGCGCCGGACGCGGTGCTGGACGGTGAGACCGGCTGGGTCGTCCGGGGCGGCTCCCCGGAGGCCGCCGCGGACCGCATCGTCACCCTGCTCGGCGACGCGGAGCTGCGGGCGCGGATGGGGGAGCGGGGCCGGGAGTGGGTGGAGGAGCGGTGGCGCTGGGATCTCCTGGCGGAGAGGCTGCGGGCGTTGCTTTGAGCTGGCCGCGCAGTTCCCCGCGCCCCTGAAGGGGCGCTCAGGTGGGCCCCGTAAGGGGCGCGGGGAACTGCGCGAGCAACCAGCTACGACCGCACGTCGCCAAGGAAGCAGGCCTCCCACGGCGAGTGGGCGGAACCGTTAACGCTACCCGCGGTAAAGCGCCTCGATTTCGTCCGCGTAGTCCTTCGCGACAACATTCCGCTTCAGCTTCAGCGACGGCGTCAGATGGCCCGACTCCTCCGTGAACTGCGAGGCGAGGACACGGAACTTGCGTACGGACTCCGCCTTGGAGACCGCCGCGTTGCCGTCGTCCACCGCGGTCTGGATCGCGGCGAGAAGGTCCGGGTCCTCCCGGAGCGACGCGGCCGTGGAGCCCGCGGGCTTTCCGTTGTCCTGGGCCCAGCGTCCCACGAACTCGTCGTCCACCGTGACGAGCGCGCCCACGAAGGGCCGCCCGTCGCCCACGACCATGCACTCCGCGACGAGGGCGTGGGCGCGGATACGGTCCTCGATCACCGCGGGAGCGACGTTCTTGCCGCCCGCCGTCACGATGATCTCCTTCTTGCGGCCGGTGATCCGGAGGTAGCCGTCCTCGTCGAGGGTGCCGATGTCACCGGTGTGGAACCAGCCGTCGGCCAGCGCCTCCTCGGTCGCGCCCTCGTTGTTCCAGTACTCCGTGAACAGGTGCTCGCCGTGCAGCAGCACCTCGCCGTCGTCGGCGATCCGGACGACCGAACCGGGCAGCGGCTGGCCGACCGTACCGATCTTCTGGCGGTCCCACGGGTTGAAGGCGGTGGCCGCGCAGGACTCCGTCAGGCCGTAGCCCTCCAGAACCGTGAAGCCGATGCCGCGGAAGAAGTGCCCCAGGCGCTCACCGAGCGGCGCGCCGCCCGAGATCGCGTACTCGCCGCGCCCGCCGAGTACGGCCCGCAGCTTGCTGTAGACCAGCTTGTCGAACGTCTTGTACTTGATCTTCAGGCCGAGCGACGGACCGCTCGGGGTGTCGAGCGCGCGGCTGTACGCGATCGCCGTGTCCGCGGCCTTGTCGAAGATCTTGCCCTTGCCGTCGGCCTGCGCCTTGGCGCGCGCCGAGTTGTAGACCTTCTCGAAGACGCGCGGGACGCCCAGGATCATGGTCGGCCGGAACGAGGCCAGCTCGTCCGTGAGGTTCTTGACGTCGGGCGCGTGGCCCAGCTTGATCGGCGCCATCAGCGCGGCGACCTCGACCAGGCGGCCGAAGACGTGCGCGACGGGCAGGAAGAGGAGCACCGAGCACTCGCCGGTGCAGAAGAGCGGTTTGAGGCGCTCCACCACGTTGCCGCACTCCGCGAAGAAGCTGCGGTGGGTGAGCACACAGCCCTTGGGGCGGCCGGTGGTGCCCGAGGTGTAGACGATGGTGGCCGGGTCGTCCGCGCCCGCGACCGCGCTGCGCTCGTCGACGGTCTCCTCCGAGACCTCGGCGCCCGAGCGGTTCAGCTCGTCGACGCCGCCGGCGTCGATCTGCCAGACGTTGACCAGATCGGGAAGACGGTCGCGCACGGATTCGACGGCGGCGCTGTGCGCGTCGAGCTCCACGATGATGCCCACGGCGCCGGAGTCCCCGAGGATCCACTGGATCTGCTCGGCCGAACTCGTCTCGTACACCGGCACGGTGACCGCGCCCGCGCTCCAGATGGCGAAGTCGAGGAGGGTCCACTCGTAACGGGTGCGGGACATCAGGGCGACGCGGTCGCCGGGGCGCACTCCGGAGGCGATGAGCCCCTTGGCCGCGGCGCGCACCTCGGCGAGGAAGGTCTTGGCGTTGACGTCCTGCCAGGTGCCGTCCACCTTGCGGCCGATGACGGCGACATCCGGGTGCTGCGCGGCATTTCTGCGGACGATGTCGGTCAGATTGCCGTCCGCAGGGACCTCGTACAGGGCCGGAAGGCTGAACTCGCGCAAGACTGCTGCTCCTACATAGGGCGCCGGCGCCACGACGTTGTGCGATGCGACGGTGCGGTCCAAGATCGGGCAGGTGCTCCGGGGGAAATGGGGGGAAAGACAGCTGGAGCACTACTGGACTGCCCGGACGTTACCCATGGGTATGGCTTGTTCGGTAGGGGGTCCGGGCCAGATGTTCGGTGCGTCACACGACGTTGTGGTCTGAACCGCACAGTACGCCACGCCCTTCCCGACTCGGAAGTAACCGCAGGTCCGCCCCCTTCTTCGGGCCTCTACCCACGTCCGCCCGCGCGTTCTAGGGTGATCGGCATGCCAGGTTTCCGGGTCAATGTGGTCAGTGACGTGCACGGCAACACAAAGGATCTCGCCCGCGCGGGCGAGGGAGCCGACGCGCTCATCTGTCTCGGTGACCTGGTCCTCTTCCTCGACTACGCCGACCACTCGCGCGGCATCTTCCCCGACCTCTTCGGCAAGGAGAACGCCGATCACCTGGTCGAGCTGCGCACCGCCCGCCGGTTCGAGGAGGCCAGGGAGTTCGGCGCCCGGCTGTGGGCGGGGATGGACCGCGGGCCCGCCATCGAGAAAGCGGTGCGCAAGCAGTACGCCGAGATGTTCGCCGCCTTCCCCGCCCCGACGTACGCCACCTACGGCAATGTCGACATACCGACCCTCTGGTCGGAGTACGCGGCCCCAGGCACCACCGTCATCGACGGCGGCCGGGCCGAGATCGGCGGCCGGGTCTTCGGCTTCGTCGGCGGCGGCCTGCGCACGCCCATGCGGACGCCGTACGAGATCAGCGACGAGGAGTACGCGACCAAGATCGAGGCCGTCGGTGAGGTCGACGTGCTCTGCACGCACATCCCGCCGGACGTCCCCGAGCTGGTGTACGACACCGTCGCGCGCCGCTTCGAGCGCGGCAGCCGAGCCCTTCTCGCGGCCATTCACAAGACCCGCCCGCGGTACGCACTTTTCGGCCACGTTCACCAGCCGTTGACCCGGCGGATGCGGATCGGGGCGACGGAGTGTGTGAACGTGGGGCACTTCGCGAGCTCGGGCAGGCCGTGGGCCCTGGAGTGGTGACGGTGGGCCACTTCGTGCGCGGTAGCCTTCACGCGTCACACACGTACACACCACCCCCCGTACCGGACCGCATCTGGAGGAGCCACAGAGATGGCGGAACACACCAGCTCGAGCATCACGATCGAGGCGGCACCGGCCGAGGTGATGGGGGTGATCGCCGACTTCGCGCGCTACCCGGACTGGACGGGTGAGGTGAAGGAGGCGGAGGTGCTCGACACCGACGACCAGGGCCGCGCCAAGCAGGTCCGTCTCGTCATGGACGCGGGCGCGATCAAGGACGACCAGACACTCGGGTACACGTGGACCGGCGAGAACGAGGTCAGCTGGACCCTCGTCAAGTCGCAGATGCTGCGCTCGCTCGACGGCTCGTACCTCCTGAAGCCCGTGGCGAACGGCACGGAGGTCACGTACAAGCTGACCGTCGACGTCAAGATCCCCATGCTCGGGATGATCAAGCGCAAGGCGGAGAAGGTCATCACCGACCGGGCCCTCGCGGGCCTGAAGAAGCGCGTGGAGTCCGGCGCGAAGTAGCAGCGGCGGAGGAGATCCGCCGCGAGGCGGCGGGGCTCACCTCACGTACCGTTCACTCCCATGCGCACCCTCCTCGTCACCGGCCCCGGCGGCTCGGGCCGGACCACTGTCGCCGCGGCCACCGCGCTGTCCTCCGCACGCGAGGGGCACCGGACCCTGCTGATCTCCGCCGGCCCCGTCGACGCCATCGGCGCGGACCACGCGAACCTCACCCTGCGGGGACTGGCCCCCGGCGACGATTTCCGGGACGACCTCCTGGCCCTGCAGAACCGCGCGGGCTCCGCGCTCGACCTGCTCGGCGCCGGACGCCTCGACGGCGAGGAACTCACCCCCCTGCCCGGCAGCGACGAACTGGCCCTGCTGCGCGCCCTGCGCGATGCCGGACAGAGCGCATACGACACCGTCGTGGTGGATCTGCCCCCGGCGCCCCGCGCCCTCGCGGTCCTCGCGCTCCCCGAACAGCTGCGCCGCTATCTGCGCAGGCTGCTCCCGCCGGAGCGGCAGGCGGCCCGCGCCCTGCGGCCCATGCTCGGCCGCATCGCGGGCGTCCCGATGCCCGCCTCCTGGCTGTACGAGACCGCGGCCCGCTGGGACACCGAACTCGCCGCCGCGCAGGCCGTGATCGAGCACCCCGGCACGACGGTCCGCCTGGTCGCCGAGCCCGGACCCGCGGGCGCCGACGCCGTGCGCGCCGCCGCCACCGGCCTCGCCCTCCAGGGCCTGTGCACCGACGCCCTGTACGCCAACCGGGTCCTCCCGGACGACACCGCCGACCTCTGGCTCTCCGGGCTCGTCGCCCAGCAGCGCAAGACGCTGGTCGAGTGGGCACAGACGTACGGGGACATCCTCGGCACGCTCCCGCACCTGGGCCGCGACCCGCGGGGCGCCGAGGACCTGGCCGCCCTGGGGACGCCCGCCCCCGCCGCGGCCCCGGCGCCCGTCCGGTGGCGCGTCGTCGACGCGCTGGCCGACGACGGCGTCCTGGTCTGGCACATCCCGCTCCCCGGCGCCGTACGCGAAGAGCTGGGCCTGATCCGACGCGGGGACGAACTCGTCGTCACTGTCGGCACCTTCCGGCGCATCGTGCCCCTGCCGTCCGCCCTGCGCCGCTGCACCGTCGCGGGGGCCGGACTGCGTGACGGCGAGCTGCGGGTGAGGTTCGCTCCGGACCCCGATCTGTGGCCGCGGACACGGTGAACGCACAACCGCCGTTCGGGTAACGTCGAGAGTACGAATCCACCCGGACCGCCCTCCGCCCTCCGCCTTCCGCAGGAGTCTTCCGTCATGAGTGATGCCACCGAGCGCGAAGTGCCCGAACCCGAAGCGGCCAGCGCCGACGCCGACGCGTGGGCGAAGGCGTGCGCCGAGGATCTTGCGGCGGAGAAGGCCCGGCGCCGCGCCCAGTACGGGCCGCCGCCCGGATCGGCCGGCGAGGAGCTGCGCAAGCTCGTCGACGCCGTCTCGGAGAAGCTGTCCGGACTCCAGGGCCCGTTGTTCGGCGCGGTCGCGCAGGGCGCCGTCGAGCAGACCGTGCGGCAGGTCGTCCAGCAGGCGAAGGCCGCCGTCGAGCCCGTCATCGAGCGCAACCCCGACGTCTTCGACCACCTGGCATCCGCCGGCAGCGAACTGCTCGCCGCCTACCGCTCCGCGGTCGAGGGCCAGGAAGGCCGCTGGACCCGTGGCAGCGACGCCGCGAAGGGCCCCGGCCCCCGCGACGAGGGCCCCGGTCCCGCCGAACACATCGACCTGGACTGAACACCCCTCGGGTACGGTTGCCCATAGCGGGGCTCGACCGAAACTGAGGGACACATGGGACTCACCATCGGCGTCGATATCGGCGGCACCAAAATCGCGGCCGGAGTGGTCGACGAAGAGGGCACCATTCTCGACACCCACAAGGTGCCCACGCCGCCGACCGCCGAAGGCATCGTGGACGCGATCTGTGCCGCCGTCTCCGGAGCCGGCAAGGGGAACGACGTGGAGGCCGTCGGCATCGGCGCCGCCGGTTACGTGGACGACAAGCGCGCCACCGTTCTCTTCGCACCGAACATCGACTGGCGCCACGAGCCGCTCAAGGACAAGGTCGAGCAGCGGGTCGGCCTGCCGGTCGTCGTGGAGAACGACGCGAACGCCGCGGCCTGGGGCGAGTACCGCTTCGGCGCGGGCCAGGGCCACGAGGACGTCATCGTCATCACCCTGGGCACGGGCCTGGGCGGCGGCATCATCATCGGCAACAAGCTGCGGCGCGGGCGCTTCGGCGTGGCCGCCGAGTTCGGACACATCCGGGTGGTTCCCGACGGGCTGCTGTGCGGCTGCGGGAGCCAGGGCTGCTGGGAGCAGTACGCCTCCGGGCGCGCCCTCCTGCGGTACGGACGCCAGCGCGCCAACGCGACGCCGGAGAACGCGGAGATCCTGCTCGGTCTCGGCGACGGCACCGTGGAAGGCATCGAGGGCAAGCACATCAGCGAGGCGGCCCGGCACGGCGACCCCGTCGCCGTGGACTCCTACCGCGAGCTGGCCCGCTGGGTCGGCGCGGGCCTCGCCGACCTGGCCTCGCTCTTCGACCCCTCCGCGTTCATCGTGGGCGGCGGTCTCTCCGACGAGGGCGAGCTGGTGCTCGACCCGATCCGCAAGTCGTTCCGCCGGTGGCTCATCGGCGGGCAGTGGCGTCCGCACGCGCAGGTGCTCGCCGCGCAGCTGGGCAACAAGGCGGGGCTGGTCGGCGCCGCCGACCTGGCGCGCCAGGGGTGACCTCCGGCTGATCTCGAACGAGGCCCGCTGTTCCCTTCCGGGGGGCGGCGGGCCTCGTCGTGGCGGCACCGCGCGGCGCGTATCTTGATCCCCATGGTGACGCTGCCCAACTCCCGCACCGAAGACGACGGTTCAGCCGTGATCCGGGTGCTCAGCTACAACATCCGGTCCATGCGGGACGACACCGACGCGCTGGCCCGGGTGATCGCCGCCTGCGCGCCCGACCTCGTACTCGTCCAGGAGGCGCCCCGGTTCTTCCGGTGGCGCAAGAAGCTGGCGCGGCTCGCACGCGCCGCCGATCTGGTGGTGCTCTCGGGCGGCGCCACCGCGTCGGGGCCCGCGCTGCTCTGCTCGCTGCGGGCCACCGTCGAGCGCACCGAGGACGTACTGCTTCCGCTGACGCCGGGGCTGCACCGGCGTGGCTTCGCCACCGCCGTCGTCCGCTTCGGCGCGGCCCGGCTCGGCGTGCTGAGCTGCCATCTGAGCCTGCAGACCGACGAGCGGTACGAGCAGGGCGGGATGCTGCTCGACCGGCTCGCCGGAATGGGCGTGCAACACGCCGTCGCGGGCGGTGACCTCAACGACCGGCCCAAGGGGCGCACGTTCCAGCGGCTCGCCTCGGAGCTGCGGGACTGCTGGGCGACCGCGCCCTGGGGCGGCGAGAACACCTCGACGCCGTGGGACCCGCATCAGCGCATCGACGCGATCTTCGCCACCTCGGGCGTCGAAGTCCTCGGCTGCGGCGTGCCGTTGGATCTTGAGGGGGTGAGCGAGGTGGATCTGCGGGCGGCCACCGACCATCTGCCGGTGCTCGCCGCCCTCAGGATTCCCGCGGCCGCGAAGGCTTGAGGCCCCTCAGACCACCGCGCCGCGGCCCGGGTCCTCGTCCTCCTCGTCGTCGTCGCCCTTCATCCGCGACACCAGCGTGGCGAAGCCGCCGAGGAAGCCGCCGATGCTGAGGGTCGCCAGCCACCACGTCATCTGCCAGCCGAGCAGCACGGTGAGCAGGAGCAGCAGCGGGCCGCCGAGCACCGCGAGCCAGGCGAACTTCGCCGTCACGTCCGCGGCGGGCAGCGGCGGCGGCTCCGGCGGGACGAAGTGACCCTCGTCGTCCGCGCCCAGGTCGTCGTCCGAGGCCTCGGGCGCGTCATAGTCACGCGGGCCGGCGCCGCCCACGCCGGGGGCGAAGGAGACGGAGCCGCCCAGTGTCTTCTTGGACCCGGAGTCGTCCGGGTCGTCGGGAGCCGTGGGGTTCTTGGTGCTCTTGCCGCCCTTGTCGCTGTCGCTCTTGCCGCCGGCCGGGGTGTCGTTCGTCTCCGGCTCAAGCAGGGCCAGGTCCTCGATGGACTTGAACGGCTTGGCGCCCGGCGGGTCCGCCGGCTCCTGGCCGTACCCCGCGACGATCGCCTGCCAGGCCGCGTCCTCGTCGAGCGGCAGCCCCAGGCCTTCCGCGGGCTCCTGCCGCTTCTCGGGCTCGCGGCTCTCGCCGTCGGGTTCGATTCGGTCCTGCTCAGCCACCGGTGGCCGTCCCTTCCTTACCGACACTGGGGGCGAGCCGGCCGATGAACGCGTAGCTCTCCTCGAAGATCCGGTCCGCATCATGGTCCAACGTCGCGACGTGGTAGCTCTGTTCCAGGAGGATCTCGGTGACGTCCGTGGACGAGACCCGGCCGAGGACCCTGGCCGAGTCGGCCGGCGGCACCACATGGTCCTGCGGGCTGTGCAGCAGCAGCAACGGCTGGGTCACCTGCGGCAGTTCACCGTCCACCCGCTGGAAGAACCGGCGCAGGGAGTGCGCCGCGTGCAGCGGAATCCGGTGGTAGCCGACCTCCTCGGAGCCCTCCAGTGCGATGTCGCTCACGATGCCCTTCGTGGACGGCACCAGATACCGGGCGACCGGCAGCGCGTGCGCCGCGAGGCCGTGCACCTTGTTCCCCGGGTTCACCACGACGACGCCGCGCACCTCGTCGCCGTGCTTCGCCGCGAGCCGCAGCGCCAGCGCCCCGCCCATGGAGAGGCCGAACACGAAGACCTCCGTGCACCGCTCGAGGAGTACGCGCAGCTCGCGCTCCACCTCCGCGTACCAGTCCTGCCAGCCGGTGACCTGGAGGTCCTCCCAGCGTGTGCCGTGGCCCGGCAGCAGCGGGAGCGAGACGGTCAGGCCGCGGGCCGCGAGGAACTCCGCCCAGGGGCGCAGGGACTGCGGGGTTCCGGTGAAGCCGTGGCAGAGGAGGACGCCGACCTCGCCGCCCTCGTGGCGGTACGGCTCGGCTCCGGGGAGGACCGGCACTTCGGTCTCCTTCGTCAGATGTAGCTGCGGGGTGGGAGTACTTCACCGTACGCGACCGGACTGACACCGACCAGGGTCGTCGGGCCCTTTGGCCTTACTGCGGGTTAAGGTCTGATCCACACTTACAGGAGGCACTCGGTTTGATCTACGGCGCAATGAAGGTCGCCATCGGAGGGCCGCTGAAGCTCGGCTTCAGGCCCTGGGTGGAGGGCCTTGAGAACGTACCCGCCGATGGACCGGCCATCCTGGCGAGCAACCATCTCTCCTTCTCGGACTCCTTCTTCCTTCCCGCGGTCCTCGACCGCAAGGTCACCTTCATCGCGAAGGCGGAGTACTTCACATCCCCGGGCGTGAAGGGCAGGCTCACGGCGGCCTTCTTCAAGGGCGTGGGCCAGCTGCCCGTGGACCGCTCCGGCGGCCGGGGCGCGGGCGAGGCGGCCATCAAGAGCGGCATCGAGGTCCTGCAGCGCGGTGAGCTGTTCGGTATCTACCCGGAAGGCACCCGTTCGCCCGACGGCAGGCTCTACCGTGGCAAGCCGGGCGGCCTCGCGCGCGTGGCCCTGGCCACCGGGGCGCCCGTGCTCCCCGTGGCGATGATCGACACGGAGAAGATCCAGCCGCCGGGCAAGGTGATGCCGAAGCTGATGCGGCCCGGCATCAAGATCGGCGAGCCGCTCGACTTCAGCCGCTACCACGGCATGGAGCACGACCGGTTCGTCCTGCGGGCGGTGACCGACGAGGTCATGTACGAGATCATGAAGCTTTCCGGCCAGGAGTACGTCGACGAGTACGCGACGGCGGCCAAGCGCCGCCTCTCGGACGCGGCGAAGGCCGAGAAGGAAGCGGAGAAGAAGGCGGAGAAGGCGGCCGCGGCGGCCGAGAAGGAACGGTCCGGCGCGTAATCGCGTCGCTTCAGGGGTGAGTGGTGCACGGGGGGCCGACCGGCTTCCCAAGGGGTGGGGGACATGACCAAGCGCGTACGCGTCATGAGGATGTCGGTCGAGCAGCCGCTGTGGCGCGCGCTGACCGGCTACCGCGTGCTGACGATGCTGTACGCGATCGGCCTGTTCGTGGCCGCGTACGACAAGTTCGACCGCCCCTGGGTGGCCATCGCGTTCTACGCGGTGCTCGCCGGCTGGACCATCGGCACGCTCCCCAAGGTCGCGAACGCGGCGAGCTGCACCAAGCGGTTCCTGATCACCGACCTGACCATCGCGCTGGTCGGCATCCTGCTCACGCCGGTCGCCGACTCGCACCAGCGGATCGTCCACGACGGTCCGACGCTGCCGTCCATATGGACGGCGGGCGCGGTGCTCGCGTTCGCGATCAAGGGCGGCTGGCGGTGGGCGGCGTTCGCGTCGGCGCTCGTCGGCGTGGCCAACATCGCGCAGCGCGGCAGGCCCACCCAGGACACGCTCCACAACGTCCTGCTTGTCTGCATCGCCTCCATCGCCATCGGTTACGTGGTCGAGGTGGCCCGCGCCTCCGAGCGCACCCTCGCCCGCGCCCTGGAGATCGAGGCCGCGACCCGCGAGCGGGAGCGCCTGGCCCGCGACATCCACGACAGCGTGCTCCAGGTCCTGGCCATGGTGCAGCGGCGCGGCAGCGCGCTCGGCGGCGAGGCGGCGGAGCTCGGCAGGATGGCGGGGGAGCAGGAGGTCGCGCTCCGTACGCTGGTGGCGGGCGGCCTGGTCCTGCCGTCGCACGAGTCGGAGGACGCCTCGCTCGGGGCCGTGGTCCGCGCGGTGGAGGAGCCGGACGACGACACCGACGACGGAGAGAGCTGTGACCTGCGGTCGCTGCTCTTCCCGTACGCGGGCGCCAAGGTCACCGTCTCGGAGCCGGGCGCTCCGGTCGCCCTCGCGCCGAAGGCCGCCCGGGAGCTCGCCGCCGCGGTGGGCGCCGCCCTGGACAACGTCCACCGGCACGCGGGCCCGGACGCCGGGGCCTGGATCCTGGTCGAGGACGAGCCGGACGCCGTGATCGTGACGGTGCGGGACGACGGCCCCGGCATTCCCGAGGGCCGTCTCGCGGAGGCCGAGGGGGAGGGGCGGCTCGGTGTCGCCCTGTCGATCAGGGGCCGCCTGCGGGACATCGGAGGCACGGCCGAGCTGATCTCGGTGCCCGGCCAGGGCACGGAAGTAGAACTGAGAGTCCCACGGGGGAAGGCAGGAATCGAACGATGAGCGAGCAGCGACAGCAGGACGGCGCCGTCAGGGTGATGGTGGTCGACGACCATCCGATGTGGCGGGACGCGGTCGCCCGCGACCTCGCCGAGGCGGGGTTCGACGTGGTCGCCACGGCGGGCGACGGCGAGCAGGCCGTGCGCCGCGCACAGGCCGCGGCGCCCGATGTCCTCGTGCTCGACCTGAACCTGCCCCTGAAGCCGGGCGTCCAGGTCTGCAAGGAACTCGTGGCCGCCAACCCGGCCCTGCGCGTGCTGGTCCTCTCGGCGAGCGGCGAGCACGCCGACGTCCTGGAGGCGGTCAAGTCCGGTGCCACCGGCTATCTCCTGAAGTCGGCCTCCACCGCCGAGCTGACCGACGCGGTGCGCCGCACGGCCGTCGGCGACACGGTCTTCACCCCGGGGCTCGCGGGCCTCGTCCTCGGCGAGTACCGCCGCCTGGCATCCGATCCGGTGCCCGGCGCCCCGGACGAGCCGAAGGCCCCGCAGCTGACCGACCGCGAGACCGAGGTGCTGCGGCTCGTCGCCAAGGGCCTGAGCTACAAGCAGATCGCCGAACGCCTGGTCATCTCGCACCGCACCGTGCAGAACCACGTGCAGAACACCCTGGGCAAGCTCCAGCTGCACAACCGCGTCGAGCTCGTGCGGTACGCGATCGAGCGAGGTCTCGACGACGCGTGACCCCTTGCGACCCCGCGGCCGAACCCTCATATGGGTGAACTCGCGTGATCAACTCCCTTTGAACTCCCCTGGAACGAAAAGGAATTGACCATCCGGACCGTCCCCGAGTGACCTGGATCACCATTAGCGTGACTCGCATCAGGTCACTGAGGCGAAGGGACGTTTCCATGGCGGCCAAAAAAATCGGAGTACTGACCGGAGGCGGCGACTGCCCCGGGCTCAACGCCGTCATCCGGGGCGTCGTCCGCAAGGGCGTGCAGGAGTACGGCTACGACTTCGTCGGCTTCCGGGACGGCTGGCGGGGTCCGCTGGAGGGTGACACCGTCCCGCTCGACATCCCGGCCGTGCGGGGCATCCTGCCCCGGGGCGGCACCATCCTCGGCTCCTCGCGCACCAACCCGCTCAAGGCGGAGAACGGCATCCGCCGCATCAAGGAGAACCTCGCCAAGCACGAGGTCGACTCCCTCATCGCGATCGGCGGCGAGGACACCCTCGGCGTCGCCGCCCGGCTCACCGACGAGTACGGCATCAATGTCGTCGGCGTGCCGAAGACCATCGACAACGACCTCTCCGCCACGGACTACACCTTCGGCTTCGACACCGCCGTGGGCATCGCCACCGAGGCCATCGACCGGCTGCACACGACCGCCGAGTCGCACATGCGGGTCCTGGTGGTCGAGGTCATGGGACGGCACGCGGGCTGGATCGCGCTGCACTCCGGGCTCGCGGGCGGCGCGAACGTCATCCTCATCCCCGAGCAGCGCTTCGACGTCGACCAGGTGTGCGCCTGGGTGACCTCGCGGTTCAAGGCGTCGTACGCGCCGATCGTCGTCGTCGCGGAAGGGGCCATGCCCAAGGACGGCGAGATGGTCCTCAAGGACGGCACGCAGGACTCCTTCGGGCATGTGCGGCTCTCGGGCGTGGGGGAGTGGCTGGCCAAGGAGATCGAGGGGCGGACGGGCAAGGAAGCGCGGACGACCGTCCTCGGGCACGTGCAGCGCGGCGGCACGCCGAGCGCCTTCGACCGGTGGCTGGCCACCCGCTTCGGGCTGCACGCGATCGAGGCCGTGCGGGACGGCGACTTCGGGAAGATGGTGGCGCTGCGGGGCACGGACATCGTGCGCGTACCGATCGCTGACGCCACGTCGAAGCTGAAGACCGTTGACCCGCAGCTCTACTCCGAGGTGGGCGTCTTCTTCGGCTGATCTCCGGTGGGCGGGTGCCCTGTGCCGCCGCTTCGCGGCGGATCTCTCCCACCCGCCCACCCGTTCCCCGCAGTGCCGATCCACCCCGTCATACCTACACTCGGCCCATGGAGATCCTCGCCTTCGGCGTGCAGGCCGACGAGAAGCCGCTGATCGAGAAGGCCTTCGCCGCGCACCACGACGTGCGCTGCCTCGACGTCTTCCTCACCGAGGACACCGCCCCCATCGCCGCCGGCTACGAGATCATCTCGACCAGCGTCAACGCCGATCTCGGCAACCGCGTCCTGCAGACACTCGCGGCGGGCGGGACGCAGATGATCGCCCAGCGCTCGACCGGCTTCAACAACATCGATCTGCTGGTCGCCGAGCGCCTCGGGATCACCATCGCCCGCGTCTCGTACTACTCGCCGTACTCCGTCGCCGAGTTCGCCTGGACCCTGGCGATGGCCGTCAACCGCCGCATCGTCCGGGCCAGCAACCGCACCCGCGACTTCGACTTCAGGCTCGACGGCCTGATGGGCCGGGATCTGCGGGGCCGCACGGTCGGCGTGCTCGGCACCGGGAAGATCGGCGAGGCGTTCACGCGGATCGCGCACGGCTTCGGGATGAGGCTGCTCGGCTGGGACGTCGCCGAGAACCCCGCGTGCGTCGAGCTCGGCATGAAGTACGTGCCCAAGGAGGAGCTCTTCGCGCAGGCCGACCTGATCAGCCTGCACGTCCCGCTGCTCCCCGCGACGCAGCACATCATCGGCGCCGACGCGCTGCGGATGATGAAGGACGACGCGATCCTGGTGAACTCCAGCCGCGGCGGCCTGATCGACACCGACGCGCTCGTCTCGGAGCTGCGCATGGGGCGCTTCGCGGGCGTCGGGCTAGATGTGTACGAGGCGGAGGCGGGGCTCTTCTTCCTGGACAAGTCCCTCGAGGCCATCGAGGACGACACCCTGGCCCGTCTGGTGACGTTCCCGAACGTCGTGGTCACCTCGCATCAGGCGTACTACACCGTGGACGCGGTCGGCCAGATCATCGACACCACGGTGCAGAACGTCCTGGACTACAAGGAGGGCCGCCGCAGCGAGAACGTGCTCGTCCCGGCGGCCCCCAAGTCCTAGGCTCCTGCGGCCGGAGACCTAGACGAGCACCCCGGAGAGCAGCTCCCGCACGATCGCCGTCCCGCGCAGCGAGAGCACCGACTCCGGGTGGAACTGGACGCCCGCGAAGCCGGGCCCCCGCAGCGCGTGCACCTCTCCGGTGGCCGCGTCCCTGCTGACCTCGATGCCGTGCGCGGCCAGTTCAAGCGACGTCTCCTCGTCGCAGTGGGCCGCGAAGCTGTTGTAGAAGCCGACCGTCTCCGGCCGCCCGAACAGATCGATCCGCGTCTGGGCGCCCTGGTAGGGGACCTCCTTGCGGACGATCTCCAGGCCCAGTTCCGCGGCCAGGAGCTCATGGCCGAGGCAGACACCGAGGACGCCGTGGCGGTGCTCCCGGATGACCTCGGCGGCCAGGGAGCGCAGGAAGGTCATCTTCGGGTCGTCGGGGTCCGAGGGGTTGCCCGGGCCGGGGCCGAGGATCAGCGGGCCCTCGTGGGCCAGGGCCGCCTCCCGCAGACCCGGCTCGTCGTAGCGGCGTACGGAGACCGTGAGGCCCGAGGAGCGGAGCAGATGCGCCAGCATCGACGTGAACGTGTCCTCGCCGTCGATCACCAGGGCGTGCCCGGTCAGCTCGGCGATCTGTTCCTGCATCCGCAGCCAGAACGGCGCGAGCCCGGCCCGTCGGCTGTCGAGGGCCGCCCGCACGCGCGGGTCGTCGGCCAGGGCGGGGCGTACGCGCTCGTCGCGGGGGCGCCCGGGGCGCACCCCGAGCGCGGTGAGCACGCCGGCCGCCTTGGCGTGCGTCTCGGCGACCTCACTGGCCGGGTCGGAGCCCCGTACGAGCGTGGCGCCGACCGGAACCCGCAGCTTTCCGTCCGCGGAGATGTCGGCGGTGCGGATCAGGATGGGGGAGTCCAGGGTCTGCGCGCCGCCCGCGTCTCGGCCGATGAGGGCGAGGGCGCCGGCGTAGTAGCCGCGCCCGCCCGTTTCGTGGCGCTCGATGACGCGGCAGGCGTTCTGCACGGGCGAGCCGGTGACGGTCGCCGCGAACATCGTCTCCTTCAGGACCTCGCGCGCGTCCAGGGACGACTTGCCGCGCAGCTCGTACTCGGTGTGCGCGAGGTGCGCCATCTCCTTGAGCCGCGGCCCGACGACGACACCGCCCATGTCGCCGACGGTGCACATCATCTTGAGCTCCTCGTCGACGACCATCGACAGCTCCTCGGTCTCCTTGCCGTCGGCGAGGAAGCCGAGCAGATCGTCCGCCGTGGGCCCTTCGGCCGGGTAGCGGTAGGTCCCGCTGATCGGGTTCATGACGACCGTCCCGCCGGACATCCGCACATGCACCTCGGGGCTCGCCCCGACCAGCGTCCGGTCGCCGGTGTGCACGACGTACGTCCAGTAGGCGCCCCGCTCGCCCACGAGCAGTCTGCGGAAGAGGGCCAGGGCGTCCGCCCTGGAGAAGCCGGGGATCTCACCCTCGTACGTACGCCGGATGACGAAGTTCGCGCCCTCGCCCCGCCCGATCTCCTCGCGAAGGACCCGCCCGACGATCTCCGCGTAGGCGTCGTCGTCGACGTCGAAGGCACCGCCCTCGACGTGCACGTCATGGCCGGGCAGCGCCGACAGGGCTTCGGCGAGCGGGAGTTCGTAGGTCGTCTCGGGGGTCAGGACCGCGAGCGGCGTGCCGTCGTCGCGTACGTCGAATCCGCGCTCCCTGATCTGCCGGAAGGGGATCAGGGCGAGGCCCTCGTCGGGGAGGTCGGCGAGCCGGTCGTACGTGCCGACTTCGCCGATCAGGACCTCGACCGTGTCGTGGTCGTGGCCGGGTGTGCGGCGGCGGAGCACGGCGAACGGGCGGTCGTCGTCGACGAGGTCGAGCAGGTGCGGGTGGGAAAGGCTGGATGGCATCGGTTCGGTTCCTTCTCACTCGGAGAGGAACGGCCACGCCCCCCGGAACCCGGTCCGGAAAACACTGAAGGCCGCCCCTCGGGCGGCCTTCGCGAGTCTCGAAACGCGCAGAGTCAGTGGGCCGCCGGATGAGCGGGCCACCACCAGTTTCGGGTCGTCTGCGCGTGCATGTCCCGCACCCTAGCGCATCATCAGGACGTCCAGGGCCTCGTCCAGATACGCGCCGAACTCGTCGAGGCCGGGCAGCGCCGACGGCACCGCGTGCCCGAGCTGCGCGTGCCCCAGATAGACCGTGTACGCGAGCAGCCCGCGACGCCGCGCCTCCGGCTCGGGGAAGCCGAGCCCGGCGAAGAGCTCGGCGACGTACGCCACCCGGCGCTCGGTGACGCGGCGCATGACCTCGGCGACCTGGGGGTGCGACGCGGTCGCCAGGAGGGCGACCTCCAGGGGGTCGGAGGTGGCCGACGCGATGGCCTCGGCGAAGAGCAGGCGGATGCGCTGCCGGGGGTCGGGCTCGGCCTCGACCTCCTGGATCGCCCCCTCGGTGTGGATCTCGGCCCAGCGGTTCAGGGCGGCTTCGATGAGCGCGTCACGGTTGGCGAAGTGCCAGTAGAAGCTGCCCTTGGTGGTGCCTAGGCGGACGGCGAGGGGTTCCACGGCGACGGCTGCGAGACCGCCCTCGCCGATCGCGGTGAGAGCGGCGTCGGCCCAGTCCTGAGCGGACAGCCGGGACTTCGCCGTGGGCTTCTTCTGCTGCCGTTGCGCCATGGCCATACGGTACCGTATGGTCGACCATACGCCAGCGTATGGAGGTACGTGATGGGCACGGTGCGCAATGAACACGAGCGTGTGATCGAGGCCCCGGCGGGGGAGGTCGGAGCCCTGCTCGACCGGCTCTCCGCCGAGGACGACCCGGTCTTCCCGACGCCGGCCTGGGCGGCGATGCTCTTCGACCGGCCACTCGGCGTGGGCGCGGTCGGCGGCCACGGCCCGGTCCGCTACAGCGTCACGGAGTACGAGCCGGGCAGGCGCGTGCGCTTCGCCTTCACCCCGCCGGACAACGGCTTCCACGAGATGTCCGTCGAGCCCCTCGGGCAGGACCGCTGCCGTGTCCGCCACGTCCTGGAGCTCCGGCCGCTCGGCAAGGACCGCCTGCTGTGGCCCGCCGTCGTCCGGCCCCTGCACGACACGATCATCGAAGAGGTCTTCGACAACTTCGAGCGGGCGGCGACGGGCGGCTGTGCCCGCCCCGTCCGGTGGTCGCCCAGGGTGCGGCTCTACAACCGCCTCATGTGGAGCCGCCCCGAGACGGTCGGGACACCCGAGGCCGCCCACCTGATCCGCACCGCCGTCGACCACCCCGGCTACGAGGACGCGTACCGCATGCGGCTGCTCCCGGGGCAGCCGCGCGACCCGCGGGCCTGGACCGGCATCCTGCGCGACGCCTTCCCCGTGATCGCGCGCGAAGGCGGCGAACTGCTCCTGGAGGTGGAGGCCGCGGGTCTGACCGCCCGCGCCTCGATCCTGGTCGACGACCAGTACGTCACGCTCAGCACCGCGGTGCGGGCCGACGCCCTGCGCAGCCGGGCCTACTGGAGCGTGGTCAAGCACGTCCACCCCTTCATGGCCCGCACGATGCTGCGCCGCACACACCGCGAGCTCGCCCTGGCGACGCCGAGCGCGGGCGAGCGGGAGCTGGAGCGCCGACGCTCGGCTGTGTCGGGTCCGTCTCACTTGGTGAGCGGGTGAATGGACGGCGGACATCACCCCGTAATGTTGTGGGGGTGACCGTGAACGCTAAGACCACCCCTAACGGTGGCAACACCTGGCGAGACCTTCCCGCGGCGCAGCAGCCTGAGTACCCCGATGCCGAGGCTCTGCGCGATGTGATCGCGGACCTCGAGTCGTATCCGCCGCTCGTCTTCGCGGGCGAGTGCGACCAGCTGCGCGCCCGACTGGCCTCCGTCGCCAAGGGAGAGGCGTTCCTGCTTCAGGGCGGCGACTGCGCCGAGGCCTTCGACGCCGTGTCGGCCGACCACATCCGCAACAAACTGAAGACGCTGCTCCAGATGGGCGCCGTCCTGACGTACGCGGCCTCCGTGCCCGTCGTGAAGGTCGGCCGCATCGCCGGGCAGTACTCGAAGCCGCGCTCCAAGGGCACCGAGACCCGCGACGGCGTGACGCTGCCGACGTACCGCGGCGACTCGGTCAACGGCTTCGACTTCAACGAGAAGGCCCGCGTCCCGGACCCCGAGCGCCTGAAGCGGATGTACAACGCCTCCGCGTCCACGCTCAACCTGGTGCGCGCCTTCACCACCGGCGGTTACGCCGACCTGCGCCAGGTGCACGCCTGGAACCAGGACTTCGTGAAGTCGTCCCCCTCGGGCCAGCGGTACGAGCAGCTGGCGCGCGAGATCGACAACGCGCTCAACTTCATGCGCGCCTGCGGGACGGACCCGGAGGAGTTCAAGACCGTCGAGTTCTACGCCTCGCACGAGGCGCTGCTCCTCGACTACGAGTCGGCCCTCACCCGCGTGGACTCGCGCACCGGACGGCTCTACGACACCTCGGGCCACATGGTCTGGATCGGTGAGCGCACCCGTCAACTGGACGGCGCGCACATCGAGTTCGCCTCCAAGGTGCGCAACCCGATCGGCATCAAGCTCGGCCCGACGACGACCCCGGAGGAGGCGCTGCAGTACATCGAGCGCCTGGACCCGGACCGCGAGCCCGGCCGTCTGACCTTCATCGTCCGCATGGGCGCCGACAAGGTCCGGGACAAGCTCCCGGAGCTGGTCGAGAAGGTCACCGCCTCCGGCGCGACCGTCGCCTGGGTGACCGACCCGATGCACGGCAACACCTTCGAGGCGGCCTCCGGCCACAAGACCCGCCGCTTCGACGACGTGCTCGACGAGGTCAAGGGCTTCTTCGAGGTCCACAAGGGCCTCGGCACGCACCCGGGCGGCATCCACGTCGAGCTCACCGGTGACGACGTCACCGAGTGCGTGGGCGGCGGCGACGAGATCTTCGTCGACGACCTGCACCAGCGCTACGAGACGGCCTGCGACCCGCGCCTGAACCGCAGCCAGTCCCTGGACCTGGCGTTCCTGGTGGCGGAGATGTACCGCGACCAGTAGGAATCACAGGTATTCCCGCACGACGCGACGGTGGGGCACGGATCCATGTGATCCGTGCCCCACCGGCGTATCGGGGCTTTTGTGGACCGGGGGTCCTGGGTAAGGTTAGGTTAGCCTCACCGATTAAACGGGATGGCGCCGCCGATCAATCCTGCCCGGGAGGTGAACCGCGTGTACGTCTGCAACTGCTTCGGAGTCACCGAGGCGCAGGTGAAGCAGCACGCGGCCGACGGTGCCTGCACACCCCGCCAGATAGCGTCCGCCAGCAAGGCGGGCACCGACTGCGGTTCGTGTGTGCGAAGCATCCAGGCGCTCCTGGGCCGGGGCACGTGCCCCCGCAGGGAGCTGGCCGACCAGGGGAAGCCTGTGCTCACCGGCGTGGACGCAGGCCTGGACACCGGTCTGGACGAGGCCGCCTAGCCCGCGCTCAGCTCTCCGGCTGCTCGATGAGCTGCGCGATGTAGAGCGGCTCGCCGAGCTTCTCGACCAGTTCGAGCTGGGTGTCGAGATAGTCGATGTGGTGTTCCTCGTCCTCCAGGATCGACTCGAAGATGTTCGCGGAAGTGATGTCTCCCTTGCCGCGCATCACCTCGATGCCGCGCTTGAGGCGGTCGATCGCCTCCGCCTCGATCTGCCGGTCGGCCTGGAACATCTCCGTGACGGTCTGGCCCACACGAACGTGGAAGAGCCGCTGGTAGTTGGGCAGGCCGTCGAGGAAGAGAATCCGGTCGGTCAGGATCTCCGCGTGCTTCATCTCGTCGATCGACTCGGACCGGGTGTACTTCGCGAGCTTGGGCCAGCCGAAGTTCTCCTGCATCTTGGCGTGGAGAAAGTACTGGTTGATCGCCGTGAGCTCGGCGGTCAGCTGCTCGTTGAGAAATTCGATGACCTCGGGGTCGCCCTGCATCGCAGAGGCTCCTTCCACGTGGTAACTGGGCAGGTTCCGCGCATCCTTGCACCGGTACGGGAGGCCGTCCAGTAAGTGCATGCTTAGTAGGAGTTGCCCCAATCAGCCGCCGACCGGCGCCGGTCGGCGGCCTCCTGGTCACGTCCACCTACCCGGGTCTGTCAGGATGGACTCATGGGTCAGTCGGCGGATCGCGCATCTCGGGAAGCAGTGGAGCCAGAGCTCCCACCGGGGCAGCGACTGCAGAGGGGCTGGCCGGTCACCCACTACGGGCCGGTGCCGAAGTTCCGCCCGGAGCGCTGGGAGTTCAGGGTTTTCGGGGCCACCGCCGACGGGGGCAAACACTGCTGGACGCACGAGGAGTTCTCGGCTCTTCCGTACGCCACGGTGGTCGGCGATCTGCACTGCGTCACGAAGTTCAGCATGCTCGGCGCCGAATGGGGCGGGGTGCCCGCGCGGGCCCTGCTGGAGATCGCACCGCCGGCGCCGGACGCCACCCATGTGATGGTCTGGGCCGAGTACGGCTTCAGCTCCAATCTGCGGATGGCCGACTTCATGGACGAGCGCACGATTTTCGCCACCCACAAAGGGGGCGAGCTGCTGACCGCGGAGCACGGATTCCCGCTGCGGCTCGTGGTGCCTCATCTGTACGCCTGGAAGGGCCCCAAGTGGGTCCGTGGCGTCGAGTACATGACCGCCGACCGCCGAGGCTTCTGGGAGGAGCGCGGCTATCACAACGTCGGCGACCCCTGGACCGAGCAGCGCTACTCGTACCAGGAAGAGCCCGGGGACGGCCCCGAGCTCTAGCCCTGTGTGACTCTTCTGCCTGGTCAGCGCGGGTGCTGAGTCAGTGGTGGTACTGGTGCACCACCGCGTGGCCCTTGCCGCGGCCGATCATCCACTTGTTGACCGGGACGGTGATCACGAAGGCGGCGGCCAGGGCGATGGCGAGGATGTACCAGAACATCGGGTCCGTCAGATGGGCGTCCATGGCTCCCGGCCAGAGCGCGATCACGCCGTTGTCGATGAACTCCATCACCGCGATGGACAGGGTGTCCGCGGCGAGCGCGACCCGGAACGCCGTCCGGAAATCGACGCCCGCCGTGAGGATGCCGCGCAGGGTCAGGGCGTATCCGAAGAAGAAGGCCAGGGTGATCGCGAGGATCATCGTCTGCACGTTCCCCCAGCCCAGCCCAGCGCGGTGCCGATGACCATGCCGAGGATCTCGCCGATGGCGCACCCGGTGAGGCAGTGGAGGGTGGCCTGAGCCGCCATGCGCCAGCTGACCTTGCCGATGCCGTGCTGCCCCGCGTGCTGGTGCCCCGTGTGCGGGTGCTCGTGGTGTCCCGCGTGCTCGTGCTCGTGATGCGCGTGCTCGGCGTGAGTGTCGTGGTCGTGCTGCATGAGAATCCCCCAACGTCGGACAACGGTTCCTGCCGCCTGGCAAGAACCGTATACCCCTAGGGGGTATTCCTCAAGGGGTTCCTGAGGTTCCTAGATGCTCCTGAGCTCCTTCAGGCGTGCCACATCCGCGGCATGCCCTTCCTTGCCGCCGGGCGTCTCGATGATCAGCGGCACGTTCTCGGTCGCGGGGTGGGTCATCAGCTCGCGGAAGGGTTCCTCGCCGATGTGACCGGTGCCGATGTTCTCGTGACGGTCCTTGTGGGCGCCGACCACGTCCTTGGAGTCATTGGCGTGCACCAGCTTCAGGCGGCCCTCGCCGACGGTGTCGACCAGGAGGTCCAGCGTCTCCTTCATGCCGCCGGGGCCGGCCAGGTCATGGCCCGCCGCGAAGATGTGGCAGGTGTCCAGGCAGACGCCCAGCTTCGGGTGGGTGTCCAGCGCGTCGAAGTACGGGCCGAAGTCCCAGGTGCGCGAGCAGAGCGAGAAACCCTGGCCCGCGGTCGACTCCAGGAGGAGGAACGGGTCGTCGTCGTGCGTCAGCTCGTCGAGCAGCGGCAGCATCCGGTCGCGCACCTGCCGCAGGGCGACGGCGCGGTCCCGGCCGCCGGTGGCGGAACCGGTGTGCACGACGACCCCGAGCGCGCCGACCGCGCGGGCCCTGCGCAGCGAGTGGCGCAGGGACTCCACGGACTTCTCCACGGTCGCCTCGGTGTGCGAACCGAAGTTGATGAGGTAGGGCGCGTGGACGTACGCGGGAATCCCCTCCGCGGCACAGGCCGCGCGGAACTCCTCGTCCTGCTTCGGATTGCCGGGCGGCGTGGCCCAGCCCCGCGGATTGGCCACGAAGACCTGGACGGCCTCGGCGCCCAGGTCACGGGCGTACGAGAGCCCGACGGAGGCGAGGCCACCCGCGACGGGGACATGGCCGCCGACGGGATTGCGGGCCAGGGGGCCGTGGGGCGGGGTGCTGGGGGAGTCGTTGCTGCTCACGCGCTCAAGGGTGGCACGAGCGCGTGAGCCTCCCGTCGACGGACCCAGAAATCAGCGGGGCAGGGGAGCAGCGGACCAGCGGGTCAGGGGTCAGCGGATCTTGATGGTGATCGTGGAACCCTTGGGGGCCTCGTCGCCGCCTTCCACGGACTGGCGCTCCACCTTGTCCCCGAAGAGGCCCAGCAGTCCGCGGTCCTCCTCCACGTCGAAGCCGACGGCCTCCAGCTCCTGTGTGGCCTCGTCGACGCTCATCCCCTCGACGTCCGGGACCTCGATCATCTCGGGGCCCTTGGACAGCGTCAGGGTGACCGTGTCGCCCTCGGCGAGCCGCTTCTGGCCCTCCCTGGGGGACTGCTCGACGACCGTGCCCTTGTCCTCGTCCGAGTGGATCCGCTTCGTCGAGATCTTGACCTTCAGGCCCAGGTCCTCCAGCTCGGAGGTCGCGTCCGCCTGCGAGTCGCCCGTCACGTCGGGGACCTCGACCTCGGGCCCCTTGCTGACGGTGATCGCGACGGCCGAGCCCGCCTTGCGCTTGGTGCCCGCCTTCGGGTCCGTGCCGATCACGGAGCCCTTGCGGATCTCGTCGCTGAACGCCTTGTTCGTCATCCCGGGAGCGAACCCGGCGTCCTTGAGCTCGTCCTTCGCCTTGGCCAAGGGGGTGCCCGAAAGGCGCGGGACCTTCACGATCTCGGGGCCCATGGAGATGGTCAGCGTCACCCCGTCGTTGTCACGGATGCGCTCGCCCGCCTCGGGGTCGGTGGCCATGACCGTGCCGCGCTTGTCGGTGTCGCTGTAGGCGCGCTTGACGTCGTTGACCTCGAGGCCCTCTTCGCCGAGGCGCTTCTTGGCCGCCGACTCGGTCTTCGCCAGGAGCGGCGGGACCTTCGTGAACTGGCCGGAGTTGATGTACCAGACACCGGCGCCGAGGCCGAGGGCCAGGAGCACGGCGGCGACCACCGCCAGCGTGCGGCGACGCGGACTGACGCCCCCGCGGCCGGGTGCGGCCGGCGGAGCGGGCGGCGGCGACGCCAGGACGCTCGTGCGGTTGAGCTGGTCCTGGTGGTGCCGGTTCTCGTCGCCGTCCGTGGGGAGCGGCAGCTGTACGGGGCGCACCGCGCGCGGAATCACGTCCGTACGGTCGTCGGAGTTGTCGCGGCCCGCGTCGCCGTGGTCCGCCGCGTGGGCCTGCGGCGGCACCGCGTCCAGTTGTTCGACGGAGAGCGCGGCGCGCGCCGTCCTGGTCTGCCCGAGGAGCGCCACCGCGTCATACGGGCGGACGTCGGGCGTGCGAGCGGTGGCGGAGGCCACGAGTTCGTCGAGCTCCACGGGGAGCCCCGGGACGACCGCCGACGGGGGCGGTACGTCCTCGTGGAGGTGTTGGTAGAGCACCTGGGCGGGCGACTCACCGGAGTGCGGCTTGGCGCCGGTCAGCATCTCGTAGAGCACGACGCCGCACGCGTACACATCCACACGGGTGTCGGCGGTGCCGTGTTCTATCTGCTCGGGGGCGAGATAGGAGACGGTGCCGAGGACCGTGCCGGTCGTGTTCGTGACGGTGTCCACCGCGCGCACGAGCCCGAAGTCGGCGACCTTGACCCGGCCGTCGTCCCCTATGAGGACGTTCTCCGGCTTCATGTCGCGGTGCACGAAGCCCGCGCGGTGCGCGGCGCCGAGCGCGGCCAGGACCGGCTCCAGGATGTCCAGGGCCGCGCGCGGCTGCAGGGCGCCGCGGTCGCGGAGCACGTCACGCAGGGTGCAGCCGGCGATGTACTCCATCGCGAGATAGACGTACGCGCCGTCGGCGCCCTGGTCGTACACCCCCACCACGTTCGGGTGCGAGAGCCGGGCGATCGACTTGGCCTCGCGGATGAAGCGCTCGACGAACGAGACGTCGGCGGCCAGCGTCGGGTGCATCACCTTGAGCGCGAGCACGCGGTCCAGGCGGGTGTCCACGGCCCGGTAGACCGTGGCCATCCCGCCGACCGCGATCCGCCCGTCCACGCGATAGCGGCCGTCGAGCACCTGCCCGACGAGCGGGTCCTGAAGGGTCGTGTCCACGCAGGGAGTCTACGAGCCACCACCGACACCGTTGCCCGCCCGGGCACGCTCGGGCCTTGACTGCAGCCGAGCTGTGACAGGCGGGCGGCGCTCAGAAGGCGGGCCGCTCCGGGTCGAGCCGGGCCATGCCCTCCACGGGCGAGGACGCCTCGGCGAAGTGCCGCCGGGGGATGCGCCCGGCCCGGTACGCGAGCCGCCCCGCCTCGACCCCGTGCCGCATGCCCTCGGCCATCAGAACCGGCTCCTGCGCCCGTGTCACGGCCGAGGCGAGCATCACACCCGCGCAGCCCAGTTCCATGGCGAGGGCCGCGTCGGACGCCGTCCCCGCGCCCGCGTCCAGGATCACCGGCACGCCCGCGCGCTCGACGATCAGCTGGAAGTTGTGCGGGTTGCGGATGCCGAGCCCGGAGCCGATGGGGGAGCCGAGCGGCATGATCGCTGCACAGCCCACGTCCTCCAGTTTCCGGGCGAGCACCGGGTCGTCGTTCGTGTACGGGAGGACCGTGAATCCGTCGTCGACCAGGGTCTCGGCGGCGTCGATGAGCTCGATGGGGTCGGGCAGCAGGGTGCGCTCGTCCGCGATGACCTCCAGTTTGACCAGGTCGGTGCCGAGCGCCTCCCGGGCGAGCCGGGCGGTCAGGACGGCCTCTCCCGCGGTGAAGCAGCCCGCCGTGTTCGGCAGGACGCGGATGCCGAGCCGGTCCAGGACGGAGAGCACCGAGCCCTGCACCCCGGGGTCAAGGCGGCGCATCGCGACCGTCGTCAGCTCCGTGCCGGAGGCGACGAGGGAACGTTCGAGCACGTCCAGGCTCGGCGCGCCGCCCGTACCCATGATCAGACGGGACGAGAGGGTGAGCCCGCCGATGACGAAGGGATCGTCTGCCATGTCGGTTCAGCCTCCTTGGACGGCGGTGAGGACCTCGACGCGGTCCCCGTCGGCGAGCGGGGTGGTGGACCACCGCGCGCGCGGTACGACGGTTTCGTTGAGCGCGGCGGCGACCCCGGACGGGGCCGCGGTCAGGGTGGCGACGAGGGCTTCGAGCGTGGTGCCCGCGGCCACGTCGCGTGCTTCTCCGTTCACGGAGACGGCGGTCACGGCTGTGTCGGACGGGAGAGTCATGCGGGCTGCTCCAGGAAACGCTGCGTGAGGGGATCGCGGACGAAACGCAGGGGAGTGAACGCCCTTGCCTCGTCAGGCAGTTCACCGGTGGTCAGGGAATGCGCGAGCACGTCGCCGGTGACGGGCGTCAGGAGGACGCCGTTGCGGTAGTGCCCGGTGGCCAGCTGCAGGCCGGGGAGCGCGGTCGGGCCGAGCAGCGGCGCGTTGTCGGGGGAGCCGGGGCGCAGGCCCGCGCGGGTCTCCGTCAGCGGCAGTTCCGTGATGCCGGGTACGAGCTCGTGGGCGTCCCGCAGCAGCTCGTACACGCCGCCGGCCGTGACCGTCGTGTCCCAGCCGAGTTCCTCGCTGGTCGCGCCGACGACGAGCTCGCCGTTCTCGCGCGGCACCAGGTAGACGTGGCTGCCGCGCACCACGGCGCGCACGGTGCGGCTCAGGAACGGCGCGAGACGCCGCGGCACGGTCAGCCGCAGCACCTGGCCCTTCACCGGGCGCACGGGCGGCAGGACGCCCTCCGGGACTCCGGCGAGGCGCCCGCTGAGGCTGCCCGCGGCGAGCACGGTCTGACCGGCCTCCAGGGCGGTGCCGTCGGCGACGACGACTCCGGTGGCCCGGTCGCCCGTCACCGAGAGGCGCTCCGCCCACGCGTGGTGGAAGACCACGCCGGCCCGCTCGCAGGCCACCAGGAGCGCCGCGGCGAGCCTGCGCGGGTCGACCTGGTGATCGCCGTCGACCCGAAGGCCGCCGCGCACGCCCGGCGCGAGCATCGGTTCGAGGCGCCGGCACTCGCGGCCGCTCAGCCATTCCGACGCGAGCCCCGACTGCTCCTGAAGGGCGTGCAGCTCCCGCAGATGGGCGCGGTCGTCGGAGTCCAGCGCGACGGCGAGCGTGCCGCACGCGCGGTAGCCGAGGTCGCGGCCGCTCGCCTCCGTCAGCTCGGCCGCGAACTCGGGATAGCGCCGCGCGGAGGCCAGATTCAGGCCGAGCAGCGTCTGCTCCCCGTAGTGCAGCTCGGTGACGGCGGCCAGCATGCCCGCGGCGACCTGCGCCGCGCCGCCGCCGGGCTCGGGGTCCACGACCGCGACGGACAGGCCGCGCTGCGCCGCCCGCCAGGCCGTGACCAGGCCGATGATGCCGCCCCCGACGACCAGGACGTCGCTCGTGTCCGTCGTACGGGGTGGTGTTCGTGGATGCATGGGTGTCCAGCCCCTCCCTTCGCCGGCATGACCCGGATCAGGTTCGTACGGTCGGAGGCCGTCCAGCCTCCCTCTCAGCCCGGTGCGTCCGGGCTCCCGCGAGTGCTCTGCACGGCAACCCTAGCCCTTGGCGCCCCGGCGTAGGTAGGGCGGCCGGGCGGTCAAGGGCAGTGACGGTGTGTCAGAGATCTCGCCGTCGCGCCCTGAGGCGCGCCTCGTCCGCCGTCCTAGAGTGATCGGGTGAGTGAGCAGCGGAGGCAGGAAGAATCAGAAGGGGCGCGAAGCTCTTTGGAGGGGTGGCGGCGGGAGACGGGCGGGCGGGTCGTCGTCGTGGGCGCGGGGATGGCCGGGGTGCAGACCGCCGTGGCCCTGCGCGAGCAGGGGTTCGCCGGTGCGGTCACCCTGATCGGCGCGGAGCCCCACCAGCCGTACGACAGGCCGCCGTTGTCCAAGGCCGTGCTGCTCGGCAAGGCGGAGGGCTCCGCCTTCGACGTCGACTTCGAGGCGCTGGGCATCGAGCTGAGCCTGGGCCACGAGGTCACGGGCGTCCGCCCGGCGGACCACGAACTGGACACCGCGAGGGGGCCCGTCCCCTACGACGCCCTGGTCATCGCCACCGGCGCCGAGCCGATCCTGCTCCCCGGGGCCTCCGGAGTGCCCGGCGTCCATCTGCTGCGCACGCTCGACGACGCCGAGCGGCTGCGACCCGTGCTCGCCGGGCAGCACCGCATCGTGGTCGTCGGCGCGGGCTGGATCGGCGCCGAGTTCGCGACCGCGGCGCGCGAGGCGGGCTGCCAGGTCACCGTCGTCGAGGCCGCCGAGCGCCCGCTCGCCGGAGCGCTGCCCGCGGAGGTCGCCGCCCCGATGACGGCCTGGTACGCCGACTCCGGAACCGAACTGCGCACCCACGCGCGCGTGGACCGCGTCGAGCCCGGCAGCGTCCACCTGGCCGACGGCACCCGGCTGCCCGCGGACGCGGTCGTGGTCGGCATCGGCGCACGCCCCGCCACGGGCTGGCTCGCGGACTCCGGCATCGCCCTGGGCGCCCACCGGGAGGTCCTCGCCGACGACCACCTGCGGACGTCGCAACCCGATGTGTACGCGGTCGGCGACTGCTCCTCCTTCCCTTCGGGAAGGTATGGCGAGCGTCTGCTCGTCCACCACTGGGACAACGCGCTCCAGGGCCCGCGCACGGTGGCGGCGAACATCATCGGCGATACCCCTTCGGCGTACGACCCGGTCCCGTACTTCTGGTCGGAGCAGTTCGGCCGCTTCGTCCAGTACGCGGGCCATCACGCGTCCGCCGACGAGCTGGTGTGGCGCGGCGACCCGTCGGGCGCGGCCTGGAGCGTGTGCTGGCTGCGGCAGGGGGTTCTGGTGGCCCTTCTCGCGGTGGGCCGTCCCAGGGACCTGGCGCAGGGCCGCAAGCTGATCGAGGCGGGCGCCCGGCTCTCCGCCGAGCTGGCCTCGGACCCCGCGGTTCCGCTGAAGAAGGCACTGCCGGCGTAGCGGTGCCGCCGTCACCGGGGGCTCTGACCGGCCGCTGTCGGTGCCCGGCGATACCCTTGTTCCCGTGACCGAGATTGACGCAAAGACCGATGCTCTCGTCCCCGAGTGGCTCCACCTTCCCGACATCGCAGAAATGCTCGACGTCGAGGTGACGCGTGTGCGCCAGCTGGTCAAGGAGGGCCAGCTGATCGCCGTACGCCGTGGTGAGAACCGCGCGCTTCAGGTGCCGGCCGCCTTCATCGACGGCGACAAGGTCGTCAAGGGCCTGACCGGCACCCTGACGCTCCTGAAGGACGACGGCTTCTCCGACGAAGAGATGCTGGAGTGGCTCTTCACTCCCGACCCCACCCTGCCCGGCACCCCCGCGCAGGCCCTGAGCGAGAATCGCGGCACGGAGGTGAAGCGCCGCGCCCAGGCGCTCGCCGTCTGACCGAAACGGAAAACCGTTGCGTACGGACCGCGGGTCCCCGGGGGCCCGCGGCCCGTAGGCCACCGACGACCGGGGGGACCTTTCCATGGCCACCAAGCCTGCCCGCGAGCAGCTCGCCGACGCCCGCCTCTACCTGTGTGTGGACGCCCGCAAGCGCCAGGGAGACCTCCCCGAGTTCCTCGACGCCGTCCTCGCCGGCGGCGTCGACATCGTGCAGTTGCGCGACAAGGGCATGGAGGCGGCCGAGGAACTCGACCACCTCCAGGTCTTCGCCGACGCGGCCCGCCGGCACGGCAAGCTCCTCGCGGTGAACGACCGCGCGGACGTCGCGCACGCCATCGGTGCCGACGTGCTGCACCTGGGCCAGGACGACCTGCCCGTGCCCGCGGCCCGCGCCGTCCTCGGCCAGGACGTGCTCATCGGCCGCTCCACGCACGCCGAGAGCGAGGCCGCCGCCGCGGCCACGCAGGACGGCGTGGACTACTTCTGCACGGGGCCCTGCTGGCCGACCCCCACCAAGCCCGGCCGGCACGCCCCCGGACTCGACCTCGTCCGGTACACGGCCTCGCTGGGCGCCGACCGCCCGTGGTTCGCCATCGGCGGCATCGACGCGGACAACCTCGACGAGGTGCTCGAAGCGGGCGCCCGCCGGGTCGTCGTCGTACGGGCGATCACGGAGGCGGACGATCCGGGCGCGGCGGCCGCCGACTTCGCGAAGCGGCTGCGTACGGCCTGATCGGCGATCTTCGGCCAACCTTCGGCGACGCTGTCCGCAGGGTGGACGGGGATTGGCCGGTAGCGGTGCCCCGTAGCTAACCTGCCCGTATGGCCCTAGGCACTGCTTCCACCAGAACTGATCGCGCACGCACCGTGCGCGACATGCTCGCGACCGGCAAGACGACGTACTCGTTCGAGTTCTCGGCGCCGAAGACCCCGAAGGGCGAGCGGAACCTGTGGAACGCCCTGCGCCGGGTCGAGGCGGTGGCCCCCAGCTTCGTCTCCGTGACGTACGGAGCGGGCGGGTCCACACGCGCGGGCACGGTCAAGGAGACGCAGCAGATCGTCGCCGACTCGACGCTCACGCCGGTCGCCCATCTCACCGCGGTCGACCACTCCGTGGCCGAACTGCGCAACATCATCGGGCAGTACGCGGACGCCGGCATCAGGAACATGCTCGCGGTCCGCGGCGACCCGCCCGGCGACCCCCTCGCGGACTGGGTCAAGCACCCCGAGGGCCTCACGTACGCCGCCGAACTGGTCCGACTGATCAAGGAGTCCGGTGACTTCTGCGTGGGCGTCGCGGCCTTCCCCGCGATGCACCCGCGCTCGGAGGAGTGGGACACCGACGTCCGGCACTTCGTCGACAAGTGCCGCGCCGGCGCCGACTACGCGATCACACAGATGTTCTTCTACCCGGAGGAGTATCTGCGCCTTCGTGACCGGGTCGAGGCCGCGGGCTGTTCGACTCCGATCATTCCTGAGATCATGCCGGTGACGAACGTGCGGATGCTGGAGCGGCTGCCCCAGCTCAGCAACGCTTCCTTCCCCCCGGCGCTCAAAGAGCGCATCCTCACAGCCAAAGACGATCCGGCGGCTGTACGCTCCATTGGCATCGAGTTCGCGACGGAGTTCTGCGCGCGACTCCTTGACGAGGGTGTGCCGGGGCTGCACTTCATCACGCTGAACAACTCCACGGCGACGCTGGAAATCTACGAGAATCTGGGTCTGCATCACCCGCAGACCTGACCGGTCGTACCCCTGGGGGCGGCGGCCGCGGGGAGAGGGGCGTACATGGGCTGGACGGTCCTCTACATCGCGTTCGGATGCGTCGCGCTGTGGCTGCTGGGCGAAGTGCTGCTGCAGTACAAGGCGCGGCTGCGCTGGCGGCTGCTCGCCTTCGGCGGCTTCCTCGGCGTGGTCATCGGCGTGCTGCTGCCGTCGGTGATCGTCATCGGTGCGGGCGCGATCGCCTTCGCCACGGGACAGACGTACGTGACGCTGTCCTTCCGGCGGGGCTTCTCCACCGGCTGGGCGCTCGGCGGCCAGCCCGGCCTGAGCAAGCGCCGCAAGACGAATCCGCGGGGCGCGGAAGTCTCCCAGGAGCCGACGCTGCAGGTCTCCGACCTGGAGTACGAGGCGTCGGGCCCGGCAGGACCGCCGCCCGAGGCCCCTCCCGGCGGCGGGGTCTACGCCCCGGAGCCGATGCCCGACGACACCGGCCAGTACGGCGTCTACAGCGACGACGCGTACGCGCAGCAGCAGTCCGCCCAGCAGCAGTCCGCCCAGCAGGACAGCGGCTACGGCTACGACACGTACGCCACCGCGGGCTATGACCCCCAGCAGCCCTACGCGTACGGCGAGACGGGGCAGCAGCAGTACGCCGCGTACTCCGACCCGTACATCGGGACGCAGTCCTACGGCGGCCAGCAGAGCTACGACGCCTACGCCGACCAGCAGCAGTACGCGCCCTATCCCGCCGCCGATCCCTACGGCAGCGGTGACGGGACGTACAACGAGACGCCGCCCGGCGGGGTCTGGGTGCCCCAGCAGCGCAGCGTCGAGGACCCCTACGGGCAGTACGGCGGCGAACTCCCGCCCGAGCAGCCGTACCCCTACCAGGGCGAGCAGGCCCAGGGGAACGGCTACGACGCGGGCTACAACGAGCAGTACCGCTACTGAGTTCGCGGGACCGGGGTCCTGCTCACTGCGAGCCCCGGAACTCCGGTCCCTCCACGATCAGTCCGGCGACCAGCGTGCCGGACATGCCCGCGTGCGGAAGGCCGCCGCCGGGATGGGACCAGCCGCCGGCCGCGAAGAGCCCGGGCAGCCGCGTGCTGTTGGCCGGGTGAAGCAGCCGGCCCTCTCCCGCCGCGAGGGACGGGGGCGGGACCGCGCCGCCGTCCGCGCCGGTGGCCTCCGCGATGTCGGCGGGGGTGCGCACCTCGTGCCACCGCAGGCGGTCCCGCAGTCCGGGCAGCACGGCTTCGGCACGGTCGAGCAACCGCTCCACGTCCGCTTCGGTGACCTCCGTGTGCGCGGGCACGGTGGCCGTCAGGGTGACCGCCTCGTGCCCCTCGCCGGGCGTGAGCGCCGGGTCGGCCGGGCGCAGCACCGTGAGGGTGGGGGCGGCGGGCAGCCCCGGGCGGTCCCCGAAGAGCCGGTCCAGCTCGTCCCGGCGGTCGGGGGTGTGCAGCACCGTGCGGTGGGGCGTGCCGTCCGGCCGCGCTCCGGTCAGCGCCAGGAAGATCATCAGGCGGCTGGGAAGACCCGAGCGTGCCTGGATCTCACCCTCCGCCCGTATGTTCACACCGGAACCGCCGGGCATGCCGGATACACCGGACAACAAGCCGTCCAATGCGCCGGGCGCGACCCCCGCGACCACGAAGTCCGCCTCGTGCGCCGTCCCGTCGGCGAGCTCGACGCCCGCCGCGCGGCCGTCCTTCTCGATGATCCGGGTGACCGCGGAGTCGAACACGAACTCGACGCGCCGGGCCAGACACCGCTCGTACACGGCGCGGGCGAGCGCGCGCACCCCGCCGCGCACGGACCAGGCGCCGAAGGTGTGCTCCATGTAGGGCAGGACGGCCGCGCTCGCCGGGGTCGCACGGGGGTCCAGTCCGCACCCGAGGGCGTACTGCTCGAGGAGCGCCAGGAGGCGTGCGTCGCCGCCCAGTTCGAGCTCGCCGACCTCGGTGAGGGTCTTCGCGCGCCGCTCGCGCCGCAGGAGGCGCTTGTGCGCCACCGCGGGGTAGGGCTCGCGCTCGGCGAGCACCTGCCAGTTCGGCCAGAGGGGCTCTTCCAGGAGGGGGCGCCGGGTGCGGTCCCACGCCTCACGGGCGCGGTTCATGTATGCCGACCAGCGGGCGCCGGCGCCGCTGCCGATGGCCGCGTCGAGGGCCTCACCGACGCCCGCGCGCGAGGCGTTCGGCAGGTCGGCCGTCGTGCCGTCCGCGAAGACGTGCCGCACGGCGGGCTCCACCTGGGACAGCTCGACGCACTTCTCCAGCGGTTCCTTGCCCGTCTTGACGAACAGGTCGCGATAGACGGCGGGGAGCTGCAGGAGGCCCGGGCCCGTGTCGAAGGCGAAGCCGTCCCGCTCGAAGCTGCCGAGCGCGCCGCCGTACGTCCCCGACCGCTCGTGGACCACCACCCGGTGGCCCGCGACGGCCAGCCGGGCGGCCGCCGTCATCGCGCCCATCCCGGCGCCGATCACCACAATCCGTGCCATGCCAGGGACTTTATCGGCCGCCACCGACAGTCACGCCGGGAGCCCTCAGTCCGGCGGCCGGCCCGAGCGCGCCGCCAGCTCCTTCTCCTCGCGCCGCTGCGCCCTGCGCCGCAGGAACCGCCGGATGCGCGAGATCAGGAAGTACAGCAGGATCAGGCCGAGCACCAGCAGGACGGCCGCGATGACCGCCGCCGCCTCCGGGTGGAACATCGCGAACGTGACGATCCCGGCCACGCCGAGATCCTCCGCCGTGCTCACGATGACGTTGCTGAACGGCTCCGGCGAGCTGTTGATCGCCATCCGCGTCCCGGCCTTCACGCAGTGGCTCGCCAGCGCCGTCGAACCGCCCACCGCGCCCGCGGCCAGGTCGGGGAGCGAGCCGCTCTGCCCGGCGAGCAGCGCGCCCACCACGGCGCCGGACACCGGCCGGATCACGGTGTGCGCCGTGTCCCACACCGAGTCGACATAGGGGATCTTGTCGGCGACGGCCTCGCAGGCGAAGAGGACCCCGGCGGCGATCAGCACGTCAGGACGCTGCAGCGACTCCGGGACCTCGTCGGTGATACCGCTCGCGCCGAAGAGACCGAGCAGCAGGACAACGGCGTACGCGTTGATCCCGCTCGCCCAGCCGCTGGTGAAGACCAGGGGGAGTACGGACACGGACGCGATCGTAACCAGTCGGGAACGACCCGGCCTGGGGATGAGTGCCCAGGTCTGAGTATCCGTACCTAGTGATGGAGATGAGTATCAGCGCGGATGGGTCCCGACCTGCGCAGACGGAAGAGTGAGGGACACGGAGAAGGGCGCGGCGTCCGTACCGCCGACACGGGGCGGCGGAACGGCGCAGCGCCCTTGGCCGCTCCTCCCACCCCGCCGAAGGTGGGAGTGAGACGCGGGGAGACGGACGGCCGCTCGGGAATGACCACCCGAGGGGCCGAACGGGGGACAGCGGGGGAACACGAGAGCGCCGGTCCGGTGCCGCCTGGAGATCAGGCGGCATCCGGACCGGCGCTCTCGTCGTGCGTG
The DNA here is from genome assembly GCF_053607685.1 of Streptomyces sp. NPDC055099. Classification (NCBI taxonomy): domain Bacteria; kingdom Bacillati; phylum Actinomycetota; class Actinomycetes; order Kitasatosporales; family Streptomycetaceae; genus Streptomyces; species Streptomyces sp. NPDC055099. The sequence continues at coordinate 227,531 of NZ_JBSGUA010000001.1, read as the reverse complement.
CCCCGAGGCCGGCTCAGCGGCCGCCGCTCACCCGGCCCTGGAGCAGTCGCGAGAGCGCCGAGTGGACGTCGTCGAGGGAGCGCTCCGGCTGGAAGGCCTGCCAGTCCAGGGCCGCCACCAGGACCATCCCGACGAGCGCGGCGGCCGTCAGGGGGATGTCGATCTCCTCGCTGAGCTCGCCGTTCTCCACGCCCGCGCGCAGCACGTCCTCCACGACGGCGACCGCCTGCTGCCTGACCACCATCAGGGTGGACTGCCAGGCGCGGTTGGTGCGCCACAGCTCGGCGACGTAGAGCTGGGTGAAGGCGGGGTAGCGGTCGATGAAGACCAGGCCCGCCCGGATCATCGCGTCCAGCGCGTCGACCTGGCTGCCGCCGCGCTCCGCCGCCTTCTCGGACGCCTCCTTCAGGGAGGCGGTGAGCAGGCCGACGCCATGGCGCAGCAGCTCTTCGAAGAGGACCGACTTGCTCGCGAAGTTGTAGTAGACCGTGCCCTTCGCGACCCCGGCCCGCTCGGCGATCTCGTCGACCGTCGTGGCCGAGAAGCCCTGCTCCGCGATGAGGGTGACGGCTGCCTCGTAGAGCTTCTGCCGGGTGGCCTCACGCCGGGTGCTGGTTGCGCTGCTGTCCATGGGCCCGATTCTCACAGGTCTGGGCGCCCGGGCAGGCGCACTCGCGGGTCTCACAGGCTCAGCTCCGGGTGCAGGCGGTCCAGGGTCCACACCTGCTTCTGGCGCGCGGAGAGCGCGGTCAGCGCGAGGGCGCTCGCCGTGAAGGCCGTGAGGACCACGCACGCCTGCCAGACGGGACCGAGGCCGCCGCCCGTGATGAGCCTCCGCAGGGCGTCGACCACGTAACTCATCGGCAGGAAGGGGTGGATCGCGCCGAAGAAGGACGGACTCGTCTGGACGGGGTACGTGCCGCCCGCCGAGGTGAGCTGGAGCATCAGGACCGCGAGGACCAGGATGCGTCCGGCCGCCCCGAAGCGTGCGTTCAGCCACTGCACGATCGCCGCGAAACAGCACGTCACCAGGCAGAGGAAGCCCACCGTCCCGGCCGCCCGCGCCATCTGCAGGCCGAGGCCCCAGTGCAGGACCGACATCAGGGCCGCCGTCTGGAGCACGCCGAGCGCGGCGACCGGCAGCCAGCCTGCGAACGCGATGCGCCAGGCGGAGGCACCCGCCGCGAGCGCGCGCCGGTTGAGCGGCTGGATCAGCATGTACGCCACCATCGCGCCGACCCACAGGGACAGCGGGATGAAGTACGGGGCGAAGCCCGTGCCGTAGTTGGGCGCCTTGTGCATCGACTGGGAGGCGAGCTGCACCGGGTCGGCCATGACGTCGGTGCGCTGGTCGCGGTCCTTCTTGTCGTAGTCGGGGATCTTCTCGACGCCGTCGTGCAGCCCGCCGGCCAGCTTCTCGGAGCCGTCGGCCAGCTTGAACAGGCCGCCCTTGAGGTCGCTCGCGCCCGTCTTGAGCTTGCCGATGCCGGTGTCGAGGTCGTCGGCGCCGGTCTTGGCGGTGCCGAGGCCCGTGTGCAGCTTCTTGGCGCCCTTGGCGACCTTGCCCGCGCCCGTGTTGAGGTCGTTGATCTGGGTGACGGCCTTGTCCAGGTCCTCGTCCAGGTGCGGGGCCCGCTCGGCGAGCGCCTGGGACTTCTTCTGCAGCGTGGCCAGGTGCTTGTCGAGCTTCTTGACGTCGCTGTTCTGGTCCTTGATCACGGTGTTCATGTCGTCCGCGATGGTCGACACGTTCTCCGCGGCCTTCTTGGCCTTCTTGATCTTCGGGCAGGCGGGGTCGGGCACCGGGAGGTTCTCGCAACGCTCCGTGTAGAGGTCGCCGATGAGGGCGGACCCCTCCTTGGCGCCCACGGCCGCCCCGGGTGCGAGCTTGACCCAGGTGGCCAGGTTGGTCCGCAGGGCCTTGGAGGAGTCGGCGACGAGTTTGGCCGTGTCGCCGATGGTCTTGCCGTTGTCCTTCAGGAAGGGCCGCACCTCGTCCGCGGTGCCGTTCACCTTGTCGGCCAGCTTCTGGGTGCCGTCCGAGACCTTCTTCGACCCGGTCTCCAGCTCACCGGCGCCCTTGTCGAGCTTCTTGATGCCCCCGGCCAGGTCCCCGCTGCCCTTCTTGGCGTCCTTGAGGCCGGTCACGAGCTTCTTGGAGCCCTTCTTGGCCTCACCGATGCCGCTGTCGAGCTTGTCGGCGCCCTTGGCGGCCTTCTCGGTCTCCCCGTGGATGTCGGAGAACGAGATGAAGATCTTGTCGAGGAAGGAGCGCGATGCCTTCGTGGAGGCCGCCGTGCGCACCTCGGAGAAGACCGTCCGGGAGATCTGCCCGACGATGTAGTTGTTGGCGTCGTTCGTGCGGACCCGCAGGGCGCTCGTCTCCGGGGAGTCGCCCGAACTCGATGCGACGCGCTTGCTGAAGTCGGACGGCATCGTCAGCGACAGGTAGTACGTCCCGTCCTCGACACCTTCACGCGCCTCGGCGGAACTCACCTCGTGCCACTCGAAGGTCTTGCTGTCCCGGAGCCCGTCGACGATGCCGTCGCCGACCGCGAGCTTCTTGCCCGAGGCCGTGGCGCCCTTGTCGTCGTTCACGAGCGCCACGGGTATGCGGTCGAGGCGGCCGTACGGGTCCCAGAACGAGCAGAGGTACAGCGCGCCGTACAGCAGGGGCAGCAGCAGGAGCGCGACGAGCGCGGCACGCGGCAACTTCCCCCTGCCGAAGCGCCTGAGCTCAAGCGAGGCCAGCTTCGGCGAGCGCATCCGCCGTCTCCTTGTCGTCGTCGGTGCCGTCTGAGTCGTCTGAGTCGTCGGGGTCGTCTGTGCCGTCGTTGCCGTCGGCGCGGTCCGTGCACACGGCGATCGCGTCGTCGGGGGCTTCGTTGCACACGGCCACGACGGTGGTGCCGCTCTCCGTGAGGGACCTCAACAGGTCCCAGGCCTCGCGCCGTTCGGCGTCCGACAGCTTGAGGTCGACGTCGTCGACACCGAGCAGCCGGGGTTGCCCGATCAGCGCCAGGGCCACGGAGAGCCGCAGGATCTCCAGGCGCTCCAGATCGCGTACGGAGGTCCGCCGCCCCTTGGGCAGCGACTCCATGTCGAGCCCCGCGGCGGTCAGCGCCGTCTCGACCCGCAGCCGCGCCTCCGCCTTCCGCTCGGCGCGCGGCCTCAGCAGACCCCGCAGGGAGCCGCCGAACCGCCGCTGCAGCAGCGCCCTTTCGTGCAGATGCTCGGCGACGGTCAGTGCCGGATCGAGGTCCGTCACGCCGGGCACGGGCCCGAGCGCGCTGATGCGGCGGACCGCCGCGAGCTGCTTGGGCAGCCGGAAGCCCCCCACCGAGGCCTCACCCTCGGTGGGGCGCATCCGCCCGGTGAGCGCGAGCAGCAGACAGGTGCGGCCCGACCCCGAGGCCCCCTCGATCGCGATCAGCGACCCGGGTTCGGCCTCGACGCCGATCCCGCGGAACGCCCAGCCCCGCGGTCCCTTGAGCCCGAACTCCCGCGCTGTGACGGCGGCTCCCCGCTCGCCGTCGTTCGGCCCGTCCACAGTTCCCCCTCGCGCCCTCTTTTTGAACTGACTGGTCAGTGCAAAAACTAACGCGAACCGTCGATCGAGGCAAAAGCGCAGGTCAGAGCCGATTGTCAGTGGCGTACTACACGATGTGCACATACGGCCACATAGCCGTTACGCGACGACAGGAGGTTCGTCATGGCCAGCACTTCCGCAGCAGCCGCACGTCGGCACCGCCCCGTCGGCCCTGCTCCCTCACTGACCGGCCCCGCGAGCGACGTGCACCCCGTCCTGCGCCGGGCCACGGCCCCGCCCGCCGCACTCGAACTCCTCGCCCAGGCCCGCGCCGGCATCGACGAGGCCGCGCACCTGGAGCCTCCGAACGAGCGCTATGCCACCGCCCACCTCGCGGCCCTGCGCACCGCCGCCGCCGTCCTCGCCGCCCGCGGCCGGCCCGAGGCGACCCCGCGCCGCAGGCAGCGCATCCGGAGCGCCTGGGAAGTGCTCCCCGAGATAGCCCCCGAACTGACCGAGTGGAGCGCCCTGTTCGCCTCCGGCGCGCCACGCAGGGCCCGCGCGGAGGCCGGCATACAGGGCGCGGCCACCGTCCGGGACGCGGACGATCTGCTGCGCGACGTCGGGATGTTCTTACGCCTCGTCGAGCGGATGCTGGGGCTGCAGCCCGTGCTGCCCCAGCCCAGGCGGGAGCCGCCGGACGCGACCCGAGACGGGTGACGGGGCAGTCGCCCGAAGGCAATAGGGTGGGAGCGCCCGCACCCTCCCGACTGCCGCACGAGCAGGCGGAGGGAACCCCCTAGCTCCGCCGCGGACGTGCGGTGGACGCGCCGAGGAGTCAACTGCCGTGTCGGACCCGATGCGCCCCCGCGCTTCTCTCCGTACCGCCGTGGTCTGGGAGGTCCTCAAGGACGCCCTCGACCGCCGGGTCAAGACCACGGGCCGGGAGTCACACTCCCTCGACGTGCTCGACACCGGAGGCGGCAGCGGAAACTTCGCCGTGCCCGTCGCCCGCCTCGGCCACCGCGTCACCGTCGTCGACCCCAGCCCGAACGCCCTCTTCGCGCTCGAGCGCCGGGCCGCCGAGGCGGGCGTCGCCGACCGCGTGCGCGGCGTCCAGGGCGACATCCACGGCCTCTTCGACGTCGTGGAGCGGGCCGGGTTCGACGCCGTCCTGTGCCACGGCGTCCTGGAGTACGTGGACGACCCCGCCGAGGGCGTGCGCAACGCGGTCAGCGCGCTGCGGCCCTCCGGCACCCTGAGCCTGCTCGCCGCCGGTCTCGGCGGAGCCGTGCTCGCCAGGGCGCTCGCCGGGCACTTCACCGAGGCCAGGCAGGCGCTGGACGACCCGGCGGGCCGCTGGGGCGAGGGTGACCCCGTGCCGCGCCGCTTCACCGCCGAACAGCTCACCGGCCTGGTCGAGGGCGCGGGCGTCAGGGTGGATGCCGTGCACGGCGTGCGGGTCTTCGCCGACCTGGTTCCCGGCGTCCTCGTGGACACCGAACCCGGCGCCCTGGAGGCCCTGCTCAAGCTGGAGGCGGCCGCCGCCGAGCTCGCCGCGTTCCACTCCGTGGCCACCCAGTTGCATGTGCTCGGTGAGACCCGGGATGCCGACGAGGCCTGATGTCCGGCACGGCTGCCCCGCTGATCAGCGGCGCAGCCGCACATGGAGTACGGCACACACCCCCCGAACGGGCTACGGGCGCCGTATGATCGAGGCAGACCGTCCGGCATGCCGGATCGGCCGCTGGGGAATGAACGCTTCAGCGAGCCGGAGCGGCAGGGTGGTCCGGTTTGGCGAAGTTGGCGCAGAGGGGCGGGTTTCACGGGGGCGATTCCCTGCCTATCCTGAAGGGGACCCCCGGTCGCCCCGGCGACTGCACGATGAGGAGGACTCCGTGCCGCTCTCGGAGCACGAGCAGCGCATGCTCGAGCAGATGGAGCGAGCGCTGTACGCCGAAGATCCCAAGTTCGCGACAGCGCTCGAGGGAAGCGGGCTGCGTACGTACACCCGGCGACGGGTCTACCAAGCGGTCGCGGGCTTCCTTGTGGGTATTGCCCTTCTCATGGCGGGAATGGTCGCCCAGCAGATCTGGGTGAGCGTGGTCGGTTTCCTCGTCATGCTGGGTTGTGCGGTGCTCGCCGTCACCGGATGGCGCAAGGCGCCCAAGCCAGGTGAACAGCCGGCCGCCGGCACGCCCACGGCCCCGGGCAGCACCCCGGCCCGTCGGCAGACCAGGCAGCGCCGGTCGATGATGGACCGGATCGAGCAGCGTTGGCAGCGCCGCCGCGACGAACAGGGCCAATGAGTTCTTAGCTTTTCAGCAGTGCGTAAGGGGTGACCGCCCGGGCGGTCACCCCTTACGCATGCTCTCCAGCTCTCTAGCTCTCCTGCCGCGAAGGCCGCCGCAGTGCCGTCCACCGCCCGGCGATCCGCTCGGACCACCGTGCCTTGACCGACGTCCAGCGGTCCGAGGCCGCCCACACCACCCGTGCGGCCGAACGCGGGGCGAGTGTCGCCCGCAGCCGTGCCGAGCGGTTCGACGTGGCCCGCAGACCGTCCGACACGCGGTGCACGTCATCGGCCAGGCCCGTCGTCAGCTGCGGCCGAGGCGCGTAGAGCACCTGTTCGACCGCCGCGGCCAGTCGGTGGACGGAATCCGCGGGTGCCGCGGTGAGCTGACCGATCCGTACGATCCGGGCCGCCGCCTTGCGCGGGGTCTGCGACTCGTCCGGCGTGATCCCGTGGTCCCAGGCCGTGTCGGTCACCTCCAGCCAGGCGGCCAGGGTCCGCGCGGCCGCGTCCGCCTCCGTACGGCCCGTCGAGCCCAGGCGCACCGCACGGATGCGCCGGCGCCACAGCATCGGCAGCAAGGGCACGCCGAGGACCACCAGCGCCCCCAGGGTCACCCACACGATGGTGTCGATCGGCGGTCCGTCGTCGCCCGAACCGCCCGAGATGGCCGGGGCCGAGCTCGCGCAGCCGCCCTGCCGCTGCTGGTCGGGCGGGCAGCTCGCGGAGGCGGAGGGCTCGTCGGACGGCGCCGACGACGAGGACTCCTCGGGCGCCGCCGGGTCGCTCGCGCTGTCGGACGGGGTGTCCGGGCGCGTGTAGTCCGGCACCGTGCCGCGGTTCGGGGTGGGCTCGAAGCGGGTCCAGCCCACGCCCTCGAAATACAGCTCGGGCCAGGCGTGCGCGTCCCGCAGACCGACCGACATGGAGCCGTCCCCCTGCGCGGCGCCGGGCGTGAAGCCCACCGCCACGCGCGCGGGGATGCCCAGCGTCCGCGCCATCGAGGCCATCGCGAACGAGAAGTGGACGCAGAAGCCCTCCTTCTGTTCAAGGAAGCGGGCGATCGCCGCCGGGCCACTGCCCGCGCGCACCTGCGTGTTGTAAGTGAAGCCGCCCTCCGAGGCGAAGTAGTCCTGGAGCTTGACCGCCTTCTCGTAGTCGTTCGACGAGCCCTTGGTGATCTTGCGGGCCTCGGACGCCACCACGGACGGCAAGGTGTCGGGCACCTTGGTGAACTCCCGCGCGATCTCCCGCGGCGGCTCCGCGGCGTTGGCCAGCTGCTCGGCCGTGGGCTCCACGATGAGGCTCTTGACCTCGTACTGCGCGCCGCGCGTCGTCTGCCCGCGGTCACCCACCAGGGCGCGCCCCACCGGCTCGTACCGCCAGCGGCCGTTGATCTTCACCTCGCTCGCCGGGTAGGGCATCGGCAGCCAGTTCTGCGCGTAGCTGTCGGCGGCCGAGATGTTCGTCTGGATCTCGCTCCTGCGGACGTCGGGGTAGAGCCCCGGCGGGTCCTCCAGGCGCGGGGGCACGTCCTCGATGCTGCGGACGGTGGTCTTCCAGGTCGTGCCGTCGAACTGGTCGAGGGAGACGATCCGCAGGTAGAGGTTCTCCGTCTCCTTGGCGTTCGTCTTGTACGAGATGACCTCGCGGTCGTCCGGTTCGTTCAGGCTGTCCTGGAGCGCGACCAGCGGATTCACCGCGGAGATCGTGCCGCCACCACCGGAACCCGAACCTCCGGCGCCGCCGGAACCGTCCAGGAGCCCGCCGTCCAGGGCGGGCAGCGCGAGCGGCACCACCAGGGCGATGCCCAGGGCCACCGCGCCGATGCGCCGGCCCGTGCGGACCGGAGCGATCGCGCCGCTGTCGGTCTCCAGGCCCCCGGAGATCCGTCCGGGCGCGCGCGCCGCGCCCCCGAAGACCCGCCCCCACTGGGAGAGCCGGTCGCGGCCCTCCGCCAGGAGCAGCAGCAGATACCCGGCGGCCGCGAGCAGGAACCACGGCCACCCGGCCCCGTCCCCGGAGAGCCCCGCCGCCACCGAGTACAGCGCGAGCAGCGGGAGACCCGCGGGCGCCGCCGTACGGAACGTCACCGCGAGGGCGTCCACCGCGAGGCCGATCACCAGGACGCCGCCGACCAGCATCAGCCGGATGCCGTCACTGAGCGGCGCCGGGATCGCGTACTGCCCGACGTCGTTGCCGCCCGCCTCCAGGAGCAGCCCGAACTCCCGGAACACGTCGGGGCCCGGGATCACCCCGCCGATCGCCTGCTCGCGGGCGAACACCAGCGTCAGCATCAGCAGCGTCACCAGGGCCTGCACCGCGACCGTGACGGGGCGGGCCAGCGGGACCCGCCGGGTGAGCGCCCCCGCGCCGCTCTGCAGCGCGAGCAGGATCGCCGCCTGGACGAACCACGTCGCCGGATCGACGAGCGGCAGCAGCGCCCCCGAGGCCATCAGCGTGGCCGCCGTGGCACAGAGCGCCAGTCGCGCGCGCCCACTCATGAACGTCCCCCTGTTGTCGTGCCGTTGGCCCCGTCCGCCGGGCCGCCGTCGGTCCCCGGCCCCCGCCTCATCCCCAGCCCCCGGTCGTCGTGCCCGCCGCGGGAGCCGGGCCCGCGCCCGCCCGCAGATGGTCCGCCTGGCGCCACAGGTCCACCAGGGCGGCCCCGGGAGGCACCGCCACGGCCGTCCAGCCCGCCTCGCGCAGCATCCGGACCCGCTCGTCGCCGGGGCCTTCGGGGGCGCCGCCGGAGCCCTGCGCCCAGACCGTGGCGTCCAGGACGAAGGCGACCGCGGCGCCGCTGCGCTGGCGCATCTTGGCGGCCACCGTCGCCTGTTCCTCGTCGAGGTCGCCGAAGAAGGCGATCAGCAGGCCTTCGTTGCCCCCGCGCAGCACGTCGTACGCCGGTGAGAGCCCCGTGCCGTCCGAGTGGTCGATCACCGCGAGGGTGTCCATCATCAGCCCCGCCGCGTCGGCGGACTCCTGGCTCGCGCCCGCGAAACCGTCCGAGCCCTCGCCGGGCACGGAATTCCCGGTGTCCGTCAGGAGCCGTACGGAGAAGCCCCGTTCGAGCATGTGGACCAGGGCGGACGCCGTGCCCGAGACCGCCCACTCGAAGGCCGAGTCGGGCCCGGCACCCCGGAAGGCGCGGGCCCGGGTATCGAGCAGCACCGTGCAGCGGGCCCGCTGCGGCTGCTCCTCGCGGCGCACCATGAGCTCTCCATAGCGAGCCGTGGAGCGCCAGTGGACGCGGCGCAGGTCGTCGCCGTGGCGGTAGCCCCGCGGGATCACGTCGTCCTCGCCCGCGAGGGCCAGCGAGCGGTTGCGCCCGTCGCCGTACCCCTTGGCCTCGCCGGTGAGCCGCACCGGAGGCAGGGCCTCCACCCGCGGGATGACCGTCAAGGTGTCGTACGTGGAGAAGGAGCGGGTCAGTTCACACATCCCGAACGGGTCCGTGAGACGCAATTGCAGCGGCCCCAGCGGATAGCGCCCCCGCAGGTCCGAGCGGACGCGGTAGGACACCTCACGGCGGCCACCCGCCTCCACCCGGTCGAGCACGAACCGGGGCCGCGGCCCCAGGACGTAGGGCACCCGGTCCTGGAGCATGAGCAGCCCCGTGGGCAGCCGCGAGACGTTGTCCATCCGCAGGTGGACCCGCGCCTCCGAACTGGCGGGCACGCGCGCGGGGGAGAGCCTGCGGCTGCCCGCGACGCGATAGCGGGTGCGGTAGAGCACCGTCGCGCACACCAGCGGGAGCACGGCGAGCAGCAGCCCGACCCGGAGCAGATCGCTCTGCCCCAGGACGTAGGCGCAGATGGCCGCGGCGACCCCGGCGGCGAGGAACGAACGCCCGCGCGTGGTCAGCCCCGCGAGCGCGGTCCGCAGTCCGCCCTTGCCCTCCTCGTCCTGCGCCGGCTGCGGCCCCCCGGCCGCCATCACAGCCTCCGGGCGCCGGGCGGCTGCTGGTTGAAGTAGCCGCTGTTCGGCTGGACGGCGGCGGGTACGGGCGTGCGCTGGAGGATCTCCAGGACGACCGACTCGGCCGTACGCCGGTTCAACTGGGCCTGGGCCGTGGGCAGTAGCCGGTGCGCGAGCACCGCCACGGCGAGTGCCTGGACGTCGTCCGGCAGCGCGAAGTCGCGGCCGCTGAGCGCCGCGGAGGCCTTGGCCGCCCGCAGCAGGTGCAGCGTCGCGCGCGGCGACGCACCGAGTCTCAGGTCCGGGTGGTTGCGGGTGGCCGCCACCAGATCCACGGCGTACCGCCGTACGGCCTCGGCGACGTGGACCGTGCGGACCGCGTCGATGAGCTTCACGATGTCGTGCGCGTGCGCCACCGGCTGGAGGTCGTCCAGCGGCGAGACACCGCCGTGCACGTCCAGCATCTGCAGCTCGGCCTCCGCGTTCGGATAGCCGATCGAGACGCGCGCCATGAAGCGGTCGCGCTGCGCCTCGGGGAGGGGATAGGTCCCCTCCATCTCGACGGGGTTCTGCGTCGCCACCACCATGAAGGGGCTCGGCAGTTCGTAGGTCTGCCCGTCGATGGTGACCTGGCGCTCCTCCATGGACTCCAGGAGCGCCGACTGCGTCTTGGGGGACGCGCGGTTGATCTCGTCGCCGATCACGATCTGCGCGAAGATCGCGCCGGGCTTGAACTCGAAGTCCCGGCGCTGCTGGTCGAAGATCGACACACCGGTGATGTCCGACGGCAGCAGGTCGGGCGTGAACTGGATGCGCCGCACGGAGCAGTCGATGGACCGCGCCAGCGCCTTGGCGAGCATGGTCTTGCCCACGCCCGGCACATCCTCGATCAGCAGATGCCCCTCGGCGAGGAGCACGGTCAGCGAAAGCCGTACGACCTCTGGCTTGCCCTCGATCACACCCTCGACCGACCCGCGGACACGCTCCGCTGTGGCGGTCAGATCTGTGAGGCTCGCTCGATCGTCATAGGTCGTCACCCGGCCCTCCTCGGACACGTTCTCCCGGGCCGACGCATGTGTGTGCGGCCCGGCCCACCCCGAATCACGGACACCACGCACGAATCGTTCAGCGTGGTGCCCACCCCGCATTCTTGTTGGGCATACCGGGTTGTGTCACTCGCCCGCGGATAACTGGCGGCGATATGTCAGCTCTTACGGCCTTTTGCCTGCCGAGGTGTTCCGGAAAGATCCGCTCCGGACCCGGTCACGCAGGGTCGATCTCCCGCAGCAGACCGGTGGTCACATCGAAGACGAATCCCCGCACATCGTCGGTGTGCAGGAGGAACGGCGAGGTCCGCACCCGCTGCATCGACTGGCGCACGTCCTGATCGACGTCACGGAAGGACTCCACCGCCCAGGCGGGCCGCTGGCCGACCTCGAGCTCCAGCTCGTGCCGGAACTCCTCGGTGAGGCTCTCCAGGCCGCAGCTCGTGTGGTGGATCAGCACGACGCTGCGCGTGCCGAGCGCGCGCTGGCTGATCGTCAGGGAGCGCATGACGTCGTCGGTGACCACACCGCCCGCGTTGCGGATGGTGTGGCAGTCGCCCAGATCGAGGCCGAGCGCGGCGTGCAGGTCGATGCGGGCGTCCATGCAGGAGACGACGGCCACACCGAGGACGGGTCGTGCGTCCATGCCGGGGTCCGTGAAGTCGGATGAGTACCGCTTGTTCGCCTCGACGAGGCGGTCCGTGACGGTGTCACCGGCGGTTATGCCGCCGGTCGGCTCTGTGGGGAAGCCCGTGGGCGATGCGGAAGTCGACATGGCTACGACGGTAGTCGTCACTGATCGCCGGGGCGCGCTGTGAGAAGGGACAAAGAACGTCAATGAGTCTTGTTGTGAGCTAACCCACAGGGGTGCGGCGCCTTGACCCGAACAGGTGACGAGGCGGTTTTCGCGGACCGTCGGCGGCTCGTCGGCGACCCGTCCGCGACGCGCAGGCCAGTTGATTGACCGGGCGACACGGTGGACTAAAGTGACGCGAAGTGGGAGCCGTGACCCTGCTCCCAGCTGGACTGTTCACCCGGAGATTCCCTGAATCCCCCCACGTGCGCCGCGCGTACGTACGGCTCGGCCTCCTCCCGCTCCCGGTCGGCTGACGCCACTTCCCCGGCGCCAGCAGGCCATTCCCCTTCTGGAGCGGGCGGGGACCCGGCCGTGCGCACCGCGCTTCGCGCCGGACCTGAGAGGGCCCTTTGAGCCAGACCCGACACGTCCCGGTGATGCTCCAGCGATGCCTGGACCTGTTGGCCCCCGCGCTCGCCGAGCCGGGCGCGGTCGTCGTCGACTGCACCCTCGGCCTCGGCGGCCACAGCGAGGCGCTGCTTTCCACCTTCCCGTCGGCCCGCCTCATCGGCCTCGACCGGGACAAGGAAGCGCTGCGGCTATCCGGGGAGCGGCTCGCCCCCTTCGGTGACCGGGCCGAACTCGTGCACGCGGTCTACGACGAACTGCCCGAGGTGCTCGACCGGCTCGGCATCGCCAAGGTGCAGGGCGTCCTGTTCGACCTTGGCGTCTCCTCGATGCAACTCGACGAGGCCGACCGCGGCTTCGCCTACGCGCAGGACGCGCCCCTGGACATGCGCATGGACCAGACGACCGGCATGAGCGCCGCCGAGGTCCTCAACACGTACGCACCGGGCGAACTAGTGCGGATTCTGCGCCAGTACGGCGAGGAGAAGCAGGCCAAGCGGATCGTGAGCGCGGTCGTCCGCGAGCGCGAGAAGGAGCCGTTCAGCAACAGCGCGCGGCTCGTCGAGCTGATCCGAGACTCCCTGCCGCAGGCCGCCAAGCGCACCGGCGGCAACCCCGCCAAGCGCACCTTCCAGGCCCTGCGCATCGAGGTCAACGGCGAGCTGAGCGTCCTGGAGGCGGCCATCCCGGCGGCCGTGAAGGCGCTCGCCGTCGGCGGCCGCATCGCCGTCCTGTCGTACCACTCGCTGGAGGACCGGCTGGTCAAGCAGGTGTTCGCGGCCGGCGCCGCGACCACCGCGCCGCCCGGCCTGCCCGTCGTCCCCGAGCGCTACCAGCCCCGGCTCAAGCTGCTCACGCGCGGCGCCGAACTCCCCACCGAGGAAGAGGTCGCCGAGAACCGCCGGGCGGCCCCGGCACGGCTGCGGGGTGCGCAGCGCATCCGCGAGGAGGCCCCGTGAAGCGCGCCCGCCGGGAGGTCCCGTGAACGGCGTCCCTGAGGAGGCCCCATGAGCAAGAAGCCCGAGCTGCGGGGGAGGGCCGCCCGCCTCGCGCGGCTGCTGCCGGCAGGGCCGAGCCAGGCCGCGCGCACGCCGTTCGTGCTGCTCGTCGTGCTGCTGCTCGGCGGCGGCCTGATCACGCTGCTGATCCTGAACTCCTCGCTCAACGAAGGTTCGTTCCAGCTGAGCGAGCTCAAGAAGGAGACGACGGAGCTGACCGACCAGGAGCAGGAGCTCCAGCGGGACGTGGACGCCTACGCCGCCCCTGAGGCCCTCCAGCGCCGCGCCCGTGAGCTCGGCATGGTGCCGGGCGGCGACCCGGCCTTCCTGAACCCGGACGGCACCGTGCGCGGTGTTCCCGGTGCCGCCGAGCAGTCCTCCGCGCTGGGCCCGGATCCGCGCCCGCAGGAGGTGGCGTCCCCGGCGCCCTCGGTCTCGGTCCCGGTGGCGCCGTCGCCCGCACCGCTCCCGGCGTCCCCGGCGCCCTCCGCCCCGGCCCCGGACGCCTCGCCCACGCCCCAGCTCTCCGCGACGCCCGGCCCCACGACCTCCGGCAGGTGACGTAAGTGACGGACCGCCAACCCCCGCGACGCAGGGTCCCGGGACCCGCGCGGCCCTCGCGCCCCGCCCGCCCCGGCGAACAGCGCCGCCAGGGATCGGGGCCCCGCCCCGCCGCCCGCCGCCCGCGCCCCGCCGCCCCCAGGCAGCCGCCCCGCACCATCCGCCTCGGCAGCCCGCGGCCCCGCCTTCGCATGGTGAGCCTCGGACTGACCCTGGTGATGCTGGCCTTCGTCGTACGCCTCCTGCAGGTGCAGGCGGTCGACGCGAGCGTCTACACCGCCAAGGCCGAGAAGAACCGCTACTTCAGCCATGTCCTGACCGCCGAGCGCGGTGGCATCACCGACCGCCGCGGCGTCGAACTGGCCGCCAGCGTGGACGCGTACGACATCACGGCCGACCCCACGATGTTCACCGCCAAGGAGATGGGCATCAAGGACGCGCCCGAGCAGGCCGCGGCCCTCCTCGCGCCGATCCTCGACAAGGACGTCGACCGGCTCACCGAACAGCTGAAGACCCCCAAGACGCGCTACGTCCTGCTCGCCCGCAGGCAGACCCCGCAGGTCTGGAAGCAGATCAAGGACCTGCGCGGCGGGGGCGGCCCCCACGCCGGCGCCCGCCCGCAGAGCCCCCCCCAACGGGGGGGGGGGGTGCACGTCCCCCCCCGCCCCCCCGGGGTCCCCCCCCCCCGCC
>NZ_JBSGUA010000001.1:27682-213279 GCF_053607685.1 Streptomyces sp. NPDC055099 | reverse complement strand
TAGGTCGACCGCCTCACCTAACAGCTTAACACCCCCATCCCGCGCTACGTCCTGCTCGCCCGCCGGCAGACCCCGCTGGTCTGGAAGAAGAACAAGCACCTGCGCGGCGCGCTCGCCGACACGGCGAGCGCCGACAAGAAGAGCGCCAACATCCTGGCGGGCGTCTTCCAGGACCCCAGCAGCAAGCGCGTGTACCCGAACGCCGACCTGGGCGCCGGGATACTGGGCTGGGTCAACGCCGAGGGCAAGGGCGCGGGCGGCCTCGAGCAGCAGCTCAACAAGGAGCTCGCGGGCAAGGACGGCAAGATCAGGTACGCCCAGTCCGGCGGCCACCAGGTGCCCACCGCGGGCAGTACCGAGACGCCCGCCGTGCCCGGCTCGGACGTCGAGCTCACCATCGACCGCGACATCCAGTGGGCCGCGCAGAGCGCCATCACCCGGCAGGTCGAGAAGTCCCGGGCGGACCGCGGCTACGTGATAGTGCAGGACAACAAGACCGGCGAGATCCTCGCGATGGCCAACTCCCCGGGCTTCGACCCGAACGACCTCTCGCAGGCCGACGGGACGGCCATGGGCAACGCGTCGCTCCAGGACGCCTTCGAGCCGGGCTCCACCGCCAAGGTCATGTCGATGGCCGCCGTCCTGGAGGAGAACGCGGCCACGCCCGCCACCCATGTGACGGTGCCCAACCGGCTGCACCGCGGCGACCGGCTCTTCCAGGACGACATCGACCACCCGACCTGGCACCTCACGCTCAACGGCGTGCTCGCCAAGTCCAGCAACATCGGCACGATCCTGGCCACCGGCGAGCTGGGCAAGACCCAGAAGGAAGCCAACCGGTCGCTCTACTCGTACCTGCGCAAGTTCGGCATCGGCAGGGAGACCGGGCTCGGCTTCCCCGGCGAGACGTCCGGCATCTTCGCGCCCGCCGACAAGTGGTCCACCTCGCAGCAGTACACGATCCCGTTCGGCCAGGGCTTCTCCATCAACGCGATGCAGGCGACCTCCGTCTATTCGACCATCGCCAACGACGGCGTACGCATCGAGCCCTCGCTGGTGCGCGGCACGAAGGGGCCCGACGGCCGCTTCACGCCCGCTCCCAAGCCCAAGAAGACCCGCGTGGTCAGCGCGAAGACCGCCAAGACGGTGTCGCGGATGCTCGAATCCGTCGTCGACGACGAAGAGGGCACGGGCACCAAGGCCCGCATTCCCGGCTACCGGGTCGCGGGCAAGACGGGTACGGCCAACCGGGTCGACCCGGAGACCGGCAAGTACAAGGGCTACACCTCGTCGTTCGCCGGGTTCGCGCCCGCCGACAAGCCGCGCGTCACCGTCTACTGCGCGATCCAGAACGCCACCAAGGGCAGCTACTTCGGCGGCCAGATCTGCGGTCCCATCTACAAGGAAGTCATGCAGTTCGCCCTCAAGACGCTCCAGGTCCCGCCCACCGGCAAGGGCGCGGCCCGGCTCCCCGTCACCTTCGAACCCTGAGCCCCACCAGGACAAACCCGTGACAACGATCACCCCGCGGCCGGGGAACCAGCCCCCGCCACACCGCCCGCTTCGCCCTGAGCCCGGTGCGCCCGGTACGCTCACCGCCGTGCCACACGCTGATCAGTCCCAAACCACCCAGAAGGGCGTTCCCGTGACATATCCGGGACCGCCGCGGCCGGTCCAGGTCTCCGCGACGCCGCTCGCCAGGATCGCCGATCAGCTGGGCGTCGCCGCCCCGGGCACCGGGGAGGTCAGCGGCATCACGCACGACTCCCGCGCGGTCCGCCCCGGCGACATCTACGCCGCGCTGCCCGGCGCCAGGCTGCACGGCGCCGACTTCGTCGCCCAGGCGGCCGACCTCGGCGCCGCCGCGATCCTCACCGACCCGACGGGCGCCGAACGCGCCGCCGTCACGGGCCTGCCGGTCCTGGTCGTGGAGAACCCGCGCGGCTGCATGGGGGAACTCGCGGCCACCGTCTACGGCCATCCGGGCCGCGATCTGCTGCAGATCGGCATCACCGGCACGTCCGGCAAGACCACCACGGCGTACCTCGTCGAGGGCGGCCTCAAGGGCGTGAAATCGACCGGCCTCATCGGCACGGTCGAGATGCGCATCGGCGACGAGCGGATCAAGTCCGAACGCACCACCCCCGAGGCGACCGACCTCCAGGCGCTGTTCGCGGTGATGCGCGAGCGCGGTGTCGAGGCCGTCGCCATGGAGGTCTCCAGTCACGCCCTCGTGCTCGGCCGGGTGGACGGCTGCGTCTTCGACGTCGCCGTCTTCAACAACCTCAGCCCGGAGCACATGGAGTTCCACTCCGACATGGAGGACTACTTCCAGGCCAAGGCGCAGCTGTTCACCAAGCTGCGTTCCAAGGTCGGAGTGGTCAACTTCGACGACGAGTACGGACGTCGGCTCATCGACGAGTCCGAGGTCCCCGTCACCACCTTCTCCGCCGAGGGCCACCCCGACGCCGACTGGCGCGCGGAGGACGTGGACGTCAGGCTCTTCGACTCCACGTTCGTCGCGGTCGGCCCGCAGGGCGAGCGGATCACCGCCAAGTCCCCGCTGGCCGGTCCCTTCAACGTCGCCAACACGCTCGCGGCGATCGTCTCGCTGGCCGTCGCCGGGATCGACCCGCAGCAGGCCGCCGACGGCGTCGCGGCCGTGCCGGGCGTCCCGGGCCGCCTGGAGCGCATCGACGAGGGCCAGGCCTACCTCGCGGTCGTCGACTACGCCCACAAGACGGACGCCGTCGAATCGGTCCTGCGCGCCCTGCGCAAGGTCACCGAGAACAAGCTGCACATCGTCCTCGGCTGCGGCGGCGACCGGGACAAGACCAAGCGGATGCCGATGGGCGCCGCGGCGGCCAGGCTCGCCGACACCGCCGTACTGACCTCCGACAACCCCCGTGGCGAGGACCCCCTCGCGATCCTCGCCACGATGCTCGCCGGCGCCGCCGACGTGCCCTCCCACGAACGCGGCGACGTCGCCGTCTTCGAGGACCGCGCCGCCGCCATCCGCGCGGCCGTCGCCCGGGCCGAGCCGGGCGACACGGTGCTCGTCGCGGGCAAGGGCCACGAGCAGGGACAGGACATCGCCGGGGTGGTGCGTCCCTTCGACGACCGCCAGGTACTTCGCGAAGCAATCCAGCAAACCCAGGGATGAATCTGTGATCGCCCTCTCCCTCGCCGAGATCGCCAGTGTCGTCGGCGGGCAGACGTACGACATACCGGATCCGTCCGTCCAGGTCACCGGACCGGTCGTCAGGGACTCCCGTGAAGTGGAGCCCGGCAGCCTCTTCGTCGCCTTCGCGGGCGAGCGCGTCGACGGCCACGACTACGCGTCCGCGGTGATCGAGGCGGGCGCCGCCGCGGTCCTGGCAGCGCGCCCCGTCGGCGTACCCGCCATCGTCGTGGACGACGTGCAGGCGGCGCTCGGCGCCCTCGCGCGGCACGTCGTGGAGCGGCTGGGGGCCACGCTCGTGGCGCTCACCGGCTCCGTCGGCAAGACGAGCTCCAAGGACCTGCTCGCCCAGGTGCTGCGGAGCAAGGCGCCCACGGTCTTCACGCCGGGCTCGCTCAACAACGAGATCGGCCTGCCGCTCACCGCCCTCAGCGCCACCGACGAGACGCGCTTCCTCGTCCTGGAGATGGGCGCGCGCGGCATCGGCCACATCCGCTACCTCACCGGCCTCACCCCGCCGAAGATCGGCCTCGTGCTCAACGTCGGCACCGCCCACATCGGCGAGTTCGGCGGACGCGAGCAGATCGCAGTGGCGAAGGGTGAACTCGTCGAGAGCCTGCCCGCCGACGGCACCGCCGTCCTCAACGCCGACGACCCGCTCGTCCGCGCCATGGCTTCGCGCACGAAGGCGCGCGTCCTGCTCTTCGGAGAGGCCGCCGACGCCGACGTACGTGCCGAGAATGTCCGGCTCACGGAGATCGGACAGCCTGCCTTTACGCTGCACACACCCTCCGGGTGCAGCGACGTGACCTTGCGGCTGTACGGTGAGCACCACGTGTCGAACGCGCTTGCCGCGGCCGCCGTCGCCCATGAGCTGGGCATGTCCGCAGACGAGATCGCCCGCGCGCTCTCCGAGGCGGGCACGCTGTCCCGCTGGCGGATGGAGGTCACCGAGCGCCCGGACGGCGTGACGGTCGTCAACGACGCCTACAACGCGAACCCCGAGTCCATGCGAGCCGCCCTGCGCGCGCTCGCGGCCATGGCCAAGGGGCGTCGTACGTGGGCGGTGCTCGGTCATATGGCCGAGCTCGGTGACGAGGGGCTCGCCGAACACGACGCGGTCGGACGGCTCGCTGTCCGGCTGAACGTGAGCAAGCTCGTGGCAGTCGGGGGCAGGGAAGCGTCCTGGCTCCAACTGGGCGCATACAACGAGGGTTCGTGGGGTGAGGAGTCGGTGCACGTGTCCGACGCACAGGCGGCGATCGACCTGCTGCGCAGCGAGCTGCGCCCGGGAGACGTCGTGCTGGTGAAGGCTTCCAGATCGGTCGGTCTCGAGCGGGTCGCCACGGCGCTGCTCGATGACTCCGCGTCGTCCGAGGGGCAGGTCGCCGGCCGATGAGGCAGATCCTCTTCGCGGGTGTGATCGGGCTCTTCCTGACCCTGGTCGGAACCCCGCTCCTTATCAAGTTCCTGGCCCGCAAGGGCTATGGGCAGTTCATCCGGGACGACGGCCCGCGCGAGCACCACAGCAAGCGCGGTACGCCGACCATGGGTGGCATCGCCTTCATCCTCGCCACGCTCATCGCGTACTTCCTCACGAAGATCATCACGGGCACGGAGACCACGCTCTCCGGTCTCCTCGTGCTCTTCCTGATGGCGGGCATGGGCCTCGTCGGCTTCCTCGACGACTACATCAAGATCGTCAAGCAGCGCTCGCTCGGTCTGCGCGCCAAGGCGAAGATGGCCGGCCAGCTGATCGTCGGCATCGGCTTCGCCGTGCTCGCGCTGAACTGGCCGGACAACCGCAACCAGACCCCGGCCTCCACCAAGCTGTCGTTCGTCACGGACTTCGGCTGGTCGATCGGCCCGGTGCTCTTCGTGGTCTGGGCGCTGTTCATGATCCTCGCGATGTCGAACGGCGTGAACCTCACCGACGGCCTCGACGGCCTCGCCACGGGCGCCTCGGTGATGGTCTTCGGCGCGTACACCTTCATCGGTGTCTGGCAGTACCAGGAGTCCTGCGCCAACGCCGTCACGCTGACCAACCCACAGGCGTGTTTCGAGGTCAGAGACCCACTCGACCTGGCCGTGGTGGCCTCCGCGCTGATGGGTGCCTGCTTCGGCTTCCTGTGGTGGAACACCTCGCCCGCCAAGATCTTCATGGGTGACACCGGCTCGCTCGCCCTCGGCGGCGCGCTCGCCGGACTCGCGATCTGCTCGCGCACCGAGATGCTCCTCGCCCTGCTCGGCGGCCTCTTCGTGCTCATCACGATGTCGGTCGTCATCCAGGTCGGCTCCTTCCGCATGACCGGCAAGCGCGTCTTCCGCATGGCGCCACTGCAGCACCACTTCGAACTCAAGGGGTGGTCCGAGGTCCTTGTGGTGGTCCGCTTCTGGATCATCCAGGGCATGTGCGTGATCGTCGGACTCGGCCTCTTCTACGCAGGATGGGCAGCCAAGAAGTGACCAGCTGGCAGGGGAAGAACGTCACCGTCGCCGGGCTCGGCGTCTCCGGTATCCCGGCGGCCCGCGTGCTGCACGGCCTGGGCGCCCTCGTCACGGTCGTCAACGACGGCGACGACGAGCGCTCCCGTACGCAGGCCGAGGAGCTGAGGGCCGAGGGCATCTCCGTCCGCCTCGGCGACGGGGCCACCCTGCCCGAAGGCACCGAACTCGTCGTCACCACGCCCGGCTGGCAGCCGGACAAGCCGCTCTTCGCGGCAGCGGCCGCCGCCGGTGTCGAGGTGTGGGGCGACGTCGAGCTGGCCTGGCGCCTGCGCGGCCCCGATGCCGCTCCCTGGCTCGCGGTCACCGGCACGAACGGCAAGACCACGACCGTGCGGATGCTGGCCTCGATCCTGGAGGCGGCCGGTCTGCGGACCGCCGCCGTCGGCAACATCGGGGTCTCGCTGCTCGACGTCGTCACCGGCGACGAGCAGTACGACGTACTGGCCGTCGAGCTCTCCAGCTACCAGCTGCACTGGGCGCCCTCGCTGCGCGCCCACTCCGGGGCCGTCCTGAACCTCGCGCCCGACCACCTCGACTGGCACGGCTCCATGGAGGCGTACGCCGCCGACAAGGGCCGGATCTACGAGGGCAATCAGATCGCCTGCGTCTACAACGTCGCCGACAAGGCGACGGAGGACCTCGTCCGCGAGGCCGACGTCGAAGAGGGCTGCCGCGCCATCGGTTTCACGCTGAATGCGCCCGCGCCCTCGCAACTGGGCGTCGTGGACGGCATTCTGGTCGACCGTGCGTTCGTGCCGGACCGTCAGAAGCAGGCGCAGGAGCTCGCCGAGATCTCCGACGTGCAGCCGCCCGCGCCGCACAACATCGCCAACGCCTTGGCCGCGGCCGCTCTCGCGCGCGCCTACGGCGTGCCCGCGACGGCCGTGCGCGACGGCCTGCGCGCTTTCCGTCCCGACGCCCACCGCATCGAACACGTCGCCGACGTGGCCGAGGTGGCGTACGTCGACGACTCCAAGGCCACCAACACCCACGCCGCGGAAGCCTCGTTGGCGGCGTACGAATCGATCGTCTGGATCGCGGGCGGGCTCGCCAAGGGCGCCACCTTCGACGAGCTCGTCACCAAGTCCGCCAAGCGGCTTCGGGGTGTCGTCCTGATCGGCGCGGACCGCGCGCTGATCCGCGAAGCCCTCGCGCGACACGCGCCCGAGGTCCCGGTCGTCGACCTCGACCGGACCGACACTGGGGCGATGTCCGAGGCGGTACGGCAGGCGGCACGGCTCGCCGAGCCGGGGGACACCGTACTGATGGCCCCGGCCTGTGCGTCGATGGACATGTTCACCAATTACAACAAGCGTGGTGACGCGTTCGCGGACGCGGTCCGCGAACTCGGCGCGAGCGCCTGACGCGGGCCCAGTGGTCCGGGGCGCCCGGCACCCTTAGGAGGGCACGTGGCAGCGTCTTGGTGGCTGGGCGGGGGTCCTGATGGCCGGCAATAGCGGGCGTGCGCCCACGCGCCTCGCCAAGCGGCCCGCGCCGGTCCGCTCCCCGCGGGCCCCGCGCCCGCCGAGCGAGCACGCGGTGCGGCGGTTCGTCACCCGGGTCAAGCGCGCCTGGGACCGGCCGCTGACGGCCTACTACCTCATCTTCGGCAGCAGCCTGCTGATCACCGTGCTCGGCCTGGTGATGGTCTACTCGGCGTCGATGATCCAGGCGCTGCAGCTCGACCTGCCCGCGGCGTACTTCTTCCGCAAGCAGTTCGTCGCCGCCGTACTGGGCTCGGTGCTGCTGCTCGTGGCCATGCGGATGCCCGTCAAGCTGCACCGGGCGCTCGCGTATCCCATCCTTGCCGTGACCGTCTTCCTGATGGTGCTCGTGCAGGTCCCCGGGATAGGGCGCAGCGTCAACGGAAACCAGAACTGGATCTATCTGGGCGGCCCCTTCCAGCTCCAGCCCAGTGAGTTCGCCAAGCTCGCGCTCGTCCTGTGGGGCGCCGATCTGCTCGCCCGCAAGCACGACAAGCGCCTGCTCACCCAGTGGAAGCACATGCTGGTGCCGCTCGTCCCGGTCGCCTTCATGCTGCTCGGTCTGATCATGCTGGGCGGCGACATGGGCACGGCGATCATCCTCACGGCGATCCTTTTCGGCCTGCTCTGGCTCGCGGGGGCGCCCACGCGGCTCTTCGCGGGAGTGCTCTCGATCGCGGCCCTGCTCGGCGTGATCCTCATCAAGACCAGCCCCAACCGCATGGCGAGGCTCGCCTGCATCGGCGCCACCGATCCGGGCCCCGGCGACCAGTGCTGGCAGGCCGTGCACGGTATCTACGCCCTGGCCTCCGGCGGATTCTTCGGTTCCGGCCTCGGCGCGAGTGTGGAAAAATGGGGTCAACTGCCGGAACCGCACACCGACTTCATCTTCGCCATCACAGGGGAGGAACTCGGCCTGGCGGGGACGCTGTCGGTGCTCGCCCTCTTCGCGGCTCTAGGCTATGCGGGTATCCGCGTGGCCGGACGCACGGAGGACCCCTTCGTACGGTATGCCGCGGGAGGCGTGACCACCTGGATCACGGCGCAGGCCGTGATCAACGTCGGTGCGGTGCTCGGTCTGCTGCCGATCGCCGGTGTCCCGCTCCCGCTGTTCTCCTACGGGGGTTCGGCCCTGCTGCCGACCATGTTCGCCATCGGACTCCTCATCGCCTTCGCGCGACAGGACCCGGCGGCAAAGGCGGCCCTGGCCATGCGGCAACCTCGGGTGAGATGGAACACGATGAGACGGCGCGTCAAGGCGCGTTCGTCCGGAGAGCGGTGAATTTCGGTGCATGTCGTACTCGCCGGTGGGGGGACCGCCGGCCACATCGAGCCCGCGCTCGCCCTCGCGGACGCCCTGCGGAGGCAGGACCCGACCGTGGGCATCACGGCCCTGGGCACGGAGCGTGGACTCGAGACCCGACTCGTACCCGAGCGGGGCTACGAACTCGCGCTGATCCCGGCTGTTCCGCTGCCGCGCAAGCCCACTCCTGAGCTGATCACCGTCCCGGGACGGCTGCGCGGCACGATCAAGGCGGCCGAGCAGATCCTGGAGCGCACGAAGGCGGACTGTGTGGTCGGCTTCGGCGGCTACGTCGCGCTGCCCGGCTACCTCGCGGCCAAGCGGACCGGCACGCCGATCGTCGTGCACGAGGCCAACGCGCGCCCCGGCCTCGCCAACAAGATCGGTTCGCGGTACGCCGCCGGGGTGGCCGTCGCCACGCCGGACAGCAAGCTGCGCAACTCCCGCTACATCGGCATCCCGCTGCGCCACACCATCGCCACGCTCGACAGGGCCCGGGTCCGCCCGGAGGCGCGCGCCGCCTTCGGCCTCGACCCGAACCTCCCGACGCTGCTCGTCTCCGGTGGCTCGCAGGGCGCCCGGCGGCTCAACGAGGTCGTCCAGCAGGTCGCTCCGGTCCTCCAGCGCGCCGGGATCCAGATCCTGCACGCGGTCGGCCCGAAGAACGAAATGCCGTACGTCGAGAACATGCCCGGTATGCCGCCCTACATCCCGGTACCGTACGTGGACCGGATGGACCTCGCGTACGCCGCGGCGGACATGATGCTCTGCCGTGCGGGCGCGATGACCGTCGCCGAACTCTCCGCCGTCGGGCTGCCGGCCGCCTACGTCCCGCTGCCCATCGGCAACGGCGAACAGCGGCTGAACGCCCAGCCGGTGGTCAAGGCGGGCGGCGGACTCCTGGTGGACGACGCCGAACTGACGCCCGAGTGGGTGCAGGGCAACGTGCTCCCGGTGCTCGCCGATCCGCACCGGCTGTACGAGATGTCCCGCGCGGCCTCGGAGTTCGGCCGCAGGGACGCCGACGACCTCCTCGTCGGCATGGTGTACGAGGCGATCGCGTCACGCCGCAACGGGTGAGGCGGCACTAGCAGCACGAGAAGGCAGGGGACCGTGGCCGGACCGACCACCGCCGAACGGCAGAAGCCCGCTTCTGGTGGGTCCCGCCCGCCCCGTCCTTCGCGTTTCCGGGGATCCCGCGTACGCATGCCGCGACCGCGCACCCTGATCCTCTCGCTGATCGCACTCGTGCTGGTCGGCGCGGGAGGAACCTGGCTGTTCTACGGCTCGCAGTGGCTGCGCGTGGAGCGCGTGACGACGTCCGGGACCAGGGTCCTGACGCCCGAAGAGGTGCGGGAGGCGGCCGCGGCCCCGGTCGGGGCGCCCCTGATCTCGGTCGACACCGACGCCCTTGAGGACCGGCTGCGGAAGAGACTTCCGCGTATCGACTCGGTCGAGGTCGACCGGTCCTGGCCGCACACAATCGGTCTGAAAGTGACCGAACGCAAGCCGGTTCTGCTTATCGAAAAGGGCGGAAAGTTCGTCGAAGTGGACGCCAAGGGAGTGCGATTCGCCACGAGCGGACGAGCTCCCAAGGGTGTACCGCTGCTGGAATTGAGGCCGGATCAGGAGAACGCGGCGGCGAGTCTGCGCCGTTTTGACTCGCACCGACTGCGGCGCGAGGCGGTACAGGTCGCGGGTGCGCTGCCCGCCGCGGTGGCCCGCGACACACGGGCCGTCAAGGTCCGTTCGTACGACTCCATCTCGTTGGAGTTGAGCGGCGGACGCACCGTGGAGTGGGGCAGCAGCGAGAAGGGCCGGACGAAGGCAAGCACACTCACCGCCCTGATGAAAGCCGCCCCCAAGGCACGGCACTTCGATGTGAGTGTCCCCACCGCCCCCGCGTCGTCTGCGAGTTGACGCATATCGTCGCAGGCCAGCACCCTGGTTCGGCAGCGCTACGGCTGATCACATAGGGTGAAAAGAAAAACGGGAGGTTCGGCGTGTTCGTTGAACGTGCGCCACTTGTCGACTTAGTGTCCTGTTCGGAAGAGTCCAAGGAACAGACACACTGGTAACCCTAAACTTCAGCGTTAGGGTTCGGGTCGGCGTTCGGACCGTCCCATTCGGCATCAGTCGTCGCGGCGCTTGACCGCGAGGCGGCGACACGTAACTCGAGGCGAGAGGCCTTCGACGTGGCAGCACCGCAGAACTACCTCGCAGTCATCAAAGTCATCGGTGTCGGCGGCGGTGGTGTCAATGCCATCAACCGGATGATCGAGGTCGGTCTCAAGGGCGTCGAGTTCATCGCCATCAACACCGACGCGCAAGCCCTGTTGATGAGCGACGCCGACGTCAAGCTCGACGTGGGCCGGGAACTCACCCGTGGCCTCGGCGCCGGAGCCAACCCGGCAGTCGGCCGCAAGGCGGCCGAGGATCACCGCGAGGAGATCGAGGAGGTCCTCAAGGGGGCCGACATGGTCTTCGTCACCGCCGGCGAAGGCGGTGGCACCGGCACCGGCGGCGCACCTGTCGTCGCCAACATCGCCCGCTCTCTGGGCGCCCTGACCATCGGCGTCGTGACCCGGCCGTTCACCTTCGAGGGCCGTCGTCGCGCCAACCAGGCCGAGGACGGGATCGCGGAGCTGCGCGAAGAGGTCGACACCCTCATCGTCATCCCCAACGACCGGCTCCTGTCCATCTCGGACCGCCAGGTCAGCGTTCTGGACGCCTTCAAGTCGGCGGACCAGGTCCTGCTCTCCGGTGTCCAGGGCATCACCGACCTCATCACGACCCCGGGTCTGATCAACCTCGACTTCGCCGACGTCAAGTCGGTCATGTCCGAGGCCGGTTCGGCACTCATGGGCATCGGCTCGGCCCGCGGCGACGACCGCGCGGTGGCCGCCGCCGAGATGGCGATCTCCTCGCCCCTCCTGGAAGCGTCCATCGACGGAGCGCGGGGCGTCCTGCTCTCCATCTCCGGCGGCTCCGACCTCGGCCTCTTCGAGATCAACGAAGCGGCCCAGCTGGTCAGCGAGGCGGCCCACCCCGAGGCCAACATCATCTTCGGCGCCGTCATCGACGACGCCCTGGGCGACGAGGTCCGGGTCACCGTCATCGCGGCGGGCTTCGACGGCGGACAGCCGCCGTCCAAGCGCGACACCGTCCTCGGCTCGGCGTCGTCGGGCAAGCAGCGTGACGAGGCTCCGGCGGCCACGAGCCGTCCGGCCGAGTCCCGTTCGCCGTACGGCGGCCTCGGCAGCGTCACGTCGCACGAGGAGCCGTCGGCCCCGGAGCCGGTCGAGGTGACCCCGGTCAACGAAACCCCGTCCGCGCCCGTGGCCCCGCCGCAGGTGCCGCCGGCCCGTCCCTACTCGGACAGCCAGGCCGAAGAGCTGGACGTGCCGGACTTCCTGAAGTGATAGGCGGGCACAGCACCGTGAGCGGCGCGCACTTCGCCTTCACCGACAGGTGGGGCGGGGTGAGCGCCGTTCCGTACGAAGAGCTCAACCTCGGCGGCGCGGTCGGCGACGACCCCGAGGCCGTGCGCACGAACCGTGCGCTGGCCGCCACGTCGCTGGGCATCGACCCGGAGCGCGTGGTCTGGATGAATCAGGTCCACGGCCCCGACGTCGTCGTGGTCGACGGTCCCTGGGGTTCCGACGCCGAGATCCCGGCGGTCGACGCCGTGGTGACCGCCCGCCGCGGCCTCGCCCTGGCGGTCCTCACCGCGGACTGCACGCCCGTCCTGCTCGCCGACCCGGTGGCCAAGGTGGCCGCCGCGGCGCACGCGGGCAGGCCCGGCATGATCGCCGGAGTGGTGCCCGCGGCCGTCGAGGCGATGGTGAAACTCGGTGCGGACCCGGCCCGCGTGGTCGCCCGCACCGGCCCCGCCGTCTGCGGCCGCTGCTACGAGGTGCCGAAGGAGATGCGCGCCGATGTCGCCGCGATCGAGCCCGCGGCGTACGCCGAGACGAGCTGGGGCACGCCGGCGGTCGACGTGACCGCGGGGGTGCACGCCCAGCTGGAGCGGCTCGGGGTGCGCGACCGGGAGCAGTCGCCGGTGTGCACCCTGGAATCCGGTGACCACTTCTCGTACCGCCGCGACCGGACCACCGGTCGTCTCGCGGGCTATGTCTGGCTGGACTGATAGGGCATGACGGACCGTAAGTCTCAACTCGCCGCAAATCTGGCGCAGGTCGAGGAGCGCATCGCCGCGGCGTGCGCGGCGGCCGGGCGCAAGCGGGAGGAGGTGACCCTGATCGTGGTCACCAAGACCTATCCCGCGAGCGATGTGCGGATGCTCTCGGAACTCGGTGTGCGTCATGTCGCCGAGAACCGTGACCAGGACGCGGCCCCCAAGGCCGCCGACTGCTCGGATCTGCCCCTCGACTGGCACTTTGTCGGTCAATTGCAGACCAACAAGGTCCGTTCTGTGGTCAGTTATGCCGATGTGGTGCAGTCCGTGGACCGCCCCAAGCTCGTCACCGCCCTGTCGGCCGGTGCCGTGCGGGCCGGGCGGGAGATCGGCTGCCTGATTCAGGTCGCCCTCGACGCCGGGGAGAACGGCCGGGGCGAGCGCGGGGGCGTGGGCCCCGGCGGAATCGAGGAGTTGGCCGGGCTCGTGGCCGAGGCCCCGGGACTGCGGCTCGACGGTCTGATGACCGTGGCGCCGCTCACCGGTCCGTACGCGGGTCGGCAACAGGCGGCGTTCGAGCGGCTGATGGAATTCTCAACCCTCATGCGCGCGACTCATCCGGCTGCGAACATGGTGTCGGCAGGGATGAGTGCGGACCTCGAACAGGCCGTGGCGGCCGGAGCGACACATGTGCGCGTCGGTACGGCGGTACTCGGAGTCCGACCCGGGCTCGGGTAACGTCGCCAAGAAGTCGGACCACAGCAGAAAATATGGTCATTCTCGCTGTTGGGCGGGGAGGCCTCGTGGATCGCGGGCAGTTGGTGACGACAGCCGATCCACCACAGAGCGGAGGACTCAGAGCATGGCCGGCGCGATGCGCAAGATGGCGGTCTACCTCGGCCTCGTGGAGGACGATGGGTACGACGGTCCGGGGTTCGACCCCGATGACGAGTTCGAACCCGAGCCGGAGCCCGAGCGGGACCGCAGGCGGCACGAGCCGCCGCACCAGTCCCATCAGCCCCGCCAGGCACACGTGCCTGAAAGGGACGAATCGGTACGAGTGGTGCAGCCCCCCGCACAGCGTGAGCCGGTCGCCCATTCCGCTTCGCTAGCCGCGGAATCCGGACGTCCGGCACGTATCGCCCCCGTGGCATCCATCACACCTGAACGTCAGAGCCTGGAGAAGAACGCACCGGTGATCATGCCCAAGGTCGTGTCCGAGCGGGAGCCCTACCGCATCACCACGCTGCACCCGCGGACGTACAACGAGGCCCGTACCATCGGGGAACACTTCCGCGAGGGCACTCCGGTGATCATGAATCTGACCGAGATGGACGACACGGATGCGAAGCGACTTGTCGACTTTGCCGCCGGTCTGGTGTTCGGTCTCCATGGCAGCATTGAGCGAGTGACGCAGAAGGTGTTCCTGTTGTCGCCTGCTAACGTCGATGTAACGGCGGAGGACAAGGCTCGCATCGCAGAGGGCGGGTTCTTCAACCAGAGCTGAGACGTAAGTGAAGCAGTAACGCAGAACCGGCGAACGCAGTACGAGTAACAGGGGAGAGGGAACCGCGAACATGGGCGTGGTCTGGCAAGTGCTTTACATCGCGCTGATGTGCTTCCTCATCGTGCTGATCTTCCGGTTGGTCATGGACTACGTCTTCCAGTTCGCCCGCTCATGGCAACCCGGCAAGGCGATGGTGGTCATTTTGGAGGCCACCTACACTGTCACTGATCCACCGCTCAAGCTTCTGCGGCGGTTCATCCCGCCGCTGCGTCTCGGGGGCGTGGCGCTCGACCTGTCCTTCTTCGTACTGATGATCATCGTCTACATCCTGATCACCGTCGTCAGGTCGGTGTCTGTGTGAACGATACGGTCTTGCCGAATGCCGACGACTACGTTGAGGTGAAGAGATGCCGTTGACCCCCGAGGACGTGCGGAACAAGCAGTTCACGACCGTCCGCCTCCGAGAAGGCTATGACGAGGACGAGGTCGATGCCTTCCTCGATGAGGTCGAAGCCGAACTGACTCGCTTGCTCCGCGAGAACGAGGACTTGCGTGCCAAACTGGCCGCTGCCACCCGCGCCGCTGCGCAGAACCAGCAGCAGGGCGGCATGCGCAAGCCCCCGGAACCGCAGGACCAGCGCGGTCCGGGCGCCCCGGTGCCCGCCGCAATATCAGGACCGCAGCCGGTGCCGCCGCAGCAGCAGCACCCGCAGCACCAGCAGATGGGCGGCCCGCCGCAGCTTCCTGGTGGTGCGCCGCAGCTGCCCGCCGGCCCCAGTGGGCACGGCCCGCAGGGCGGTCCGCAGGGTCCCGGCCCGATGGGTCAGGGTCCGATGGGCGGCCCCATGGGTGGTCCCATGGGCGGCCACGGTCCGCAGATGCCCCAGCCCGGTCAGGGCCCCGGCGGCGACAGTGCCGCGCGCGTGCTCTCCCTCGCCCAGCAGACCGCTGACCAGGCGATCGCGGAGGCCCGTTCCGAGGCCAACAAGATCGTCGGCGAGGCTCGTTCGCGCGCCGAGGGCCTCGAGCGCGACGCCCGTGCCAAGGCTGACGCCCTGGAGCGGGACGCGCAGGAGAAGCACCGCGTCGCGATGGGCTCCCTGGAGTCCGCCCGCGCCACGCTGGAGCGCAAGGTCGAGGACCTGCGCGGCTTCGAGCGCGAGTACCGCACGCGTCTGAAGTCCTACCTGGAGTCGCAGCTCCGTCAGCTGGAGACCCAGGCCGACGACTCGCTGGCCCCGCCGCGGACCCCGGCGACGGCTTCCCTTCCGCCGTCCCCGGCGCCTTCCATGGCACCGGCCGGCGCGGGCGCCCCGTCGTACGGCGGCAACCAGTCGATGGGCGGCAACCAGCCCACCGCCGGTCCGTCCTACGGCGGCCAGCAGCAGATGTCGCCGGCGATGACCCAGCCGATGGCGCCGGTGCGGCCGCAGGCCCCGCAGCCCATGCAGCAGGCTCCGTCGCCGATGCGTGGCTTCCTCATCGACGAGGACGACAACTGACGGCCGTTTCCACGCCTTAGGCGTCGGCAGCGTTCAGGGCGAGGCCCCCAGATCTTCTGGGGGCCTCGCCCTTTTGTGTGCCGCGCACTGGTGTGCGCTTGCACACAACGCCGAAGGCCCGGCCCGCCAGGATCTCTGGCGGGCCGGGCCTTCGCTTGTCGCCGGTGACTACGCCTTGCGCAGACGGAACGTGAGCGACAGTGACTCGTCCGTGAACGTCTCGCCGTACGCCTCGTCGGCCTCGCCCTGCTCGAAGTCCGTGGCGAGGACCTCGTCCGCGATGAGCTCGGCGTGGTCGGCCAGGGCCGTGAGCACGACCGGGTCCGTGGAGGTCCAGCGCAGGGCGATCCGGTCCGCGACGTCCAGGCCGCTGTTCTTGCGGGCCTCCTGGATCAGGCGGATCGCGTCACGGGCCAGTCCGGCCCTGCGCAGCTCCTCGGTGATCTCCAGATCGAGGGCGACCGTGGCGCCGGAGTCGGACGCCACGGACCAGCCCTCGCGCGGGGTCTCCGTGATGATGACCTCGTCCGGGGCGAGCGTCACCGTCTCGCCGTCCACCTCGACCGACGCGGTGCCCTCGCGCAGGGCCAGGGACAGCGCGGCAGCGTCGGCGTCCGCGACGGCCTTGGCGACCGCCTGGACGCCCTTGCCGAACCGCTTGCCGAGCGCGCGGAAGTTGGCCTTGGCGGTCGTGTCGACGAGTGAGCCGCCGACTTCGGAGAGCGACGCGAGCGAGGAGACGTTGAGCTCCTCGGTGATCTGGGCGTGCAGCTCCGGGTTGAGGGAGTCGAAGCCCGTGGCCGCCACCAGGGCGCGGGACAGCGGCTGACGGGTCTTGACGCCCGACTCCGCGCGCGTGGCGCGGCCCAGCTCCACCAGGCGACGTACGAGCACCATCTGCTTCGACAGCTCCGGGTCGATCGCCGACAGGTCGGCCTCGGGCCAGGAGGTCAGGTGGACCGACTCCGGGGCGTCCGGGGTGACCGGCACCACCAGGTCCTGCCAGACGCGCTCCGTGATGAAGGGCGTCAGCGGGGCCATCAGGCGCGTGACCGTCTCCAGGACCTCGTGCAGGGTGCGCAGAGCCGCCTTGTCGCCCTGCCAGAAGCGGCGGCGGGAACGGCGTACGTACCAGTTCGAGAGGTTGTCGACGAACGTGGACAGGAGCTTGCCCGCGCGCTGGGTGTCATAGCCCTCGAGGGCCTGCGTGACCTGGTCGGTCAGCGCGTGCAGCTCGCTGAGCAGCCAGCGGTCAAGCAGCGGGCGCTCCGCGGGCGCCGGGTCGGCGTCGCTGGGGGCCCACTTCGACGTACGGGCGTACAGGGCCTGGAAGGCGACCGTGTTCCAGTACGTGAGGAGGGTCTTGCGGACGACTTCCTGGATGGTGCCGTGGCCCACGCGGCGGGCCGCCCACGGGGAGCCGCCGGCCGCCATGAACCAGCGCACGGCGTCGGCGCCGTGCTGGTCCATGAGCGGGATCGGCTGCAGGATGTTGCCCAGGTGCTTGGACATCTTGCGGCCGTCCTCGGCGAGGATGTGGCCCAGGCAGACCACGTTCTCGTAACTCGACTTGTCGAAGACGAGCGTGCCCACCGCCATCAGCGTGTAGAACCAGCCGCGCGTCTGGTCGATGGCCTCCGAGATGAACTGTGCGGGGTACCGGCTCTCGAAGAGCTCCTTGTTCTTGTACGGGTATCCCCACTGCGCGAAGGGCATCGAACCGGAGTCGTACCAGGCGTCGATGACCTCGGGGACGCGGGTCGCGGTCTCCTGGCAGGTCGGGCAGGGGAAGGTGACCGCGTCGATGTACGGGCGGTGCGGGTCGAGCTCCGACTGGTCGGTGCCCGTCAGGTCGGAGAGCTCCGCGCGCGAGCCCACGCACGTCAAGTGGCCTTCCTCGCAGCGCCAGATGGGCAGCGGGGTGCCCCAGTAGCGGTTGCGGGACAGCGCCCAGTCGACGTTGTTGTTCAGCCAGTCGCCGAAGCGGCCGTGCTTGACCGAGTCGGGGAACCAGTTGGTCTTCTCGTTCTCCTGGAGGAGACGGTCCTTGATGGCCGTGGTGCGGATGTACCAGGACGGCTGCGCGTAGTAGAGGAGCGCGGTGTGGCAGCGCCAGCAGTGCGGATAGCTGTGCTCGTACGGGATGTGCTTGAAGAGCAGGCCGCGGTCCTGGAGGTCCTCGGTGAGCTTTTCGTCGGCCTTCTTGAAGAAGACGCCGCCCACGAGCGGGACGTCCTCCTCGAAGGTGCCGTCGGGGCGCACCGGGTTCACGACCGGGAGGCCGTACGAGCGGCAGACCTTGAGGTCGTCCTCACCGAAGGCGGGGGACTGGTGGACCAGACCGGTGCCGTCCTCGGTGGTCACGTACTCGGCGTTGACCACGAAGTGCGCGGGAGCCGGGAACTCGACCAGCTCGAAGGGGCGCTGGTAGGTCCAGCGCTCCATCTCGGCGCCGGTGAAGGTCTGTCCGGTGGTCTCCCAGCCCTCGCCGAGGGCCTTCTCGACGAGCGGCTCGGCGACGACGAGCTTCTCTTCACCGTTCGTCGCGACGACGTACGTGACGTCCGGGTGCGCGGCGACCGCGGTGTTGGAGACGAGGGTCCACGGAGTGGTCGTCCACACCAGGAGGGCCGCCTCGCCCGCCAGCGGGCCGCCGGTGAGCGGGAAGCGGACGAAGACGGAGGGGTCGACGACCGTCTCGTATCCCTGCGCCAGCTCGTGGTCGGACAGGCCCGTGCCGCAGCGCGGGCACCAGGGGGCGACACGGTGGTCCTGGACGAGGAGGTCCTTGTTGAAGATCTCCTTCAAGGACCACCAGACCGAGTCGACGTACTCGGGGTTCATCGTCCGGTACGCGTCGTCGAGGTCGACCCAGTAGCCCATGCGCGTAGTGAGCTCGGCGAAGGCGTCGGTGTGCCTCGTCACGGACTCGCGGCACTTGGCGTTGAACTCGGCGATGCCGTACGCCTCGATGTCCTTCTTGCCGTTGAACCCGAGCTCCTTCTCGACCGCGAGCTCGACGGGGAGGCCGTGGCAGTCCCAGCCGGCCTTGCGGGCGACGTGGTAGCCCCGCATGGTGCGGAAGCGCGGGAAGACGTCCTTGAAGACGCGGGCCTCGATGTGGTGGGCACCCGGCATGCCGTTCGCGGTGGGCGGGCCCTCGTAGAACACCCACTCGGGGCGGCCCTCGGACTGCTCAAGGCTCTTGGCGAAGATCTTCTGCTCGCGCCAGAAGTCGAGCACGGCGTGCTCAAGGGCGGGCAGGTCGACCTGGGCGGGCACCTGGCGGTACTGCGGCTGCGTATGCAACGGCTGCGTGTTCAACGCGCTTCCTCCGGCGGACGATTCCGTTCCGTCGGAGGGACGAGAGCCCTTGTCGTGCTCCCGCGGTACCACCCTCCTTGGCCCTCCCTGCGCGTGTGGCGCACGGAAAAGCCCCCTCATTGGGGTCGCGATGCCGGGTCTACTGGCCGCTGCCTGGGCTTCGGCTTTCTTCCGGCGGCTCCGGGGTGATCTTCACGTCGCGCCTGCCCCCGGGCTCACACCGTCCCCGGGTCGCTCATGGCCGCGTACGCCGCTACTCGTCCCCATCCACGCTTCTCGCTCCGCCCAGTGTAAGGGCCCCGGGCGAACGCGGCCGACCGGTTTTCGCGGGGCCTCAGGCGTGCTGGGGGACCTCGTCCCTGAGGGATTCGCGGACCATCTTGCGCAGCTCCGCGCTGTCGGTGTGGCCGTGGACCGACACGGCGTGCTCACTGGCGGCACGGACCACTTCCTCCTCCTCGCCGGAGATGGCGAGGGTGCAGTTGGTCTCGCTCGGGAATTCTCTGCAGTCGGCTGTTTTCCGCATGGCGCACCTTCTTCGGTTATGCACCAGTTTATTCCCGTTTCCGGTCTCTTTCCGCCCTTGATGCGAGCTCGGGCCCGATGCCGTCCAGGGCGCCGGGACTGACCCGAATGGCGACACGCGGGAAGTGCGGATCCCGGCCCGCCCCGCCGGGCGGATTACCCGGCCGGGAGCTGGGCACAACGCATGCATGCTCGCCGCGCGGCACCCGCGGGGCGGGCGCATCAGGCGGCGTGCCCCGTTGCCGCGGGCTCTGAGTCGATTTATCGTCCCAGCACGAATCGCGAGCAAGATCACAATATGTGAAGGGGCCGCGGCCATGGTGGCGAAGAAGACCGCCGTACAGCATCCGGCGTCGGGCAGATCCACGGCCGCGGCCACGAAGAAGACCGCCGCCGAGACGACCGCCACGAAGAAGACCGCGACGAAGAAGACAGCCGCCAAGGAAGCCGTGGCGAAGAAGGCGGCCGTCAAGAAGGCCGTCGCCAAGAAGGCGGTCGCCAAGGTCGCCGACATCGGCAAGAAGACGGCCGCCGACGAGGGCGCGGCCAAGGAGCCCGCCGCGAAGAAGGCGGCCACGGCGAAGAAGACGCCCGCGGCCAAGAAGACGGCTGCCGAGAAGAGCACGGCCAAGAAGACGGCCGCGACAGCGGCCGAGGGTGCGGCTCAGGCCGCGGAGACGACGGGAGCCACGACAGTGGTCACGAAGAAGACTCCGGGCACGGCGACGGCAGCCAAGAAGCCGACGGCGGTGCCCAAGGCGCGCGTCGCCGCCGCGGAGCCCGGTGAGCTCGCGGTCCGCCCCGGCGAGGACCCCTGGACCCCGGAGGAGGTCGAGGAGGCGCGCGCGGAGCTGCAGAGCGAGGCACTGCGGCTCGGCAGCGAGATCACCTCGTCCGAGGACGCCCTCGCGGGCCTGATGCGTGACTCCGGGGACGGCGCGGGCGACGACGACGCGGACACCGGCACGAAGAACATCACGCGGGAACATGAGATGTCGCTGGCCGCCAACGCGCGCGAGATGCTCGAACAGACGGAGCGCGCCCTGGAGCGCCTTGACGCGGGGACGTACGGCATCTGCGAGAACTGCGGTAGTCCCATCGGCAAGGCGCGGATGCAGGCCTTCCCCCGCGCGACCCTGTGCATGGACTGCAAGCAGAAGCAGGAACGGCGCTACTGAACACGGCCTCACCACCTGGTGCCGTACGTGTGTGCCGTACCCTCGTCCCCAGTCAGGTACCTAGGTTGAGGGACTCACGTGGCAGAGGCGGAGCGCATCATCGGTACGCCGGATATCCCTGAGGCCGACGGGGCCGAGCCGGAGCAGTCCGCCTCGGGCTCCGGCGAGGCGAAGGGGCAGGACGAGCCGGCGTCGCCGGACGAGCAGGGCCCCGGGGGCAAGGGGAAGCGCAAGCTCCTGGCCCTGTTCGCGGTGGCCGTGATCGCGTACGCCCTGGACCTCGTCAGCAAGATGATCGTCGTTGCGAAGCTCGAGCACCACGAGCCGATCGAGATCATCGGGGACTGGCTCCAGTTCAACGCCATCCGGAACGCGGGCGCGGCCTTCGGGATGGGCGAGGCGTTCACCGTGATCTTCACCTTCATCGCGGCGGCGGTGATCGTGGTCATCGCCCGGCTGGCCCGCAAGCTCTACAGCCTG
Organism: Streptomyces sp. NPDC055099; assembly: GCF_053607685.1. Taxonomy (NCBI): domain Bacteria; kingdom Bacillati; phylum Actinomycetota; class Actinomycetes; order Kitasatosporales; family Streptomycetaceae; genus Streptomyces; species Streptomyces sp. NPDC055099. Next base: position 192,149 of record NZ_JBSGUA010000001.1, on the reverse strand, counting down.
CCGTGGGCGATCGCGCTCGGCATGCTGCTCGGCGGCGCCCTGGGCAACCTCACCGACCGGATCTTCCGTTCCCCCGGTGTGTTCGAGGGAGCGGTGGTCGACTTCATCGCGCCCAAGGGCTTCGCGGTGTTCAACCTCGCCGACTCGGCGATCGTGTGCGGCGGCTTCCTGATCGTGATCCTGTCCTTCCGCGGCTTGGACCCGGACGGCACCGTCCACAAGGACTGAGCGCCCGGGGCGAGGGGCTCGCGGTGCGGGAGTGTCGGCGGCCTCCTGCATACTCAATGGGTGAGCACGATTCCCGAGATCCGTACCCTGCCCGTGCCGGACGGCCTGGAGGGCGAGCGCGTCGACGCCGCCATCTCCCGCATGTTCGGTTTTTCCCGCACGAAGGCCGCCGAGCTGGCGGCGGCAGGCAAGGTGATGGTCGACGGCAGCGTGGTCGGCAAGTCCGAGCGTGTGCACGGCGGCGCCTGGCTGGAGGTGGAGATGCCGCAGGCGCCCGCTCCGGTGCAGATCGTCGCCGAGCCCGTCGAGGGCATGGAGATCATCCATGACGACGACGACATCCTCGTGATCGTCAAGCCGGTGGGCGTGGCCGCGCACCCGAGCCCCGGCTGGACCGGCACCACGGTGATCGGCGGCCTCGCGGCCGCCGGGTACCGCATCTCGACCTCCGGTGCCGCCGAGCGCCAGGGCATCGTGCACCGCCTGGACGTGGGCACCTCCGGTCTGATGGCGGTCGCCAAGTCGGAGCGCGCGTACACCTCCCTGAAGCGGCAGTTCAAGGAGCGCACGGTCGACAAGCGTTACAACGCGCTCGTGCAGGGCCACCCCGACCCGATGAGCGGCACGATCGACGCCCCCATCGGCCGCCACCCGAACCACGACTACAAGTGGGCGGTCACGGCCGAGGGCAAGCCCTCCGTCACGCACTACGACCTCATCGAGGCGTTTCGCGCGGCCTCCCTGCTCGACATCAAGCTGGAGACGGGCCGCACGCACCAGATCCGCGTGCACATGGCGGCCCACCGCCACCCGTGCGTGGGCGACCTGACGTACGGCGCCGACCCGACCCTCGCCAAGCGCCTCGGTCTCACCCGCCAGTGGCTGCACGCGGTGCGCCTGGGCTTCGAGCACCCCGGCGACGGGCAGTGGGTGGAGTTCGAGAGCACCTACCCGGACGACCTCCAGCAGGCGCTGGACCGCGTCCGGGCGGAGAGCTCGTGAGCTCCGCGGTCACCTGCCGGGTCGCGGTCGAGGCCGATGACCTGGAGGCCTGCTTCGCGGTCCGCAAGGAAGTCTTCGTCGTGGAGCAGCAGGTCCCCGAGGACCTTGAGTACGACGCGTACGACGCCGACGCGGTGCACGTCGTCGCCGTCCGCGACGACGGCCTTCCGCTGGGCACGGGCCGCCTGCTGACCGGTGCGGCGGCCGCCGCGAAGAACGGCGGGGACGCCGAGGTGGGCGCGCTCGGCCGGCTCGCGGTGACCAAGGCGGCGCGCGGCCTCGGCGTGGGCGCGGCCCTGGTGCGGGCGATAGAGGACGCGGCACGCGCGCGTGGCCTCACCGCCGTCGACCTGCACGCGCAGACGCACGCCCTCGGGTTCTACGAGCGCTTGGGGTACGAGGTCTACGGCCCCGAGTTCCCGGACGCGGGAATCCCGCACCGGGCGATGCGCAAGGCGCTGGACTAGCGAGCCGGGCGGGCGTCCGGAGGGGCATCGGCCGGTTCGCGGGGAACGCGTGGCAGGGTTGAGGTCTTGATCGTCTGAGTCTCGGGCCGTCCCGGGCCGGCGAGCTGCCTCGAACCGTCTCGAACCGCCGGAGGGCGCACCGTGGACCAACTGGCGCTGCTGCTCATTCTGTTGCTCGGTGCCGTCGTGACGGTGCCGTTGGGGGAGCGGCTCGGGCTGCCCGCGCCCGTCCTCATGACGCTGGCCGGGATCGTGCTCGCCTTCGTCAGCTGGGTCCCGAACGTCGAGATCCCGCCCGACTACATCCTGCCGCTGGTCCTTCCGCCCCTGCTGTACGCGGCCGTCCAGCGCACCTCCTGGCGGCAGTTCGCGGCCAACAGACGCCCCATCTTCCTGCTCGCCGTGGCCCTCGTCTTCGTGACGACCGCCGCGGTCGCCGCCATCGCCAACTCGGTGGTCCCGGGGCTTCCGATCGCCGCGGCCGTGGCCCTCGGCGCGCTCGTGGCGCCGCCCGACCCGGTCGCCGCGACCGCCGTCGCCGGGTCGCTCGGGCTGCCGCGGCGGCTCGTGTCGATCCTGGAGGGGGAGGGCCTCTTCAACGACGTCACGGCGATCGTGCTCTACCACGTGGCGATCGCGGCGGCGATCAGCGGGACGTTCTCCTGGCCGTCGGCGGTGGGGCAGTTGGTGCTCTCCGGAGTGGTCGCCGTCGCCGTGGGCGTCGCGCTCGGCTGGCTGACCAACAAGCTCATGGGGGTGCTCGGCGAGGCCACCCTGCAGACCGGCCTGACGCTGCTCGTGCCGTTCGTGAGCTACGTCCTCGCCGAGGAGCTGCTCGGCTCCGGCGTGCTCGCCGTGCTGACCACCGCGCTCTATCTGGCGGAGCACGGCGCCGACGCGGACGACGTGCTGGGCCGGATCACCGGGCAGACGTTCTGGCAGATCGTCGACACCTTGGTCACCGGCGTGGCCTTCGGGCTCATCGGGCTCGAACTGCACAACGTCTTCGGCACGGCGAACGGCCGTGAGCTGCAGATGATCGGCTGGGGCGCGGCGGTCGTCGCCGTCGTCATCGGCGTACGGCTGCTGTGGCTGCTGCCCGCGACCTGGCTGGCCAAGCGGCTGCACAAGCTGCGGGACTACGACGAGGACATCCCGACGACCTGGCGCGAGACCGTCGTCATGTGGTGGTCCGGGATGCGCGGTGTGGCCTCGGTCGCCCTCGCCTTGGCCATTCCGCTCAAGACGGAGAACGGCGACCCCTTCCCGGCCCGCGACGAGATCATCTTCATCGCCTTCTGCGTGATCATGGCCACGCTCGTCGTGCAGGGGCTCACCCTGCCCTGGCTGGTGAAGAAGCTCGGGGTGCGCGCGGACACGGACGCCGAGCGGGCCGTCGAGCGTGATCTCGCCGTCCGGGCGGCCAAGGCGGCCAAGCGCCGCCTGAAGGAGATCGAGGAGGTCGAGGAGCTGCCGGAGGACCTCTCGGAGCGGCTGCTGCGGGGCGCCTTCGACATCGGGGCCAGGATCAGCCCCGACATCGTCGACGACGAGCGGCGCGAGCGGTACTCCAAGCGCGCCGACCGTCTCAAGGCGGTCCAGCGCATCCAGCGCGACATGATGTCGGCCGCGCGCCACGAGATCCTCGCCGCGCGCAGTGAACCCGGCGCCGATCCGGAGATCGTCGACCGGGTCCTGCACCAGCTCGACGTACGCAGCCTGCGGTCCTGAGAGCGCCCGGGGCTCAGCCCCGGCCCGTGCGGGGCACTATCGGCGGCGGCGGGTGCGGCCCGTCGTCGTCCGGCGGCAGTTCGGCCCAGGCCGTGCTGACCTTGGGCAGCGCGTACGCGTGGTGTTCGGTCAGCCAGCGGATCAGGTGCTCGCGCACGGTGACCCGCACCGTCCAGATGTCGTCCGCGTCCTTGGCGGTGACCAGGGCGCGGACCTGGATCGTGTTCGGCGTCGTGTCCGTGACCGCGAGGCCCCAGTCCCTGCCGTCCCAGGCCGCGCACTCGCGCAGGATGTCCTGGAGCTTCTCCCTCATCTCGGTGATGGGCGCGGTGTGGTCGAGCTGGAAGAAGACCGTGCCGGTCATCTGGGCCCCGCCGCGCGACCAGTTCTCGAAGGGCTTCGAGACGAAGTAGGACACCGGCATCGTGATCCGGCGCTCGTCCCAGGTGCGTACGGCCAGGAAGGTCAGGGTGATCTCGTCGATCGTGCCCCACTCGCCGTCCACGACGACCGTGTCGCCGATCCGCACCATGTCGCCGAAGGCGATCTGCAGCCCCGCGAAGAGATTCGACAGCGTGGACTGGGCGGCGACGCCCGCCACGATGCCCAGTACACCGGCCGACGCGAGCAGCGACGTCCCGGCCGCCTGCATGGCGGGGAAAGTGAGCAACATCGCTCCGACGGCCACGACGCCGACGATCGCGCTGACCACCCGCTGGATGAGGGTGACCTGCGTACGCACCCGCCGGACGCGGGCGGGATCGCGGTGCGCGTTGGCGTACTGGGCGTAGGTGGCCTCGACTATCGCGGTCGCGATACGGACGAGGAGCCAGGCCACCGACCCGATGAGCATCAGGGTCAGGATCTGCGCGATCCCCGCGGAATGGTCCTTTCCGATCTCCGCTTGTTCGAATGAGCCGCGCAGCAGGGCGGCACACAGGGACAGTTGCAGTGGCAGTCGGCAGCGGCGCAGCAGACCCCACAGTGGGTTGTCGGGGCGGCGGTCATCGGCCCGGCGCAGCAGTACATCGGCCAGCCAAACCACGGCCAGCGTGAGCACGACCGAGCCGCCGACCACGATCAACGGACGCAGTACGTTCTCCATGCCCCCGAGGGTAGGTGGCACGATGGCCTCATGAACATCATGCTTTTCCACTCGACGTACGGGCTGCGGCCCGCGGTGCACGCGGCGGCCGACCGGCTGCGCGCGGAGGGCCACGAGGTGTGGACGCCCGATCTGTTCGACGGGCGCACCTTCGACACGGTCGAGGAGGGCATGGCCTTCAAGGACGAGCTCGGCAAGGACGAGCTCCTGAAGAGGGCGATCCTGGCCGCCGCGCCCTACTCCGAGCGGGGCCTCGTCTACGCCGGGTTCTCGTTCGGCGCCGCCACCGCGCAGACCCTTGCCCTCGGCGACGACAAGGCGCGCGGGCTGCTGCTCCTGCACGGCACGTCCGACATCGCCGAGAACACGACGGTGGACGAGCTGCCGGTGCAGCTGCACGTCGCCGAGCCCGATCCGTTCGAGACGGACGACTGGCTGAGCGCGTGGTACCTCCAGATGGGCCGCACGGGCGCCGACGTCGAGGTCTACCGCTACGCGGGAGCCGGCCACCTCTTCACCGACCCCGACCTGGACGATTACGACGCCGAGGCGGCGGAGGCGACGTGGCGGACGGCGATCGGTTTCCTGGAGACGCTCTAGCCGGGCGCCCCCGGGTCCTTCACGCGCGCGTGCAGCGTCCCACCGGGGCGCTCGCGGGCGGCTTGCACATGATGCCGAAGTCGGCGTCGCTGGAGCTGAGGTAGCGCCCCGCGCAGTCCGTGTCGGTGGTCCTGCCGCGCTCGGCGCAGAACCGCAGCGCGGCCCGGCCGTCCGCGAAGGGCCCGGGAGCGTAGATCACCCAGAACCCCGGCCGCAGCGACGCGTAGTCGTCGCTGCGCAGGTAGCGCGCCTCCGGCACGTCCTCGCGCACGGCCGCCAGCCTGCGGTCGCGGTCCTCCGTGCTGGAGCCGACGGGCTCGGAGTGGAGCTGGGCGATCCAGCTGCCCGACGCGGGCGGGACGCCGGGAGAGGACTCCGCGCGTCCGGGCGTCTCGCCGGGCTTCGGCGACGCCTCGGTCGAAGCCTCCCCGGAGGCGCGCGCACCGCCCTTGCCCTGCGCCCTGTCCGTCTTGGTCCCGTCCTTCAGCGCCAGCACCAGGGCGGCGCCGGCCACCAGGGCGAGCGCCACCGAGACCGCCGTGACGAGCACAGACATACGTCTTCGGGGTGCGGCAGACCGCGGCTCCACCACGGCTGCCGCCTGCTCCGAGACCAGCGTCGGCGGCCGGCTGACGCCGTTCGCCACGTCGGCGAGCATCGCGTCGAGGCGCTCCGCGTCCGGGCGCAGCGCCGGGTCCCGCACCAGAAGGGCGGTCAGGACCGGGGTGAGCGCCTGCGAGCGCACCGGCGGCGGCACCGGTTCGTCGAGCACGGCGGCGAGCGTGGCGAGGGTCGTGGCGCGGCGCAGCGGGCTGACGCCCTCCACGGCGACGTAGAGGACGACGCCCAGTGACCAGAGGTCGCCCGCCGGGCCCCGGTCCGTGCCGCGGATGCGCTCGGGCGCGATGTACTCCGGCGAGCCGATCAGGTCGCCGGTCGCGGTGAGCTGCGTGGAGCCCTGGAGCGAGGCGATGCCGAAGTCGGTGAGGACCACGGAGACGCCGGTGCCGGGGGCCTCTTCCCGCAGCAGGATGTTGGCGGGCTTCACGTCCCGGTGCAGGATGCCCGCCGCGTGGGCGACGCGCAGCGCCGAGAGCAGCTGGCGGCCGATGCGGGCCGCTTCCTGGGGCGGCAAGGTGCCCTGCTCCAGGAGGTCCTGGAGTGTGCGGCCCGGCAGCAGCTCCATCACCAGCCAGGGGTGCGGGCCCGTGTCCACGATGTGGTGGATCGTCACTACATGGGGGTGGTTGAGGCGGGCCAGCGCCCTCGCCTCGCGCAGCACGCGCTCCCGCAGGACGCGCGACTGTTCGTCCGTCAGTTCGTGCAGCGCGGGGCGCACTTCCTTGACGGCCACCTCTCGGTGCAGCACGGTGTCGCGCGCCCGCCACACCGTGCCCATGCCTCCGCTGCCGAGCCGCTCGACGAGCTCGAAACGACCGTCCACCACGTCCCCCGGGTCACTCATGCCGTCAGAGTAAGGGGCGGCTTCGGCAGCGACGCACGTGACCCGGTCAGCGCACCGGCGCGTACGCCCGCTCGACCCGCTGGGTGCCGCTGAGGGTGCGGTACGAGCGGGCCCACCTGGACGTCGCCTCGGGGTCCTTGCGGTCGGAGAGGACGTAGTAGTCCATCTGCGAGCGCTCGGCGGTGACGTCGAGGACGCCGTAGCCGTGTGAGTCCATGTCCAGCCACTTCACGTGGCGGTTGGCCGCCTTCACCGCGCCGACGGCGACCAGCGAGAGGGTGTGCGGGGCGACGTGCAGCATGTCGTCCACGTTGTCGGAGGTCACGGACGTGACCACGAACTCCGTGGCCGCGGAGGGCGATCCGGGGTACGTGGCGGCCTTGACCGGTACGTCGTTCGCCCAGGCCATGTGGATGTCCCCGGTGAGGAAGACCGTGTTCCGGATCGCCTGGTCGACCAGGTGGGAGATGAGTTCCTTGCGGTCGTCGGTGTAGCCGTCCCACTGGTCGCCGTTGACGGCGAGGCCTTCCTTGGGCAGCCCGAGCAACTCCGCGATGGGTTCGAGCAAATGGGCCGGCACGGAGCCGAAGGCCACCGGCGAGATCATCACCGACGTGCCGACCAGCTTCCAGGAGGCGTCGGATGAGGCCAGGCCCGCCTTCAGCCAGTCGAGCTGGGCGCGGCCCGTGATCGTACGGTCCGGGTCGTCCACGTCACCGCTGCCGAAGCCCGCCTGCTCGGAGCGGAAGGAGCGCAGGTCGAGCAGGTGCAGATCGGCCAGCTTGCCGAAGCGCAGGCGACGGTAGACGGTGCCTTCGGTGGAAGGGCGTACGGGCATCCACTCGAAGTACGCCTGCTTGGCCGCCGCCATGCGCTGTGCCCAGCCGCCCTCGGAGTCCGGGGAGTGGTTCACCGCGCCGCCCGACCAGGTGTTGTCGGCGAACTCGTGGTCGTCCCAGATCGCGATCAGGGGGTGCGCCGCGTGCATCGCCTGCGCGTCCGGGTCCGTCTTGTGGGCGCCGTGCCGGGTGCGGTAGTCGGCGAGGCTGACGATCTCGTGCCGCGGCTCGTGCTGCCGCACCCCGTACTCGGCGGCCGGGTACTCGCCGCTCTGGTACTCGTAGATGTAGTCGCCGATGTGCAGTACGGCGTCGAGTTCGGTGCGGGCCGCGAGATGGCGGTACGCGGAGAAGTAGCCCGCCTCCCAGTTGGCGCAGGACACCACCCCGAACCGGACACCCGGGGCCGCCGACTCGTGCGCGGGGGTGGTGCGGGTGCGGCCCACGGGGGAGTGCACCGGGGTTCCGTCGGACCCGGAGCCGCCCACGGAGAAGCGGAAGTAATAGGTGGTCGCAGGACTCAAGCCCCTTACGTCGGCCTTGACCGTGTGGTCGGCCGTGGCCCGCGCGGTCGTGCTGCCGTGGCCGACGACCTGGGTGAAGCCCTTGTCCTTGGCTATCTCCCAGCGCACTTCGGTGTCGGGGCCCTTGCCGGAGCCCGGCGTGGCCTCGGGTGTCGGCGTCACTCGGGTCCACAGCAGGACGCCGTCGGGCAGCGGGTCTCCCGACGCGACGCCGTGGTTGAACGCGGGTCCCGCGGCGGCGTGGGCGAGGGGAGCGGCGGCGAGCGGGGCGAGGGCCGCGGTGGCGGCCGCGGCCTTGACCACCGTACGGCGGCTCGGGGCAGGTGAGTTGAGCGGTCTGTGTGCGCTGATTCGACTGGTCACGAGCGATTACCTTACTGATCAGTAATCGCCAAGAGCGGGCGAATTGTGAAACGTTCGCCCGCTCTTTCGCCAAGTGCCGCTCAGCGCACGGCTCTACCGCCGGTTCAGCCCTTCAGTGCCGCGTCGATGGCCGTCTTGTACTCCTCGACCGTCGAAGGCGCGTTCTTCTTGTCGGCGCCGGTCAGCTTCTTGCCGTCCATGACGAAGGAGGGGGTGCCGTCGACGCCGTCCTTGTTGTCGTCGAACTTCTTCGACATCTCCAGGGCCCAGCGGTCGTACGTGCCGTCCTTGACGTCCTTGGCGAAGGTCTTGCTCTTCTTGAGCTCCGGGACCTGATTCGCGATCTTGGTCAGGTACGCGTCGTCCGCGAACTTGTCGGTGGTCTCCTCGGGGTGGTTCTCCTTGGAGAACAGCGCCTTCTTGTAGTCGAGGAAGGCCTGGTCGCTCACGTTCAGGGCGGCACCCATCGCGCTGAGCGCGTTCTTGGAGCCCTCACCCGTGAGGTTGCGGTCGAGGAACGAGGCGCCGACGAACTGGATCTTGTACTTGCCGTCCTCCAGGTCCTTCTCGACCGTCGGGCCCACGGTCTGCTCGAAGCTGGCGCAGACCGGGCAGCGCGGGTCCTCGTAGACCTTGAGGGTCTTCTTGGCGCTGTCCTTGCCGATGACGACGGTCGTGCCGTCCGTGCCCGCGGAGTTGGCCGGCTTGACCAGCTTCTCGTCCTTGGCGGCTTCCCAGTGGTCGGGCTTGTTGGCCTGCATGACGGCGTAGCCGACGCCGCCCGCGATCGCCAGGACCGCGACGACGGAGACGCCGACGATCATCGACCGCTTGCGCTTCTGGCGCTTGCGCTCGGCTTCCTGCTGGGCGCGGATCCGCTCGCGGGCCGCCGACTTCGCCGCCTGGCTGTTGCGCTTGCTCATGATGGTGTTCTCCGTAGGAATGACGTGCGTGTGGGGACGGTGGTGCTCAGGCGAAGGCGGCCGAGCACGGCGGTCCACGCCGTCCCACGAAGTGCACGAGAAGCCGCGTACGCGCGGTACGCACCCGGCGCGCGGGACGCGGGGCCCGCAGAACGGGCCGCGGGCGGATGCCCGCCGCGGCGACCGCGACGAGCAGCGGCCGGAAGGTGGAGGCGGCCACCGCGCGCAGCACCTGCGCCAGGGCGCGTTCCCCGTGCCGCAGCCAGGCAGCCGCGAGCAGGCCGACCGCGATGTGCGCGCCGAGCAGCAGCCAGGCGGCGCCGGGCTCGGCGTCGGCGAGCAGCACGGCGGCACGGTGTCCGTCGCCGCCGGTCATCTGGGCCAGCGGGGTGCCGACGTCGGCGCCCCCGCACAGCACGTCGAAGCCGACGGAGCGCAGCGGGCCCGCTACGGGGCCGCCCGCCTGGCCGTAACAGACGTGCTGCCCGGCGGTGAACACCGTGTCGGCGGCCAGTTCGAGGGGGATCAGCAGGGCGGCGATGCGGCCGTAGCCACGCTCGCGCCCCGCCAGTGCGTACGCGATGACGAAGACCGCGCCGGAGATCACCGCGACGGTGGCCGGCGGCAGCGGGGCGCGGGACAGCAGCACGTGCGACGCGGCGGAGAGCGTCACGACGAGCGCCGTGAAGAGCGCCGCACGCACGGCTCTGAGCTGGGTCCCGGATATGTCCATCGCGCAAGCGAGTGTGCCATGTGTTCCCGTAAGGCAGCCCTAAAGGGTGCCTATGAGTCGCACGGCGCCGCCTTCGTGCCTACAGACCGGGAATCCGGCCGTTGCGGAACAGGTCGACGAAGATCTGGTGGTCCCTGCGGGCCCGCGCGCCGTACTCGTGCGCGAAGTCCACGAGCAGGTCTCCGAAGCCCTCCTCGTCCGCCGCGATGGCGGCGTCGATCGCGCGCTCCGTGGAGAACGGCACCAGGTCCGAGTGCCCGCTCTCGTCGTCCGCCGCGGAGTGCATCGTGGCGGTGGCGCGGCCCAGGTCGGCGATGACCGCGGCGATCTCCTCCCAGTCGTCGATGTCCGACCAGTCCAGGTCCACCGCGTACGGAGAGACCTCGGCGACGAGCTGTCCCGCGCCGTCCAGCTCGGTCCAGCCCAGCCACGGGTCGGCGTGCGCCTGCAGCGCGCGCTGCGAGATGACCGTGCGGTGGCCCTCGTGCCGGAAGTAGTCGCGGGCCGCGCCGTCGGTGATGTGCCGCGAGACGGCCGGGGTCTGCGCCTGCTTGAGGTAGATCACGACGTCGTTCTCCAGGGCGTCGCTGTTGCCCTCGAGGAGGATGTTGTACGAGGGCAGTCCCGCGGAGCCGATGCCGATGCCGCGCCGGCCGACGACGTCCTTGACGCGGTACGAGTCGGGGCGGGTCAGCGAGGACTCGGGCAGTGTCTCCAGATAGCCGTCGAAGGCGGCGAGCACCTTGTAGCGCGTGGCCGCGTCGAGCTCGATGGAGCCGCCGCCCGGGGCGAAGCGGCGCTCGAAGTCACGGATCTCCGTCATGGACTCCAGGAGACCGAAGCGGGTCAGCGAACGGGCGTCGCGCAGCGCGTCCAGGAGCGGGCCCTGGGCGGTGTCCAGGGTGAAGGGCGGCACCTCGTCGCTCTTGGCGCCGGTCGCCAGGTCGTGGATGCGCTCGCGGTACGCCGCCGCGTAGATCCGGACCAGGTCGGTGATCTGCTCGTCGCTGAGTGCCTTCGTGTACCCGATGAGGGCCACGGAGGCGGCGAAGCGCTTCAGGTCCCAGGTGAAGGGGCCGACGTACGCCTCGTCGAAGTCGTTCACGTTGAAGATCAGGCGGCCCTGGGCGTCCATGTACGTGCCGAAGTTCTCCGCGTGCAGGTCGCCGTGGATCCACACCCGTCCCGTGCGCTCGTCCAGGTAGGGACCGCCGTGCTGCTCGCGCTCCAGGTCCCCGTAGAAGAGGCAGGCCGTGCCGCGGTAGAACGCGAAGGCGGAGCCGGCCATCTTCCGGAACTTCACCCGGAACGCGGCGGGGTCCGCGGCGAGCAGCTCGCCGAACGCGGTGTCGAAGACGGAGAGGATCTGCTCGCCGCGCTGCTCAGCGGTGGGCTGCGGTTCCGACATCGCGGGGTGCCTCCAGGTAACGGGTGGTGCAAGGTCGTGCATGACATTTTGGACAGGTGTCCCGACCTGTCCAACGCACGACGGTACCCCCGAGTGCCCGCCGCTTGTCAGTCCTCCGGATTAGACTTCCCCGCTGTCCCCCCAGACTGCCCGCAGCCTGTCACCGACTGTTCTCCGGAGGCCTCCCGCCGTGACCAAGCCGCCCTTTACGCACCTCCACGTCCACACCCAGTACTCGCTGCTGGACGGTGCCGCGCGGCTCAAGGACATGTTCAACGCCTGTAATGAGATGGGCATGACGCACGTCGCCATGTCCGACCACGGCAACCTCCACGGGGCGTACGACTTCTTCCACTCGGCGCAGAAGGCGGGCGTGACGCCGATCATCGGCATCGAGGCGTATGTGGCGCCCGAGTCCCGGCGCAACAAGCGGAAGATCAAGTGGGGCCAGCCGCATCAGAAGCGTGACGACGTGTCCGGTTCCGGTGGTTACACCCACAAGACGATCTGGGCTGCGAACAACACCGGCCTGCACAACCTCTTCCGGCTGTCCTCGGACGCGTACGCCGAGGGCTGGCTGCAGAAGTGGCCGCGCATGGACAAGGAGACGATCTCCCAGTGGTCGGAGGGCCTGATCGCCTCCACCGGCTGCCCCTCCGGAGAGCTCCAGACCCGGCTGCGCCTCGGCCAGTTCGACGAGGCCGTGAAGGCCGCCGCCGAGTACCAGGACATCTTCGGCAAGGACCGGTACTTCCTGGAGCTGATGGACCACGGCATCGACATCGAGCGCCGGGTCCGCGACGACCTGCTCCGGGTCGGCAAAAAGCTCGGCATCCCGCCCCTGGTGACGAACGACTCGCACTACACGTACGCGCACGAGTCCGCCGCGCACGACGCCCTGCTCTGCATCCAGACCGGCAAGAACCTCTCGGACCCGGACCGCTTCCGCTTCGACGGCACCGGCTACTACCTGAAGTCCACGGACGAGATGTACGCCATCGACTCCTCGGACGCCTGGCAGGAGGGCTGCCGCAACACGCTCCTGGTGGCCGAGCAGATCGACACCACCGGCATGTTCGAAAAGCGCGACCTCATGCCGAAGTTCGACATCCCGGAGGGCTTCACCGAGGTCACCTGGTTCCAGGAGGAGGTCCGCCGCGGCATGGAGCGCCGCTACCCGGGCGGTGTCCCCGAGGACCGGCAGAAGCAGGCCGAGTACGAGATGGACATCATCATCCAGATGGGGTTCCCGGGGTACTTCCTCGTGGTCGCCGACTTCATCATGTGGGCCAAGAACAACGGCATCGCGGTCGGCCCCGGCCGAGGCTCCGCGGCCGGCTCGATCGTCGCGTACGCCATGGGCATCACCGACCTCGACCCCATCACGCACGGTCTGATCTTCGAGCGGTTCCTCAACCCCGAGCGCGTGTCCATGCCCGATGTCGACATCGACTTCGACGAGCGCAGGCGCGTCGAGGTGATCAGGTACGTGACGGAGAAGTACGGCGCCGACAAGGTCGCCATGATCGGCACGTACGGAAAGATCAAGGCGAAGAACGCCATCAAGGACTCCGCGCGCGTGCTCGGATATCCGTACGCGATGGGCGACCGCCTCACCAAGGCGATGCCCGCCGACGTCCTCGGCAAGGGCATCGACCTCTCCGGCATCACCGACCCCAAGCACCCGCGCTACAGCGAGGCGGGCGAGATCCGGGGGATGTACGAGAACGAACCGGACGTCAAGAAGGTCATCGACACCGCCAAGGGCGTCGAGGGCCTGGTCCGGCAGATGGGCGTGCACGCGGCCGGCGTGATCATGTCCAGCGAGCCGATCGTGGACCACGCGCCGATCTGGGTGCGGCACACCGACGGCGTGACCATCACGCAGTGGGACTACCCCCAGTGCGAGTCGCTCGGCCTGCTCAAGATGGACTTCCTGGGCCTGCGCAACCTCACCATCATGGACGACGCCGTCAAGATGGTGCGCAACGACAAGGGCATCGACCTGGAGATGCTCTCGCTCCCGCTCGACGACCCGAAGACCTTCGAACTGCTCTGCCGCGGTGAGACGCTCGGCGTCTTCCAGTTCGACGGCGGCCCGATGCGTTCGCTGCTGCGCCAGATGCAGCCCGACAACTTCGAGGACATTTCCGCCGTCTCGGCCCTGTACCGGCCGGGCCCGATGGGCATGAACTCGCACATCAACTACGCGGAGCGCAAGAACGGCCGCCAGGAGATCACGCCGATCCACCCGGAGCTCGAAGAGCCCCTGAAGGAGACGCTCGGCCTCACCTACGGCCTCATCGTGTACCAGGAGCAGGTGCAGAAGGCCGCGCAGATCGTCGCCGGCTACTCCCTCGGCGAAGCCGACATCCTGCGCCGCGTGATGGGCAAGAAGAAGCCCGACGAACTGGCGAAGAACTTCGTCCTGTTCCAGGAGGGCGCGAAGAAGAACGGCTACTCGGACGCCGCGATCCAGGCCCTGTGGGACGTCCTGGTCCCCTTCGCCGGATACGCGTTCAACAAGGCGCACTCCTCCGCGTACGGCCTCGTCACGTACTGGACCGCCTACCTCAAGGCGAACTACCCCGCCGAGTACATGGCGGCGCTGCTCACCTCGGTGAAGGACGACAAGGACAAGTCGGCCATCTACCTGAACGAGTGCCGGCGCATGGGCATCAAGGTCCTGCCGCCCAACGTGAACGAGTCCGTGCACAACTTCGCCGCCCAGGGCGACGACGTGATCCTCTTCGGCCTGGAGGCCGTCCGCAACGTCGGCACGAACGTGGTCGAGTCGATCGTCCGCTCCCGCAAGGCCAAGGGGAAGTTCGCCTCCTTCCCCGACTACCTCGACAAGGTCGAGGCCGCCGCCTGCAACAAGCGCACCACGGAGTCGCTGATCAAGGCGGGCGCCTTCGACACCATGGGGCACACCCGCAAGGGCCTGACCGCGCAGTACGAGCCCATGATCGACAACGTGGTGCAGGTCAAGCGCAAGGAGGCGGAAGGGCAGTTCGACCTCTTCGGAGGGGGCGAGGAGACCGGCGGCGAGCCGGGCTTCGGGCTCGACGTGGAGTTCTCCACCGACGAGTGGGAGAAGACGTATCTCCTCGCCCAGGAACGGGAGATGCTCGGTCTGTACGTCTCCGACCACCCCCTGTTCGGCCTGGAGCACGTGCTCTCCGACAAGGCCGACGCGGGCATCGGACAGCTCACCGGCGGTGACTACTCGGACGGCTCGATCGTCACCATCGGCGGCATCATCTCCGGCCTCCAGCGCAAGATGACCAAGCAGGGCAACGCCTGGGCGATCGCGACCGTCGAGGACCTCGCGGGCTCCATCGAGTGCATGTTCTTCCCGGCGACCTATCAGCTGGTGTCGACCCAACTCGTCGAGGACGCCGTGGTGTTCGTCAAGGGCCGCCTCGACAAGCGCGAGGACGTGCCGCGCCTGGTCGCGATGGAGATGCAGGTCCCCGACCTGTCGAACGCGGGCACCAACGCGCCCGTCCTGATCACCATCCCGACGGTGAAGGTGACCCCGCCGATGGTCAGCCGCCTCGGCGAGATCCTCAGCCACCACCGAGGCAACAGCGAGGTGCGGATCAAGCTCCAGGGGGCCCAGAAGACGACGGTGCTGCGGCTCGACCGCCACCGGGTACAGCCCGATCCCGCCCTTTTCGGCGACCTGAAGGTGCTGCTCGGCCCGTCCTGCCTGGCCGGGTAGCCGGGTAGCCGCATAGCCAGGTAGAGGCCAGTTCCATGTGAACCAGAACCATATGAAGGGGCGCACCCGCAATTCCGGGTGCGCCCCTTCACGCTTATCCGCCCGTGTGGGCGTCAGTCAGACGTCAGTTGTGGCCGAAGCGGCGCTGGTGCTTGCGCGCCACCTCGGACGGGCTGCCCTGTGCCTGCACGTTGGACTGCACGCGCTGCTCGGCCTGCTCCGCGGACGACTTGGCCTGCTCCTGGGCCTGCTCGGCGGCCGAGGCGCGGTTCTGGTCGCCACCCTGCTTGCGGTTCTTGTTCTTGGCCATGGTGATCTTCCTCCTGAGGGGGATCTGGGGGCCAGGACGCGACCAGATTCACATACGGCGACAAGCTGCGCATTTCAGAGAATTACCGTGCGTAATAAGCCCTGTCGGAGAGTGAAGTCGCGATACGCCACGCCGAAGATCGAGTTCCGGCCGTTAACCTCCGCCGGGTCGGGCAGACTCGAAGGAAACCCGAACCATTACTTCCAGGGAATCTCCAGGGAAAGCTCCAGGGAAAGAGGGTGGATCGCGTGGACCGCTGCATCGTCCTGGTGGACGCCGGGTATCTGCTGGGCGCCGCCGCGAGTCTCCTCGCGGGCGAGCCGTCCCGGTCCCGGATCACCGTCGATCACACCGCTCTCATCCAGGGCATCCGTGAGCGCGCCGAATCCGACACCGAGCGCCCCCTGCTCCGGATCTACTGGTTCGACGGAGCCCCCGACCGCGTGCCCCAGCCCGAGCACCGCAGGCTGCGCGTCATGCCCCGCGTGACGGTCCGGCTCGGCGCCCTGACCCGCAGCGACGGGCGGTGGGCCCAGAAGGGCGTCGACGCCGCCATGCACGCCGAGCTGACGGAGCTGGCCCGCAACCGCGCCTGCTCGGACATCGTGCTCGTCACCGGCGACGGGGACCTGCTGCCCGGCATGATGGCCGCCAAGGAGCACGGCGTCGCCGTCCACCTGTGGGCCGTCCAGGCCGCCGACGGGGACTACAACCAGTCCGAGGACCTGGTGGCCGAGGCCGACGAGCGGCGCGTCCTGGACCGTGCCTGGATCACCAAGGCCGTACGCCCCAAGGAGCTCACCGGCGTCTGCGCGCCCTCTCCCGTCCCGCGCCCCGAGATCGCCGCCATCCTCTCCGCGCCGCTGCCGGAGTCCGCGCTCGCGGCAAGCGCCCAGCGGGCCGCCGACGAGGCCGCCGGGGTCCAGCACGCACAGCACGGCCAGCACGCCGAAACAGGGGCAGGGGCCGGGGCCAACGGCGACAGCGGCGGCGCCCACCACATCCCGCCGGGCAAGGGCGTGCCCACCCCCAAGGACCTGGCCGCCCTGCGCGGCCCCGGCACCCAGGCCGCCCAGCACCCCACCAACGCCACGCTGCGCTGGTCCTCCGACAAGGGCTGGGTCGAGCGGCCCGGCGGCGCCGCGGAGAGCCCGGAGATCGCCGCCCTGCCGACGCTCGCCCAGCTGACGACGGCCGAGCAGCGCTGGGCGGACCGCGAGGAGGACATCACCACCGTCGGCGGTGACCCCTTCGAGGTCGGGCAGGTCTTCGCGCGCCGCTGGATGGCCCGCCTGCCGGAACAGCACAACCTGCAGAAGCTCTCGACGATGTACCCGCGCATCCCGCACCGCGTCGACGGCGAGCTCCTGCGGTACGCGGCCCGCTTCGGCCTGCTCGCCCACAAGGACGACCAGATCGACGAACACGACCGGTACGCGATCCGGGCCGGCTTCTGGCGCGAGATCGACGTGCACACGGCGGTGGAGCACGCACCGGTGGGCGACCGCTCCGGCGAGTGACCGAACAGGCACGCGAACGAGTGACGGAACACGTCCGCAGATGACTGATACGGGGCGTACTGGGCGCCCCGGGCGACGTACCGGGCGCGGGACCCCGTACCCTCGTCCTTCGTGAGTACGCGCTCGGCACAGGCAGTCCGACAGGGACTCCGACAGGGTCACGGCAGTGATGCCGTCTGCGCGGTGCGCGACCTCGTCAAGACCTATCCCGCCGCCCGCGGCAGGCGCGGCACGCCCGCGACGCCCGAGGTGCGCGCCACCGACGGCATCAGCCTCGAGGTCAGGCGCGGCGAGATCTTCGGCCTGCTCGGGCCCAACGGCGCGGGCAAGTCCACCCTCGTACGGCAGCTGACCGGCCTGATGCGGCCCGACAGCGGGAGCGTCGAGATCCTCGGGCACGACATCCTGCGCCACCCCGAGCGGGCCGCACGCATCCTCGCGTACCTGGGCCAGGAATCCACCGCGCTCGACGAGCTGACCGTCTCGCTCGCCGTCGAGACGACCGCGCGGCTGCGCGGCCTCGACGTCCGCGCGGCGCGGGCCGAGCGGGACGGCGTACTCGAAGAGCTCGCGCTCACCCCGCTCGCCACACGGCCCCTGAAGAAGCTTTCCGGCGGGCAGCGCAGGCTCGCCTGCTTCGCCACCGCGCTGGTGGGGCAGCGGCCGCTGCTCGTCCTGGACGAGCCGACGACCGGCATGGACCCCATCGCGCGCCGCGCGGTCTGGGGCGCGGTCGACCGGCGCAGGGCCGAGCACGGCACGACGGTGCTGCTCGTCACGCACAACGTCATCGAGGCCGAGACGGTCCTGGACCGCGTGGCCGTCCTCGATCACGGCAAGGTCATCGCCTGCGACAGCCCCGTGGGGCTGAAGGAGCAGGTCGCCGGCGAGGTGCGGGTCGAGCTGGTCTGGCGGGAGCGCGCGCCGCTCGACGTCCCCGAGGTCGCCGCGCTGCGCTCGTCCGCGGTGGAGTCCGGCCGGCGCTGGTCCCTGCGGCTGGCCCCCGACGAGGCGCGGGCCGCCGTCGCGGCGGTCACCGGCGGGGCCGCCTTCGCCGCGCTCGACGACTTCACCCTGGCCACACCGAGTCTGGAGGACGTGTATCTCGCCCTGGGCGGGAACGGGGAAGGGCTGGTGAAGGCGTGACCTTCGCCGGACGGATGAACAGCGACAGCAGGAGGGCCGTTCGGTGAGTGCCGTTCCCCTGGAAGCGGCCGTACGGGCCGACGACCGAGAGTGGCAGGCCGAGGCCGCCGAGCCCCTGGGGCCCCGTGCGCGGCTGTTCCCCGCGCTCGCGGCCGTCTACCGGGCGCAGTTGTCCCGGGCCCGCGTCGCACGCATCCCGCTGCTCTTCGTGGCCACCTTCCAGTCCGTCGGGATCATGATCCTGATGCGGGGCGTCGTGGACGGGGGCGGCGAGGCGCGTGCCGTCGTCGCCGGGTCCTCCGTGCTCGTCGTCGCGTTCGTCGCGCTCAACCTGCTCGCGCAGTACTTCGGGCAGCTGCGGGCCGACGGCGGCCTCGACCACTACGCCACGCTGCCCGTGCCGCCCGCCGCGGTGGTCCTCGGCGCCGCGGCCGCCTACGCCTCGTTCACCGTGCCGGGCACCCTCGTCACCGCGGTCGTCGGCTGCGGTCTCTTCGGGCTCCCGATGGCGAACCTCTGGGTGCTCGCCGCGGTCATCCCGTTGGCCGGTGCCGCGCTCGCGGGTCTCGGCGCCGCCCTCGGGCTGCTCGCGCCGCGCCCCGAACTGGCCACGCTGCTCGGCCAGTTGGGCATGTCGGCGGCACTGCTCCTCGGCGTGCTCCCGGCCGAGCGGATGCCCGGGTTCCTGCAGTACGCGCGTGACCTGCTGCCCTCGACGTACGGGGTCGAGGCGTTCGCCCGTACCTTCGGGCCGCACCCGGACTGGGCGACCGTCGTCCTCGATCTCGCCGTCTGCGCGGGGGTCGGCGTCGCCTCGCTCGCGATCGCCACCTGGGCGTACCGCCGTGCGGCCGTGCGTTGACGCGGTCCTCGCCGTGCGGTGAAGCGGTCCTCAGGTAGTACTGGCACCATGTGTGGGTGACTGCACCGCTGACGCCCTCCCAGCCGCCCCACGACCGGCCCCCGCACGATCCCTGGCAGCAAGCCGCTCAGCCGTCCGGAGCCGTTCCCCTGCCGGCGGACGAGGAGGACGGTCCTGGCATGAAGACCGAAGTGCGGCAGGCCGCGGTGATCGCGGTCGTGGTGGCTGTCTGCGGCGTGCTGCTCGGCCTGCTGTGGCTGTGGCTCGCGCCTCGTGTGCCGTTGATCGCCGACAGCGAGACGGTGTACCTCAAGGACACCGAGGGGGAGCAGGCCATCGGCGTCGACGGAACGTTCACCCTGCTCGCGCTCGCGTTCGGCGCGGTGAGCGGCGCCGTGGTGTTCCTGCTGCGCAGGCGGGGCGGCATTCCGCTGGTCGTCGGGCTGACGGCCGGGAGCCTGCTGGGGGCCGTGCTCGCCTGGCGTCTGGGGATCTTCCTCGGGCCCGAGACGGATGTCGTGGCCCATGCGAAGTCCGTGGGCAAGGGCGTGGCGTTCGACGCCCCGATGGAGCTCAAGGCCAAGGGCGCGCTGCTCGCCTGGCCCGTGGCCGCGCTGCTCGTGCACCTGGGTCTGACCGGGCTCTTCGGGCCGCGGGACCCCGAGCCGTACCCCCTGCCCTACGGGGACCCCGGGCGGGCAGAGGGCGGCTCGGACCACACCGGGGCGTGAGACCGCCCCTCGGGCCGCTCGTGGACGTCAGGCGGGCCGGACGGGTCAGGCGGGGCGCTTTCCGTGGTTCGCCTTGCCCTTGCGCACCCGCCACTTCCTCTTGCGCGTCTTCTTCGACATGAGGGTGGTACTAGTCGAGCCCGCGGCCCCCGTCGAGGGCCTATTCACGCCCGATCGGGGCCAGGACCGCGTCCGTGAGACGCGCCAGGTCACCGGGGGCCAGTTCGACCTCGAGGCCCCGGCGGCCCGCCGACACGCAGATCGTGGCGTGCGAGGAGGCCGAGTCGTCCAGGACGGTGCGGAGCTTCTTGCGCTGGCCGAGGGGTGAGATGCCGCCCCGTACGTACCCCGTGGTGCGTTCGGCGGCGGCGGGGTCCGCCATCACCGCGCGCTTGCCGGAGACCGCCGAGGCCAGGGCCTTGAGGTTCAGGGTGCCCGCCACCGGGACCACGGCCACCGTCAGCTCGCCGTCGACCTCCGCGACCAGGGTCTTGTAGACCCGGTCGGGGGAGACGCCCATGGCCTGCGCCGCCTCCTCGCCGTACGAGGGGTGCGCGGGGTCGTGTTCGTAGGCGTGGACCGTGTAGTCGGCGTTCGCCGCGGTGAGGGCCACCGTCGCCGGGGTGCCGCCCGTGCCCGACTGCTTCTGCTTCTTCTTCTGCTTCTTCGCCAAAGCGCTCGCGCCTTACGTCAGTTGAGGCTCGTGGTGCCGCGCGTGAGGTCCGTCGCGGGCAACGACGGCAGATTACGGATGATCGCGGTCTCGGCGCGAAGGACTTTCAGCTCCTCGTGCAGGCGCGACGCCGTGTCCGGTGCCTCCAGGAGCCGCTGCTTCGTGGGGGTGTCGAGGACGGCTGCGGCGGCGACCAGATACGACACCACGGACGGGTCGTCCGGCAGCTCGGCGCCCGTGGACAGGGACCGCTCGCGCGCCCCCGCCAGCCGCTTCTGATAGGCGCGGAACGCCCGCAGGACGCCCTCGGCGAGGGCGCCGGCCTCCTCGCCCGGTTCCTCGGGCAGCTCCTCGACCTCCGCGGTCAGGAAGGCTCCCGACGCGTCCACCGAGTGCAGGCGTACGCGGGTGGTGCCGGTGGCGAGGACCTCGAAGCCGCCGTCGGCGCGCTCCCTGATCGTCGCCGCGTCCGCGATGCAGCCCACCGCGTGGAAGGCCTTGAGCGGGTCCTCGCCGAAGCCGGCGGTCGGGCCCTGCTCGGGCTGTGCGGTGGGGTCCGGGAGGCCCGGGGCGCTCGGGGCGACCTCGAGGCCGTCACGGATGGCGACGACCGCGAAGAGGCGCTGCTCCTCGTCGGGGGTCTTGAGCAGATCGCGCATCATGGCGCGATAACGCTCCTCGAACACGTTCAGCGGGAGCACGAGTCCCGGGAACAGCACCGAGTTGAGCGGGAAGAGCGGAAGCCGGACGGTGGTCACGAGCTGCAAGCCTAATGGTCGCCGGAGCCCGCTCGTCCGCCCCCGGTGCGCAGCGGGGTCCCGGAGGCCACCTCGATGCGTATGCCGTCGCGCAGTTCCAGGAACTGGCCGAGCGGATCGTCGGACATGCGGTCCCAGGGGAAGGACGTGGCATAGGGCCCGATGAGGCGCATCTGTTCCAGGGCGTCGCTCCACCGCTCCAGGCGTACGAGGACGAACGCGAGGACGTTGCGGACCTCGGCGGGCCAGGGGTCCCCGGCCTCGTACTCCGCGGAGACCGCGATCCCCAGGTCGGCCGCCGCGTCCAGGCGCTCGCGCGGCACGCTCCCCGAGGCGCTGGTGAGATACGCGAAAGCGGCCCGCGCGGGCAGCGCCTGGATCAGTGAACCGGGCAGGGCGTCGCGGGCGGCCCGCTCCGCGAAGTCGAAGCACTGGCTGTGCGAGCCGTACCAGGACGCGGAGAGGTACTGCAGGGCCGAGGCGTGGCAGCCGTAGTGATGCGAGGAACGGTGCACCGCCTCGGCCCGGATCTCGTCGAACACCGAGTGCGGGGCATGGGTGCCGCGCGCGTGGTCCAGGGCGATCCGCCACGGCACGGGGTCGCGCGGGTCGGCTTCGGCCGCGGCAGTGATCAGGGGCGCCGTCTCGCGCAGCAGCTCGGCGCGGGCGGGCGATTCCCAGCCGCGGACGACGGCGAGCTCGGCCTTGACGAGCAGCGCGTCCGGGTCGTGCGGCGACGCGGACCGCCAGTCGTCGAACCACTCGGGGCGGGAGCGGGCGAAGGCGGCGAGACGCGTCGTATAGCGGTCGCGGTTCTCCCATTCGTTGCCCTCGCGCGTCATGGCGAGCAGTTTGGCGGCGGGCCCGTAATCGCCACGGCCGGCGGCGACCAGAGCGGGGCCGAGCCGGTCGTCGGGCGCGTCGAGGAGCACCTCGTCGTCGGGGGTCAGACCGGAGGCGAGGAGCGGGGTGTTCCTGACCATTCGTGCGGTGCGGATCAGGGCGCGCAGGAGTGCCATCGTGTGGGTATTGAAATCCGCAGGTCGGGGCAGTGCCAGAGGGAGGCCGGTGAAGCTTTGGCATCAGTCGTTAGGTTGCCTGACACATGGTCAAGGGCTGGCAAAATCTCTGCTCCCGGGCGGCCCGGCAGGCTCGTCAGTTCCTTCGCAGCAGCCTGGTCGCCCCCGCCGCGACCGTCGTCGCGAGCACCCAGCCGAGCAGGATCAGGATGGCCGCGAACCACTGCCAGCCGCCGCGCAGCTGCCAGTAGCTGTCCTGGCCGAGGTTGATGACCGGGAGCAGCAGGTCGAGGGAGAAGAGCGCGGGGTTCCAGTTCGGGTGCTCGCCCGGTTTGATCGCCGGGTGGTCGGCGCGGGTGAAGGCCACCGCGCTCACCGCCCAGAGCACCGCCATCCACAGGGCGGCACGCCCTGGCCGGTAGCCGTAGGCCACCGTCCAGTCCTGGGCGAAGCCCCAGAGCTTCGCCGCGAGCGGCAGGGTCTCGCGGCGTCGGCGCTGCTTGGCGAGCAGGACCTCGCGGGCGTCGGCATCCTCGCCGCCGTTGCGCAGGACGGCGGCCAGCTTCTCGTACGGTTCGGGGTTGTACTCGGCGGTCGCGGCCGCCACCCAGGCCAGGCGCCGGGCGAGCGGGAAGCTGCCCTGCGGCACGAGGTTCTCGTAGCTGAAGCCGCCCATCTGGAGGCCGCCGGGGCCCGGCCAGCTGGTCGACTTGTCGATGAGGTTGACGACCTTGGCGCCGGACAGAATGATCTTGCCGCGCTGCGGGGCCTCGCCGAGGAAGCGCAGCTCGGGGGTCTGGACGCGGCGCAGCGACACCTCCTGGTCGTTCTCCAGGGTGAAGCGCGCCTGGGCCAGGTCGACGGCGTCCCCGAAGCGCCCGTCGTCGAGCCGGATGCCGCCCTGGCACTCGAAGCGCTGGACGCGAGTGCCGCGCGGGGGAGTGGTGCCGCTGGTCATGGGGGGATCGCCGAGGGCGGCGGGCGTCATGTAGAGGGTGCGTTCCACGGTCATCTGCGGGGCGTTCAGCGCCCGCTGGCCGTACGGATTGGCGAGCTTGCTGCCGCGCAGGCTGAAGGAGACGCCGACCTTCGCGCCGCGCAGGCTCAGCTGGCCGTGCGACTCCATCATCTCGGCTTGGAGGTCCTGCCCGACCGAGAGCCCGTCGCCCATGATCGAGTTGCCGCGCCGGTCGCGGTAGATCACGGCCTGGTTGATCAGCAGGTCGGTGCCGATCTGGGCGTCCGTGAGACGCATGCCGTTGTGGATCCGGCAGCGCGGCAGATGCAGGTCGCCCTCCGTGTGCAGGCGGGCCGCCTCGACGCGCGGGATCGAGCAGTTGACGAGCCGCAGGGTGGTGAACTTGGCCTCGGGGACCAGGACCTCCTTCTCGAAGCGGCAGTGCTTCAGCTCGGCGTAGGGGACGATCTCGCCGCCCGCCAGGTCGAGCACGTCCGTGATCTGGAGGCCCGAGAGCTTCAGCGACGAGACCCGGCCGGAGAGCGCGGGCGGCCCCTCCAAAAGCAGCCAGCACACGATGCGGGCGCGCACGCTGCGCTCCGGGCCCCACGGGTGGCCGCCGTGCGGATCGTCCGCCATCGCGTCCCCCGACCGGAGGTCGTACACGCTGCCGTTGCGAAAGGCCTGCCACATGCCGATCTCGGCGGCGGTCAGTCCGTCCGGCGGATCACCGGTGTCGTCGACCACTGCTGTTGTCCTCCCCGTACTGCGATGTCCTGCGATGTACCGCGATCCCCGTGCCGCTTTCCGGTCCTGCGATGCGCCCTGGTCTCGTACACCTGTTTCATGCCCGCTCAGTGACGGGCTGAACGCTAGTGGTGAACGTCGCCTTCCGGGTTCCATATCAGCCAGTGATACGGCGTTCGGCCGGGAATCAGGGTCTGAGAGAATTGGCCATGTGATCTCCCGAATCGATCTGCGCGGCGACGCCCTCCCCGAGGGCCCCGCCCTGCGCGCCCTGCTGCCCCGTGCCGACTTCGACGTCGCGGCCGCCCTGGAGAAGGTGCGGCCCATCTGCGAGGACGTGCATCATCGTGGCGACGCGGCGCTGATCGAATACGCGGAGAAGTTCGACGGGGTACGGCTGACGCAGGTCCGTGTCCCCGCGACCGCCATCGCCGAGGCCCTGGCCGGCCTCGACCCGGTCGTGCGCGAGGCGCTGGAGGAGTCGATCCGCCGCGCCCGCATCGTCCACCGCGAGCAGCGCCGCGCCCCGCACACCACCCAGGTCGTGCCCGGCGGCTCGGTCACCGAGAAGTGGGTGCCGGTCGAGCGCGTCGGGCTCTACGCCCCGGGCGGCCGGTCCGTCTACCCGTCCTCCGTGATCATGAACGCGGTCCCGGCGCAGGAGGCGGGCGTCGAGTCGATGGCGCTCGCGTCCCCGCCGCAGAGCGACTTCGACGGCCTTCCGCACCCCACGATCCTCGCCGCCTGCGCGCTCCTCGGCATCGACGAGGTGTACGCCGTGGGCGGCGCCCAGGCCGTCGCGATGTTCGCGTACGGCACCGAGACCTGCGCGCCCGCCAACATGGTCACGGGCCCCGGCAACATCTGGGTCGCCGCGGCCAAGCGCTACTTCACCGGCCGCATCGGCATCGACACCGAAGCGGGCCCCACCGAGATCGCGGTCCTCGCCGACGACACGGCCGACGCCGTGCACGTAGCGTCCGACCTGATCAGCCAGGCCGAGCACGACCCGCTCGCCGCCGCCGTGCTCGTCACCGACTCCGTCGCCCTGGCCGACGCGGTCGCCAAGGAGCTGGAGCCGCAGGTCGCGGCGACCAAGCACGTCCAGGACCGGATCGTCCCGGCCCTGGAAGGCCGCCAGTCCGCGATCGTCCTGGTCGACGGCCTGGACGAGGGCCTGCGCGTCGTCGACGCGTACGGCGCCGAGCACCTGGAGATCCAGACCGCGGACGCCGCGGCCGTCGCGGACCGCGTCAAGAACGCGGGCGCGATCTTCGTGGGCCCCTGGGCCCCGGTCTCGCTCGGCGACTACTGCGCGGGCTCCAACCACGTCCTGCCGACCGGCGGCTGCGCCTGCCACTCCTCGGGCCTGTCCGTCCAGTCGTTCCTGCGCGGCATCCACATCGTCGACTACACGCGCGACGCCCTCGCCGATGTGGCCCAGCACGTGGTGACGCTCGCCGAGGCCGAGGATCTGCCCGCGCACGGCGCGGCGATCAAGGCGCGGTTCGGATGGAAGGTGCCTCAGACCAAGTGACCGACAACGCCTCTTTGTCCCCCTGGGACGAACTCCCCATCCGCGACGAACTGCGCGGCAAGTCCCCTTATGGCGCGCCCCAGCTCGACGTACCCGTACGCCTGAACACGAACGAGAACCCGTACCCGCTTCCCGAACCGCTCGTCGAGCGCATCGCCGAGCGTGTCCGCGAGGCGGCCCGCGACCTCAACCGCTACCCCGACCGCGACGCGGTCGAGCTGCGCACCGAGCTAGCGCGCTACCTCACGAGGACCGGCGGCCACGAGGTCACCCTCGCCAACGTCTGGGCGGCCAACGGCTCGAACGAAGTCATCCAGCAGCTCCTGCAGACGTTCGGCGGGCCCGGCCGCACCGCCATCGGCTTCGAGCCCTCGTACTCGATGCACGGCCTCATCGCGCGCGGCACCGGCACGGGCTGGATCTCGGGCCCCCGCGGCGACGACTTCACGATCGACGTCGAGGCGGCCACGAAGGCCATCGCCGAGAACCAGCCCGACGTCGTCTTCATCACCACGCCCAACAACCCCACGGGCAACGCCGTCTCGGCCGACACGGTCCTCGCGCTCTACGAAGCCGCGCAGGCCGCCAAGCCGTCGATGGTCGTGATCGACGAGGCGTACGTGGAGTTCAGCCACGGCGACTCGCTGCTCCCGCTGCTCGCGGGGCGCCCGAACCTGGTCGTCTCCCGCACGATGTCGAAGGCCTTCGGCGCGGCCGGGCTGCGCCTGGGCTATCTGGCCGCGGACCCTGCGGTCGTCGACGCCGTACAGCTCGTACGGCTGCCGTACCACCTGTCGGCCGTCACGCAGGCCACCGCGCTCGCTGCCCTGGAGCACACCGACACGCTCCTGAAGTACGTCGAGCAGCTCAAGCAGGAGCGCGACCGGCTGGTCGGCGAGCTGCGTGCGATCGGCTATGAGGTGACCGACTCCGACGCCAACTTCGTGCAGTTCGGGCGGTTCGACGGCGAAGGGGCCGCCCACGCGGTCTGGCAGCGGATCCTCGACCGGGGCGTCCTGGTCCGGGACAACGGAGTGCCGGGCTGGCTGCGGGTCAGCGCGGGAACCCCCGAAGAGAACGACGCGTTCCTCGATGCGGTACGCGAACTGAAGAAGGAGCAGCAGGCATGAGCCGGGTTGGACGGGTCGAACGGACCACGAAGGAGACGTCGGTCCTCGTCGAGATCGATCTCGACGGCACCGGCAAGGTCGAGGTGTCGACGGGTGTCGGTTTCTACGACCACATGCTCGACCAGCTCGGCCGCCACGGCCTCTTCGACCTCACGGTCAAGACCGAGGGCGACCTGCACATCGACACCCACCACACCATTGAGGACACCGCCCTCGCGCTGGGCGCCGCCTTCAAGCAGGCGCTCGGCGACAAGGTGGGCATCTACCGCTTCGGCAACTGCACGGTCCCGCTCGACGAGTCGCTCGCCCAGGTGACCGTCGACCTCAGCGGCCGTCCGTACCTCGTGCACACCGAGCCCGAGACGATGGCGCCGATGATCGGCACGTACGACACGACGATGACCCGGCACATCCTGGAGTCCTTCGTCGCGCAGGCCCAGATCGCCCTGCACGTCCACGTGCCGTACGGCCGCAACGC
The DNA here is from genome assembly GCF_053607685.1 of Streptomyces sp. NPDC055099. Lineage (NCBI taxonomy): Bacteria > Bacillati > Actinomycetota > Actinomycetes > Kitasatosporales > Streptomycetaceae > Streptomyces > Streptomyces sp. NPDC055099. The sequence continues at coordinate 165,165 of NZ_JBSGUA010000001.1, read as the reverse complement.
CCACCACATCGTGGAGTGCCAGTTCAAGGCCCTGGCCCGCGCGCTGCGTTACGCCTCCGAACGTGACCCGCGCGCCGCAGGCATCCTTCCCTCCACGAAGGGCGCGCTGTAAAGCCATGACCGGTCTGACCACCATCCTGATCGTCGTCGGTCTCTTCCTGATCGGCGGCATCATCTCCTTCGTCAAGCAGGGGATGCCCAAAAGCCTGATCACGCTGCTCTCCATCGCCGCGGCGATGTGCCTGACGGCGGGGATCATGCGGCTCGACTACTGGAACTGAGGGGCGTACGCGACATGAGCTCTCCCCAGAATCCCCGCAAGAAGGTCGTCGTCTTCGACTACGGCTTCGGGAACGTCCGTTCCGCCGAGCGCGCCCTCGCGCGGGCCGGCGCGGACGTCGAGATCACCCGTGACTACGACAAGGCCATGGCCGCCGACGGCCTCCTCGTCCCCGGCGTCGGCGCCTTCGCCGCCTGCATGCAGGGGCTCAAGGAGGCACGCGGCGACTGGATCGTGGGCCGCAGGCTCGCGGGCGGCCGCCCGGTGATGGGCATCTGCGTCGGCATGCAGATCCTCTTCGCGCGCGGCATCGAGCACGACGTGGAGGCCGAGGGCCTCGACGAGTGGCCCGGCACCGTCGAGCCGCTGAAGGCCGACATCGTCCCGCACATGGGCTGGAACACGGTCCAGGCGCCGGACGACTCCCAGCTCTTCGCGGGCCTCGACGCCGACGCCCGCTACTACTTCGTGCACTCGTACGCCGTGCACCACTGGGACTTCGAGGTCGGCAACCCCTCCTTCCGCGCGCCCAAGGTCGCCTGGACCACGCACGGCGAGCCCTTCGTGGCCGCCGTCGAGAACGGCGCGCTGTGGGCCACGCAGTTCCACCCCGAGAAGTCCGGCGACGCCGGCGCCCAGCTCCTCACCAACTGGATCGGAACCCTCTAGGAATGTCAGGGACCTCTGTGAGCAAGCTCGAACTCCTTCCCGCCGTCGACGTCCGCGACGGCCAGGCCGTACGCCTCGTCCATGGCGAGTCCGGCTCTGAGACCTCCTACGGCTCCCCGCTGGAGGCCGCCCTCTCCTGGCAGCGGTCGGGCGCCGAGTGGCTGCACCTGGTCGACCTGGACGCCGCGTTCGGCACCGGCGACAACCGCGCGCTCATCGCCGAGGTGGCGGGCGCCATGGACATCAAGGTCGAGCTGTCCGGCGGCATCCGCGACGACGACACGCTCGCCGCCGCCCTCGCCACCGGCTGCACCCGCGTGAACCTCGGCACCGCGGCCCTGGAGACCCCGGAGTGGGTCGCCAAGGTCATCGCCGAGCACGGCGACAAGATCGCGGTCGGCCTCGACGTGCGCGGCACGACCTTGCGCGGCCGCGGCTGGACCCGCGACGGCGGCGACCTGTACGAGACCCTGGAGCGCCTCAACTCCGAGGGCTGCTCCCGCTACGTCGTCACCGACATCGCCAAGGACGGCACGCTGCAGGGCCCCAACCTGGAGCTCCTGCGCAACGTCTGCGCGGCCACGGACCGCCCGGTCGTCGCCTCCGGCGGCGTCTCCTCGCTCGACGACCTGCGCGCGATCGCCGAGCTCGTCCCGCAGGGCGTCGAGGGCTCCATCGTCGGCAAGGCGCTGTACGCGAAGGCCTTCACCCTCGAAGAGGCCCTCGCCGCGGTGGCGACGTCATGAGTGACATCGTCCGCCGGGTGAGCTCGGGCGGTCCGTGGGAAGAGGCCATCGGCTACTCGCGCGCCGTCGAGCTGCCCAACGGCCTCGTCCTGGTGTCGGGCTGCACGTCGGTGGTGGACGGCGTCATAGACGCCGGGACCCCCTACGAGCAGGCGGCCAACGCCTTCCACGTCGCCGTCGAGGCCCTGAAGAAGCTGGGCCTGGGCCGGGAGCACGTCGTGCGCACCCGCATGTACCTGACCCACGCACGTGACGTGGAGGAGGTCGGCCGGGCCCACAAGGAGCTCTTCGACGACGTCCGCCCCGCCGCGTCGATGCTCATCGTCTCCGGCTTCATCGACCCGAGCCTGGTCGTCGAGGTCGAGGTCGAGGCGTACGGTCCGCGCGCGAGGGCAGGTGCCGAATGACCCTCTCCGTACGTGTCATCCCCTGCCTGGACGTGGACAACGGCCGGGTCGTCAAGGGCGTCAACTTCCAGAACCTGCGCGACGCGGGCGACCCCGTCGAGATGGCCAAGGTGTACGACGCCGAGGGCGCCGACGAGCTGACCTTCCTGGACATCACGGCCTCCTCGGGCAACCGCGAGACCACGTACGACGTGGTCCGGCGCACCGCCGAGCAGGTCTTCATCCCGCTCACGGTGGGCGGCGGTGTCCGCACGGCCGGGGACGTCGACAAGCTCCTGCGGGCCGGCGCGGACAAGGTGGGCGTGAACACGGCCGCCATCGCCCGCCCGGAGCTGATCCGCGAGATCGCGGAGCGGTTCGGCCGCCAGGTGCTCGTCCTCTCGGTGGACGCGCGGCGCACCGCGTCCGGCAGCTTCGAGGTGACGACCCACGGCGGCCGCGAGTCCGCCGGGATCGACGCCGTCGAGTGGGCCCACCAGGCCGCCGAGCTCGGTGCGGGGGAGATCCTGCTCAACTCGATGGACGCGGACGGCACCAAGGACGGCTACGACATCGAGATGATCGCGGCGGTGCGCCGTCACGTCACCGTCCCCGTCATCGCGTCCGGCGGCGCGGGCCGCCTCGACCACTTCCCGCCCGCGATCGGGGCGGGCGCGGACGCGGTCCTCGCCGCTTCGGTCTTCCACTTCGGGGATCTGCGGATCGGCGAGGTCAAGGACACACTGCGGGAGGCCGGACACCCCGTGCGCTGAGGCGTACCGCTGCGCGACGAGCCCTGGTCACCGGGTGGCCAGGGCTTTTCGCTGACCTGATGCGAAAGAAAAGTTGCGCAATTTATATTGCGCAAGTTTTCTTTTGTATCTACGGTCGGTGTATGGAAGACCAGCAAAAATCAGGCGAGCCACGCCGCATCACCGACCTCGGCACGCTCAAGGCGCTGGGACATCCGCTGCGTCTGAGGGTGTACGGAGCGCTGCGGGTGTCGGGCCCGTCGACGGCGTCCCAGCTCGCCTCGCAGGTCGATGAGGCGGTCTCCCTCGTCAGCTACCACCTGCGCAAGCTCGCGGAGCACGGCCTCATCGAGGAGGCCGAGGTACAGAGCGAGGACGCGCGCGAGAGGTGGTGGCAGGCGGCCCAGGACAACCTGAGCTTCCGGCACGAGGACTTCAGGGACTCACCCGAAGGGGCAGCCACGCACGCGGCCGTCGTGCGCAGCCTGATCTCGTATCGCCGGGAGCAGTACGAGACCTATCTCGACCAGCAGGAGGCCTGGGGCGCCGAGTGGCGCATCGCAGCCGACCAGTCCGACTTCCTCGCCCGCCTCAACCCCGCCGAACTCACCCGCCTCAACGCCGAGATCCACGCCTTGGTCAAAACGTACGAGGAGCGGGGCAAGGCCGCCGAGGCGGCGGGCGACACCGAGGGGCGCGAGAACGTCGCCGTACACCTGGCCAGCTTCCCCTTCCGTCTCTGAGAGGGCCGCCCCACATGACCACCACCGCCATACGCACGGCTCCCGCACCCGAGAGACCCGCGCACAAGGACGGCAACGTCCTGCGCTGGCTCGGCGCCTACAGCGCCTCCGCGGTCGGCGACAACGTCTACTACCTGGCCCTGTCCTGGGCCGCCGTCCGCTCCGGAGGTCCCGCGCAGGCAGGCCTGGTGATGGCCGTGAGCGCCGTGCCGCGTGCGCTCCTGATGCTGGGCGGGGGAGTGGTCGCCGACCGCTACGGGCCGCGCAGGGTCGTCATCGGCAGCGACGCCGTGCGGTGCGCGGCGGTGTTCGCGGTGGCGGGGCTGCTGGTCGTGGCGAGCCCCGGGGTGTGGCTGCTCGGCGCGCTCGGGCTGGTCTTCGGGACGGTCGACGCGCTGTTCATGCCCGCCGTCGGAGCGCTGCCCGCCCGCGTCACGGGACGGGACCAGCTGGCGCGGGTGCAGGGGATGCGGGGCCTGGTGGTCCGTCTCGCCCACGTCGTGGGCGCCCCGCTCGGGGGCCTCGGGGTCGCGCTCGGCGGCTCCGCGGCGGCCTTCGGCATCGCGGGGGCACTGTTCGCGGTGTCGCTGCCACTGCTGATCTCCCTGCGGGTGAGGGAGCTGCCGGACGACGGCACGGCGGGCGGGCGGACCGCGTGGAGCGAACTGGGGGACGGGCTGCGGTACATCCGCGGACACCGCGTTCTCGCGCCCCTGATGGGGCTCGTCGCCCTGGCCGACCTGGGTTTCGTCGGACCGCTGAACATCGGGCTCACCATGCTGGCCGACGAGCGCGGGTGGGGCGCGTCGGGGGTCGGCCTCGTCCTCGCCGGGTTCGGGGCGGGCGCCGGGATCTCCGCGCTCTTCCTGACCCTGCGGGGGAGGGTGCCGAGGGCCGGGCTCGTGCTGTCGGTGACGTGCCTCGCCGGAGCGGTGGGAGTGGGCGCCATGGCGTACGTGCCCGTCCTCTGGGCCGCCGCGGGGGTGGCGCTGCTGGTGGGGCTCCTGATCGGGCTGACGGGGGCGGTGTGCGCGGCGCTGGCGCAGACGGAGGCCGACCCGGCCTACGTGGGGCGGGTGACCTCGGTGGGCAGCCTGGTCAGCCTGGGTGTGGCACCGCTGACGTATCCGCTGACGGGCGTGGCCGTGGAGGCGTGGGGCACGGCGCCGGTGTTCACCGCGAGCGCGGCGGCGTGCGGGCTCGCCGGTCTCTTCGGGATGTGCTCCCGCGGACTGCGGGAAGCGGAACTGCCCCGCTGAACCCGCGTAGCGGCTACGCCCTTCCCTGCATCAGCTGCACCAGATTCCCCACCGTGTCGTCGAGCACCGCGGTGATCACCGGGCCCTGCTTCTCGGGGCCGTGGGCGAACCGCACGCCCAGGCCGACGAGCCGTTCGTGCTCGGCCCGCACGTCGTCGACCCCGAGGACGATGCACGGGATGCCCGCCGCGTGCAGCGCCTTGCGGTAGGGCTCGGCGATGGGCCCCTCGCCCGGTTCCAGGAGCAGCTCCACGTCGTTGTGACCGCCCGCCGCCCCGACCGTCACGAAGGGCATGCCACCGCCCGGCCACACGTGATGACGGGTCTCGAAGCCCAGGACGTCCGTGTAGAACGCGTGGGCCCTGTCCACGTCGTCCACGTACACCCCGGTCATCGCGACCCGGATCATCAGATGCCCAGTTGCTTCGTCTCGTGCAGCCTGGCGATCGCGTCCTTGTCGCCGTCCAGCTCGACATGGGCCGCGTCCTGCCGCCCGTGCACGAACATCAGCAGCTCGGAGGGCTCGCCGGTCACCGTCACCACGGGGGTGCCGCGGTGCGCCACCACCGTCTGGCCGTCGGGGCGCCGCAGCACAACGCCCACCGGCGCCTTGCGGCCCACCAGGCGGGCCATCCGCTCCAGGCGGGACCACAGGGCGTCCGAGAAGACCGGGTCGATCTCGCGCGGCGTCCAGTCGGGCCGGGCACGCCGCACGTCCTCGGTGTGGACGTAGAACTCGACGGCGTTCGACGCCTCGTCGATCTGCTTGAGGGAGAAGGGGGAGAAGCGCGGCGGTCCCGTTCTGATCAGCTGGATCAGTTCCTCGTACGGCTTCGCGGCGAACTCGGCCTGCACCCGCTCCAGGCGCGAGGCCAGCTGCTTGATGAGAAGCCCGCCCGCGGCGTCCGCGCGGCGCTCGCGGACCACCACATGGGCCGCGAGGTCACGGGTGTTCCAGCCGTCGCAGAGCGTGGGGGCGTCCGGGCCCTCCGCCTCCAACAGATCGGCGAGGAGAAGTCGTTCACGCTTGGCATGGGTCGACATACGCCCCAGCGTACGACTCGGTACAGGGTCCGCCCAGTGGACGTGGCCCGGCGGGACCACCGGATCGCGGCACAATGTCCCCATGACCGCCACGCCCCCGCCCAGCAGCCTCGACCCCGAGATCGCCGCCCGCCTCAAGCGCGGCGCCGACGGCCTCGTCCCCGCGATCGCCCAGCAGTACGACACCGGCGAGGTGCTGATGCTGGGCTGGATGGACGACGAGGCGCTGCACCGCACGCTCACCACGGGGCGCTGCACGTACTGGTCGCGCAGCCGTCAGGAGTACTGGGTCAAGGGCGACACGTCCGGCCACTTCCAGTACGTGAAGTCCGTGGCCCTGGACTGCGACGCGGACACCGTCCTGGTCCAGGTCGACCAGATCGGCGCCGCCTGTCACACGGGCACCCGCACCTGCTTCGACGCCGACACCCTCCCGGTCACCTTCACCGGCACCGGAGCGTGATCGTCTCGCCGTCCCGCAGCACGATGCGGGACGGGTCGCCGGCGACGGAGCGCCCGGCGACATCCGCGCGGCACTTCTCGCGTACGCCGCTCACGCCCCACTCCGTCATGAACTGACCCAGGGTGAAGTCGCGCCACTCCTCCGACTCCACGTGCAGGGTGCCGCTGGTGTCGTGCGTGTGCAGCGGGCTGTAGCGGGGCTTCGGGCCCGAGCGGTCGATGCCGATGTCCGCGGGGACCGTGACGGGACTGGCCCCCGAGTACACCTTCAGGGTCGTGTGGATGTGCATGTCCATCGCCTCGGAGTCGAGCATCTCCAGGCCGGCGGCACGCACCCGCTCGGGCACGTTCTTGGGGGCGGGCCACACCACGGGCCCGGGAGCGGCGGCGGCCGCGAACGCGGTCGAGGCGAGGAGGAGGGCGAAGGCGGGCAGCATACGGCGGTTGGTCATCGTCCCGTTCTAGCGGCCCGCGTTCCGCCGACCGGTCCGCGACACCGCCGGCCACCCGCACGGCCGTAAGCTCCTCCCATGGATCTCGAGACCTTCCGCAAGCTCGCGAGCGACCGCCGAGTGATCCCCGTCAGCCGCAGGCTCCTCGCGGACGGCGACACTCCGGTCGGGCTCTACCGCAAGCTCGCCGCAGAGCGGCCCGGCACGTTCCTCCTGGAGTCCGCGGAGAACGGCCGGTCCTGGTCTCGTTACTCCTTCGTCGGAGTCCGCAGCGCCGCCACCCTCACCAGCCGTGGCGGCGAGGCCCACTGGCTGGGCACCCCGCCCGTCGGCGTCCCCACCTCCGGCGACCCGCTCGACGCCCTGCGCGCCACCGTCGAGGCCCTGCACACCCCGCGCGACCTGGCGTCCGGGATGCCGCCCTTCACCGGCGGGATGGTCGGCTACCTCGGCTACGACATCGTGCGGCGCCTGGAGAAGATCGGCCCCGGCGAGCGGGACGACCTCAAGCTGCCCGAGCTGACCATGCTGCTCACCAGCGACCTCGCCGTCCTCGACCACTGGGACGGCTCCGTGCTCCTGATCGCCAACGCGATCAACCACAACGACCTCGAGACAGGCGTCGACGAGGCGTACGCCGACGCCGTGGCCCGGCTCGACGCCATGGAGGCCGACCTGTCGCGGGCCGTCTCCCAGCCCCCGGCGGCCCTGCCGCCCTCCGAGCTGCCCGAGTACACCGCGCTGTGGGGCGGCGAGCAGTACCAGGAAGCCGTCGAGGACATCAAGGAGCGCATCCGCGCGGGCGAGGCCTTCCAGGTCGTCCCCTCGCAGCGCTTCGAAACCCCTTGTGCGGCAAGCGCGTTGGACGTCTACCGCGTGCTGCGGGCCACCAACCCGTCGCCGTACATGTACCTCTTCCGCCTCGAAGGATTCGACGTCGTCGGGTCGTCGCCCGAGGCCCTCGTCAAGGTCGAGGACGGCCGCGCCATGGTGCACCCCATCGCGGGCACCCGGCCGCGCGGCGCGAGCCCGCGGGAGGACCAGGCCCTCGCCGACGAGCTGCTCGCCGACCCCAAGGAGCGGGCCGAGCACCTGATGCTCGTCGACCTGGGCCGCAACGACCTGGGGCGCGTCTGCGAGCCCGGCTCGGTCGAGGTCGTCGACTTCATGTCCATCGAGCGGTACTCCCACGTCATGCACATCGTGTCGACGGTCACCGGCCAGGTCGCCGAGGGCCGCACCGCCTTCGACGTCCTCACCGCCTGCTTCCCCGCGGGCACCCTCTCCGGCGCCCCCAAGCCGCGCGCGATGCAGATCATCGACGAGCTCGAACCCTCCCGGCGCGGCCTGTACGGCGGCTGTGTCGGATATCTCGACTTCGCGGGCGACTCCGACACCGCCATCGCCATCCGGACCGCCCTCCTGCGCGACGGCACGGCATACGTGCAGGCCGGAGCCGGGGTCGTCGCCGACTCCGACCCGGCCGCCGAGGACACCGAGTGCCGCAACAAGGCGGCGGCGGTCCTGCGGGCCATCCACACGGCGAACCGGCTGCGTCGCCCCGATGGACGTGAGGGATAGTGGAGGGGTGACTTCTGCCGTACCTCCGCCCCGCACCCAGGCCGCCGACGCCGCCGATGCCGACGCCGAGCCCGAGACCCGGGCCCAGCGCGGCGGCCGGCGCAGCATCGCCGTCGCCCTGCTGTCCGGCGCGGTCGGCGCGGCCCTCGCGTTGCTCGCGTCCCGCCAGACCTGGGCGAAGGGCACCGCTTCGGTCGCGGGCGGCGAACTGCCGCTGAGCGCCACGGGCAGCGATGTCACGGGCGTGCCCGCGGCCCTCGCGATAGTGGGCCTCGCCGCGCTCGTCGCCGTCTTCGCCGTCCGCAAGGCCGGGCGGATGCTCGTCTCGCTCCTTCTGACGCTGAGCGGCGCGGGCACCGTGGCCGCCGCCTTCCTCGCCGCGAACGACAGCGGCGCGCTCGACGAGAAGGCCGCCGAGGCCTCCGGCGACGCCGCCGCCACGATCGGTGATCTCAGCCACACGGGCTGGCCGTACGCGGCTGCCGCCGCGGGCGCGCTGATCATGATCGCCGGGCTGCTCGCCCTGACGTACGGCCGCAACTGGCCCGCGATGTCGGGACGCTACGAACGCGACGGCGCCCCGCGCCCGCGCAAGGCGCCCAAGGTGGACCCGGACCGCCCCGAGGACCTGTGGAAGGCCCTCGACCGCGGCGAGGACCCGACCCGCGAGGCATGACCCCGCGCTCACGGCACGTGCGCGGGTACGGGACAATGGAGCGGTGAGCGTTCGGCTCACCCCACGCATCACCACCACGCATACAGCAACGAGGAGCAAGTCATGGCGGGCACGAGCCACGGACACACCCCGGCCGCCTGGACCGGTGTCATCATCGCCTTCATCGGTTTCTGCGTTTCGGGTGCCTTCATGGTGATGGCCAACCCGCTGGGCTTCTGGGCCGGCATGGTCATCGTCGCCCTCGGCGGCGTCGTGGGCATGGCCATGCGTGCCGCGGGCCTCGGCCAGGCCAAGCGCAGCCCCCAGCGGCAGTCGGGCCAGCTCGCGCACTCCGAGGGCTGAGTCCTTCCGGCGTACGTGGGGAGGCGGTCCCGGCAGGTGCCGGGACCGCCTCCTCTCGCGTTTCCCCGGGGGCGGCGGCCGTCGCCGAGGGGCACAATGCATCGGGTGGACGCTGAACCCGAGAGCGCGGCACCGGCCGCCGGCCCCGCACTGCGGCGCCTCGCCGTACCCGTCGGCGTGCTCGGCTCGGTGATCGCGGCCTTCGCCTACGTCGGCACGGTCGACCCGAACGAGCCCGGCCACTACCCCGCCTGCCCGTTGCTGCAGCTCACCGGCGTGTTCTGCCCCGGCTGCGGCGGTCTGCGCAGCGCGCACGCCTTCGTCCACGGCGACCTCGTCACGGCACTCGGCGCCAACGCGCTGGCCGTCGTCGGGTACGGCGTCTTCGCGGTCCTGTGGACCCTCTGGGCGGCCCGCGCGGCGCGCGGACGACGCCTGCGGATCGAGTTGGGGTCCGCACAGTTGTACGGGATCGGGGTGCTGATCGCCCTTTTCACCCTGGTGCGCAATCTGCCGTTCGGGGCATGGCTGCATCCCTGAATGCCGAGAAAGCCCAGGCAGCGGGGTCGGCGGGTGTCCAGGACGTGGGACTGGCGTCAACCGGATGCGGGGCCTTCGCCCTCCTGCGGATACCATCGCAGTGACCATCGGAATGCCGGATGAGGCAGCCGAACAGCTTGAGGTTCAAACAGCAGCTTCACCGTCAGGGAAGGGGGCCGCTCGCGTGAGTGTGCTCGACGAGATCATCGACGGAGTCCGTGCCGACCTCGCGGAGCGGCAGGCGCGCGTCAGCCTCGACGAGCTCAAGGAGCGCGCGGCGAAGGCTCCTGCGGCGAAGGACGGGGTCGCCGCGCTGCGGGGCGACGGCGTCAAGGTCATCTGTGAGGTCAAGCGCTCCAGCCCGTCCAAGGGCGCGCTCGCCGCGATCGCCGACCCGGCCGGGCTCGCCGCCGACTACGAGGCGGGCGGCGCGGCCGTCATCTCCGTGCTCACCGAGGAGCGCCGCTTCGGCGGCTCGCTCGCCGACCTGGAGGCCGTCCGGGCCAAGGTCGACATCCCGGTGCTCCGCAAGGACTTCATCGTCACCTCGTACCAGCTGTGGGAGGCGCGGGCGTACGGCGCCGACCTCGCCCTGCTGATCGTGGCCGCCCTGGAGCAGCCCGCCCTCGAGTCGCTCATCGAGCGTGCCCACTCGATCGGCCTCTCGCCGATCGTCGAGGTGCACGACGAGGACGAGGCCGAGCGGGCCGTGGACGCGGGCGCGCGCATCATCGGCGTCAACAACCGCGACCTCAAGACCCTGAAGGTCGACCGCTCCACCTTCGAGCGCGTCGCGCCCGAGCTGCCGGACGACGTCGTCAAGATCGCCGAGTCCGGTGTGCGCGGGCCGCACGACCTCATCGCGTTCGCCAACGCGGGCGCCGACGCGGTGCTCGTCGGTGAGTCCCTGGTGACCGGCCGCGACCCGAAGGGCGCGGTCTCCGACCTGGTCGCCGCGGGCGCGCACCCCGCCCTGCGGCACGGACGGAGCTGACCCCGCCCATGTCCATCGCCGTCCGCCTCGCACCCGGTTGCCGCCCTCGCGGCTGCCGGGCGCCGGCGCGGCGTGTACGGGGCAGGCGGGTGCGGTACCACATCGGGGCGGAGCCGGGACAGATCCCTGGGATGCGATGGCAGGGCGGCGCCTTGATCGCCGCCGCGAGCTGACAGCGCCCCGTCAGGGGCGCGGGGAACTGCGCGATCAGCCCAGAACGGGCCGCAGTCGCGATAGAACCTGATCAGCAACGGCGCGAAGGCGTAGCCATGCCAGACGTCAACCCCAGAACCGGGGCCGACCACGGCCCCAGCGAGGTATCGCCATGCCCAGCCAGTTCTTCATCCCCGACCCCGAGGGTCAAGTCCCCAGCACCGACGGCTACTTCGGCGCCTTCGGCGGCAAGTTCATCCCGGAGGCCCTCGTCGCCGCCGTGGACGAGGTCGCCGTCGAGTACGACAAGGCCAAGAGCGACCCCGAGTTCGCCCGCGAGCTCGACGACCTCCTGGTCAACTACACCGGCCGCCCCAGCAGCCTCACCGAAGTGCCCCGGTTCGCCGAACACGCCGGTGGCGCACGGGTCTTCCTCAAGCGCGAGGACCTGAACCACACCGGCTCGCACAAGATCAACAACGTGCTCGGCCAGGCCCTGCTCACCAAGCGCATGGGCAAGACCCGCGTCATCGCGGAGACCGGCGCCGGACAGCACGGCGTCGCCACCGCCACTGCCTGCGCGCTCTTCGGCCTCGAGTGCACCATCTACATGGGCGAGATCGACACCGAGCGCCAGGCCCTGAACGTGGCCCGCATGCGCATGCTCGGCGCCGAGGTCATCGCCGTGAAGTCCGGCAGCCGCACCCTGAAGGACGCCATCAACGAGGCGTTCCGCGACTGGGTCGCCAACGTCGACCGCACGCACTACCTCTTCGGGACCGTGGCGGGCCCGCACCCCTTCCCCGCCATGGTGCGTGACTTCCACCGCGTCATCGGGGTGGAGGCGCGGCGCCAGATCATCGAGCGCGCGGGCCGTCTTCCCGACGCCGCCGTCGCCTGCGTGGGCGGCGGCTCGAACGCCATCGGCCTCTTCCACGCCTTCATCCCCGACGCCGGGGTCCGGCTCATCGGGTGCGAGCCCGCGGGCCACGGCGTCGAGACGGGCGAGCACGCGGCCACGCTGACCGCCGGAGAGCCGGGCATCCTGCACGGCTCGCGGTCGTACGTCCTCCAGGACGAGGAGGGGCAGATCACCGAGCCCTACTCGATCTCCGCCGGACTCGACTACCCGGGCATCGGCCCCGAGCACGCCTACCTCAAGGACAGCGGCCGCGGCGAGTACCGCGCGGTCACCGACGACGCCGCCATGCAGGCCCTGCGCCTCCTGTCGCGCACCGAGGGCATCATCCCGGCCATCGAGAGCGCCCACGCGCTCGCCGGGGCCCTCGAGGTCGGCAAGGAGCTGGGCAAGGACGGGCTGATCGTCATCAACCTGTCCGGGCGCGGCGACAAGGACATGGACACGGCCGCCCGCTACTTCGGCCTGTACGACACGGACGCCGCCGTCGAGGCGGACGCGGGCAACGGCGCCGCGGAGATCGAGGGGGACGCCAAGTGAGCGGCAACATCAGTCTGCTGGACGACACCCTCGCGGCCGCCAAGGCCGAGGGGCGCTCCGCCCTCATCGCCTACCTCCCGGCCGGGTTCCCGACCGTGGACGGCGGTATCGCGGCCATCAAGGCCGTCTTCGACGGCGGCGCCGACGTCGTGGAGGTCGGTCTTCCGCACAGCGACCCGGTCCTCGACGGTCCCGTCATCCAGACCGCCGACGACATCGCGCTCAAGGCGGGCCTGAAGATCGCCGACGTGATGCGCACGGTGCGCGAGGCCCACGAGGCCACGGGCAAGCCGGTGCTCGTCATGACGTACTGGAACCCGATCGACCGCTACGGCGTCGAGCGCTTCACCGCCGAGCTCGCCGAGGCGGGCGGCGCGGGCTGCATCCTGCCCGACCTGCCCGTCCAGGAGTCGGGCCTGTGGAGGGAGCACGCCGAGAAGCACGGCCTCGCCACCGTCTTCGTCGTCGCGCCGAGCAGCAAGGACGAGCGGCTCGCCACCATCACCGCGGCCGGCTCGGGCTTCGTCTACGCGGCGTCCCTGATGGGCGTCACGGGCACCCGTGAGTCCGTGGGCGAGCAGGCGCAGGAACTGGTGCGGCGCACCAAGGCCACCACCGACCTGCCGGTCTGCGTCGGCCTTGGGGTCTCCAACGCCCGCCAGGCCGCCGAGGTCGCGGGCTTCGCCGACGGCGTGATCGTCGGCTCGGCCTTCGTCCAGCGGATGCTGGACGCCGAGAACGCCAACGACAGAGCCGCCGGACTCGCCGCCGTCCGCACGCTCGCGAGTGATCTCGCCCAGGGAGTTCGCGGCAACGCGTAACTCGTACGGGTGGACCTGGGACCGGGGAGGCATGCTCGTGCCTCCCCGGTTCGTTGGCCGGGGTGTGAGCGAGAAGAACCGTGAGGGAAAGCGCGCGGCCCGCGACCGGCTGGCGGAAGAGCGAGAGCGGCAGAAGTCGCGGGACAAGCAGCGCAGGGTGTTGATCGTGAGTGCCGCCGTCGTGGGCGTCCTCGCGCTCGCCGCCGTGGCGGGTCTGGTCGCCGCCAACTCGGGTGACGACAAGGACACTTCGGGTCCGTTGTCGGTCCCCAAGGGGGCGGTCGGCGAGAATCAGCTCGCGATCCCGGTCGGCAAGGACAGCGCCAAGTCCACCCTCACCATCTGGGAGGACTTCCGCTGCCCGGCCTGCAAGCAGTTCGAGGAGATGTACCGCAAGACGATCCACGAACTCACCGACAAGGGCCAGCTCAAGGTCGAGTACCACCTGGCGACGATCATCGACGGGAACATGGGCGGCAGCGGCTCCCTGCGCGCGGCCAACGCGGCCGCCTGCGCCCAGGACGCCGGGAAGTTCACCCCGTACCACGACGTGCTGTTCACGAACCAACCCCCGGAGACGGACGACGCGTTCAGCAAGAACAGCAAGCTGATCGAGCTCGCGGGCAAGGTGGACGGGCTCGTGAACGACACCTTCGAGAAGTGCGTGGACGACGGCAAGCACGACAGCTGGGCCCAGAAGTCGAACAAGGCCTTCCAGGAAGCGGGCCTCCAGGGCACGCCCAGCGTGCTGCTCGACGGCAAGAACATCTTCAGCGACCAGAAGAACCCGCTGACCCCCGCGAAGCTGAAGGCGAAGGTCGAGGCGGCCAACAGGGGCTGACCGGCTCCCGGAGCGGGGCTCTTGTGGGGCCCCGCCCGCCGGTCCTGTTATGGAGACGTAGCCGGGCAGGTTGCCCCGGGCACCACCCGGCACGGTAGCGTCGGACCTGCCATGGACCTTGCCTTCATTCCCAGCCCGTCACGCGGTGTGGTCGATCTCGGACCCATCCCGCTGCGCGCCTACGCGTTCTGCATCATCATCGGCGTCTTCGTCGCCGTCTGGCTCGGCAACAAACGGTGGATCGCTCGCGGGGGCCGCCCAGGCACCGTGGCCGACATCTCCGTCTGGGCCGTGCCGTTCGGCCTCGTCGGCGGGCGTCTCTACCACGTGATCACGGACTACCAGCTGTACTTCAGCGAGGGCCGTGACTGGGTGGACGCCTTCAAGATCTGGGAGGGCGGCCTCGGGATCTGGGGCGCGATCGCGTTCGGCGCGGTCGGCGCCTGGATCGGCTGCCGCCGGCGCGGCATCCCGCTGCCGGCCTGGGCCGACGCCCTCGCCCCCGGCATCGCCTTCGCCCAGGCGATCGGCCGCTGGGGCAACTGGTTCAACCAGGAGCTGTACGGCAAGGCCACGGATCTGCCGTGGGCCCTGAAGATCACGTCGGCGGAGGACGGCCGGGTGCCCGGCACGTACCACCCGACGTTCCTCTACGAATCCCTCTGGTGCATCGGCGTCGGCTTCCTGGTCATCTGGGCCGACCGCCGCTTCAAGCTGGGCCACGGCCGGGCGTTCGCCCTGTACGTCGCCTCGTACTGCGCCGGGCGCGGCTGGATCGAGTACATGCGGGTCGATGACGCGCACCACGTGCTCGGCCTGCGGCTGAACGTGTGGACCGCCATCGCGGTGTTCGTGCTCGCCGTCGTGTACTTCGTGCTCTCCGCGAAGAAGCACCCCGGGCGCGAGGAGATCGTCGAGCCCGTGCCGGAGGGCGAGGAGACCTCGGACGACGAGTCGCCCAAGGCCGAGGACAAGGCCGAGGACAAGCCCGAGCTTTCCAAGGACGCGGACAAGGACAAGGACGGGGCCGAGTCCGCCAAAAAGGGCTGACGCGCTGACGCTCTCTGCTTGGTACGTCGACGGGGCCGCCGGATCACTGATCCGGCGGCCCCGTCGCTATGAACGCCGGGCCAGGTCCAGGACCCGCCGGGCGCCGTCCACCACGGCCTTGTCCACGAACGTGCCGTCCGGGAGCGCCAGGGCGCCCGCCTCCGTCGTGGACGCCTTGACGATCTGCTCGGCGTGGTCGATCTCCTCCTGCGTCGGGAGGTAGGCGCGTTCGATGGCCGGGAGCTGGCGGGGATGGATCGCGGCGCGGCCCAGGAACCCCAGGGCTCGGCCGTGCGCGCAGGACGCCGCCAAGCCCTGGATGTCACGGATGTCGGCGTACACCGACTGCGCGGGCGGTGCGAGGCCCGCGGCCCTGGCCGCCACCACCACGCGCGCGCGAGGCCAGTCGAGCCCCGCCTCCTCACGTACGCCGAGGTCCGCGCGGAGGTCGGCCTCGCCGAGGGAGAGACCGTGCAGGGCCGGATGCGCGGTGGCGATGGCGAAGGCGTGCTCCAGGCCCACGGCTGACTCGATCAGGGCGTGCAGGGCGGGGGCGCCGCCGTCCGCCGGAGCCGACCGCTCCGCGACGCGCACGACGTCGGCGGGGCAGGTCACCTTCGGCAGGCGGAGACCCGAGACGCCGGGCAGGTGCGCGATCGCTCCGAGGTCGGCCGCGGCGAGCGGGCCGTCCAGGGCGTTCACGCGGACGTGGACCGGGACGGCGGGGGGCTCGGAGAGCAGCTCGGCCGTCGCCGCCCGCGCGTACTCCTTGCGGTCGGGGGCGACCGCGTCCTCCAGGTCGACGATGACGACGTCGGCGCCCGCGAGGAGCGCCTTCGCCACCACGGCGGGCCGATCTCCGGGTGCGTAGAGCCAGGTCAAGGGGGTCTGCCTCACCGTGTCCCTCGCCGCGTTGCTCACAGTGCGCCCTCCTTGCGCAGCCCCGCGATCTCGCTCTCCGTCAGGCCCAGTTCGGTCAGGACATCCTCTGTGTCCGCTCCGTGCGGGCGGCCCGCCCAGCCGATCGAGCCGGGGGTCTCGGAGAGGCGGAAGAGGACGTTCTGCATGCGCAGCGGGCCGAGCTCCGGGTCGTCGACCGTGGTGACGGTGTCCAGGGCCGCGTACTGGGGATCGGTCATCACGTCGCGTACGTCCTGGATGGGGGCGACCGCTGCCTCCGCCTTCTCGAAGGCCTCGATCACCTCGGCGCGGGTGTGCTGGGCGATCCAGCCGCCGACCGCACCGTCGAGCTCGTCCGCATGCGCCGCGCGGTCCGCGCCCGTCGCGAACCAGGGCTCGGCGATCAGTTCGGGGCGGCCCACCAGGCGCATGACGCGCTCCGCGATCGACTGGGCGGAGGTGGAGACGGCGACCCAACTGCCGTCCGCCGTGCGGTAGGTGTTGCGGGGCGCGTTGTTGGTGGAGCGGTTGCCGGTGCGGGCCTGTACGTGGCCGAGCTGGTCGTACCAGAGCGGCTGCGGGCCGAGGACCGTGAGGAGCGGCTCGATGATCGCCATGTCCACCACCTGGCCCTTGCCCGTCCGGTCACGGGCCGCGAGCGCCGTCATCACCGCGTACGCCGTGGCGAGGCCCGCGATCGAGTCGGCGAGGCCGAAGGGCGGCAGGGTCGGCGGCCCGTCGGGCTCGCCGGTGATCGCCGCGAAACCGCTCATCGCCTCGGCGAGGGTGCCGAAGCCGGGGCGGCGGGAGTACGGGCCGAACTGGCCGAAGCCCGTGACGCGGGTCAGGACGAGGCGGGGGTTCACCTCGCTCAGCTCCTCCCAGCCCAGGTCCCACTTCTCCAGCGTTCCCGGACGGAAGTTCTCGACGACCACGTCCGCCGTGGCGGCGAGGCGCAGCAGGGTGGCGCGGCCTCCGGGTGTGGAGAGATCGAGGGTCATCGTGCGCTTGTTGCGGCCCAGGATCTTCCACCAGAGGCCGACGCCGTCCTTGGACGGGCCGTGCCCGCGGGACGGGTCGGGCTTGCGCGGGTGCTCGACCTTGATGACCTCCGCGCCGAAGTCGCCGAGCATCGTGGCGGCGAGCGGGCCCGCGAAGAGCGTCGCCAGGTCGAGGACGCGGAGCCCGGTGAGGGGCGCGGTCATGACGTGGCGCCGTTCGCCTGGGTGTCGATCTCGGAGCGGAACGGCATGGAGGACGACGCCCCCGGACGCTGGACGGAGAGCGCGGCGGCCGACGACGCCCAGGTGAGCGCGTCCCGCACGGAGCCGCCCTCGGCGAGCGCCACCGCGAGGGTGCCGACGAAGGTGTCGCCCGCGCCGGTCGTGTCCACGGCGGTGACGTGCGGAGCCTCGACCATGACCGGCTCGGCGCCCCTGGCCGCGTACAGGCTGCCGCGCGAGCCGAGCGTGACGACGACCTCGGGGACCTGGGAGAGGAGCGAACGGGCGGCGTCGTGCGGATCGGTCAGGCCGGTGAGGGTGGCCGCCTCGTACTCGTTCGGCACCAACAGGTCGATGGAATCCAGGAGTTCGGGAGGCAGGGGCTGGGCGGGCGCCGGGGTGAGGATGGTGCGTACGCCGTGCCTGCGGGCGGCCTGCGCGGCGGCGAGCACCCCCTCCACGGGGATCTCCAACTGGAGCAGGAGGGTGTTGGCGGAGGTGATCAGGCCCTCGTCGCCCGGGGCGAGCGCGGTGAGCGTGGCGTTGGCGCCGGGGATGACGACGATCGCGTTGCCGCCCTCGTCGTCGACCACGATGTGCGCGGTGCCGGTGGGGGCGGTGTCCACGGTGCGCAGCAGGTCGGTGTCGACGCCGGAGTGTTCGAGCGCGGTACGCAGCTGGGTGCCGAAGGCGTCGGCGCCGACCGCGCCGATCATCGACACGGCGTCGGCGCCCGCACGGGCCGCCGCGACGGCCTGGTTGGCGCCCTTGCCGCCGGGGAGCGTACGGAACTCGCGCCCGGTGACGGTCTCTCCGCGCTGCGGTGCCTTGGCTACGTACGCGACGAGGTCCATGTTCGTGCTGCCGAGCACGGCGATGTGGGTCATGGGTGGGGCCTCTCCTGGGCGAGTTCGGTGGTGAGGTCGGCGAGCGTGTCGAAGCCGGTGCCGTCGAAGCCGGTGATCGAGGTGGCGAGGCGGTTCTTGAGCGGGGCGGTCCAGCGGTCCGGGAGCGCGTCCGGGTGGCCCGCGAGCAGGCCCGCGATCGAGCCGGCGGTGGCGCCGTTCGAGTCGGTGTCCCAGCCGCCGGACACCGCGCGCGTGATGGAGCCGGTGAAGTCGCCGTCGGCGTGGGTGAGGGCGGCGGCGAGGAGGGCGGCGTTGGGGATGACGTGGACCCAGTGGAGGCGGGCGTGGGTGGTGTGCAGGGCGTCCACGATGTCGCCGAAGTCCCTTGTCGTACGCGCCAGTTGGATGCCGTGGCTGATCGCGTGGGACAGACGTGAGTCGTGCGGTACGACGGTGAGGCCCGTGCGCAGGCAGTGGTGGACGTCTCCGGTGCCTGCCGCCGCCTCGGCGATGGTGGCCGCCGCGAACATCGCGCCGTACACGCCGTTGGCGGTGTGGGTGAGGGTCGCGTCGCGGCGGGCTTGGTCGGCGGCGGCCTCGGGCGCGCCCGGGTTGGTCCAGCCGTGCACGTCGGCGCGGATCAGGGCGCCGATCCACTCCCGGAAGGGGTTGTGGTGGGTGGCGGTGTGCGGGGGCTCGATGCCGTTGAGGAGGTTGCGGTAGGCGATGCGTTCGGCGGTGAAGGTGCGGGCCGCGGGGAGCTCGTCCAGCCAGAGCCTCGCCACGTCCGTGGTGGTGAAGTTCCTGCCGTGGCGTTGGAGGAGGCGGAGGTTGAGGAGGGGGTAGTTGAGGTCGTCGTCCTCGGGCATGCCGTCGATGTTCTCGGCGAGGGAGGTGGGGGCGGAGCGTTTGTTCCAGGGGTGGGCTTCTTTTAGCTCCCGGGGGAGGCCCTTTTCTGTGAACCAGGTGGTTAGGGGCCAGTTGCCTGTTGCCTGGGCGAGGCTTCTGATGCCTTCCAGTGGGAGCTTTTCCACTGGCTTGCCCAGGAGGCAGCCTGCGGCTCTGCCTAGCCAGGCGGCGTTGAGGCGGTGGTATAGGGCTTCTTTGTCCCCAATCCCACCCCTTCCCGAAACCGCCTGCCGCGGGGCTCTGATCTCTGGTGCGGGCCGGTTCGTGGTGTTGTGCCCACCCTCCCCCACTCTCAACTCCGTTCGAGCGGGGGGACCCCCATCGCCCTGCGGAACGCCTGCCCACAACGAAGGCAGCTGGGACAGTTCGGTCAGGAGTTCCTCCGCCAGAGCCCGTAGGTGGGGCGCGGGGGGTGTAGGGGACGCGCCTGCTCTTGGTGGGGCCTCGTGGCCGCCCGCTTTCAGCCAGCGTGTGCGTGCTGAACCTACGTCCTTGCCCTCCTCCTCCGACTGGCGGAGTTCGTGGCCGATCAAGTCCTCCGGCTGGACCCAGGTGAGGCGGATCATGGGGTGGCCGTCAGGGCCGCGTACGCCGACTCGTGGGTGCGGCGGCGGCGTACGTCGCGGGTGAAGATCTCCTGGGTGACCTCCGCGAGCGTCGCCGCGGGGGCGTGCAGGTCCAGGCGGCTCGCCTCCGCGACCGTCTTCGACCATTCGGCCGGTGCCTCCGAGCCGAGCGCGCCGGCGATCGCGCCGCTCATGGTGGCGATGGAGTCGCAGTCACGGCCGTAGTTGACCGAGCCGAGCACCGTATGGCGGTAGTCGCCGTCGCCCACCAGGAGCATGCCGAGGGCGACCGGGAGTTCCTCGATGGCGTGCAGGCGGGAGGGGCGGCGGGCCCCGAGCGAGGGCGCGCGGTAGTCCTGGCCGACGGTGTCGAAGGGGGCGACGGCGGTGCGGAGGGGGACGAGCGCCGACTCGAAGTCCGTGTAGTGGGCCGCCACTTCGGCCGCCGACTCGATCGCGGCCCGCGTGCCGTCCTTGGCGAGGGAGAGGGCGGTGTCGATGACGGAGGTCGGCGTCGCGCCCGGCGCGCAGGCCGCCGCGACCGCCGCCGCGAAGACCGCGGCCGCCTCACGTCCGTACGACGACTGGTGGGCGCCCGCGACATCGAGGGCCTCGGCGTACGCACCCGCCGGGTTCGCCGCGTTGACCAGGCCGACCGGGGCCATGTACATCGCGGCGCCGCAGTTGACGATGTTTCCCGTGCCCGCCTCGCGCGGGTCGACGTGGCCGTAGTGGATGCGGGCGACGATCCACTTCTCGGCGAGGAAGACGCGGTGGAGCGGGATGGCCTCCGTCTCCAGTTCGGGGATCCAGCGGGGGTGCGTCATGAGGTCGGGGACCAGGTGGTCGGCGACCGCGTAGGCGTCCAGGTGGTCGCGGACGGCGGCGTACACGCGGATGAGCGCGTGCGTCATCAGGGTGTCGTCGGTGACGTGCCCGTCGCCCTTGTGGTACGGGGCGATGGGGCGGGCGGTGCGCCATTGGTCGCCGTTCCAGGGGCCGACGATGCCGTGTACGCGGCCACCGTGGCGTTCGACGATCTGCTCGGGGGAGTAGCCCTCGACGGGGCCGCCGAGGGCGTCGCCCACCGCCGCACCGACCAGACAGGCGGTGATCCGCTCGGAGAGGGGCAGGTCGGTGGGGAGCAGTTCAGTGGCCGGGGTCCGGGGCGTTGGGGCTGTTGATGACGTCATGTCGGAATTGTCCTCCCGGGACGGTCAGTTCCGTGGCTGCGAGGTGCCCGGCGAGTTCCACCAGGTCGGTGCCCGCGAGGCGGGGGAGCGCGCAGCCGGAGAGGGTGCGGCAGGCGTCGCGCCAGGCCTCGGGGATGGCGGCGGCCGTGCCGAGGACCCCGGTCAGGGCGCCGGCCAGGGCGGGGGCGGAGTCGGCGACGCGGGAGAGGCAGGCGGCGGCGGGGACCGCGTCACGGATGCGGCCGCGGGCGGCGGTGGTCAGGGCGAGGGCGACGGGGACGGTCTCGGCGGCGGCGATGCCGTAGCTGTAGACGTGGTCGACGATCTGGTGCTCCAGGAGCGGGACGAGGCCGAACGCGCCGTCCTCGGGCTGGCTGCGGGCGAGTTTGACGGCGTGCCAGGCGTTGCGGCCGATCTCGGTGTGCTCAGGGAGCTGGGCGAGAGCGGCGTCCACGGTGGCGTCGACGTCCGCGCCGCCGAGTGCCGCGGCGATGGCCGCGGCCATGGCGCGGGCTCCGTGCACGCCGTCCCCGTCCTGGGAGTAGCGGGCGTCGAACTCGGCCAGGGCGGCGGCCTGTTCGGGCTCGCCGGGGTGGACGAGGGCGAGGACGCAGGAGCGTACGCAGGCGGCGTCGTCGAAGAAGTGGGGGTTGTCGTGGCCGGTGGCGGGTGGGCGCAGGCCGGTGGCGAGGTTGCCGAGGCCCGCGCGTACGGAGATGCGGGCGCGGAGGGGGAGTACCGCTGACTCGACCTCGGGGGCTCGGGCCGCCGCGGCGGCGATCTCGCTGGCGAGGGTGTTCCAGGCGAGGTCGAGGGCCGCGCGGACCCGGCGGTCCGGGGACAGCTGGGGGCCGAGCGTCCCGTCCGCCGCGCGGAGCAGCGACTCGGCGGCGAAGGCCGCCCATTCGGCGTCGTCGGAGGGGCCGAGGCGGAGGGGTTCCGGGGGCTGGTTGAGCGCGATGGGGACGGGGAGGGTGGTGGTGGCGTTCTGCTCGGCGAAGGTGTCCAGTTCACGGGTGAGTCGCCGTGTCCACTCGGGCATGCGGGCGGCGCGATGCCTGGCCGCGGGCCAACCTGCGGCGTCGCCTGCCGCGAGGCCGAGGAGAAGTCCCTCGATCTCCGTGGCGGAGACGGCTGCGGGGTAGACGGGTGGGTGGGTGGGAAAGATCCGCCGCGAAGCGGCGGGCTTGTCCTCCGTCATGAGACCCCCAGGTCAGAGACAAGCAACTCCGCCACGTCCAGTACGTGATGCCCCCGCATCGAGGGAAGGCAGCTGCCCCGCACGGGGCCGATCGCCGCTGCCCAAGGCGGTGGGATCGCGGAGGCGCCACACGTCGCCCCGGCCAGCGCCCCGGCCACCGCGGCAGTCGTGTCCGCGTCCCGCCCCATGTTCACGGCGGTGAGCACCGCACCGGAG
Source organism: Streptomyces sp. NPDC055099 (assembly GCF_053607685.1). NCBI lineage: Bacteria > Bacillati > Actinomycetota > Actinomycetes > Kitasatosporales > Streptomycetaceae > Streptomyces > Streptomyces sp. NPDC055099. The sequence continues at coordinate 142,859 of NZ_JBSGUA010000001.1, read as the reverse complement.
AACTCCCCGGAGGCGGCCGCGTACGCCCCGAAGGCGAGCCCCACCGCCTCGGGGGCGAGGTCGGTCCAGGGGTAGCCGCCGATCACCACCGCGGAGCGGACCACGCGTTCGCCGCGATGGGCCACCGCCACGGCCCGCCGCAGTGAGCGGGACGTCCAGCAGTCCTCCGGGATGACGGCCAGGGCCGCGGCCACCACGGAGTCCACCGGCTCGCCGCCCATCGCCGCCGCGACCCCCGCGGCCACCGCCTGCCCGCCGTAGATGCCCTCGCCGTCATGGCTGACGGAGCCGTCGATCGCCACGAGCCGGGCCGCTTCGGCGGGGTGCCCCGCGGCGAAGACCCCGAACGGGGCGGCCCGCATCGCGAGGCCGTCGCTCCACGCGTGCCGGTGCTGCGCCGAGATGGGCGCCGCGAGGCCGCGGCGCAGGTTCTCCAGGGTGCCGCGCTCGCTGAAGCCCGCGCCCCGGAAAGGGCCCTCGTCGAGGTCCGCGATCCATTCGTGCCAGGCCGCCTCGACGTGCGCGACGGTGAGCGCCGAGCCGTGCCGGGCCAGGAGGAGCCCGGAGAAGATCGCGTACTCGGTGTCGTCCGTGCCGGCGGGATGCTCGGCGACGTATCCGGTGATGCGTCCCCAACGGCGGCGGATCTCCGACGGCTTCATGTTCTCGGCGGGCGCGCCCAGCGCGTCGCCGACCGCGAGGCCGAGAAGGGCGCCGCGCGCCCGCTCTCTCAGGCCGATCGCTCCTGTCACACCGGTCGAGCTCGTCATGCCGTGCCTCCATGGTGCGAAGACGTTGCGGGTATCCCTGCCACGCGGCGCCCCCGAGGCGAGCATCCGCACCCCTGACGTCACCCCTCCGACGCATGCGCTCACCGGTTCGAGGAACCCCCGTTCCCGGTCCGTTCACATATGCGCAAGCGCAGGTAAGTACGGCCTTCCTTGCTGGCGAGAGCGATTTTTCGCGCGTACTTTCGAGATCGTCCAAGCACTGAGGGGGCCCACCATGGCGATCATCGAGACCGAAGCGGCACTGCACGAGGCGCACCGCGACAACCACACCCACCGCGACGTCAACGGCGGCTGGCTGCGCCCCGCAGTCTTCGGCGCGATGGACGGCCTGGTGTCCAACCTGGCCCTGATGACCGGTGTCGCGGGCGGAGCCGTCTCGCAGCGGACCATCGTCGTGACGGGGCTCGTCGGGCTCGCCGCGGGCGCCTTCTCCATGGCGGCCGGCGAGTACACCTCGGTCGCCTCGCAGCGTGAGCTCGTGCAGGCCGAACTCGACGTGGAGCGGCGGGAGTTGCGCAAGCACCCGGCGGACGAGGAGCGGGAGCTGGCCGCGCTGTACGTGTCGCGTGGCGTAGAGCCGGGCCTCGCCCGCGAGGTCGCCCGGCAGCTGTCCAAGGACCCCGAGCAGGCCCTGGAGATCCACGCGCGCGAGGAGCTGGGTATCGACCCCGGCGACCTGCCGTCCCCGCTCGTCGCCGCGGTCTCCTCCTTCGGCGCCTTCGCGCTCGGCGCCCTGCTCCCCGTGCTGCCGTATCTGCTCGGCGCCGACACGTTCTGGCCCGCGCTACTGCTCGCGCTGATCGGCCTCTTCGCCTGCGGCGCCGTCGTCGCGAAGGTGACCGCGCGGTCCTGGTGGTTCAGCGGTCTGCGGCAGCTCGCGCTCGGCGGGGCGGCGGCGGGTGTGACGTACGCCCTGGGCAGCTTGTTCGGTACGGCCGTAGGATGAACCCTTGCAGTCCTATGCGGGACTCTGCATAACTAGCCGTTACTCGGCGGTTTCGAATCCTTAACCACCGGGCATGAGCCGTAAGCGCTGCGGGCAATGAGGCCTGTGCCGCTCTCGGGCCTACGGTCATCGATCTGTCCGCAGAGGTCCCCCACCGCTCCCCACGCCTATGGGCGGTGTCCACATGGTGGAATGAGCTATCCGCTTTTCGAGAAGCGTTCCATCATGTAACCTGCACGAAATTTTGCCTGGGCCAACGTCGTCCCTCGCCTTTTTGCCTATGCCACGACGACGACGGGAGAGCCAATGCGTACGCACGCCTGGTCGCCCATGGACGGTCGCCCCGCCCCCCAGGGCATGTACGACCCCCGTAACGAGCACGACGCCTGTGGTGTCGGGTTCGTGGCCACCCTCACCGGTGTAGCCAGCCATGAGCTTGTCGAACAGGCGCTGACCGTACTGCGCAATCTCGAACACCGTGGCGCCACCGGCTCCGAGCCGGACTCCGGTGACGGCGCCGGAATCCTGCTCCAGGTGCCGGATGCCTTCCTGCGCGAGGTCGCGGGCTTCGCGCTCCCCGATGCCGGTGCCTACGCCGTCGGCATCGCCTTCCTGCCCGTCGACACCGCGGGCACGACCGACGGCGCCGTCTCACAGATCGAGACGATCGCCTCGGAGGAGGGCCTGACGGTCCTCGGCTGGCGCGACGTCCCCGTCGCCCCCGAGCTGCTCGGGTCCACCGCCCGCTCGACGATGCCCGTCTTCCGGCAGATCTTCGTGGCCGACGGCGAGAGCACCGGCGTCGCGCTCGACCGCAAGGCCTTCGTGCTGCGCAAGCGCGCCGAGCGTGAGGCCGGGACGTACTTCCCCTCGCTCTCCGCCCGGACCATCGTCTACAAGGGCATGCTGACCACCGGCCAGCTCGAGCCGTTCTTCCCCGACCTGTCCGACCGCCGTTTCGCCACGGCCGTCGCGCTCGTCCACTCGCGCTTCTCCACGAACACGTTCCCGAGCTGGCCGCTCGCACACCCGTACCGCTTCGTCGCGCACAACGGCGAGATCAACACGGTCAAGGGCAACCGGAACTGGATGCGGGCACGTGAGTCGCAGCTCGCCTCCAGCCTGTTCGCCTCCCCCGGCGAGCACAGCACCGAGAAGCTCGATCGCGTCTTCCCGATCTGTACGCCGGACGCCTCGGACTCCGCGTCCTTCGACGAGGTGCTCGAACTCCTCCACCTCGGCGGCCGTTCGCTTCCGCACTCGGTCCTGATGATGATCCCCGAGGCGTGGGAGAACCACCGCTCGATGGACCCGGCCCGCCGTGCCTTCTACCAGTACCACTCCACGATGATGGAGCCCTGGGACGGCCCGGCCTGTGTCACCTTCACCGACGGCACCCAGGTCGGCGCCGTTCTCGACCGCAACGGTCTGCGCCCCGGCCGTTACTGGGTCACCGACGACGGCCTCGTCGTCCTCGGCTCCGAGGTCGGCGTCCTGGACATCGACCCCGCGAAGGTCGTCCGCAAGGGCCGCCTGCAGCCCGGCAAGATGTTCCTCGTCGACACCGCCGAGCACCGCATCGTCGAGGACGACGAGATCAAGGCCGCCCTCGCCGCCGAGAACCCGTACCAGGAGTGGCTGGAAGCCGGCGAGATCGAGCTCTCCGACCTGCCCGAGCGCGAGCACATCGTGCACACGCACGCCTCCGTCACGCGCCGCCAGCAGACCTTCGGCTACACCGAGGAAGAGCTGCGCATCATCCTCGCGCCGATGGCCAAGACCGGCGGCGAGCCGCTCGGCTCCATGGGCACGGACACCCCCATCGCGGCCCTCTCCGAGCGCCCGCGGCTGATCTTCGACTACTTCACGCAGCTGTTCGCGCAGGTCACCAACCCGCCGCTGGACGCCATCCGCGAAGAGCTCGTCACCTCGCTGCACTCCTCGCTCGGCCCGCAGGGCAACATCCTGGAGCCGACCGCCGCGACGTGCCGCAGCGTCACGCTGCCCTTCCCGGTGATCGACAACGACGAGCTCGCCAAGCTCATCCACATCAACGCCGACGGCGACATGCCCGGCATGACGGCCGCGACCCTCTCCGGTCTCTACCGCGTCAACGGCGGCGGCGAGGCGCTCGCCGCCCGCATCGAGGAGATCTGCGCCGAGGCCGACGCCGCCATAGAGGCCGGCGCCCGCCTGATCGTGCTCTCCGACCGGCACTCCGACGCCGAGCACGCGCCGATCCCCTCGCTGCTGCTCACCGCGGCCGTCCACCACCACCTCATCCGCACGAAGCAGCGCACCCAGGTGGGCCTGCTCGTCGAGGCGGGCGACGTCCGCGAGGTCCACCACGTGGCCCTCCTCATCGGCTATGGCGCCGCCGCCGTCAACCCGTACCTCGCGATGGAGTCCGTCGAGGACCTCGTCCGCGCCGGCACGTTCCTGGAGCCCGACGAGGACGGCGGCGCCGAGACGGCCATCCGCAACCTGATCTACGCGCTCGGCAAGGGCGTCCTGAAGGTCATGTCCAAGATGGGCATCTCGACCGTCGCCTCCTACCGCGGCGCGCAGGTCTTCGAGGCCGTCGGCCTCCAGGAGGACTTCGTCGCGAAGTACTTCGTGGGGACGACGTCCAAGATCGGCGGGGTCGGCATCGACGTCGTCGCGCAGGAGGTCGCCGCCCGGCACGCCAAGGCCTACCCGAGCTCGGGCATCGCCAGCGCGCACCGCGCGCTCGACATAGGCGGCGAGTACCAGTGGCGCCGTGAGGGCGAGCCGCACCTCTTCGACCCGGAGACGGTCTTCCGCCTGCAGCACTCCACGCGCAACCGCCGCTACGACATCTTCAAGAAGTACACGGACCGCGTGAACGAGCAGTCCGAGCGCCTGATGACGCTGCGCGGCCTGTTCAACCTGAAGTCGGACCGCCCCTCGATCCCCCTCGACGAGGTCGAGCCGGCCGCCGACATCGTCAAGCGGTTCTCGACCGGCGCCATGTCGTACGGCTCGATCTCCCGCGAGGCGCACGAGACCCTCGCCATCGCCATGAACCAGCTGGGCGGCAAGTCCAACACCGGTGAGGGCGGCGAGGACCCGGACCGCCTGTACGACCCGGCCCGCCGCTCGTCCATCAAGCAGGTCGCCTCCGGCCGCTTCGGTGTGACCTCGGAGTACCTGGTCAACGCGGACGACATCCAGATCAAGATGGCGCAGGGCGCCAAGCCCGGCGAGGGCGGCCAGCTGCCCGGCCACAAGGTCTACCCGTGGGTCGCCAAGACGCGTCACTCGACGCCCGGCGTGGGCCTGATCTCCCCGCCGCCGCACCACGACATCTATTCCATCGAGGACCTGGCCCAGCTGATCCACGACCTGAAGAACGCGAACCCGCAGGCGCGGATTCACGTGAAGCTGGTCTCCGAGGTCGGCGTCGGCACGGTCGCCGCGGGTGTCTCCAAGGCGCACGCGGACGTCGTCCTCATCTCCGGCCACGACGGCGGTACGGGCGCGTCGCCGCTCACCTCGCTCAAGCACGCGGGCGGCCCCTGGGAGCTCGGCCTCGCCGAGACCCAGCAGACGCTGCTCCTCAACGGCCTGCGCGACCGCATCGTGGTCCAGACGGACGGTCAGCTCAAGACCGGCCGTGACGTCGTCATCGCCGCGCTGCTCGGCGCCGAGGAGTTCGGTTTCGCGACCGCGCCGCTCGTCGTCTCCGGCTGCGTCATGATGCGCGTCTGCCACCTGGACACCTGCCCGGTCGGCATCGCCACGCAGAACCCGGCGCTGCGCGAGCGGTTCTCCGGCAAGGCCGAGTACATCGTCAACTTCTTCGAGTTCATCGCCGAAGAGGTCCGCGAGATCCTCGCCGAGCTGGGCTTCCGCACCATCGAGGAGGCCGTCGGTCACGCCGAGCTCCTCGACACCGAGCGCGCCGTGAAGCACTGGAAGGCGCAGGGCCTCGACCTGGAGCCCCTCTTCCACGTGCCGTCGCTGCCCGGCGGCGCCGTGCGCCACCAGATCGCCGCCCAGGACCACGGCCTGGAGAAGGCGCTCGACAACGAGCTGATCAAGCTCGCCGCCGACGCGCTCTCGGCGGCCGGCGCGACCGACGCCCAGCCGGTCCGCGCGCAGGTCGCGATCCGCAACATCAACCGCACGGTCGGCACCATGCTCGGCCACGAGGTGACGAAGAAGTTCGGTGGCGCGGGCCTGCCCGACGACACCATCGACATCACCTTCACCGGCTCGGCGGGTCAGTCGTTCGGCGCGTTCGTGCCGCGCGGCGTGACCCTGCGCCTTGAGGGCGACGCCAACGACTACGTCGGCAAGGGCCTCTCGGGCGGCCGGATCATCGTCCGCCCGGACCGCGGCGCCGACCACCTCGCCGAGTACTCGACGATCGCGGGCAACACCATCGCGTACGGCGCGACCGGTGGCGAGCTGTTCCTCCGTGGCCGCACGGGCGAGCGCTTCTGCGTCCGCAACTCCGGTGCGACGGTCGTGTCCGAGGGCGTGGGCGACCACGGATGCGAGTACATGACCGGTGGCCACGCGGTGGTCCTCGGCGAGACGGGCCGCAACTTCGCGGCCGGTATGTCGGGCGGCATCGCGTACGTCATCGACCTCGACCGGGACAACGTCAACGCCGGCAACCTGGGCGCCGTCGAGCCCCTGGACGACTCCGACAAGAAGTGGCTGCACGACGTCGTGCGCCGCCACCAGGAGGAGACGGGCTCGACCGTCGCCGAGAAGCTGCTCGCCGAGTGGGACTCCGCCGTGGAGCGCTTCAGCAGGATCATCCCCAGCACGTACAAGGCAGTGCTCGCCGCCAAGGACGCCGCCGAGCGAGCCGGTCTCTCCGAGACCGAGATCACCGAGAAGATGATGGAGGCGGCGACCAATGGCTGATCCCAAGGGCTTTTTGAACCATGGCCGCGAGGTCGCGCAGACCCGCCCGGTCGGCGAGCGCGTCCGGGACTGGAACGAGGTCTACGTTCCCGGCTCCCTCCTCCCGATCATCTCCAAGCAGGCGTCGCGCTGCATGGACTGCGGTATCCCGTTCTGCCACCAGGGCTGTCCGCTGGGCAACCTGATCCCGGAGTGGAACGACTTCGCGTACCGCGAGGACTGGTCGGCCGCCTCCGAGCGGCTGCACGCCACGAACAACTTCCCGGAGTTCACCGGGCGCCTGTGCCCGGCGCCCTGTGAGTCGGCGTGCGTGCTCGGCATCAACCAGCCGGCCGTCACCATCAAGAACGTCGAGGTCTCGATCATCGACAAGGCGTGGGACGCCAACGACGTGCTGCCCCAGGCGCCCGACCGGCTCTCCGGCAAGACCGTCGCCGTCATCGGCTCGGGTCCGGCGGGTCTGGCCGCCGCCCAGCAGCTGACGCGGGCCGGTCACACGGTCGTCGTGTACGAGCGCGCCGACCGCATCGGCGGCCTCCTGCGCTACGGCATCCCCGAGTTCAAGATGGAGAAGCGCCACATCAACCGCCGCATCGAGCAGATGCGCGCGGAGGGCACCAAGTTCCGTACGGGCGTGGAGATCGGCCGCGACATAGACGCGGTGAAGCTGCGCAAGCGGCACGACGCGGTGGTCATCGCCGCGGGCGCCACGATGGCACGCGACCTCCCGGTCCCCGGCCGTGAGCTCAAGGGTGTCTACCAGGCGATGGAGTACCTGCCCCTGGCCAACAAGGTCCAGGAGGGCGACTACGTCACGACCCCGGTCTCGGCCGAGGGCAAGCACGTCGTCGTCATCGGCGGCGGCGACACCGGCGCGGACTGCGTGGGCACCGCCCACCGCCAGGGCGCGGCCTCGGTCACGCAGCTGGAGATCATGCCGCGTCCGGGCGAGGAGCGGAACGCCAACCAGCCGTGGCCGACCTTCCCCATGCTCTACAAGGTGACCTCCGCGCACGAGGAGGGCGGCGAGCGGGTCTACTCCGTCTCGACCACCCACTTCGAGGGCGACGAGGACGGCAACGTCCAGTTCCTGCACCTCACCGAGGTGGAGTTCATCGACGGCAAGCTGACGCCGAAGCCGGGCACGGAGCGCAAGATCCCCGCCCAGCTGGTGACCCTCGCCATGGGCTTCACGGGCACGGACCGCGAGAACGGTCTGGTGGACCAGTTCGCCCTGGACCTCGACGAGCGCGGGAACGTCGCCCGTGACGCCGAGTTCCAGACGAACGTCCCCGGCGTCTTCGTCGCCGGTGACGCGGGCCGCGGTCAGTCGCTCATCGTCTGGGCGATCGCCGAGGGCCGCTCGGCCGCGCGGGGCGTGGACCGTTTCCTCACCGGCGCGAGCGACCTCCCGTCGCCGATTCGACCCACGGACCGATCTCTGATGGTCTGATCCCTGCGGCACAACCCCTCATACGTCCCGTACAACGGCGTACGGAACTGATGCGGCGCCCGCCTTGTCCCCGACCGGACCAGGGCGGGCGTCGTGGCGTTTCCAGCCCCTTTCAAGCCCGCCGCTGCGCGGCGATCTCTCCCACCCACTCACCCGATTGCTCCGGAGTAACGGGTGGGTGGGCGGGAGAGATCGCCGCGAAGCGGCGGCCGCCTGACCGGCCCCGCCCCGGGGAAACCGTTGCAGCCAGTGCAACGTGCATTGCTTGCAACGCAAATCACGTTTCGGACCCCTTAGCCGAATGGGTCTAGACCGCGCCCTGAGCGTGTGACCACAATCGCTCCCACAAACGGATCGGCGCAGTGACAGCACGTACCCATGAGGGGGCCGGTATGAAGCGACGGGTCATCGCGGCAGGTATCGCCATGACGCTCGGACTGACCGCGACGGCATGCGGCGGCGATGACGGGAGCGACAGCGGCGGCAAGGCGACGGACGGCAAGGGCAAGACGCTCACCGTCTGGATCATGGAGGGGACCAACCCCGACGCCAGGCCCTTCTTCAAGGAGGCCGGGAAGGCGTTCGAGAAGAAGACCGGCGCCAAGATCCACGTCGAGTACCAGCAGTGGGCCACCGCCCAGAAGAAGTTCACCACCGCCATCGAGGGCGGCGAGGACCAGGTCCCCGACGTGGCCGAGGTCGGCACGACCTGGGTGCCGCAGTTCGCCGAGACCGGCGCCCTCGTCGACGTGACCGATGACGTCAAGAAGTCGGGGCTCAACGACGACCTCGTCGAGGGCCTCAAGGACGCGGGCACGCTCGACGGCAAGCAGTACGGCATGCCGTGGTACGCGGGCGTACGCAGCATCGTCTACCGCAAGGACGTCTTCGAGAAGCACAAGCTCAAGGCGCCGACCACCTGGAAGGAGCTCCAGTCCGCGGCGAAGACGCTGAAGGACAAGGAGCCCGGGATGATCCCCTTCCCGGTCGCGGGCGGCGCCGAGATGTTCGCCACCCCCTTCATCTGGGGCGCCGGAGGCGAACTCGCCACCGAGCAGGGCGGCTCGTGGAAATCCGGCATCAACTCGCCCGAGGCCGTCAAGGGCATCGAGTTCTACACGGGCCTCGCCACCAAGGACAAGGTCTCCCCGGCCAAGGTCAACACCTGGACGGAGAAGGAGGTCGGCGACGCCTGGGGCAAGGGCCAGGTCGCCATGTCCGTCAACGGCAACTGGACCCCGAAGGCCATCGTCGAGGCCAACCCGGACCTCAAGGGCAAGCTGGGCGCCGTGCCGATCCCCGGCCAGACCGGCGGCATGAGCAAGTCCTTCCTCGGCGGCTCCTACCTGTCCACGTTCAACACGGACAAGAAGGACCTCGCCTGGGAGTTCGTGAAGATGCTGACCACGGGTGACTTCGCGGCCAAGTGGGCCGAGGAGACCAACTACTTCCCGGGCCAGAACTCCGAGCTGAAGAAGATCGAGGCGAAGAAGGACCCGCTGGTCGAGCCGTTCGCCAAGCAGATGCTGGAGGCCGGCGCGACCGTCCCCAAGACCAAGGCGTACGGCGAGATCCAGGCATCGAAGGTCATCCCCGGCATGGTCCAGTCGATCCTGACCGGCAAGTCCTCCGTCCAGGAAGCGGCGGACAAGGCCGCCAAGGACATGGACGCGATCTTCGCCAAGGACAAGTAGGCAAGGGCGAGTCGGCACCGTGAAAGTGAAAGACACGCTGCTCGGCGACGGGCCCAGGGACGACGGACCGAAGGACACCGAGGTCCGTCGCCCCGCCGCCCCCCGCCCCGAACACGAAGCGGCCCTCCGCAAGAAGAAGCTGATCGGTCTCACCCGGCCGTGGCTGCTCCTGGCCCCCTCCCTTCTGGTCCTCGCGGGCCTGCTGCTCTGGCCGCTGATCCAGGTCGGCAAGCTCTCGATGCAGGACTACGCCGTCAAGTTCGGCGGCGGAGTGGGCACGTTCACCGGATTCGACCACTACACCGACCTGCTCGGCAGCGGACTCCTGTGGAAGACGGTCCTGCCCAACACGGCGTTCTTCGCGATCGCCTGCGTCGGCCTCACCGTCGCGCTCGGCACCCTGGTCGCGCTGCTGCTCAACCGCCTGGGCCCGACCTGGCGGCTGATCTGCTCCATCGCGATCCTCGCGGCCTGGGCCATGCCCGCCGTCACCGGGACGTACGTCTGGATCTGGCTCTTCCAGCCGCAGGACGGCATGGTCAGCCAGATCGCGGGCTCGATCGGGCTCATCGACCCCGAGACCACCAACTGGTTCACCGAGCGCGGGCCGTTCTACGCGATCGCGACCCTGAACGTCGTCCACCACGGCTTCCCGTTCGTCGCCATCACCGTCCTCGCGGGCCTGATGACGATCCCCAAGGAGCTCTACGAAGCGGGGGAGCTGGACGGCGCCAACGCCTGGCAGCGGTTCTGGAAGATCACGGTGCCGACGATCAAGCCCGTCTTCCTCGTGGTGACCATCCTCTCCACCATCTGGGACTTCAAGGTCTTCACCCAGATCTATCTGATGCCGGGAGGTGACGGCGCCAACGAAGAGGTCTACAACCTCGGCGTCTTCTCCTACATCCAGGCGTTCGCCAAGAACGACTACGGCACGGGCGCGGCAGCCGCCGTCCTGCTGACGCTGCTGCTCCTCGCCATCACGATCGTCTACATCCGCACGCTGTTCCGCCAGGGGGAGGAGGACCTGTGAGCATCCCCAAGCTCTCGACTTCGCTCGACCAGGGGAGACCCCATAGTCGCACCACACCCGCCGCACGCATCGGCCTGCCCGTCGCGGTCGCCGCGCTGCTGCTCTTCACGCTCTTCCCCGTGTACTGGATGATCTCCACGGCACTCGACCCGAAGGCGGTCACCCGCGGTTCGGACGTGCTGCCGAGCGGCATCAGCTTCGAGCACTTCACCTACGTGTTCGAGAAGGGCAACTTCGGCACCTACCTGCTGAACTCGGCGCTCGTCGGCTTCGGCACGATCCTCGCCGCCGGAGTGCTCTCGCTCTTCGCGGCGATCGCGGTGGCCCGCTTCAAGTTCCGGTTCCGCACCTCTGTACTGATCATGGTCCTGATCGTGCAGATGGTGCCGCTGGAGGCGCTCGTCATCCCGCTCTTCATCCAGATGCGGGACTACGACATGCTCAACTCGCTGCTCGGCCTGACGATCGTCTACGTCGCGCTCTCGCTGCCCTTCGCGATCTGGACCCTGCGCGGCTTCGTCCAGACCGTGCCCAAGGAGGTCGAGGAGGCGGCGTACATCGACGGGGCGTCCTGGTTCCGGATGTTCCGTTCCGTGCTGCTTCCGCTGGTGGCGCCCGGACTCGTCGCGACCTCGATCTTCGCCTTCATCACGGCGTGGAACGAGTTCGTCTTCGCGTACACGTTCATGAAGGGCAGCGACAAGTACACGGCCGCCGTGGGCATCTACCAGTTCTTCGGCGAGAACTCCACGGCCTGGGGCCCGGTCATGGCCAGCTCCACGCTGGTCACCGTGCCGGTGATGATCTTCTTCGTGATCGTGCACCGGAAGCTCGGCTCGGGCCTGGCGGCGGGCGCCGTCAAGGGCTGAGCACCGGGGGACGTTCAGGGTCACGGGACCTTGAACGTCTCCCCGTACACCTTCCAGGTCAGCGGCGTCTTCAGGGCCAGATTGCCGTCGTAGAGGAACTGCCGCTGGGCCGTCTCGACGCGGCTCGTGTCACGGTGGGCCTTCTTCTCCTTCATCGCCTTGGTGCGGATGTCGAGGAAGATGTCCAGGTAGGCCTTCTCCTTGCCGCCCTGCGCGGGTGTGTTCGCCTCGTTCAGCGCCGCCTCGCGCAGTCCGTAGAAGCCGCGCGGGCCGGTGCCGGGGCCGTGCAGGACCATCGCGTCGTAGTAGATGAACTGGCCCAGCGTGCCGAGCCCGTCGAGCTTGGCCAGGCGCACCGCGGGCTCGAAGTAGACGCGGTCGCGCGTCCTGTCCTGGGCCTTCCGGAAGGCGGGCTTCGCGGCCTCGGCCTTCCACGCCTTGGTGAAGCCGGGGTCCAGGCCCTCGTGCGAGTCGGTGCCGTCGACCTTGCGCAGGGCGGGCAGATAGCGGGCGAGGCCGTTGTCCGGGTGGTCCTTCGTGTAGCGCTCGACGAGGGTCAGCAGGTCGTGGGTGCCGGTGCAGAAACCGATGATGCCCGCGGTGTAGCCGTTCCCGTCGCCGATGTCCTCGATGTAGCCGTACTGACCGCGCCAGTTCAGCGTGGAGTTCTCCGCGCTCGTCACGAGCTTCTGGGCCAGCTCCTTCTTGGCGGGCGTCGCGAGGCCGGGGGGCAGGCTCGCGATCAGCTTGTCGTCGGCCTTGATCTCGGCCGCCGACTTGTCCTTGTCGTACGGACGCTGGGTGCCGGGCCCGTGCTGACCTGCGGCGGCATCACTGTCCGAGTCCCCGCCCAGGAGATAGGCGGCGACCGTGGCGACCGGGGCGACGGCGAGAAGGAGGAGGCCTGCACGTTTCATTCGCACAAGATTACGTGCGGTTTCGCGGTAGCGCGCCTTCCGGATCTCGGAGCCCTACCCCGCCGTCGACCCCCCGTCCACCGCGAACTCCGCCCCCGTGATGTACGAGGACGCCTCCGACGCGAGGAAGAGGATCAGCTCCCCGACCTCCTCGGGGCGGCCCATCCGCCCCAGCGGCAGATGGGACCAGTCCCGACCGGCCGAGGCGGAGGAGATCATCGGGGTGTCGATCGCCCCCGGGTGGACGGAGTTGACCCGCACCCCGTACTCCGCGAGGTCCAGCGCCGCACTCCGCGTCAGCCCCCGCAGCCCGAACTTCGTGGACCCGTACGCCGCGTGCCCCCGAATCCCCACGAGTCCCGCGGTCGAGGAGACGTTCACGATCGAGCCGCCGCCGGCCTCCCGCAGCGCGGGCAGCACCGCCTGGATGCCCAGGAACGGGCCGAGGAGATTGACCCGGATCAGCGCCTCGAAGTTCTCGTACGTCTCCTTCTCCACGGAAGCCGTCCGCCACAGCGCCGCGTTGTTCACGAGCGCGTCCAGGCCGCCGAACGCCCGCACCCCGGCCGCCACGGCCGACGCCCAGCTCTCCGCGTCCGTGACGTCATGGCGTACGAAGAGACCCTGCCCGCCAAGGGACCCGGCGACCTCGCGCCCCTCCTCCTCCCGCACGTCCGTGACCACGACCCGCGCCCCGGCCGCCGCGAAGAGCCGCGCCTCCGCCGCCCCCTGCCCACGGCCCGCGCCGGTGATGAGTACCGTCTTGCCCTCAAGCCCGTAAGAGATCACGTCACCGCCAAGAGCGGACCGGAGCCGAGAGATTGGGGCCGCACATGGGACCGGCGATCAGCCTGAGCAAGGTGGAAGAGGCGGCGCCCGCCCTCGTCGACCTCTACAAGACCGCCGGGGCCAGCCTCGGCAAGCACGGCCTGGACGGCGAACGCGCCGCGGTCTACCTCGTCGTCGACTACTCCGGCTCCATGAAGCCGTACTACAAGGATGGCACCGTCCAGGCGCTCGCCGACCGCGTCCTCGGCCTGTCCGCGCACTTCGACGACGACGGCACCGTGCCCACGGTCTTCTTCTCCACGGACGTCGACGCCGTCACGGAGATCGCCCTCGACCGCCACCACGGGCGCGTCGACGAGATCGTCGCCGGACTCGGCCACATGGGCAAGACCAGCTACCACCTGGCGATGGACGCCGTGATCGACCACTACGTCGACAGCGGTTCCACGGCGCCCGCCCTGGTCGTCTTCCAGACCGACGGCGGCCCCATCAACAAGCTCGCCGCCGAGCGGTATCTGTGCAAGGCGTCGAAGCTGCCGCTGTTCTGGCAGTTCATCGGCTTCGGGGACGCGAAGAGCAAGCAGTTCGACTACCTCCGCAAGCTCGACGAACTCGCCGTGCCCGCCAAGCGCGCCGTCGACAACGCGGGTTTCTTCCACGCGGGGCACGACCCGCGCACCGTCCCGGACGACCGGCTGTACGACCAGTTGGTCGGGGAGTTCCCGGCCTGGCTCGCGGCGGCGCGGGCGCAGGGGATCGTGACCACCTGATCCCCGCGGCGCCCGCCCGCCGATTCCGTTAGCCGACCATGCGCTGGCGCAGCGCGAGCATCGTCCGCGTATCAAGCCCGAGTCCCTTCCTCAGATAGCCGTTGAGGCTGCCGTACTCCTTCTTCACCTCGGTCTGCGCCGCCTCCAGATAGCCGGTGCGGACCTCCTGAAGCGGGATCAGCAGATCGGGGTTCTGCATCAGACCGCCCTGCTTCAGGCCCTCGCGTACCTTCGCGTCGTACGCGGCGCGATAGGTGTTGGACGCCAGGAAGTCGCGTACGGCGGTGTGCTCGGGGACGCCGACGGCGCGCAGCAGCAGATAGCTGGTCCAGCCGGTGCGGTCCTTGCCCGCCGTGCAGTGGTAGAGCAGCGGTGACGCCTTGCCGCCGTGCGCGATGTCGCGCAGGGTCGCCGCGAACTGCGCGCGATTGGGTCCGTCGGTGACGAAGGTGCGGTAGACGTCGCGCATGAAGGCGTCCGCCCTGCCGTTGCCCAGCATCTCCTCCTGCTTGACGGGGTCCCGGGAGCCGATCACGGTCATCAGGGTCGTGAAGAGGCCGTTGTCGCTGACGGGGCGGGCCGTGGGGGTGAGCCCGGCGGGCAGCCGGTCGGGCCCGTCGTACTGGACCTCGGCGGGCACCCGGAAGTCGACGACCTTCTTCAGGCGGAGCCCGGCGAGGGTGGCGACATCGGCGTCGGTGAGCTTGGTGAGGGCGTCGGCGCGGAAGACCTGGCCGTGGCGGACCCGCTCGCCGTCGTAGGTGCGGTGGCCACCGAGGTCCCGTACGTTGACGGCGCCCTGGAGGGGGATGTGGCGTATGCCGTCGTACGCGGGCCCGGGGTGGTGCGGGGCATGGCGGGCGGTGCCGCGCTCGGGGGCGGTCGGCCCGGCGTGCGCGGCCCAGGCGGGCAGCGTGCTCAGCGTGAGCGCGCAGACCGCGACTCCGACTGCCGTACGGGTTCGGGAGATGCGCATCGGGCCGCCTTCCTCGGGAGCGGTCGCCATGGCCACACGTCGCTCAACCAAGCGATTGTTTGGTCGAAGGTAGCGGGGTGCTCGTGAAGGAGGAAGGTGCGCGTGGCAGGTATCTCACGACCCGGGGCGGACAGCGGGTCCCTCGTCCGTGTTAGGCTTATGCGTCGCAGTTTTGGTACCCATGAACTTTATGTGCGCCTGACGGGAATGCTCCGAAGGCGCACTATTGTTTTTTTCCGGTTCTCTCCGGGATGGGGGTCATTGCAGCGCTTGGAATCCACAATTCCGTGGCTTTCCTTACTCTGCCCCTGTTGAGGAGATTGACATGGCAACCGGCACCGTTAAGTGGTTCAACTCGGAAAAGGGCTTCGGCTTCATCGAGCAGGACGGCGGCGGCCCCGACGTCTTCGCCCACTACTCGAACATCGCGTCCTCGGGCTTCCGTGAGCTCCTCGAGGGCCAGAAGGTCTCCTTCGACGTCACGCAGGGCCAGAAGGGCCTGCAGGCCGAGAACATCGTTCCCGCCTGAACGTCGTAGCACGCGAACCTCATAGCCGGGGCCCGCACCAGAAAGGTGCGGGTCCCGGCTTGTGCTGTCACCAGGTCCAGGAAGGCATTTCCGTATGAATCGCTCCGAACGCCCTGCGCGTCCTGCCCGCAGGCGCTCCACGAACGCACGCGGAAAGGCCCCGGTGGCCGGCGGCGGCCAGGCGAAGGGCGCCGCGAAGAAGCCGGGCCGCGCCAAGCCCAGGCCCGTCGGCGGTGAATTCGCGCTGCCCGAGAGCATCGAGCCCGCGCTGCCCGCGGTCGAGGCGTTCGCCGACCTGGACATGCCCGAGGCCCTCCTGAAGACGCTGGCCGCGCAGGGCGTGACCGAGCCCTTCCCGATCCAGGCAGCCACCCTCCCCAACTCCCTCGCGGGCCGCGACATCCTGGGCCGTGGCCGCACCGGCTCCGGCAAGACCCTCGCCTTCGGCCTCGCGCTGCTCGCCCGCACCGCGGGCCGCCGCGCCGAGCCGCGCTCACCCCTCGCCCTGGTCCTGGTCCCCACGCGTGAGCTCGCGCAGCAGGTGACGGACGCCCTGACGCCGTACGCGACGTCCGTGAACCTGCGCATGTCGACGGTGGTCGGCGGCCTGTCCATCACCAAGCAGGCGGGGACGCTGCGCCGCGGCGCCGAGATCATGGTGGCGACGCCCGGCCGTCTCAAGGACCTCATCGAGCGCGGCGACGCCGATCTCTCGCAGGTGCGCACGACGGTCCTCGACGAGGCCGACCAGATGGCCGACATGGGCTTCATGCCGCAGGTCACCGCGCTCCTGAAGCAGGTGGAGCAGGGCGGTCAGACGATGCTCTTCTCCGCGACGCTCGACAAGAACATCGACCGCCTGGTCCGGATGTTCCTCACCGACCCGGTGGTGCACTCGGTCGACCCGTCCGCGGGCGCGGTCACGACGATGGAGCACCACGTCCTGTACGTGCAGGACGAGACCGACAAGAAGGCCGTCGCCCTGCGGATCGCCGCCCGTGAGGGCCGGGTGATCATGTTCCTGGACACCAAGCGCGCGGTGGACCGCTTCACCAAGCGGCTGCTCGCCAACGGTGTACGGGCCTCCGGGCTGCACGGCGGCCGCTCGCAGCCGCAGCGCAACCGGACCCTGGACCAGTTCAAGACCGGGCAGGTCACCGCGCTGGTCGCCACGAACGTGGCGGCCCGCGGCATCCACGTCGACGACCTCGACCTCGTCGTGAACGTCGACCCGCCCACCGACCACAAGGACTACCTCCACCGCGGCGGGCGTACGGCGCGTGCCGGTGAGTCCGGCAGTGTCGTCACCCTCGTCCTGCCGGACGAGAAGCGGGAGATGGCGCGTCTGATGTCCGACGCGGAGATCAACCCGAAGACGGCGCGGGTGAAGTCCACGGACGAGGAACTCTCCCGTATCACCGGGGCGCGTGAGCCTTCCGGGGTGCCGGTGGTGATCGAGGTTCCGCAGCAGCAGCAGGCCTCGCCGCAGCGGGCTCGGCGCGGGCGTCCCGCCGGGCAGGGCGGGGGAGGCCAGGGCCAGCGCCGCTCGCGCCCCCAGGGGCGGGGACAGTCGCAGTCCCAGGGTGGTCAGGGTCAGTCCCGGTCCCAGTCCCAGCCGCGCTCCCAGTCCCAGTCCCAGGGCGGCAGGCCGTCAGCCGGTGGGGGCCGCCCCTCCGCCGGTGGCGGGGCCGGTGGCGGCCGTTCCCGGCGTGGTGGTCGCCCCGCCGGGGGCGCGGGGCGCAAGGCGGCGTAGTGCGTGACCCCGGCGGGGGGCTTGGCCCCCCGCCGGGGCGGGTGCTCTGCAAGGGAGGATCTGATGACTGACAACGAGAAGCGCCCCCGGCGTCAGCTCCTGCCCGTCGTCGACAGCGACGAGCGGCAGGATCTGCGTGCCGACTGCGGGAGTTGCTTCGGGCTCTGCTGCGTGGCCCTCACCTTCTCCAAGTCCTCGGACTTTCCCGTCGACAAGGCGGCCGGGACCCCCTGCACCAACCTCCGGCAGGACTTCGGCTGCGGCATCCACGAGAAGCTGCGTCCGAAGGGCTACTCGGGCTGCACGGTCTACGACTGCTTCGGCGCCGGGCAGAAGGTTTCCCAGACCACCTACGGCGGCGTCGACTGGCGGCAGGACCCTTCCTCCGCCCGCCAGATGTTCGACGTCCTCCCGGTGATGCGCCAACTGCACGAACTGCTCTGGTACTTGACCGAGGCGATCGCCCTTCCCCAGACCAGCCCGATCCGGGCGGAGCTCCAAAGCGCGCTCCAGAAGACCGAGCACCTCACCCAGGGCACCCCGGCCGAAGTGGCCGGGACGGACGTGGCCGCACACCGTGCGGACGTCAACGTCCTGCTCCTGCGCACCAGTGACCTGGTGCGCGCGGACATCCGCAGGAAGAAGAAGGACCGCAGGGGAGCCGACCTCTTCGGCGCCCGTCTCCGCGGCGCCGACCTTCGCGGTGTCACCCTCCGCGGCGCCTGCCTCATCGCCGCCGATCTCCGCGGCGCCGACCTGCGGCAGACCGACCTGATCGGCGCCGACTTCCGGGACGCGGACCTGCGGGGCGCGGACCTCACCGGCAGCATCTTCCTGACCCAGTCGCAGGTGAACGCGGCGAAGGGCGACGCGGAGACGCAACTGCCGCCGGCCCTGGCCCGCCCCGCGCACTGGGGCTAGGTCACGCCCCGGCCTGAGCTCAGGGCTTCACGTATCGCACTCGAGCACCGTCCGGCACAAGGTGCACCGCGCCCGCATCCGCCCCCGGGCAGGCAACCGGATCCGCTGCTGACACGTGGGGCAGGGGAACGACACCCGCAGCGGCTCGGCGGCCCCGCCTGACCCGCGGGAGAAGGAGTACGAAGCGCCCCCGGCGGGAGACCCCGGTCCACCGGAGCCGAGCGCATGCCGCCGGTCCTTCGCGTACCGCCGTTTTCCCGCCCACCCCGCGGCCGTCAGCGGTGGCTGCTGTTCGTCGCGCCGGGCCTGCTCGAGGCCCTTGGTGTAGGCGGTGTACGCCTGCGCGCTCGTGAACCATGTCTCCGGTGCCTCACCGAAGGCGATGGCTCGCTTGGCCAGGACGTACCCGAACTCCTCCGGCGTGAGATAGCCGAGCTTCTGGGACGAGGCGCCGTCCTCACGGTAGGCGTCCAGAAGGAGCCACCCCGCCCCCAGATACGTGGTGGCGGTGTCCGTGAGGATCTCGTTGTCGCGTGTGCCGGGGAACACCAGATCAAGCCGGTGCAGATACACGTGCATGATCTCGTGGGCGAGCGCCGCGCCGATGTCCCTGCGGTGTGTGCGGAACCGGTCGTTGAGTTCGATGAAGTACTCGGGCCCGGCGGTGAGTTCGACGTTCGCGGCGTGTTCCATCCCGCGGAAGCTGACGATCACGCGGGCGTCCGGAAGCCGCAGGTGGCGCACCAGCTCGCGGGCCACGCGCTGCACGCCCAGATGCAGGTCGTCCTGGTCGGAGAAGGCGACGTCGGCGGGGGCGACGCTGGTGCCGAAGGTGTGGACGGTGTCGTACGACAGGCGTTTGTAGAGCGCGGTGATCGCGGAGCGCACCGTGTCCAGGTGGGGGTATCCGTGCACCACCGGCCCGCCGTCCGTCATGCCGGCACCCCCTGGAGACGTCCTCAACTCGCCTCCACTGTAAGGCGGGTCCCTGTCGGCGGAACCAGGTGACGCGGGCGGTGCTGGCCGAAAACCGCCCCTTGCTCTATGCGGACACCGATCTCCATAATCCGACCCAACGCTTTGGCGGGCTCATGCCATTTCCGCCGTTGCGTGCAACCCCCCACGAAACCCCCCACGAACCCCCCACGAAGGAGTACCCGTTGAACACCAAGCTGCGTGGAGTCAAGAGAGCCGCCACCCTCGGTGCCATCGCCCTCGCCGCCGTCAGCCTCCAGCCCTTCGCCGCCTCCGCGGCCCCGCACCCGGGCCCCACCCCGGGCGAGCGCGTGGTCGGCGGCACCCCCGCCGAGCAGGGTGAATTCCCGTTCATGGTCCGTCTGTCGATGGGCTGCGGCGGCGCGCTGTACGCCCAGGACGTCGTGCTGACCGCCGCCCACTGCGTGGACGGCTCCGGTGACAACACGAGCATCACCGCCACCGGCGGTGTCGTGGACCTGGAGAGCCCCGACGCGATCAAGGTGAAGTCCACGAAGGTCCTGCAGGCGCCGGGTTACAACGGCAAGGGCAAGGACTGGGCGCTCATCAAGCTGGAGAAGCCGATCGACCAGCCCACGCTGAAGATCGCCAAGGACACCAAGTACAACGAGGGCGAGTTCGACATCGCCGGCTGGGGTGCCGACAAGGAGGGCGGCGAGCAGCAGCGTCACCTCCTCAAGGCGAAGGTGCCCTTCGTGAGCGACGCGGACTGCGAGGCCGCGTACGGCGCCGACCTCACGCCCGGTGAGGAGCTCTGCGCCGGGAAGCTGGCGGAGGGTGGCGTGGACACCTGCCAGGGTGACTCCGGCGGCCCCATGTTCCGCAAGGACGAGGCCGGTGAGTACATCCAGGTGGGCATCGTCAGCTGGGGCAACGGGTGCGCGCAGCCCAAGTTCCCCGGTGTCTACACCGAGGTGTCGACCTTCGCCGGTGACATAGAGAAGGCGGCGTCGGAACTCTGAGGTTCCCCTGGACGCGGGGTCCGACCAGTGCTGGCCGGGCCCCGCGTTCGTGTGCCCGCCCCCGGCCGCCGGGCCTGCGGAACCCCGTTAGTCCAAGACCTGCCTCCCCTTTGTCCATGGGCGCACCAGTCCCTTCCGGCGCAGGGTGACCGCACCGAATTCCGTCCCACGGAGGGGTGCCATGCAGCCGTCAGACACGTCCGGACCGAGCCGCAGAGCCGTAGTCGCCACGGGCGCGCTGGCCGGGGTGAGCGCCGCCATCGGCCTCGGGGGCACCGCGACCGCCGCGGCAGGCGAAGCCGTCCTTCGCTCCGCCGACCTGGAGGTACGCGTCGCCACCGACTTCCCCCGCGTCGTCTCGTACATGGACCGCGCCTCCAAGGCGGTCCTGCACGCACAGCCGGAGGCCGTCACCACGCTCCTGGTGGACGACGTGCCGCACACCCCGAGGGTGACCTTCGGCGGCGACGGGGACGACCGGGCCGAGTACGTCCTCGCGCTCGGCGGCGGGACCACCCTCACCGTCGAGATCGCCGTCGAGGGGCGCCAGGTGCGGTGGCGGGTGACGGAGATCGACGACACCGACGCGCTGCGCGTGGGCACGCTCCGCATCCCCGGGCTCGCCCTGCTCGCCGTACGCAGTGATCAGCCGGGCGCCACCCTGCTGGCCGCCAGGGTCCAGCTCGACAAGGCCAAGAGCGGGGACACCGAGGTCAAGCTGTCCCCGGGCACCGCCGCCGAAGCGGCCACCGGATGCGCGTACGCCGTCGTCGCGCACGACACGCTGGGCGGCGCCGTCGAGACCAACACCGTCTACGACAAGCCCACCACTGAGGCCGGGACGACCTGGGACAACGGCCGCCTCTGGCGGGAGACCGTCAGGAAGAGCGGGTACGTGGAGGCCCGGCTGACCCCCGGCCAGTGGACGTACCGCGCGGCCACCGCCGCCCTCGGCGACACCGAGCCCCTTCCGTACGCCACCGTCGTCATCACCGGCGACCGCAACGGCGACGGCAAGGTCGACTGGCAGGACGCCGCCATCGCGTTCCGCGACATCATGGTGAAGCCGCTCGGCGCGGACGAACAGCATCTGCGCGTCGTCCCGCACATTCCGTTCAACTTCGCCTCGCAGGCGACGAATCCGTTCCTGACGACCCTCGACAACGTCAAGCGGATCCATCTGGCGACGGACGGGCTGCGCCAGTACACGCTGCTCAAGGGCTATCAGTCCGAGGGCCACGACTCCGCGCACCCCGATTACGCGGGCAACTACAACACGCGTGCGGGCGGCCTCGACGACCTCAACACCCTGGTCAGGGAAGGCAAGAAGTGGAACAGCGACTTCAGTGTGCATGTGAACGCCACGGAGTCCTATCCCGTGGCGAACGCCTTCTCCGAGAAGCTCGTCGACAAGGCGAATGAACAGTGGGACTGGCTGGATCAGAGCTACCGCATCGACCAGCGCAGGGACCTGGTCTCCGGTGACATCGTCAAGCGGTTCGCCGATCTGCGGGATGAGGCAGACGGCGGGCTCAACGCCCTCTACATCGACGTGTTCCGCGAATCCGGGTGGACGTCCGACCGATTGCAGCGCGCCCTGCGCGAGCAGGGGTGGATCGTCACCAGCGAATGGGGGCACGGCTTCGAGCGCTCTTCCGTCTGGTCGCACTGGGCGACGGAACCGGATTACGGCCCCGACACATCCCGGGGCATCAACTCGCGGCTCATCCGCTTTATCCGGAACCACCAGAAGGACGTGTTCGCCGACAAATGGCCGACCCTTCTGGGCATTGCCCGCATGGGCAATTTCGAGGGGTGGGTCGGCAAGACCGACTGGTCGTATTTCTGCGATCTGATCTGGACGGACTCGCTGCCCGCGAAATATCTCCAGGCTTACCCCATCAAGACCTGGGGGGAGCACGAGATCAGTTTCTTCGGGGAGGGCGGGACGACGGTCTCCGACGCGGACGGCACCCGCCGGATCGTGACCGACGGCCGTGTCGTCTATGAAGGGGGCAGCTATTTGCTGCCCTGGGAACCCCGCAAGGCCACCGACCCCGGCAAGCTCTATCACTACAACCCCAAGGGCGGTAAGGGGAGTTGGCGGCTGCCGCGCGGCTGGTCCGGGCTCTCGAAGGTCGCGCTGTACCGGCTCACCGACCAGGGGCGGGTCTTCGTCGCCGATGTTCCGGTGCGCGGCGGCAAGGTCACCCTCGACGCCAAGGCCAAGCAGCCCTACGTCCTCTACCGCCGGCGCGCCGCCGCGTTGCCCGACCCCGGCTGGGGGCAGGCCACCCCTCTGCACGACCCCGGCTTCAACTCCGGGTCCTTGCGGGGGTGGAAGGTCTCCGGGCCCGCGTCCGTGGAGCTCAGCAAGCTCGGTGACCACGAGCTCGTCATCGCCCCGGGCGGCAAGGCAGCCGTCGGCCAGCGGCTGCGCCGCCTGAAGGCGGGAGCGTACGTCGCCTCCGTGCAGGTCGAGGTCGGGGAGAAGGCGGGCGACGAGCGCAAGGCCGTCCTGGAGGTGCGCACCGCCGACGGTGTCACCGCGGCCAACTGGACGCGGACCTCGACGGCGGGCAACTACGTGGCGGCCGACCGCAAGCACGGCACCCGCTTCCAGCGGATGTCCGTGCCCTTCACCGTCCCCGAGGGCGGCGGCCCCGCCGAGCTGACGCTGCGGGCCGACGCGGGTCACGCGCGCGTGCGCTTCGACAACGTACGGATCGTCGCCACCACGCGAGGCGGCGCCCTCGGAGAGGGCAGGCTCGTCTCCGAGGACTTCGAGCACGTGCCGCAGGGCTGGGGGCCGTTCGTGAAGGGCGACGCCGGGAACGTCACCGACCCGCGCACGCACATCGCGCAACGGCACGCCCCCTACACGCAGCGAGGCTGGAACGGCAAGGTCATCGATGACGTCATCGACGGCTCGCAGTCCCTCAAGTCACGCGGCGAGAACGCCGGGCTCGTCTACCGCACCGTCCCGCACACCGTCCGCTTCGAGGCGGGCAAGCGCTACCGCGTCTCGTTCCGGTACGAGAACGAGAAGGCGGGGCAGTACGCGTGGATCACCGCCGTCGACGAGCCCGCGGCCCGTGAGCTCGACCGCAAGGAACTGCCTGTCGCGACCGGACCCACCGTCCTGACCTACGAGTTCACCGCCCCCGCCAAGGGCGAGGCGTGGGTCGGACTGCGCAAGACCGGGGACGACGGGACCGCCGAGTTCGCGCTGGACGCCTTCGAGGTGCGAGAGGCGCGGGAGGCCTGACGCTCCGCCGGGCGGGCCGAGCCCCCGGCCCGCCCGGCGTCGAGGCCGGTGCTCACCCGCTGGCGCTCACCGGCCGGCGCTCACCGGCCGGTGCTCACCGCCCGGCGGAACCGGCCTCGGGAAGGGGTGGGAGGGGGGAGAGGGAGACCGCTCCCGCCTCGGCCGCCCCCTCCAGCTCAAGCACCCACACCTCGTTCTGCCCCTCCCGGAGCACCGCCCCGGGGACGTACAGCGAGGACTGCGGCCCCACGGACCAGTACCGGCCCAGATTGAAGCCGTTCACCCACGCGAACCCCCGTGCCCAGCCCGGCAGTTCCAGCACCGCGTCCCCGGCGCCACGGACCACCGCCGAGCCCCGGTGGAGCCCCGGGCGCCCGCCCTCGGCCCCGGTGGCAGGCACCCCCCTGACCGCCTCCGCCGAGGAGAACGCGTCGAGCCGCAGCCCCCTCGCCCGCACCCCGTGCAGGTACTGCCGCTCGTGCAGCACCCCGCCGGTGACGCCCTTCGCCTCGCCGGTCCGCGGCCCGTAGTTGACCCTCCCCAGGGACTCCACCCACAGCTCCACGCGCGCGTGCCCCGCGACGGGCTCGGCCAGAGCCGGTTCCTCCTCGGTCAGGACACCGGCCCGCACCCCGTCCACGTACACCACGGCCAGGTCCCGCAGGCCCCGCACCCGCAGTGGATAGGGCTGCCGCGGGCCCGGCACGGTCAGCGTGTACTGGACGAGGCCGCGGTCCACGTCGAGCTCTTCGAAGGTGGGCGGTACGGCGTATTCCGCGAACGGGCCGCCGAGCGCGTCCATGACGGCGGACAGCGGCGCCCACTCCGGCAGACCGACCGAGGCACGCTCCCCGAGCGCGGGCAGCGGCACGGGCGGCTCCGGCAGCGGCCCCTCCACATACGGGGCGAGCACCTCACGGAAGAGCCAGAACTTCTCCGTGGGGCGCCCGAACTCGTCGATGGGCGCGTCATAGTCGTACGAGGTGACGTCCGGCTCCAGGACACCGTCGTGCAGGGCGCCGCCGCCCCGGTTCGCCCCCGCCCACCCGGCGAAGTTCGTGCCGCCGTGCGCCATGTAGACGTTGACCGAGGCCCCGCACTCCAGGATCTCCCGCAGCGCGTCCGCGGCGTCGGCCGCGTCCCGCACGACAGGCCCGGCGCCCCAGTGGTCGAACCAGCCGCACCAGAACTCCATGCACATCAACGGCCCCTTCGGACGGTGCGCGCGCAGCGTCTCGAAGCCCGCGCGGGCCTGCGAGCCGAAGTTGGCCGTCGCCAGGACACCGGGGACGGAGCCGCCGGTCAGCATGTGGTCCTCGGGGCCGTCGGAGGTGAACAGGGGCATGGTCACGCCCTCGGCCCGCAGCAGGCCGGCGAGATGGCGGAGGTAGACCTGGTCCGAGCCGTAACTGCCGTACTCGTTCTCCACCTGCACCATGATCACGGGACCGCCCCGGTCGTGCTGACGCGGGACGACCTGCGTCAGGAGACGGCCGAACCAGCGGTCCACGTGCCCCAGATACTCCGCGTCGCGAGTACGCGCGCGCGACCCCACCGCACCCGTCAGCCAGTGCGGAAGCCCGCCGTTCTCCCACTCGGCGCAGATGTACGGTCCGGGCCGCACGATCGCCCACAGGCCCGCGTCCCGGGCGGCGTCCAGGAAACGGCCGAGCGCCTCGACGTCGCTGTACTCGCCGGGACGCGGCTCGTGCAGGTTCCACGGGACGTACGTCTCCACGCAGTTGAGCCCCATGGCACGCAGCATCGCCAGACGGTGGCCCCACTGCGCCTCATGCACCCGGAAGTAGTGCAGCGCACCGGAGAGCAGCCGAACGGGCCGCCCGTCCAGCTCGAAGTCGTCCTCGCCCACCCTGAAGCCGTTCATCTTTTCCCTGTGTCCCTCTCGCTCACATGACCCCTCCGTCACGATCACCTCTGGCGGGCGGCAGGGTCCATGGACAAAGATCTAGGCGGGTTGGACGCAGCGAGCGGGCCACGGCCCGGACGCGACCGGACGAAGGGGGCACCAGCGGATGTACCACACGTGGATGCGGTATTTCACGCCGAGCCCGGCCCACCACCGCCTCGGCCTCGCCTGCCTCGGGGTCGGCCTGCAGCACGGCCTCCTGCCGACCGTGGGCCCGCGCACCCTCGACCACCACGTGGCCGTCGTCATCAGCGCGGGCGGCGGCTGGTTCCAGAACCCCGACGGCAGGCGTACGACGGTGACGGCGCCCGCGCTGATCTGGCTCACCCCCGGAGTGCGCCACCACTACGGGCCCGACCCGGAGACCGGCTGGGACGAGTGCTTCGTCGACTTCACCGGGCCCGCCACGACGACGTACACCGAACTCGGCTACATCGAACCCGACCGGCCCGTGGTGCCGCTCTCCGACGCCACCGGGGCGCGGGCCGCCGTCGGACGCATCGCGCGCGCCGCACGGCGCGGCAATCCGCTCCTGGAGGTCGAGACGGGCGCCGCCGTCCACGAACTGCTCGTCGCGCTGCGCAGGGCCCGCGCCGACATCGCCCCCGACGGCGACCCGGTCCTCCAGGCGCTGGCCCGCGACGCCTTCCAGCCACTTTCCGTCGCGGGGCACGCGGCACGGCACGGCATGACACCCGCGGAGCTGCGCACGGCGGTGCGCAGGGGCGCGGGCTGCAGCCCCAAAGACTACCTCCTCGGCATCCGCCTGGGACGCGCCAAGGAACTCCTCGCGGCCACGGAGCTCCCGGTCGCGGCCGTCGCGCGCCGCGTCGGCTACGACGACCCCGCCTACTTCTCGCGGCTCTTCACGCGCCGCGTGGGCACGGCGCCCGTGCGCTTCCGTGAGCAGCAGGGACGCGCGGTACCCGGCGGCTGGTCGCAGCAGATTCCCGACCCGGACCACCCGCCGATTCTGCGCTCTTCCGCCGTCGGTGGCGAAGGACAGGCAACGTAGGCTCGTGGACCATGACCACCAGCCACACAAGTGACGCGAACGGCACCGGGGCCGCGGACGAGGCCGTGCGCGCCGAGCTGTCCCGCCTGCGCGACAGCATCGACAACATCGACGCCGCCGTCGTCCACATGCTCGCCGAGCGCTTCAAGTGCACCCAGCAGGTCGGCCACCTGAAGGCCAACCACCACCTTCCGCCCGCCGACCCGGACCGCGAGGCCCGGCAGATCGCCCGGCTCCGCGAGCTCGCGGAGAGCGCGAAGCTGGATCCGGCGTTCGCCGAGAAGCTGCTCAACTTCATCATCGCGGAGGTCATCCGCCACCACGAGACGATCGCCAAGTCGTCGTGAAGCGGACCACCGGGACTGCTTGTCGGTGACATCAGGCAGCATGGAGCCATGCCCGTACTGACGCGCGACGAAGCGCAGACCCGAGCCCGGCTCATCGACGTCCAGCGGTACACGGTCGAGCTCGACCTGACCCGGGGAGCCGAGACCTTCGACTCCCGCACCGTCATCCGGTTCACGGTGCTCGGGGAGTCCGCCGGCGGCCCCGCGGCCACGGCGGACACCTTCGTCGAGCTGAAGCCCGCCGAGCTGCGCTCCGTGACCCTGGACGGGCGGGCCCTCGACCCCGGGGGCCTCGTCGAGAACCGGCTCGCGCTCACCGGGCTCACCCCGGGCGAGCACGAGCTGCGCGTCGACGCGGCCATGCGGTACTCGCACACGGGCGAGGGCATGCACCGCTTCACCGACCCCACGGACGGCGAGACGTACACGTACACGCAGCTCTTCATGGAGGACGTGCAGCGGGTCTTCGCCGCCTTCGACCAGCCCGACCTGAAGTCCGTCTTCGAACTGACCGTCACCGCCCCGGAAGGCTGGACGGTCCTGGCGAACGGCGTCACCGAGCACCTCGGCGACGGGACGTGGCGCGCGGCGGCCACCCCGCTGATCTCCACGTACCTCGTCGCGGTCGCCGCGGGGCCCTGGCACTCGGTCCGCACCGAGCACCGCGGGCTGCCCTTCGGCATCCACTGCCGCCGCTCGCTCGCCCCCTTCCTGGAGGCCGACGCCGACGAGATCCTCGACGTCACGCGCGCGTGCTACGACCGGTACCACGAGAAGTTCGAGGAGCCCTACCCCTTCGACTCGTACGACCAGGCGTTCGTCCCGGAGTTCAACGCGGGCGCGATGGAGAACCCCGGACTCGTCACCTTTCGCGACGAGTTCATCTACCGCTCCGCCGTCACCGAGACCGAGCGGCAGACCCGCGCCATGGTCATCGCCCACGAGATGGCCCACATGTGGTTCGGCGACCTCGTCACCCTGCGGTGGTGGGACGACATCTGGCTGAACGAGTCCTTCGCCGAGTACATGGGCTTCCAGACCACCGCCGAGGCCACCAGCTTCGCGGACACCTGGACGGACTTCGGCGTCGCCCGCAAGGCCTGGGGGTACGACGCCGACCAGCGTCCCTCCACGCACCCCGTCGCCCCCGACCCGGACGCCGTGCCCGACACCGCGTCCGCGATGCTCAACTTCGACGGCATCTCGTACGCCAAGGGCGCCTCCGCCCTGCGCCAACTCGTCGCCTGGCTCGGCGAGAAGGACTTCCTCGCCGGCATCAACACCCACATCGCCCGGCACAAGTTCTCCAACGCCACCCTCGCCGACTTCATCGAGTCCCTCGCGCACAACACCGACCGCGACGTGCACGGCTGGGCCGACGCCTGGCTGCGCACCACCGGCGTCGACACGCTCACCTCCACGGTCACGCACGACGCCCGGGAGTGGACCCTGTCCGTCGACCGCGACGGCAGCCGCCCCCACCGCGTCGCCGTCGGCGTGTACGACCGCGACCTCACCGACCCCCAGGGCCTGGTGCTGCGCGAGCGGTACGAGCGGGACGTCCCCCACACCGGGGCCACCGCGCCGCGTGACGGCGGGCGCCCCGCCCTGATCGTCCCCAACGACCAGGACCTCACGTACGCCAAGATCCGCCTCGACGAGCACTCCATGGAGACGGCCCTGCGCAGCCTCTCCCGCGTCCCGGACGCGCTCACCCGCGCCGTCCTGTGGAACAGCCTGCGCGACATGGTGCGCGACGGCGAACTCGACGGCATGGCCTACCTGGAGACGGCCCGCGCCCATCTGCCCGACGAGACCGACCTCGCCCTCGTCCAGGGCGTCCTGGCCTTCGCCTCCACCTATGTCGCGGACCGCTTCCTGCCCCCGGCGCTGCGACCGGTCGCCCTCACCACGCTCACCGAGCTGTGCCGCGACCTGATCCGGCGCACGGAGGACGGCTCCCACGCGGGCCTGCGGCTCACCGCCGTGCGCGGCCTCATCGACGTGGCGTCGCGGCCCGACCCGCTTCAGGAGTGGCTCTCCGAGGGCACCGTCCCCGGCGGGCCCGAACTCGACCCGGAGCTGCGCTGGCGTGTCCTGACCCGCCTCGCCGTCCTCGGTGCCGCCGACGAGTCCGCGATCGCCGCCGAGCTGGAGCGTGACCCCAGCGCCACCGGGCAGGAGGGCGCGGCCCGCTGCCGTGCCGCGCTGCCCGACCCGGAGGCCAAGCGCCGCGCCTGGGAGGCGATGTTCGCCTCCGACGACCTCTCCAACTACCTCCTCACCGCCACCGCCCAGGGCTTCTGGCAGCCCGAACAGGCCGATCTCGTACGGGAGTACGTCCCCCGCTACTTCACGGACGCGGTCACCCTCGCGGCCCGCCGCGGCCCCGCCATCGCCGACGTAGCGGGCCGCTGGGCCTTCCCCGCCTCGTCGGTAAACCCCGAAACACTCCGCCTGGGCAAGGAAACCCTCCACAACGCCAACCCCATCCCCGCCCTACGCCGCAAACTGACGGACCAACTAGACGACCTGGCAAGGGCGTTGCGAGTACGGGAGGCGAACCAGGCGCCCCGATAGGGATGCGGGGAACGGCGCACCAAGCCACGTCGCACCCGCAGGTCTGAGACAGCACCCGCGCCCCGACAGGGGCGCGGGGAACGGCGCGCCCAGCCACAACGCTCCCGCAGGGGCAGACCTCCGCTGACCCGCGGAGCCCGCGGGACCCCGCGGGGTCAGTACACCGCAGACCCGCGGAGCGCCTAGCATCCCCGCCCGCGCCGACACGCTGTCTCCCCGCAGCAGTACCACTTTCGGGTTTGGATCGTTGAGCTCTTCGGGCGTGCCGTCCGCTCGGCGGACAGGCTGGTTGTCCCCGCCCGCGCGCACCCGAAGGACGTCGCCCATGAGCACTCCGCCGCCCCTCGCCGGAGGAGCCCGAGGCCCGGACGCGTTGCGGCCGTTGCTCACCGCCGCCCTGGACGCCCTGCGCACCGGGGCGACGGCCCGCGGCGGCCCGCTCCCGGCAGGCGGCCCCACCGCGGTCGCGGCCAGGGTGCGCGAGGTCGCGGGCGAGATCCTGCCCGCCCGCGGCGAGGGCGAGGAAGCGGCCCTGCGTACGCTCGTCCACGCCCTTGCCGAAGGCGCCGCCGACCCCGCCGACGCCCTCTGCGCCGCTCACCTGCACTGCCCGCCCCTCGCGGTGGCCGTCGCCGCCGATCTCGCCGCGTCCGCGCTCAACCCCTCGATGGACTCCTGGGACCAAGCTCCCGCCGCCTCCGAGATCGAGGCCCTGGTCACCCGCGCCCTCACCACGGAGGTCTACGGCAGCGGCGTCCACGAAACCGGCGGGGGAGACGCCCTCGTCACCACCGGCGGCACTGAAGCCAACCAGCTCGCCCTGCTCCTGGCCCGCGAACGCACCGCCACGCACGGCCCCGTCCAACTGGTCGTCGGCGAGAACGCCCACCACTCGCTCGCCCGCGCCGCCTGGCTGCTCGGCATGCCGGAACCGGTCACCGTGCCCGCCCCCGCCGGAGTCCTCGACCCGGCCGCGCTCGACGAGGCCCTGGCCCAACTCGCCTGCCCGCCCGGCTCGTTCCTCGTCGCCGCCACCGCGGGCACCACCGACGCAGGGCTCATCGACCCCCTCGACCAGATCGCCGGCCTCTGTGCCGCTCACGGCGCCCGCCTGCACATCGACGCGGCGTACGGCGGTCCGCTCCTCTTCAGCGACGTACGCAGAGGACTGCTGAACGGCATGGAGCGCGCCGACAGCATCACCTTCGACCTGCACAAGCTCGGCTGGCAGCCCGTCGCCGCCGGGCTGCTCCTGGTCCGTGACGGCCGCGACCTCGCAGCACTCGGCCACCACGCCGACTACCTCAACGCGGACGACGACACCGAAGCGGGCCTGCCCGACCTCCTCGGCCGCTCCCTGCGCACCACACGCAGGCCCGACGTACTGAAACTCGCCGTCACGCTCAAGGCCCTCGGGCGGGAGGGGATCGGCGCCCTCGTCGACCAAGTCTGCCTCCAGGCACAGGAGTTCGCCGGTCTCGTCGCGGCGCACCCCGGCTTCGAGCTGTACGACCGGCCCGTCATCAGCACGGTCCTGTTCCGGCCCGTCGGCGCCGACGACGACCACATCGCGTACGTCCGGCGCGAACTCCTCGTCCAGGGCCGTGCCGTGCTCGGGCGGGCCGGCATCGACGGACGCCGCTGGCTCAAGGCCACCCTGCTCAACCCGCACACCCGGCCCGGCGACCTCGCCGAGCTCCTGAAGCTCGTGGAAGGAACCACCCCCCGATGACCGGCCAGAACGACAAGCCCGCCCCGCCGCTCACCACCCCCGAGGAACCCCGGGACCTGGTCGGCATCGGCATCGGCCCCTTCAACCTCTCCCTCGCCGCCCTCGCCCAGCCGCTCGCCCGACTCGACGCCGCCTTCTACGAACAGCGGCCCGGCTTCCACTGGCACCCGGGGCTCCTCATCGACGGCGCCAGCCTCCAAGTGCCGTTCCTCGCCGACCTGGTGACCCTCGCCGACCCGGCCAACCCCTGGTCCTTCCTCAGCTACCTCAAGACCCGCGAGCGGCTCTTCCCCTTCTACTTCGCCGAGCGGTTCCACATCCAGCGCGCCGAGTACGACGCGTACTGCCGCTGGGTGAGCGAGAACCTCCCCGCGCTGCACTTCGGCCACCAGGTCGACGCGGTGCGCTGGAACGCCGAACGGGACCTCTTCGAGGTCGACTTCACGCAGCTCGACGCCGACGGCGAGGCCGAGGCGCTCGGCCGGACGTACACGAAGAACATCGCCGTCGGCGTCGGCACCGCGCCCTACATCCCCGAGCCCCTGAAGCCGCTGGCCGACGCCCCCGCCGTGCCGGTGATCCACTCCGCGGACTATCTCCTGCACCGCGACCGGCTGCTCGCCGCCGACCACATCACCGTCATCGGCTCGGGCCAGTCCGGCGCGGAGGTCTTCCTCGACCTGCTCAAGCACCGCCCGACCGGCGCCGAGAAGATCCACTGGCTCGCGCGCACCGAGGCCTTCGCGCCCATGGAGTACTCCAAGCTCGGCCTGGAACACTTCACCCCGGACTACACCCGCTACTTCCACTCCCTGCCCGAAGCCGTGCGCGACGGACTCGTCCCCCAGCAGTGGCAGCTCCACAAGGGCATCGACGCCGACACCATCGCGGCCATCCACGACGAGCTCTACCGGCGCACCCTGCACGGCGGCTGGCCCGACGCCGTGCTCACCCCGGGCGTCTCCGTGCGCACCGCGGGCCGCGTCGCCACCACCCGCGTCGAGCTCCACCTGGAACACCTCCAGCAGGGCACCCGCTCCCGCCTCACCACGGACGCGGTCGTGCTCGCCACCGGCTACCGCGAGCGCCCCCTGGACCAGCTCCTCGCGGGCCTCGACCCGTACATGCGCCGGGACTCCGCCGAACGCCCCCGCATCGACGAGCAGTACCGCCTCGTCCTCGACCCCTCCGTCACCGGCACCGGCAGCAACGTCTACGTACAGAACGCCGAGCGCCACACCCACGGCGTCGGCGCCCCCGACCTGGGACTCGCCGCCTGGCGCAGCGCCACCATCCTCAACACCCTGATGGAGGAGGCCCCTTACCCGCTCCCGCAGCGCACCGCGTTCACCAGCTTCGGCCTCCAGGACACCCAGGCCCGCCGCGCCACCGGCCTGATCGGCGAGCAGCGCGGCAACCTCGTACGCCTGAAGAACTGACGGGGATCAAAAGAGGGGATCAGAACACCGGAGTGCCGTCCCGGGTCAGCTTCCAGTCCACCGACGCGAACTGGGCCGGGTCGACCGTCCCCTTGGCCTGCACCCACTGGATGATCGTGTTGCGGATCTCGTCGGAGTTCGCCCACAGCTGCTTGGCGCCCGCCACATGCGGGAAGTTGCCGCCGCCGCTGGCCCGGTAGTTGTTGACCGCGAGCACGAACTCGGCCTTCGGGTCGAGTTCCTTGCCCTCGAAGCTCAGCTTCGCGATACGGGAACCCACCGGCTTGGCGATGTCGATCTCGTACGTCACGCCGTACAGCGCGTCGTAGTTGTAGTCCGGGGTGTTGTCCGCGTTCGTCAGCTTCGCCGGGTCCACCGGAGCGCCGGCCGCCGTCCGGACGTAGTAGCGCGCCGAGTACTCCAGGTACTCCTTGAGCTGGGCGCCCGTGAGGAGGCGCGCCTCAAGGGTGTTCTCGAACGGGTAGAGCCCCGCCGCGTCCTTGATCGTCACCTCGCCCGCCGGGATGCCCGCCGTACGCGAGAAGCACGAGGCCTGCGAGAGCACGGGGAGCGCCGCGTACTGGCCGCCCTTGAGGGCCTCCTTGACCGTCTCCGCCTGGACATGGCTGATCAGGTCGATGATCGCGACATCCTTGTACGGGCCCTCGGCCGTGCTCATCGCCTGCGTCGACGTACCGATGACCTGGTTGACGTACGCGACGACCTTCTTGTGCTCGTCGGCGAGCAACCGGGTGATCTTTCGATCCTCCTTCACCGTGTTGGAGTTGAGGACCTGCGCCCCGACCTTCTCCACCGTCCAGCGGCCCTTGGCCCACACCAGGTCGAAGTCGAAGAGGGTGAGGCGCTGGCCCCACTTCAGCGGCTCGGACAGGACGACCTTCTTGCCGGTCTCCTTGTTCTGGACGAAGTACTCGGGGATCTCCGTGTGCGCGTGCCCGACCAGGATCGCGTCGATGCCGGGCACCTGCTCGGCCACCAGACCGGCCGCGTTCTCGATGTGCGGGAGCTGGTCACCGTACGAGGACGTGCCGCTGGAACCGGAGTGCGCCGAGACGATCACGACGTCGGCGCCCATCGAGCGCAGCTTCGGCACCCACTTCGCCGCCTGCTCCTCCAGGCCCGGGAACGTCATCTTGCCCTGCACGTTCGCCTTGTCCCAGATCGCGATGCCGGGGTTGGTCAGGCCGAGGACCGCCACCTTCACGTCACGGCCGTGCGGGGTGCGCAGGCGCCTCATGAAGTACGGCGGGAAAGCGGGCTTCTGGGTCTTCGCGTCGAGGGCGTTGGCGCCGAGCAGCGGGAAGTCGCACTGCTCCTCGAACTTCCGCAGCACGGGAATGCCGTAATTGAACTCGTGATTCCCGAGCGCCGCGGCGTCGTATCCGATGCTGTTCATCGCCTGTGCCATCGGGTGGACAGGGCCATGCTTGGCGGTGATCGGGTCGATCTTGGCGTAGTAGTACGAGAGCTGCGTGCCCTGAATGGTGTCGCCCGCGTCGATGAGGAGCGTGTTGCGGCGCCCTCTCTCCTCGCGGATCTCGTTCACGAGGGTGGAGATCTTCGCCAGGCCCACGTCGTTGTGGTCCTTGTCGTCGAATTCCTTGTCCGTGAAATAGTCCCAGTTGAAGACATTGCCGTGCAGGTCCGTCGTGCCCATCACGGTGAACGAATAGCGCTTCTTCCGCTGGGCGGGCTTCCCGGGCGCCTGCGCCGACGCGGAGGGGGCGGCGGCCATTCCGCCCGCGAGTGCCACGCCCGTGGCGGCGGCGGACCTGCCCAGGAACTTCCGGCGGTTCAGCGGCATTTCGTACTCTCCTTGGACCCAGGGACGATCGGTGTAACGCGCGTAGATAACGCGCGTAGATTCTGACCCCGACCACCCCACCGGCAACAGACCCCGCAGGTTTCGATCCGATGACTGTCCGGTGCCGTGTCCTTTGACTGTCCGCCGCCGCCCCCCAGTGCGAGAGTGGCCGCATGGACGAGACCACCCCCACTCCGGCCCCCTACGGCACCCCCGGCGCCCCGCGCCTGGCCGTGAAGGGCGAGGCACACCTCGAAGTCGACCCCGAGATCGCCCGCATCGGCATCACCGTCAGCGCGCGCGGCACCGACCGGCGCGAGGCCCTCAACGACCTGACGCGCCGCAACGCAGGCGTCATCGACCTCGTGAAGACGTACGGCGAATCCGTCGAGACGCTGGAGACCGGCGCCTTCTCCATCAGCCCCGAACTGACCAAGCACGGCCGCGGCGAACGCGTGCGCGCCTATCACGGCCGGGTCCACGTCACCGCCGAACTCAGCGACTTCACCGCGCTCGGCGAACTCACCACCCGCCTCGCCGACCTCGAACTGACCCGCGTCGACGGCCCCTACTGGGCGCTGCGCCCCGACTCGCCCACCCACCGCGAGGCCCGCCAGCAGGCGGTCAGGGAAGCGGTGCAGCGCGGCAGGGAGTACGCCGAGGCGCTGGGGACCACGCTCGCCGCCCTCGTCGAACTCGCCGACATCGGCGCCGAGAACGCCCAGCCGTTCGGCTACGGCGGCCCCACGCCCGCGATGCGCACCGTCGCGTACGGAGGCGCCGCCGACATGGTCCAGGAAGCGGCCCCCCTCG
The DNA here is from genome assembly GCF_053607685.1 of Streptomyces sp. NPDC055099. Lineage (NCBI taxonomy): Bacteria > Bacillati > Actinomycetota > Actinomycetes > Kitasatosporales > Streptomycetaceae > Streptomyces > Streptomyces sp. NPDC055099. Next base: position 107,612 of record NZ_JBSGUA010000001.1, on the reverse strand, counting down.
ACCTCGAACCCCAGCGGCAACACGTCTACGCACAAGTCAACGCGCGCTTCACGATGACACCCCCGCGGCTGTAGTCACGAAGTGGCTTTACGTGGCGGGGCGCCCGGTAAATCGCTCATCAGAGCAGCGCCCCGCACAATTCAACACTTGTCAATAACCTTTCACGCAAAGGTTGTTGAGTAGTCATGCCCAGCCAATTCTCTACCGGCCGGTAAGCCCTAGGCTCGAACCATGCGCCGAGCGAAAATCGTCTGCACCCTGGGCCCCGCCACCGACTCGTACGACCAGATCAAGGCACTGGTCGAAGCCGGAATGGACGTGGCCCGCTTCAACCTCAGCCACGGCACGTACGCCGAGCACGAGGAGCGCTATCAGCGCGTACGGAAGGCATCCGACGAGACGGGCCGCAGCGTCGGCGTCCTCGCCGACCTTCAAGGCCCGAAGATCCGCCTCGGCCGCTTCAGCGAAGGACCTGTACTCCTTGAACGGGGCGACGAGTTCACCATCACCGTCGAGGAGGGCGTCGAGGGCGACCGCCAGACCTGCGGCACGACCTACGGCGGCCTCGCCGGGGACGTCACCCCCGGTGAGCGCATCCTCGTGGACGACGGCAAAGTGACCCTGGAGGTCACCGCGGTCGACGGGCCCCGCGTCACCACCACCGTGGTCGAGGGCGGCATGGTCTCCGACCACAAGGGACTCAACCTCCCCGGTGTCGCCGTCTCCGTCCCCGCCCTCTCCGACAAGGACGAGGCCGACCTGCGCTGGGCCCTGCGTTCAGGGTTCGACGTCATCGCCCTGTCCTTCGTCCGCAGCGGCCGCGACATCGAGGCCGTGCACCGCATCATGGACGAGGAAGGCCGCCGCCTCCCCGTCATCGCCAAGGTGGAGAAACCGCAGGCCGTCGAGAACATCGACGACATCGTCGCCGCCTTCGACGCGATCATGGTCGCCCGCGGCGACCTGGGCGTCGAGATGCCCCTCGAACAAGTGCCGATCGTCCAGAAGCGCGCCATCAAGCTCGCCAAGCGCAACGCCAAGCCGGTCATCGTCGCCACCCAGATGCTCGACTCGATGATCGACAACTCCCGCCCCACGCGCGCCGAGGCCTCGGACGTCGCCAACGCCGTCATCGACGGCACGGACGCGGTGATGCTCTCCGGCGAGACCAGCGTCGGCAAATACCCCATCGAGACGGTCCGCACGATGAGCCGCATCGTCGAGGCCGCCGAGGAGGACATCCTCGCCAAGGGCCTGCCGCCGCTGACCGAGCGCAACAAGCCCCGCACCCAGGGCGGCGCCGTGGCCCGCGCCGCCGCCGAGATGGGCGACTTCCTCGGCGCCAAGTGCCTCGTCGCCTTCACGCAGTCCGGCGACACGGTCCGCCGCCTCTCGCGCTACCGCTCCCCGATCCCGCTGCTCGCCTTCACCCCGGACCGGGCCACGCGCTCGCAGCTCAACCTCACCTGGGGCGTGGAGACCTTCCTCGGCCCGCACGTCGAGTCCACCGACGCCATGGTCCGCCAGGTCGACGAGCTCCTCCTGAAGTACGGGCGCTGCGAGAAGGGCGACGTGGTCGTCATCACCGCCGGCTCCCCGCCCGGGGTCGCCGGCTCCACCAACCTCGTACGCATCCACCACATCGGTGAGGACGACAGCCCCAAGTAGGCAGTCGGGGTACGGGAATCGAGGGGCCGCTTCGGGGGGAGCGGCCCCTCGCTCGTGCCGCGCGCCTGGCGCCCAATGCCTAGGGGGTCACGATGGCGAACTTCGGATCCGGCTTCTCCACCACGCCGAGCAGGTCGGTGAGCAGCGACGCGTCGCCCTCGACCTTGATGTCACCGAGCCCCTTGCCGCCCAGCATCGCGAGCAACTGAGGCTTGGTCATCGTCAGCGTGACACCCGCCTCCGGGTCCGCCTTCTTGTCGCTGCGATACGTCAACACCCCGTGCCGCAGTGTCAGATGCCACACCTTGCCCAGCGCCGGAAGACTCCAGTCCATCCGCAGCTTCAGGTCCCACGCCTTCGGACCGTTCACCCGGATCGCCACGGAGTCGATCAACTGATCCACGGAGAGCGCCATCAGCATGTCCGCGCTGGCCACGGTCGTGGGGGAGTCCCGTACGCCCTCACGCAGCTCCTGCGCGCCCGTCAGATAGAAATTCCGCCACACGGCGTTCTCGGAGGCCTGCCCCAACGTGGTGTATAGCCGGGCGAGTTCGGCCTTCGCCGTCTTGTGTCCCGGGTCCGCGAACACCACATGATTGAGCAGCGTCACGGCGAACCGCAGATCACCGCTCTTCGCGAACGACCTGGCCTTCGCGACCGTCGCCGTACGACCACCCATGGCCTTGACGTACCGCTTGGCCTCCTCGACGGGCGGGTGCTCCCACAGATGCGCCGGGTTGCCGTCGAACCAGCCCATGTACCGCTGATAAATGCCTTTCACGTTATGGTTCAGCGACCCGTAATACCCCCGGTTCGCCCACACCCCCGCCAGCGCAGGCGGCAGCTCGATCTCCTCGGCGATCTCCCGCCCCGTCATCCCCGCATTGATCATCCGCAGCGTCTGGTCATGCATGTACGCGTACAGATCCCGCTGCTGCTCCAGCAGCTCCACGATCGTGCCGCCGCCCCACGTGGGCCAGTGATGCGAGGCGAACGCGACATCGACGCGCCCGTCGAAGAGCACGACAGACTCATTCAGATAGTGCGCCCACTGCCGGGCGTCCCGCACCTGCGCGCCACGCAGCGTGATGATGTTGTGCATCGTGTGGGTCGCGTTCTCCGCCATGCAGACGGCACGCAGGTCCGGCAGCACGAAGTTCATCTCGGCAGGGGCCTCGGTCCCGGGCGTCATCTGGAACTCGAACCGCACCCCGTCCACGGTCTCGACCTGACCGGTCTCGGTGATGTCCCTGGTCGGCGGTATCAACCCGATCGACCCCAGGGACACGGTCTGCCCGAGCCCGCAGCCGATCTGCCCGGCGGGCGACTTGGGCAGCAACGCCCCGTACATGTACCCGGAACGCCGCTGCATGGCGGTCCCGGCGTAAACGTTCTCCGAGACGGCATGCTCCATGAATCCGTCGGGAGCGAGAACGGGCACATCACCGGCCCCCTCCGGCAGCACACCACGGCAACCGCCGAAGTGATCGACGTGCGGATGGGTGTAGATGAGCCCGGTGACCACCTTCTCCCCGCGATGCTCGCGATACAGCTTCAGCGCGGCGGCGGCGGTCTCCGCCGAGATCAGCGGATCGATGACGACGACCCCGGTGTCACCCTCGATGATCGTCATGTTCGACAGATCAAGCCCACGCACCTGATAAACACGGTCAGTGACTTTGTAGAGCCCCTGCTTCGACACGAGCTGCGACTGCCGCCACAGACTCTTGTGCGCGGTCCTGGGCGCCTCCTTCTCAAGGAAGTCATACGCGTCGGCGTCCCACACGACCTGCCCCTTGGCGTTCTTCACGACCCCGGGAGTGAGGGCGGCAATGAACCCCTTCTCGGCATCGGCGAAGTCGTCCCCTCCCTTACTGCTGCCCTCGCGGTCGATCGCGAAGGCGGTCTGCGGATTCATGGCCACGGCCGCCGCGGCGGCCCCCGCTGCGGCAGCGACGAAGGTACGCCGGTTCAAGGGAGTCATGCGGCCGAAGATCGCAGCGGGCCCCGGGGCGGGGCAAGGGTTCTGGGGGGATTTGGGGCAGCTCCCAGGGAGGACGGGGGAGGGGAGTGACGCGTCCTATTGCGCGGGCGGCGCGGTGCGGGTGCCGGGGCCGGGCGCGCAGCCGTGCGGCTACTGTCCGTCATGAAAACCGGCGAGGCGCGCACAGAAAAGCGGGTGCCCACGAAATCGTGGGCACCCGCTTTTTCCTGCGATGTGCCGGGTGCGGGATTCGAACCCGCAAGCCCTTTCAGGCAGAGGTGTTTGAGACCTCCGTGTATACCGTTCCACCAACCCGGCAGGCACTGCCGGAACTATACCGGGTCACCGTGGGACGCTGCAGCTAGGTAGGCTGGCGAGGCAGCAGTACCTGCCCGGCCCGTAACAAGGAGCCCCCGTGACTTCCCCCGAGTCGCCCCAGCCCGTAGCCGATGACGACGACAAGTCGCATGTGCCTCCGCTGACGACCCGTGTCGTCATCGCCGAGGACGAGGCTCTCATCCGGCTCGACCTCAAGGAGATGCTCGAGGAGGAGGGCTACACCGTCGTCGGCGAGGCCGGTGACGGTGCGAAAGCCGTCGAGCTGGCCCGCGAGCACAAGCCGGACCTGGTGATCCTTGACGTGAAGATGCCCGTCATGGACGGCATCTCGGCGGCCGAGAAGATCGCCGAGGAAAGCATTGCCCCGGTGCTCATGCTGACCGCGTTCTCGCAGCGTGACCTGGTCGAGCGGGCCAGGGACGCCGGCGCCATGGCGTACCTCGTGAAGCCCTTCAGCAAGACCGACGTGGTGCCGGCCATCGAGATGGCCGTCTCGCGCTACACGGAGCTGAAGACGCTGGAGAGCGAGGTCGCCGACCTCACCCTGCGCCTGGAGACGCGGAAGCTGGTGGACCGGGCCAAGTCGATTCTTCAGACCGAGTACGGCTTGACCGAGCCCGCCGCCTTCCGGTGGATCCAGAAGACGTCGATGGACCGGCGCCTGTCGATGCAGCAGGTCGCGGAGGCGGTCATCGAGGACGCCGACGAGAAGAAGGCCGCCAAGGGGCAGTAGCCCTCGCGCGCGTCACGCGCGTACGTACGGAAAAGGCCCGCCCCCCGAAGCCGGGGGGCGGGCCTTTCTCGTGTGCGGGGCCGGAGTCCTAGTCCTCGCCGAGGTACGCCTTGCGCACGGACTCGTCATGCAGCAGGTCGTTCCCCGATCCGGACAGGACGATCTTGCCGACCTCCATGACATGACCGTGGTCGGCGAGCGAGAGAGCCGCCTGGGCATTCTGCTCGACGAGCAGAATCGTCGTGCCCTGGGACTTGAGCTCGGCGATGGTCGCCATGATCTTCTGCATCATGATCGGCGAAAGTCCCATGGAGGGTTCGTCGAGCATGAGCAGTTTCGGCTGGGACATCAGGGCGCGGCCCATGGCGAGCATTTGCTGCTCGCCGCCGGAGAGCGTGCCCGCCGCCTGCTTTCTGCGTTCCCCGAGAATGGGGAAGAGGTCATAGGCGCGCGCGATGTCCTTTTCGATGCCGCCCTTGTCGTTGCGCAGATATGCGCCGAGCCGCAGATTGTTCTCGATCGTCATGCGCGGGAAGATGTGCCGGCCCTCGGGAGAGTGGGCCAGGCCGAGCGAGACGATCTGGTCGGCGCGGTATTTGCGCAACGCTTTCCCGTTGAATTTGATGGAGCCGCCGACCGGCTTGAGCAGTCCGGACAGCGTGCGCAGCGTGGTGGTCTTGCCTGCGCCGTTCGTGCCGATCAGCGTGACGACCTCGCCGGCCTCGACCTTGAAAGAGATGCCCTTGACGGCCTCGATCTTGCCGTAGGCGACCTTGAGGTCCTCGACTTCGAGCAGTGCGGTCATCAGCTGGTCTCCTCGTTGCCCGTGGCGTCGGCTTCCGTGCTGCCGGGGGCTCCTTCGAAGGGCTCGCCCAGGTAGGCGGCGATGACGCGGTCGTCCTGCTGGACGGTCTCACTGTCGCCCTCGACGAGTTTCTCGCCCTGGACGAGTACGGCCACGCGGTCGCACAGGTTGAAGATGAAGCGCATGTCGTGCTCGATGACGAGGACGGCGATGCCCATGTCGCGGATGGCGAGGACGAGTTCCTCGGTGGCGCGGGTCTCCTGCGGGTTCATGCCCGCGGTCGGCTCATCCAGGAGGAGCAGTCCGGGCTCGCTCGCCAGCGCGCGGGCGATCTCCAGCTTGCGCTGCTCGCCGTAGGGCAGGTTGCGGGACAGGTGCTCCGCCTTCTCGGCGAGGCCGACGAACTCCAGGAGCTCCAAGGCGCGCTCCCTGGACTTGGCCTCCGCCTTGTGGAAGCCGGGGCCGCGCAGGAGGGCCGACCAGAGGCCTTCCTTGGTCCGCGTGTGGCGGCCGACGAGGACGTTCTCCAGGACCGTCATGTTCGCGAACAGACGGATGTTCTGGAAGGTGCGGGCCACGCCTGCCGCGGTGACCTTGAAGGACTTGCTGGGCAGGACCTTGTCCTTGTACCGGACTTCGCCCTCGGTGGGGATGTAGAGGCCGGTGAGGCAGTTGAAGAAGGTCGTCTTGCCCGCGCCGTTGGGTCCGATGAGGCCGACGATCTCGCCGCTGTTGACGGTGAGGTCGACGGAGCGTACGGCCGTGAGGCCGCCGAACCGCATCGTGACGCCCCGGGCGTCCAGGACGGTCTGCCCGGCCGGCGTCGCGGCGGGGCTGTCCTTGCTGGTGGTGGTGTCGGTGGTCATGGCTCAGGCCCCTGTCTTGCTGAGGACTGTGGGAGGCGGCGTGTCACCGGGAGCCAGGTCGGCCTCGTGGAATTCGAGCTGGCGGCGGCGGTTGGGGATGAGGCCCTCGGGGCGGAAGCGCATGAGCAGCACGAGCGCGAGGCCGAAGGCGAAGAGCTGGTAGTCGCCCAGGAACGAGAGCTTGCTCGGGATGAGGTAGAGCAGCGCCGCGCCGACGAGGGGTCCGCTGATGGTGCCCATGCCGCCGAGGACGACCGCGGCGAGCAGGAACGCCGAGTTGGGCGGGACGGTGTTGGCGAACTGGTACTGCTCGGGGGTGACGGTGTAGGTGACGTGTGCCTGCACCGTGCCCGCGAGTCCGGCGAGCGAGGCGCCGAGCGCGAAGGCGATGAGCTTCACGCGGAAGCCGTTGATGCCCATGGCGAGCGCCGCGGTCTCGTCCTCGCGGATGGCGACCCAGGCGCGCCCGATGCGGGAGTCGCCGCTGCGCCGGAAGACCAGCACCACGACGAGGGTGATGAGCAGCATCAGGAAGAAGTAGTTCGCGAACCGGCCGATGGTGACGCCGAAGATGGTGTGCTCGAGGCCGAAGTCGAAGCCGAGGATCTTCAGGTTCGGGATCGAGGAGATGCCGTTCGAGCCGTTGGTGATGTCCGGTCCGGACGTGCCGTCGGAGTTCATCGCGACGAGCCGGAAGATCTCACCGAAGCCGAGGGTGACGATGGCGAGGTAGTCGCCGCGCAGTCGCAGGGTCGGGGCGCCGATGAGCACGCCGAAGATGAGCGATGCGCCCGCGCCGACCAGGATGGCGCCCCAGAACGGCAGGTGGACGTCGAAGGGCGAGGAGGGCGATCCGGAGACCATGGACGCCGCGTAGGCGCCGACGCCGAGGAAGGCGACGTATCCGAGGTCGAGGAGGCCCGCGAGGCCGACGACGATGTTCAGGCCGAGGGCGACGGTGGCGAAGATGAGGATGTAGACGCCGATGGTGGCGTACTGGTCGTCGCTCTGGGTGAAGGGGAACGCGGCGGCGGCCACGAAGGCGCCGATGAGCGTGATGTTGCGGTGCCGTGCGGTGTACGTGGAGACCTGGGCGACGAGCCCGGCCTTGGACAGCGCGGCGAAGCTGAACGCCACGGTGATCAGGAAGCCGATGAAGAGCTCGTCGTACTCGGTGCCGATGCCGTAGGTGAAGACCAGGAGGCCGACGGCGAGCGCGGCGACGATGATGAGGATCTCGAGGTAGCTGGGGAGCTTGCGCGGCGTGGGCGGGGCCTCCGCGGCGAAGGCGCCCTTGAAGATGGTCATGCCGTTGCGCAGGCGGTGCTTGAACTGCTCGCCGCTGCTGTCCTCGGGGTCGACCGCGTAGGTGTGCGGCCGTACGAAGGGCAGGGCGAGGGCGCCGACGAAGGCGGCCAGGGTGGCGATGGCGGCGACCCAGCCGCCGGGGTCGAGGTTGGCGAGTCCGCCGAGCTGGTAGCTGATCGAGATGACCGTGTACCAGGTGGTGGCGAAGGCCGCGAGGGCCGCGTACTTCAGCGCGGCGTCGGCGCCGCCGGGCGCCAGCGCCCGTACGCCCTTGACGCCGTAGGAGGCGAGGCCGAAGAGCGTGGTCAGGATGCCGGCGATCAGGACGAGCACCTGGAGGCCGCCGGGGTAGCCGTAGACGGTGAGGTCGCCGGGGAACGCCGCGGTCCAGGTCCACGCCATGAACGTGGAGACGATGGTGAGGATGCCGCCGCCGGTGGCCAGTGCGCGGGCGGGGCCCTCGGGGATGGCGATGAGGCCGGTGGCGGTGTGGTCCTGCTTGGGGCTTGGCGCGTCGGCCGCAGTGGTCTGTGTGGTCATGGTTCTCACGCCCTGTCCGCGACGCGCTCGCCAAGGAGACCTTGTGGCCTGACGAGGAGTACGACGATGAGGAGTACGAAGGCCCAGACGTCGGCCCAGGACTGCCCGCCGAGCTGGCTCATGCCGGGGATGTCGTTCATGTAGGCGGTGGCCATGGCTTCGGCGATGCCGAGCACGAGGCCGCCGATCATCGCGCCGTAGATGTTGCCGATGCCGCCGAGCACGGCGGCGGTGAAGGCCTTGAGGCCCCAGAGGAAGCCCATGCGGAACTGGACTTCTCCGTAGCGGAAGCCGTAGGCGACGGCGGCGATGCCGGCGAAGGCGGCGCCGATCGCGAAGGCCACGACGATGACTCGGTCGGTGTTGACACCCATGAGCTTGGCGGTGTCGGGGTCCTGCGCGGTGGCCTGCATGCCGCGTCCGACGCGGGTCTTCATCACGAAGTAGCCGAGGGCGAACATGCAGATCGGGGCGGTGATCAGCAGGAAGATGTCGCCGGGCTGGATGGTGACGGAGCCCAGGTGGATGGAGTCGCCGGGCATCTCGGGGAAGGTGCGGGACGACTTCGCGTTCGGGTACCAGGCCCAGACGGCCTGCTGCAGCGCGAGCGAGAGGCCGATGGCGGTGATGAGCGGTGCGAGGCGGGGTGCGCCGCGCAACGGGCGGTAGGCGAAGCGTTCGGCTCCGACCGCTATGAGCGTGGAGACGATGACGGCGCCTATGAGCATGAGCGGCAGGGCGATCCACATGCTGGTGCCGCCCGGCAGCCACAGCCAGACGGTGAGGGCGCCGAACCCGCCGACCATGAAGATCTCGCCGTGGGCGAAGTTGATGAGCTGGACGATGCCGTAGACCATTGTGTAGCCGATGGCGATCAGGCCGTACATGGATCCCAGTAGCAGGCCGTTGACCAGCTGTTGCGGCAGTTCGTGCACCGCAGGTCCTCCGAGTCTTTCGGTGTCGTTCGGCCGGGGGGCGGTGGCGGTGGGCCTCGCCGGCCGTACGGCTTAGGTGACGGATGCGACGCCGCGCGGGGCGCTGCAGAGGCAGCGCCCCGCGCGGTGGTGTCGTTGGCTGCGGGGTCGGATCAGCCGGTGAACGTGCCGGACTTGACCGGCTTCCAGCCCTTGGCCGGGTCCTCGGTGGACTTCACCTCGTACACGGTGAGCTGCTTGTTGGTCGCGTCGCCGTACTCGTCGAAGGAGACCTTGCCGGTCACACCGTCGAAGGAGACGTCCTGCATCGCCTCGACGATCTTGGCGCGGGCGTCGTCGGGCAGCTTGCCGTCGTTGTCCTCGACGACCTTCTTGACCGCTTCGATGATCGCCCAGGCCGAGTCGTAGGAGTAGCCGCCGTAGGCCTCGTAGGCCTCCTTGTAGCCGGCCTTCTTGTAGTTCGCGATGAACTCCTTGGCGGACGGCAGTTCCTCGACGGGCTGGCCGATGGAGGTGGCCATGTCGCCCTTGCCCTCCTTGCCGGCGAGCTTGACGAAGTCGGCGCTGTAGATGCCGTCACCGCCGACGAGCGGGATCTTGGCCCCGGCCTTCTTCATCTGCTTGCTGAGCGGGCCGGCCGCGGGGTACTCGCCGCCGTAGTAGACGACGTCCGCGTCCGAGTTCTTGATCTTGGTGGCGACGGCGCCGAAGTCCTTGGTGTCCGGGTTCACGTGCTCGGTGCCGGCGACCTTGCCGCCGAGCTTCTTGAACTCGTCCGTGAAGGTGGCGGCCAGGCCGGCACCGTAGGTCTTCTTGTCGTCGACCACGAAGACCTTCTTCTTCTTCGCGTCGTTGTACAGGTACTGCGCCGCGAACGGGCCCTGGACGGCGTCCGTGGTCGCCGTACGGAAGTAGGCCTTGTACGGACGGACCTTCTTGCCGCCGTTCCAGTCCTGGCCCTGGGTCATGGCCGGGTTGGTGTTGGCGGGGGAGACCTGGACGAGCTTCGCGTCGTCGAAGACCTTCTGCATCGACTCGCCGACGGAGGAGTTCAGGGGGCCGACGGCGCCGAGGATGTCCTTGTTCGCGACGAACTTGGTCGCGTTGGTCTGGCCCGACGCGGGCTGTCCCTGGTCGTCGGCGGACTCCACCTTGAAGGTGATGCCGTCGACGTACTTCTTCTCGTTGGCCTGCTTGGCGGCGAGATCCACGGAGTTGCGGATACCGAGGCCCAGCGCGGACAGGTCGCCGGTCAGTGGCGCGTCGACGCCGATGACCACGGTGGTACCGCCGCCCGCGTCGTCTCCCTTGTCCTTGTCGTCGCGTGAGCCACAGGCGGTGAGGGTGAGTGCCCCCGCGGTGAGTGCAGCGGTGATGGCTATGAGCGAACGTTGACGCACGATCAGTCCTTTCCCCTGGCACGGCCGTCCCCTGTTGGGTGGCCGGGTCGAGCGCAGAACCGAACTGACAGGAATCCGGTGGGCGCGGTGACTGGCCGTGACTCTAAGGCGCGCTTTGTTCCAGGTGGAGTGGTCAGGCCAAAGGTGTGACGCTCTTGTTATGCCACGGAGTATTCCGGGGTGGAACTCAGGGGGCGGTTGTGCCGGAATACGCCATCTTCGGCGCATCCCGCATACTGAGAACTTGCAGGACTGTCAGGGTGTTTTACTCATGACATCAGTGTTCGGGGGGCATGCGGCTGTCAGGGCCCGAGAAAGATCTTTTGCGTACCTCTCGCCGAGGATGAAGGCCTGTAACTGCATTGCGCGCACATTACGCAGTGTTACCACCAGGAAAGGGAGTCCGGCATTCCGTTGCACATTTCCGCATTCGCGAATGTGCATCGTGATTCGTGCCGTACGAGGGCTTCCCGTTTTCACGGTGAATGGGGTATGGGGGGCGACGGTGACCGACAGTGCCGCCGATGGCTGCGTGATCCGTCTGACGGAGACCGGGGGCCCTGATTCCTGGCGCAGGGCCACGGTGAAGCCGAACGTACGGTCGCCGGCCCTCGGGTGCGTCATGTCGCCCCGGTAGGTCACGGACACGGTCTGCGACGGATGGAGCGGCGGCGGGGGCGCGGGAGGCCGCGGGCGGGTCAGATAGAGGCCGAGAGCGGCGGCGGCGACGATCGCGGCCGCGGCGAGTGCCAGGAAGGTTCTTCGGCGCCGGGTGAGGGGTGGGCGGGGCCGGACGGGGGCGGTGGCCGGATCCGTGGCGGTGACGCGGACGGCTCGGGTCTCGTAGGTGTCGTCGCCGGGCTCGATGGGGCCGATGGCGTTCACACCCACGGCCCGCCGCTCGGCTCCCCGTGGAGGTAGCGCTCCTCGCACCGCTCGCGGGCCTCACGGGTGATCAACTTCCGTCCCGCGTCGGCTCCGTGGCGCTTTCGCTCGGCGCGGGCGAGGTCGAGGGTGTCCCGCAGGATCATGTACTGACCGTTGGAGAGGCCCATCGACTGGTAGTCGCCGTAGGTCTCCTTGCCCGAGTCGTAGATCTGCCGGCCCCACTTGGTGATCAGGGCCGTGCAGAGGTCCTGGGGAGGGGTGGTGGCGGCGGAGGGCTCGGGGGTCTTGCTGTGGGCGTCTTCGGCAGGAGAGAGATCCTTGCAGCCGGTGATGCCGGGGGTGGCGCCCAGGAGGGCGGCGGCGAGGGCGAGCGCACAGAGCTGTTTCCGGTGCCTCATGCACCGACGCTAGACCGGGGCCGCACGCCCCGACAATGCGTGGGGCGCGCCTGTTCCGGCAGGAGGCGCGCCCGCCCTCAACCCCCTTACGCGGCGGCGCCGTTGGGCTGCACGTCACGCAGCAGGCAGGTCAGCCTGGCGGTGCACACCCGCTTGTCCTGCTCGTCGGTGATGACGATCTCGTACGTCGCCGTGGAGCGGCCCCGGTGCACGGGCGTCGCCACGCCGGTGACCAGGCCCGAACGCGCGCCGCGGTGGTGCGTGCAGTTCAGGTCGACGCCGACGGCGAGCTTGGTGCTCCCGCCGTGCAGCATCGAGCCGACCGAGCCGAGGGTCTCGGCGAGGACGGCGGAGGCGCCGCCGTGCAGCAGGCCGTACGGCTGGGTGTTGCCCTCGACCGGCATGGTGCCCACGACGCGATCGGCGGAGGCCTCGACGATCTCGACGCCCATCCTGGTCCCCAGGTCACCCGCGGAGAAGAGGGCGGGCAGGTCCACACCGAGCGCCGCGTACTCGTCGATGACCTCTTGCGGGAACTTCACGCTGTGCTGCTCGCCCATGGGGCCCGGCTCCGTTCGTCGTCCACACCGTCACTGAGCGAACGCTCAGTCGGTCCCCGATTGTTCCAGGCGCACGACGACGGACTTGCTGGCGGGGGTGTTGCTGGTGTCGGCGGTCGCGTCCAGCGGGATCAGGACGTTCGTCTCCGGGTAGTACGCCGCCGCACAGCCCCGGGCCGTCGGGTAGTGCACGATCCGGAAGCCCGGCGCGCGCCGCTCGACGCCGTCCTTCCACTCGCTCACGAGGTCCGCGTACGACCCGTCGGCGAGGCCCAGCTCGCGAGCGTCGTCGGGGTTGACCAGGACGACCCGGCGGCCGTTCCTGATGCCCCGGTAGCGGTCGTCGAGGCCGTAGATCGTGGTGTTGTACTGGTCGTGCGAGCGCAGCGTCTGGAGCAGGAGGCGGCCCTTCGGAAGCGCCGGGAACTCCACCGGCGCCGCGGTGAAGTTCGCCTTGCCGGTGGCCGTGGGGAAGCGGCGCTCGTCGCGCGGGGCGTGCGGCAGGGCGAAGCCCGCGGGGTCGGCCACGCGCGCGTTGAAGTCCTCGAAGCCGGGGATCACGCGCGCGATGCGGTCGCGCACCGTGGCGTAGTCCTTCTCGAACTCCTCCCAGGGCGTGGCCGATTCGGGACCGAGGACGCGGCGGGCCAGGCGGCACACGATGGCCGGTTCGGAGAGCAGATGCGGACTCGCGGGCTCCAGACGGCCGCGTGAGGCGTGCACCATGCCCATCGAGTCCTCGACGGTCACGAACTGCTCGCCACTGGCCTGGAGGTCCCGCTCGGTGCGCCCGAGCGTCGGCAGGATCAGGGCGCGCGCGCCCGTGACGGCGTGCGAACGGTTCAGCTTCGTCGACACGTGCACGGTCAGGCGGGCCTTGCGCATCGCCGCCTCTGTCACCTCCGTGTCGGGCGAGGCCGCCACGAAGTTGCCGCCCATCGCGAAGAACACCTTCGCCTTGCCGTCCCGCAGTGCCTCGATCGCGCGGACGACGTCCAGGCCGTGCTCGCGCGGCGGCGCGAAGCCGAACTCCTTCTCCAGGGCGTCGAGGAACGCCGGCGCGGGCCGCTCGAAGATGCCCATCGTGCGGTCGCCCTGCACGTTGGAGTGCCCGCGCACCGGGCACACGCCCGCGCCTGGATGGCCGATGTTGCCGCGCAGCAGAAGGAAGTTGACGACCTCGCGGATGGTCGGCACGGCGTGCTTGTGCTGGGTCAATCCCATCGCCCAGCACACGACGGTGCGCTTTGACGCGAGCACCATGGCGAGGGCTTCCTCGATGCGCTCGCGGGAGAGGCCGGTCGCGGCGAGGGTCTCGTCCCAGTCGGCGCCGCGCGCGGCCTCGGTGAACGCCTCGTACCCATGGGTGTGCTCGCGGACGAACTCCTCGTCCACTGCTCCGTCCGTCTCCAGGATGAGCTTGTTGAGGAGACGGAACAGGGCCTGGTCGCCGCCGAGGCGGATCTGCAGGAAGAGGTCGGTGAGGGCGGTGCCCTTGAGCATGCCCTGCGGGGTCTGCGGGTTCTTGAAGCGCTCCAGGCCGGCCTCGGGCAGCGGATTGACCGTGATGATCTTCGCGCCGTTGTTCTTCGCCTTCTCCAGGGCGGAGAGCATGCGGGGGTGGTTCGTGCCCGGGTTCTGCCCGGCCACGATGATCAGGTCCGACTTGTAGAGGTCCTCCAGGAGGACGCTGCCCTTGCCGACGCCGATCGTCTCGGTGAGCGCGGAGCCCGACGACTCGTGGCACATGTTCGAGCAGTCGGGCAGATTGTTCGTGCCCAGCTCACGGGCGAACAACTGGTACAGGAACGCCGCTTCGTTGCTGGTGCGGCCCGAGGTGTAGTAGACGGACTCGTCCGGGCTGTCCAGCGCGGCCAGTTCCTCGCCGATGATGTCGAAGGCCCGCTCCCAGGGGACGGGTTCATAGCGCTCGGCGCCCTCCGCCAGATACATCGGGTGGGTGAGGCGGCCCTGCTGACCCAGCCAGTACCCACTGCGGGTGGCGAGGTCGGCCACGGGGTGCGCGGCGAAGAAGTCGGGGGTGACGCGGCGCAGCGTGGCCTCCTCGGCGACCGCCTTCGCGCCGTTCTCGCAGAACTCCGCCGTGTGCCGGTGCTCGGGCTCGGGCCAGGCGCAGCCGGGGCAGTCGAAGCCGTCCTTCTGATTGACCCGGAGCAGCGTCAGCGCCGTGCGCCGCACGCCCATCTGCTGCTGGGCCATGCGCAGCGAGTGCCCGATGGCGGGAATGCCCGCCGCGGAGTGCTGCGCCTGCGCGACCTGCGGCGCGTCCTGGACCGGATCACCCTTGGGCGACTTCCTTGCCATGGTCGGCTCCCCTTCGAGCACGTGCGTGAGCTATGTCTCCGATCCTCCCACGCGCCGCCGGCGGAGCCCTCGCGGGTGAGGGTTGGGCCTGAGTGTCAGTGGGGCGTGGCAGGATCGGGGACGTGGCAGAAAAAGCAGCGAAGAAGAAGTCCGAGACCGCGACGAAGCCGAGTGGCGAGCAGCGTCCGCGCCTGCTCCTCATGGACGGGCACTCCCTGGCCTACCGGGCGTTCTTCGCGCTGCCCGCGGAGAACTTCACGACCGCGACGGGCCAGCCGACGAACGCGATCTACGGCTTCGCGTCGATGCTGGCGAACACCCTGCGCGACGAGGCGCCCACGCACTTCGCGGTCGCCTTCGACGTCTCGCGCAAGACGTGGCGCTCCACGGAGTTCCCCGAGTACAAGGCGAACCGCTCCAAGACCCCGGACGAGTTCAAGGGGCAGGTCGAGCTGATCGGCGAGGTCCTCGACGCGATGAACGCCGTGCGGTTCGCGGTGGACGGCTTCGAGGCGGACGACGTCATCGCCACCCTCGCCACGCAGGCCGAGGCGGCCGGCTTCGACGTCCTGATCGTCACCGGCGACCGCGACTCCTTCCAGCTGATCACCGACCACGTGACCGTGCTGTACCCGACCAAGGGCGTATCGGAGCTGACGCGCTTCACCCCGGAGAAGGTCGAGGAGAAGTACGGCCTCACGCCCAGCCAGTATCCGGACTTCGCGGCCCTGCGCGGCGACCCGTCCGACAACCTCCCCGGCATCCCCGGGGTGGGCGAGAAGACCGCCGCGAAGTGGATCAACCAGTTCGGTTCCTTCGCGGAGCTCGTCGAGCGCGCCGAAGAGGTCAAGGGCAAGGCCGGACAGAACTTCCGCGACCACCTGGACGCGGTGAAGCTGAACCGCCTCCTCACGGAGATGGTCCGCGACGTGGAGCTCCCCAAGACGGTCGCCGAACTGGAGCGCGCTCCGTACGACCGCACGGCCCTCGCCATGGTCCTGGACACCCTGGAGATCCGTAACCCCTCGCTGCGCGAGCGCCTCCTGGCCGTCGACCCCGGCGCGCAGGAGGCCGAGCAGGCCCCGGCCGAGCCCGGCGTGGAGCTGGACGGCACGGTGATCGGCGCGGGCGAGCTCGCCCCGTGGCTCACCGAGCACGGCAACGCGGTCCTCGGCATGGCCACGGTCGACACCTGGCAGCTCGGCACGGGCTCGGTGACCGAGGTCGCCCTCGCCGCGGCCGGCGGAGCGGCGGCCTGGTTCGACCCCTCCCGCCTGGACGAGGCCGACGAGAAGGCCTTCGCCGCCTGGATCGCCGACCCGAAGAAGCCGAAGGTCCTGCACAACGCCAAGGCCACGATGCGGGTCTTCCCCGAGCACGGCTGGACGGTGGACGGCGTCAGCATGGACACGGCGCTCGCCGCGTACCTGGTCAAGCCCGGCCGCCGCTCCTTCGCCCTGGACGCTCTGTCCCTCGAATATCTGGGCCGGGAGCTGGCGCCCGCCTCCGTGGCCGAGGGCCAGCTCGCCTTCGGCACGGAGGAGGACGACCAGGCCGAGGCGGACGCGCTGATGTCGCAGGCCCGCACGATCCTCGACCTGGGCGCGGCCTTCGGCGAGAAGCTGCCGGAGGTCGGCGCGGGCAATCTCCTCACCGACATCGAACTGCCCACGTCCATCCTCCTCGCCCGCCTGGAGCGGCACGGCATCGCGGCGGACCGGGCCCATCTGGAGGCGATGGAGCAGCAGTTCGCGGGCGCGGTGCAGCAGGCGGTGAAGGAGGCCCACGCGGCGGCGGGCCACGAGTTCAACCTCGGCTCGCCCAAGCAGCTCCAGGAAGTCCTCTTCGGCGAGCTGAACCTCCCCAAGACGAAGAAGACCAAGACCGGTTACACCACGGACGCCGACGCCCTGGCCTGGCTCGCCGCCCAGACGGAGAACGAACTGCCGGTCATCATGCTGCGCCACCGCGAGCAGGCGAAGCTGCGCGTCACGGTCGAGGGCCTGATCAAGTCGATCGCCGCGGACGGCCGCATCCACACGACGTTCAACCAGACCGTCGCGGCGACGGGCCGTCTTTCCTCCACCGACCCGAACCTCCAGAACATCCCCGTCCGCACGGACGAGGGCCGGGCGATCCGCCGTGGCTTCGTGGTCGGCGAGGGCTTCGAGTCCCTGATGACCGCGGACTACAGCCAGATCGAACTGCGCGTGATGGCGCACCTCTCTGAGGACGAGGGCCTCCTGGAGGCGTTCGGCTCGGGCGAGGACCTGCACACGACGGTCGCCTCCCAGGTCTTCTCCGTCGAGGGCTCCGCGGTCGACGCCGAGATGCGCCGCAAGATCAAGGCCATGTCGTACGGCTTGGCGTACGGCCTGTCCGCGTTCGGTCTCTCCCAGCAGCTGAACATCGAGGCGGGCGAGGCCCGCGCCCTGATGGACACCTACTTCGAGCGGTTCGGCGGCGTACGCGACTATCTGCGCCGAGCCGTCGACGAGGCCCGCGCGACGGGGTACACGGAGACGATGCTGGGCCGCCGCCGGTATCTCCCCGACCTCAACAGCGACAACCGCCAGCGCCGCGAGATGGCCGAGCGGATGGCCCTGAACGCGCCGATCCAGGGCACGGCCGCGGACATCGTCAAGATCGCCATGCTGAACGTGCACCGCGCGCTGACGGAGGCGAAGCTCGACTCCCGCATGCTGCTCCAGGTCCACGACGAAATCGTCCTGGAGATCGCTCCGGGCGAGCGCGCCGAGGTGGAGGAGCTGGTCCGTCGCGAGATGGCGGGCGCGGTGTCGCTCCGGGCGCCGCTGGACGTGTCGGTGGGCGTGGGAACGGACTGGGAGTCGGCGGCGCACTGACTGCGTCGGGCTTGAGCGTCATCCTGGCGGGGTTGTCCCGTCACCGGCTTCGCCGAGTTCGTCCTCAATCGCCGGACGGGCTGAATTCCAGCCCGTCCGGTGGCCCCCGCCCCCTCACCGCCGGTTCGGCCCCGTCCGAACAGCACGCGGCCAACCGGTGAAAATCGGGCACGAACGGGTGTCTGGGCGCCGGAAGTTGTCGTAGTGTCGCCTGCGTCGGCCCGCTGGGGAGCAGCACCGGGAACACAACAGAGCGGGCGGCGACACACACGGTCGTCAAGGGGAGGGGTTCACGGTCATGGCGGCGGTATTCGGCAGGCGGTTGCGCAGGGGAGCGGTGACCACCGCGGTGGCCGCGGCGGCGGTGGCCGCGCTCGCGGCCTCCCAGGCCCCGGGCGTGACGGACGTCCCTCGCGAGGAGCGGGCGGGTGCCTCCGGCGCCACGCCACCGGCCGAGGACTCCGCGACCGGCAACTCCCCTTACTACACCGACCTGCCAGAGCTGAAGAGCCCCGTCCCGCCGACCGGAGCGCCCGACGGCGGCACCGGTGACGCCGAGACCGCCGACTCGGAGATCCCGGCCACCGTCCTGGACGCGTACAAGAAGGCCGAGGCCTCCCTGGCCACCTCCAAGCCGGGCTGCAACCTCCCCTGGGAACTGCTGGCCGCGATAGGCAAGGTCGAGTCCGGTCAGGCGCGTGGCGGCCGCGTGGACGCGAACGGCACGACCATCGGAGAGATCCTCGGCCCACCCCTCAACGGCAACGGCTTCGCGAAGATCACCGACACCGACAACGGCGCGTACGACGGCGACAAGACGCACGACCGCGCGGTCGGCCCCATGCAGTTCATCCCCTCGACGTGGGAGAGCTGGGGCGAGGACGGCAACGCGGACGGCAAGTCGGACCCGAACAACATCTACGACGCCGCGCTCGCCGCCGGGAACTACCTCTGCGCGAACGGCCGCGATCTGTCCGTCGACGCCGATCTGCGCAAGGCGATCCTCAGTTACAACCACTCGACGGACTACCTCAACACGGTCCTGAGGTGGCTGGAGCACTACCGCAAGGGCATCAACGAGATCCCCGACGGCACGGGCGACCTGCCGGGCGACCGCAGCGACAGCAACGGCCCGAGCACGAGCCCGACGCCCACGCCCCCGGCGTCCGGTTCGCCCTCGCCGAAGCCCCCCAAGTCCGGCGACGACAAGCCGAGCGACAGGCCCTCCGAGCCCGGCAACGGCGGCGGCAGCGGCGGCTCGACCACGCCTCCCCCCTCGCAGGGCGGCGGCTCCGAGAGCCCCGCTCCCTCCCCGTCGCCCACCGACCGGGTCGCACGCCTGGAGGACGCCGGCACCGGCAAGCTCGCCGCGACGGCGGGCGACGCCTTCGCCGAGCGCGTCCAGGTGCGCACGGAGGCCGCTTCGGGCTCCGGCGTGGCCAAGGCCAAGGTGCGGTTCGTCATCGTCGGCGACACCGACGCGCGCTTCTCCGGCGGTGCCACCAGCGCGACCGTCACCACGAGCGCCACCGGCAAGGCCACCGCCCCGGCACTCAAGTCGGGCGAGAAGACCGGTCAGTTCACGGTCCGGGCCACCGTCGTCGGCCGGTCGCTGCCCGGCCTCAACTACACGGCGACGGTCACCGCGCGCCAGGCCGACGCCCTGACCAGGACCAGCGACAAGGCGCTGATCTGCGAGCCGGGCAAGGAGTTCGCCGAGCAGCTCGAGGTCAAGGCGACGTACAAGGGGGAGGCCGCCGACCGCGTGGCGGCCACCGCCACCATGATCAAGTCGGCGACGGACGCCACGGCCAACGACAAGGGCCCGTACTTCAAGGACGCGGACGGCAAGCCGGTCCGCACCCTCAAGGCCCTGAAGACGGACGCGAACGGCGTGCTCAAGCTCCCCAAGATGTACGCCGACGACGCGGCGGGCACATATCTGCTGCGCGTCACCACCGCGGGCGGCGCGACGCTCACGGTCGAACTGAAGGTGGCGGCACCCGCGGCCTGACCCTTGGCGGTCCGCCGCACGCTTCCGAACGCGACGCCCTCGCGCCCACCCGGCGCGGGGGCGTCGTTGTGTGTGCAACGTGTTCTCATCTGGCCGCCGCGTTGCTACGGTGCCCCAGCCCTGACGCCCTGTCAGTTCATGGTCGGCGTCCTCGGTGCCGGCCGTTCACCGCCTCGGGAGGCTCCGCATGCGCGCTCTCATCGCCGCCGCGACCGGTCTTGCCGTCGCCCTCGCCCTGGTCCTGACGATCACCGCGATGGGGGCCCCGCCCGGCGAGACCTCGCCGGAGCCGCTGCTCACCACCGTCCCCAAGCACCCCTGACTCCCTAGGGAGGGCCGCCGCGATGCGCCGCAAGGCCAGCCTGATCCTGCTCGCCTTCGCCGTGTTCTTCACGGCGATGTCCCCGCTCATGCGCTGGTACGCCTTCCCGCGCCTCGCCAAGATCCCGCCGAGCCAGTACCAGGAGGCGGTGCTCGAGGCGAAGAACCCGACCCTCATCGACTACGGCAGCATGCAGGCCAAGAAGGTCGACAAGGTCACCATCGTGCAAACGCTCAAGGGCAATGTGGAGGCCTCGGAGAAGATCGAGAAGACCGACGCGAACTCCTCCCGTGACGTCGTCGTCTGGGACGCCCTCTCCTACGTGCAGGACGGCGACGGAAAGATGGTGTCCAAGGTCCCCGAGCGCTACATCTTCGACGCGCACAGCCAGGAGCCGGTGCACGCGACCGGCGAGATGGTCGACGGAGACCCGGTCAAGCGTGAGGGCATCGAGTTCAAGTGGCCCTTCCTCACCGAGAAGCGGGACTACAAGTACTTCGACGCCCAGGCCCGCGTCACCAAGCCCATCCACTACAAGGGCACGCAGACCTTCCGTGGCGTCGACGTCTACTACTTCGAGCAGATCATCCCGTGGACCAAGGTGCCCTTCCCCAAGACCATGCCGGTCAAGGGCATCACCCCGGAGTCCCTCGCCAAGACCGGCACCACGCGCTGGTACACCACCGTCCGCAAGTTCTGGGTCGAGCCGACCACCGGAGCGCCCGTCTACGGCGAGGAGATCCAGCGGAACGAGCTGCGCGGCGGCACGCTCCTCGGTGACCGCGACAAGGTCACGGTCTTCGCGGGCCACGTGAAGATGCGCGAGGACTACATCAGGGACACGGTCGACCTGGTGAAGTCCCAGCGCGTCCTCGTCCTCCTCATGACGTCCTATCTCCCCTGGAGCTTCCTCGGCCTCGGCCTGCTCCTGCTCGCCCTGTCCCTCTGGCTGGAGGCCCGCAGCCGCAGGCCCGGTGATCCGGAGGCCACGGCGGCGCCCGAGCCGGAACCGGTCAACGCCTGAGCCGCGCGTTGGTGAACCGCGTCGCCTCGGCGGCCGCCGGGTCCTCCGGCCACGGATGCTTCGGGTAGCGCCCGCGCAGCTCGGCCCGCACGGCCCGGTAGCCGTCCCGCCAGAAGGAGGCGAGGTCGGCGGTGACGGCGGCGGGACGCCCGGCGGGGGACAGCAGATGCACCAGGAGGGGTACGCCGCCGTCCGCGATCCGCGGGGTCTCGGCGAGCCCGAACATCTCCTGCAACTTCACGGCGAGCACGGGCTGTTCGGGGTCGGAGTAGTCGATCCGAATCCTGGAACCGCTCGGCACAGCCGCCCGCTCCGGGGCGAGCGCGTCGAGGCGGGTCGCCTCGCCGGTCGCCCAGGGAAGAAGCCGGTTCAGGGCCTGGCCCGCGTCGATGCGCCGCAGGTCGGCCCGGCGCCGCGCCTTCGACAGCTCGGGCTCCAGCCACTCGTCCACGCGCGCGTGCAGGGCACTCTCGGACACGTCGGGCCAGGGCGCGCCGAGATGCCGGTGCAGGAACGCGAGCCGCTCCCGCAGCTCCCGTGCACCCTGGGACCAGTTCAGGAGGGCGGTGCCTTCTTCCCTGAGCCCCGCGAGCAGCCCTTCCCGTACGAGTCCGGGGGCGGGCTTCTTGAGGGGCCGCACCGTCAGCTCCACGGCGCCGAGCCGCTCCACGTGCCGCGCGACGAGATCCCCGTCGCCCCAGACGACCTCGTCCCCCTCGGCGTGCAGCGAGGCGGCCGCGCTCCGGGCGACGTCCTCGTCGATGTGCCCGCCGAGCAGCACGCGCGCGTGCCCGGCGCCCACGGGCCGGTCGGCCACGGCCACCGCGATCCACTCCGCCCCGGTCAGCGCGGACCCCGCCCGCACCTCGGCCCGGGTCCCGTTCACCATGAGGTACGCCCCGTCGCCGCGGCTCCGGGCGACCCGCTCGGGAAAGGCGAGGGCGGCGACGAGACCGGCGGCCCGCTCATCGCTTCCGGCGTCCCGCGGCTCCGCGGCCGTGGGCACCGCGGCGGTCAGCCGCCGGACCTCCGCGCGCCACCGCGCCGCGTACCCGTCCGCGCCCCGCCGGGCCGCGCGCCAGGCCGCCGCGAGGTCGTCCCCGTACTCACGCGGCGGCTCCTCGCTCAGGAGAGCCACCACCTCGGCCGCGCGGCGGGCGCCCACGAGGGGAGCCGCGTCCAGCAGGGCCCGCGCCAGGCGGGGGTGCAGGCCGACCCGCGCCATCCGCGCGCCCCGGTCCGTGACCCGCCCCGACTCCGGCGTCACGGCCCCCACCGCCGCCAGGACGGAACGCGCCGCCGCCATCGCGCCGGCCGGCGGGGGATCGAGCAGCGCCAGACCAGAGGCGTCGGGATCGCCCCAGCAGGCCGTCTGCAGGGCGAACGCGGAAAGGTCGGCCAGCTTGATCTCCGGCGCCGGAAAGCGCGGCAGACGCGCGTCCTCGGCCTCCGCCCAGCACCGGTACACGGCCCCCGGCGCCTCACGTCCCGCACGGCCGGCCCGCTGCCGTCCCGCCGCCTGCGAAGCCCGTACGGTCGTCAGCGCGCTCAGCCCGCGCGCGTGGTCGACGCGCGGCTCACGCGCGAGCCCCGAGTCGACGACGACCCGCACCCCCGGCACCGTCAGCGACGACTCGGCCACCGAGGTCGCCAGGACCACCCGGCGGGTGCCGTCCGAGCCCGCGAGCACCGCGTCCTGCACCGCCGCGGGCGCCCGCCCGTGCACCTGGAGGACCTCCGCGGCCACGTCCCCCAGCTGTCCCGCGACCCGCGCGATCTCGCCGACCCCGGGCAGGAAGCACAGCACGTCCCCGTCGCGCTCGGCCAGCGCCCGCCGCACCACCGACGCCACATGCGTGAGCTGCGCCGGGTCGACCCGCATCCCGTGCGGCGGCCGCACCGGACGGTTCGGGGGCGCCCAGACGACCTCGACCGGATGCGACGTGCCCCGCGCCTCCACCACGGGAGCGTCCCCCAGAATCCGCGCCCATCCCTCCGCGTCCGTCGTCGCCGACGCGGCCACCAGGCCCAGCTCGGGCCGCAGCGCCGCCCGTACGTCGACCAGGAACGCCGCCACGGTGTCCGCGTCCAGATGCCGCTCGTGGCACTCGTCGATGATCACGACATCCACACCGGCCAGCTCCTGGTCCCGCTGCAACCGCTGCAACAGGACACCCGTCGTGACGACCTCCACGCGCGCGTGGCGGCCCACGACACGCTCACCGCGCACCGTGTACCCGACGCTCTCGCCGACCTTCTCGCCGAGCAGCCACGCCATCCGCCGCGCGGCGGCCCGTGCCGCGATGCGCCGCGGCTCGGCGACCACCACACGTCGTACGGGAGCGCCGTCCCCGAGAAGCCCCGCGAGGGCCAGCGGCACCAGCGTCGTCTTGCCCGTACCGGGAGGCGCGCACAGCACGGCGCCGCCCGGCCCCTCCAGAGCGGAACGCAGCGCGGGCAGCGCGCTGCTCACGGGCAGATCGAGGGCTTCGTCACGCAGTCGGGTCACGCACTCAGTCTCGTACGCACACGAAGATCGCCGTCCCCGGGATCAGGTTCCCGCGCAACGGGGACCAGCCGCCCCACTCCTGGGTGTTCCACGCGGGCCACTCCGGCTCCACCACGTCGACCAGCCGGAGACCGGAGGCCACGATGTCCCGCACCCGGTCGCCGAGCGTCCGGTGGTGCTCCACGTAGACCGCGTTCCCGTTCTCGTCCTGCTCCACATAGGGAGTGCGATCGAAGTAGGAGGCCGAAACGGAGAGCCCCTCGGGACCCGGCTCGTCCGGGAAAGCCCAGCGGATGGGGTGCGTCGCGGAGAAGACGAACCGGCCCCCGGGGCGCAGCACGCGCCGCACCTCCTTGAGGACCAGCACGGGGTCGGCGACGAAAGGCATCACCCCGTAGGCGGAGCAGACGAGGTCGAAGGCGCCGTCCTTGAAGGGCAGCACCCCGGCATCGGCCTGGACCAGCGGAACGCTCCCGCCGATCCGCAGCGCGTGCTGCAGCTGGCGGTGGGAGAGGTCGAGGGCGACCGGACGCGCGCCCTGCGCGGCGAGCCAGCGCGAGCACTGCGCCGCCCCCGCGCCGATCTCCAGGACGTCCTTGCCCTTCAGCTCCTCGGGCGGGCCGAGGAGCTCGGCCTCCACCTCGTCGAGACCCTCGGGACCCCACACGAACCGGTCGTCACCCAGGAAGGTGCCGTGCTCGATCTGGTAGTCGTCCGCGTTCCTGTCCCACCAGCCACGATTGGCGCGGCTGCTCTCCGTGACCCCCGCGTCGCGGCGGGTGGCCTCGGGCTCGGGCGTCTCGGGCAGCTCGGACTCTTGGATGATCGGCTCCATCGTCGTACTCTTCCGTCTGGCTTCGTCGAGGCTCGTCGCGGTGAGGCGCTCGCGGAACGCCGTGAAGGCGTCGCGACAGGGCGCCGTGCGGCCCATGTGGCCTCACGCGACAGCATTTGTGCCGGGTTTGCGGCCTTCCGCCCCGGGTGTGCGCCTTCGCGCATTGACCCTGTCCGGCTGCCCCCGTATGCTACAAGTTGCGCTGCGAGCCTGCCGTCCTCAGACATAGCAGGATGCGCTCGCGTCTGTTGTATGTCCCCTCGGTTGTCGAGGCGCCTTCCGTTTCTTCGGAAACTCAGGAATCGGCGCTTCCCAGGCTGTCCGGCTTCTTCAGAGCGAAATCGGTTCCGGCGCTAGCAGTACCTACGACTTCTGTCCGTACCGGAGCCCTTTCCCACATGACGAGCAGCACCGAGACCACCGCCACCACTCCGCAGGTAGCGGTCAACGACATCGGTAACGAGGAAGCCTTCCTCGCCGCGATCGACGAGACGATCAAGTACTTCAACGACGGCGACATCGTCGACGGCGTCATCGTGAAGGTCGACCGGGACGAGGTCCTGCTCGACATCGGTTACAAGACCGAAGGCGTCATCCCGAGCCGCGAGCTCTCCATCAAGCACGACGTCGACCCGAACGAGGTCGTCGCGGTTGGTGACGAGATCGAGGCCCTGGTTCTCCAGAAGGAGGACAAGGAAGGCCGTCTGATCCTGTCCAAGAAGCGCGCTCAGTACGAGCGTGCCTGGGGCACGATCGAGAAGATCAAGGAAGAAGACGGCATCGTCACCGGTACCGTCATCGAGGTCGTCAAGGGTGGTCTCATCCTCGACATCGGCCTCCGTGGCTTCCTGCCGGCCTCCCTCGTCGAGATGCGCCGCGTCCGCGACCTCCAGCCTTACGTGGGCAAGGAGCTCGAGGCCAAGATCATCGAGCTGGACAAGAACCGCAACAACGTGGTCCTGTCCCGCCGTGCCTGGCTCGAGCAGACCCAGTCCGAGGTCCGCCAGACGTTCCTCACGACCCTGCAGAAGGGTCAGGTCCGCTCCGGCGTCGTTTCCTCGATCGTCAACTTCGGTGCGTTCGTGGACCTCGGCGGCGTCGACGGTCTCGTGCACGTCTCCGAGCTTTCCTGGAAGCACATCGACCACCCCTCCGAGGTTGTCGAGGTCGGCCAGGAAGTCACCGTCGAGGTTCTCGACGTGGACATGGACCGCGAGCGCGTGTCCCTGTCGCTCAAGGCGACGCAGGAAGACCCGTGGCAGCAGTTCGCCCGCACGCACCAGATCGGGCAGGTCGTTCCCGGTAAGGTCACCAAGCTCGTTCCGTTCGGTGCGTTCGTGCGCGTCGACGAGGGCATCGAGGGCCTGGTCCACATCTCCGAGCTGGCCGAGCGCCACGTGGAGATCCCGGAGCAGGTCGTCCAGGTCAACGACGAGATCTTCGTCAAGGTCATCGACATCGACCTCGAGCGTCGCCGGATCTCGCTGTCGCTGAAGCAGGCCAACGAGTCCTTCGGCGCCGACCCGTCGGCCGTCGAGTTCGACCCGACCCTGTACGGCATGGCCGCGTCCTACGACGACCAGGGCAACTACATCTACCCCGAGGGCTTCGACCCCGAGACGAACGACTGGCTCGAGGGCTTCGAGACCCAGCGCGAGGCTTGGGAGGGCCAGTACGCCGAGGCGCAGCAGCGCTTCGAGCAGCACCAGGCCCAGGTCATCAAGTCCCGCGAGGCGGACGCCCAGGCCGAGGCCGAGGGTGCTGCGGCTCCCGCGTCCTCGACCGGTGCCCCGGCTGCCGGTGGCAGCGGTGGCGGCGGCGGTTCGTACTCCTCGGAGTCGGACGACAACTCCGGCGCCCTGGCGTCGGACGAGGCCCTTGCCGCGCTGCGCGAGAAGCTCGCCGGCGGCCAGAGCTGAGGCTCGCCCCTAGGCGGTAACAGCTGAACACCGCGGGCCCGTACCTCTTCGGAGGTGCGGGCCCGCGGTGCGTTCGCTCGCCGCCGTCGTGAACTCGGCTGTCCCCCGCGGGGGTTCGCCGTGACGCGGGAAGCCGCCGTGAAGAGGCGGCGGAGGGAATGCGCGCGTCGCCGCGGGCGTTCTCCTGTACGAGTCACGACGAAGAGGGCGAGGAGCGGTCACAGTGCTTGATCCGCAGGATTTGTACGCATGGGAGCCGAAGGGCCTTGCCGTCGTCGACATGGCGCTCGCCCAGGAATCGGCCGGACTGGTCATGCTCTACCACTTCGACGGCTACATCGACGCGGGTGAGACCGGCGACCAGATCGTCGAGCGGCTCACGGAGAGCCTGCCCGGCCAGGTGGTCGCACGCTTCGACCACGACCGCCTCGTGGACTACCGCGCGCGCCGCCCGCTGCTCACGTTCCGGCGCGACCGCTGGACGGACTACGAGGTGCCCGCGCTGGAGGTGCGGCTGCTCCAGGACGCCACGGGAGCGCCCTTCCTGCTGCTCTCCGGGCCCGAGCCCGACATCGAGTGGGAGCGGTTCGCGGCGGCGATCGAGCAGATCGTGGAGCGCCTCGGCGTGCGCCTCGCGGTGAACTTCCACGGCATTCCCATGGGCGTGCCGCACACCCGCCCCGTGGGCCTCACGCCGCACGGCAACCGCACCGACCTGGTGCCGGGGCACCGCAGCCCCTTCGACGAGGCGCAGGTGCCGGGCAGCGCCGCCTCGCTCGTCGAGTACCGCCTCCTGGAGGCGGGCCACGACGTGCTCGGTGTCGCCGCGCACGTCCCGCACTACATCGCGCGCTCCGCGTACCCGGACGCCGCCCTCACGGTCCTCGAGGCGATCACCGCCGCGACGGGCCTCGTGCTGCCGAGCGTCGCGCACCACCTGCGTACGGAGGCGCACCGCACCCAGACCGAGATCGACCGGCAGATCCAGGAGGGCGACGAGGAACTGGTCGCCCTCGTGCAGGGACTTGAGCACCAGTACGACGCGGCGGCGGGCGGCGACGCGCGCGGGAACATGCTCGCGGAGCCCATGGACATTCCGTCGGCCGACGAGATCGGCCAGGAGTTCGAGCGCTTCCTCGCGGAGCGGGAGGGCGACGCATAGCCGGGAGGGCGACGTATGGCGGAGGGGGCCACCCCCTAAGCTGCCGGTCATGCTGAAGGTGGGCCTGACCGGCGGTATCGGCGCCGGCAAGAGTGAAGTATCGCGTCTCCTCGTCGCGTCGGGAGCCGTCCTGATCGACGCCGACAAGATCGCGCGGGAAGTCGTGGAGCCAGGAACTCCGGGCCTGGCCAAGGTCGTTGAAGCCTTCGGCCAGGAGATCCTCGCTCCGGACGGCACCCTCGACCGGCCGAAGCTCGGCTCGGTCGTCTTCGCCGACCCGAAGAAGCTCGCCGCGCTGAACGCGATCGTGCACCCCCTGGTCGGCGCCCGCTCGGCCGAGCTGGAGGAGGCCGCTCCCGAGGACGCCGTGGTCGTCCATGACGTGCCGCTGCTCACGGAGAACGGCCTGGCACCCCTGTACGACGTGGTGGTCGTCGTCGACGCGAGCCCCGAGACCCAGCTCGACCGCCTCGTGCGGCTGCGCGGCATGAGCGAGGAGGACGCCCGCGCGCGGATGGCCGCCCAGGCCACGCGCGAGAAGCGTCTGGAGATCGCCGACCTCGTGATCGACAACGACGGCCCGCTGGAAGGCCTGCGGCAGCGGGTCGGCGACGTCTGGGCGGAGCTGGCGCGGCGGGCGCGGGCGGCCTAGCAGTGGCGGGGAGGGACGAGCAGGCGGCGGGAGTGGAATAGAGGGCGGCGTGTGGGGCGTTGACACAGTGCAGCGAGGGAAGGAGTCACGCGTGCCCGAAATAACCCCGGAGACTCATGTCATCGACTTCCGTGCGGCGGAGCAGCTCCTTGCCGCCCGGGACCCCAGAGGCGCCGTGAAGCTGCTCGACACGGTCATCGCGGCCCACCCCGAGAACACGGCGGCGCGGCTGCTGCGGGCCCGTGCCTTCTTCGCCGCCGCCCAACTGCGCGCTGCCGAGCTGGAGTTCAGCATCGTCCTGGAGCGTGAGCCGGACAACGCGTTCGCCCATTTCGCGCTGGCCCGCACCTACGAACGCGGGGCGCGGCCCGACCAGGCGCGGCGCCACTTCCGGCTGGCCGCGGCGCTCGACCCGCAGCCGGAGTACGTGGCGGCGGCGCGCTTCGACGACGAGACCTGACCGAGGCCTGACCAGGCCGACCGAGGGCTAACCGGCCCTCGGAGGCTCGTACGGCGGCTCGTACGGCGGGATGTCGCGGCCCGGCTGATAGTGCGGGCCCTGGTGGATGTGGCGCAGGATCATCGCCAGGTCCACGGTGACGATCAGCCAGAGCGCCCCGCACACCACGGCCCACCCTGGACGGCCAGTGAGGGCGAAGGCGACGGTGCCGAACGTGGCCCAGATAAGACCCCACACGCTGAGCCAGAAACGCATGCGCAGCGGACTGCGCGCGGTCACCGGTTCACTGCCTGTGCGCATCACGAGAGGTCATCTCCTCCCTGTCCGCCGTGCTCCCCGGACATCCCCACCTCCCAGCATCCACCCGTGCACGGTGGACCGGAAGGGCCTGCGCCTTCAAGATCGCAGATGCGACGATCGGGGGTATGGCTGTGCTGGACGTACTGAGGGACAGGGCGAGGACCGACAAATGGCTCGCCGGGTGGCTGAAGGATCTCGAGGCCGCGGGGGAGCCGCGGAGCGAGGCGGTGCTGCCCACCGCCGACGAGCTGCCGGACGTGCTGCTCGACCTGGCTGTGCCGCACGAGGACATCAATGACCTGGTGGCCCTGCGCGGGCGGCTGATGGGGGACCCGGAGGCGCGGTGGCTGCTCGACCGCAGCGTCGACGCGATGGTGCGGGAGATGGGGAAGGTCGGTGACGACCCCCAGTACCCGGCCTTGCCGGCGGAGCTCGGCGGGCTCGGGGCCCTCTTCCACGTCTTCGTGCTCGTGGCGACCGTGCCGCACGTGCGCGCGTATCACCAAAGCCGCGGCATCCCGGACGACATCTCCCGGCGTACGCTCGCGGACCTCGGGCGGCACATGGCGGTGCACCGCCGGGCGCGCGGTGGTCCCGGGCTGCTGCACCCGGGCTGGAACGCCTTGCATTTCCGGGGCGAGCTCTACCAACTGGGGCGGCTGCAGTTCCAGCGCGCCGTGCTGGGGGAGCGGATGGGCGGGGCGGTGGCCGCGGCGGGGCACTCCGCGGACCGGGGCGATCCCTGTCTGAACCTCCACATAGCCGATTTCCGGGGGCCTCTGTCCCCGGAGTCCTGTGACCGCTCGATGGCGCTGGCGCGGGAGTTCTTCGCGCGGCACTATCCGGAGGAGCGATATGAGACAGCCGTGTGCCACTCCTGGCTGCTCGATCCGCAACTGAGGCACTATCTGCCGGCCGACTCGAACATCGTCCGCTTCCAGGAGCGTTTCCGCCTGGCGCCCGGATACGAGCGGACGGCGGACGATACGACCCCCGTCGCCTTCGTCTTCGGCGACCGCGACCTGCCCGTGGCCGGACTGCCGAGGCGGACAAGGGTGGAGCGGGCCGTGGGCGACCATCTGCGGGCCGGCGGCCATTGGTACGGGGAGCATGGCTGGTTCCCGCTGTAGACCGCGAGGCCTTCGGGCGCGGCGGGAACGGGCCCCCGAACCGCTTCGTTGAGGTGGCATGACTGTTGAGATGCGTGAGGGATACGCGGGGACGGGGCCCGGGGCGATCACGCCGGACGGCTGCGCGGTCGAGCTCTACACACGCCTGTCCGTCGGGGACGAGCCCGATGTCATCGCCGCGGCGGTGCCGGCCGGGGCGCACATCCTGGAGCTGGGCTGCGGCGCGGGACGGGTGACGCGTCCCCTCCTCGAGCGGGGGTTCCGGGTCACGGCGGTGGACGAGTCCACCGAGATGCTGGAGAAGGTCTCCGCGCTCGACGGGCCGGTGCGCACGATCCGGAGCCCGATCGAGGAGCTCGACCTGGGGGAGCGGTTCGAGGTGGTGATGCTCGCGTCGTTCCTCGTGCACGACGGCGACACGTCGGTCCGGCGCGGGATGCTGCGGGCCTGCCGCAGCCATGTGACGGACGACGGCTGTGTGCTGATCCAGCGGGAGGGCGCGGACTATCACACGAACCTGCCGAGGGAGCGGGTCGACCCGGCGGGCTACACGGTGCGGATCATGTCGGCGGAGCCGATCGGTGACGGCGTGAACGAGGTGCGCGCGGAGTACGTCTTCCCGGACGCCGTATGGACCCAGACGTTCCGCGCCCGGCCGCTGACAAAGGAGGAGTTCGAGCAGGCGCTGGAGGAGGCGGGGCTGAAGGTCGACAAGTATCTGACGGAGGACGGAGTCTGGGTCCGGGCGCTGCCGATCCGGTAGTTCGGCGCGGTACAGGTAGTTCGGCGCGGTACAGGGGCGGTGTGCTGACGGGCGAGGGGTTCCGCCCGGTGCCGTCAGTCAGCCCCCGAAGCCGCGCAGTCGTTCGTCGTCAGCCCTCGAAGCCGCGCAGTCGTTCCAGCTCGCGGCGGTCCCGCTTGGTGGGGCGGCCCGTTCCCCGGTCCCGTACGCCGGCGGGGGCGACGGCCTCGCGGGGCGGCGGGGGAGGGCTGTTGTCGACGTAGCACTCGACGGCCACCGGGGCGCCGACGCGCTTGCGGATCAGGCGCTTGACGACGACCACGTGTTCGCGGCCGCCCGCGTGGCGCAGGCGCACCTCGTCACCGACGTGCACGCCGTAAGCGGGCTTCACGCGCTCGCCGTTGACCCGTACATGGCCGCCCTTGCAGGCCGCCGCGCCCGCGGAGCGGGTCTTGACCAGGCGTACGGACCAGATCCACGCGTCGACACGCACCGAGCCCCCGGCCGCACCCGCGCCACCGCCCGGACCGCTGCCCGTAGCCGTGGCCGCCGGAGCTCCACCGGTCCCGTCACCGCTGCCCGCACCGCCTGAATTCTGCGAAGCCATGCCCCGACTCTAATGCCTGCCCGGCGGTTCAGGGCCGGAGTGCGGGGCGTGCGGCAGCAGTGCGGCATCCCCGCCCGCCCGGCGAGCCGCACGGAAACCGCTCCCCTCGGAGTCCGATAATTCGGTCTATTCGCCGCAAAGCGGGACGTAGACCGAGGGGTGCCGCCCATGAAGCTCGAAGCCACTGTCGATGGCCTGATGGACACGTTGCGGGCCGACCTCGTACGCCTCGCCGCGATTCCGTCGATCGCCTTCCCCGGCTTCCCGGCCGCACCGGTACAGGAGGCGCACGACCTGCTGGCCGAGCTGTTGCGGGAAGCGGGGGTGCCCCATGTCGAGCGGCTCGACCTGCCCGACACCGCGCCCGTGATCTACGGGGAGATCCCGCCGCCGACCCCCGAGGCGCCGACGGTCCTGCTCTACGGCCACTACGACGTCCAGCCGCCCGGCGACGAGAGCCTGTGGGAGTCGCCGCCCTTCGAGCCGACCCCCATCGACGAGGCGGGGAGCGGCCTGCGCGCCCGCGGCATCGCGGACGACAAGTCCAATGTCATCGCGCACCTGGGAATGCTGCGGGCCTACGGCGGCCGCCCGCCCGTCGGGATCAAGATCGTCATCGAGGGCCAGGAGGAGTACGGCAGCGCCTTCGACGACTATCCGCCCACCGCCCCCGAGCGTTTCGCCTGCGATGCCATGGTGGTCGCCGACCTCGGCAACCTCCGGCCGGGCACCCCCACCCTCACCACCGCCCTGCGCGGCGCGTCCGAGGTCGTGGTGGAGGTACGCACCCTCGACGAGCCGCGCCACAGCGGGGAGTTCGGGGGCGCGGCGCCCGACGCGCTGCTCGTGCTGCTCAAGGCCCTGGCCACCCTGCACGACGTACACGGCGATGTGGCCGTGGAGGGGCTGCGGCGCGAGGACTGGAGCGGCACGGGCTACACCGACGAGGAGTTCCGCGAGCTCGCCGGGGTGGTGGACGGGGTGCCGCTCGTCGGCAGCGGCAGCCTCGGCGAACGGCTCTGGAGCGGTCCCGCGATCACCGTCGTCGGCCTGGACGCGCCGAGCGTCGAGCACGCGGCCTCGGCCGTCGTGCCGTACGCGCGCGCCAAGTTGAACCTCCGCTTCCACCCCCGGCAGGGCGCGAAGGAGGCCCGGGCGAAGCTGGTCGACCACCTGCGCTCGCTCACCCCCTTCGGCGTCCCCCTCACCGTCACGCCCGGCGACACCGGCCCCGGCTACGAGGCCGCGACCGGCGGCCCCGCCTACCGTGCCGCCCGCGCCGCGCTCAAGGAGGCCTGGGGCGAAGAAGCCTCGTTCGTGGCGACCGGCGGCTCCATCCCGCTGGTCAACGGCCTCGCGAAGGCGGCGCCCGGCGCCGAGGTCCTGCTCTTCGGCGCCCAGGACAGCATGTGCAATCTGCACGCCCCGAACGAACGCGTCCTGTTCTCCGAGCTGCGCAACACCGTCGTCGCCATGGCGGCGTTCGTGCGCGAGTACGCCGCGGACTTCGGGGGCGTCGCCGGAAACGGGAAGAGCGGCGCATGAGCACCACCACGACCGATCCCGGCACCGAAGAGCCGCGGCACAAGCCGAAGTTCACCTTCCCCAGCGCCCTGACCATCCTCGCGATCGTCACCGTCGCCGTCTGGCTGCTCGCCTTCCTCATCCCGTCCGGCGCGTACGACCGCGATGACAAGGGCGCCCCCGTCCAGGGCAGCTACCACCGCGTCGACTCGGGCCAGACCTTCGTCGACCGGCTGAACGACCTCTTCCTCGCCCCGGTCAACGGCCTGTACGGCATCCAGGACGAGAAGTCGGGCGTGGTCGGCCCCGACCTGGCCGGTGAGCTGTACGGCAGCGCGGGCGTCTTCCTGTTCGTGCTCGCCATCGGCGCGTTCATCACCGTCGTCTTCGCCACCGGTGCCCTCGACCGCGGCATCGGCCGCCTCGCCCACCGGCTGCGCGAGCGCGGCGCGATGCTGATCGCGGGGGTGATGCTCGTCTTCTCCGTCCTCGGCACGGTCGAGGGTTTCGCGGAGGAGACCCTCGGCTTCTACGGCCTGATCGTGCCGCTGATGCTCGCCCTCGGCTACGACCGCATGGTCGCGGTCGGCGCGATCATCCTGGGCGCCGGGATCGGCGTGCTCTGCTCGACGGTCAACCCGTTCGCGACCGGCGTCGCCTCGTCCGCCGCCGACATCTCGCTCGGCGACGGCATCATCCTGCGGTTCGCGATGTGGATCGTCCTGACCGCGGTCACCATCGCCTACGTCATCCGCTACGCGAAGCGCGTACAGAAGAACCCGGCGCGTTCCCTCTCCGGCTTCCTGCCCGGTGACCGGGGGCAGACCGCCGCCGACGCGGGCGAGGTGCCCGAGCTGACACGCCTGCACAAGGCCGTGCTCGTCCTGGTCGCGCTCGTCTTCGCGTTCATGATCTTCTCGGTGGTGCCCTGGTCGAGCGCGCTGACGGGCGACGCGGACGCGCAGCCGTACGGCTTCGAACTCGGCTGGTCCTTCCCGCAGTTGGCGGCGCTCTTCCTCGTGGCGGCCGTACTCGTCGGGTGCGTGGCACGGATGGGCGAGCAGCAGCTCAGCTCGACCATCACCCAGGGAGCGGCCGACTTCATCTCGCCCGCGCTGGTCATCGTGCTCGCCCGCGGCGTCACGGTGATCATGAACAACTCGAAGGTCACGGACACCGTCCTGCACTCCATCGAGGGCGTGGTGAAGGGCACGTCCTCCGGCCTCTTCGCGATCATCGTCTTCGTCGTGAACCTGCCGCTCGCCTTCCTCATCCCCTCCACCTCGGGCCACGCGACCCTCGCCATGCCGATCCTCGCCCCGCTCGCCGACTTCGCCGGGGTCTCGCGCTCCGTCGTCGTCACGGCCTGGCAGGCGGCGAGCGGCTGGATGAATCTGTGGGTCCCGACCACGGCCGTGACCATCGGCGGCGTCGCACTCGCGAAGGTCGGTTACGACAAGTACCTGCGCTTCGTGTGGCCGCTGCTCGCCATCCTGTTCGTCCTGATCTGCGCCTTCGTGGCGCTTGGAGCGGCTCTCACATGACAACGAAAGCACCGGCCACCGCCGCGTCCGCCGCGGCACGCCCCTCGGCCGCCGCCTACCGCAATCTCCTCGTGGCCACCGTCGGGTTCACCCTCACCTTCTGGGCGTGGGACCTGATCGCACCCCTCGGCAGCGACTTCGGGGAGCGGCTCGGGCTCTCCTCGTTCGCGCAGTCCCTGCTGGTCGCCGTGCCGGTCATCGTCGGCTCGCTCGGCCGCGTCCCGGTCGGCGCGCTCACCGACCGCTACGGCGCCAAACTGATGTTCCCGCTGGTCTCGGCGCTCACCATCGTGCCGGTGCTGCTGATCATCCCGGCCAAGGACAACTACGTCGCGATGCTCGCGGTCGGCTTCCTGCTCGGCCTCGGCGGGACGACGTTCGCGATCGGCATCCCGCTGGTCAACTCCTGGTTCCCGCCCGCGCACCGCGGCTTCGCGCTCGGCGTCTTCGGCATGGGCATGGGCGGTGTGGCGCTCTCCGGCTACTTCACGCCCCGTATCGCCAAGCACGGCGACAATCTCCCGTTCCTGGTCGTGGCGATCGCCCTCGCGGCGTTCGCGGTGGTCGCGGCGCTGCTCATCACCGACCGCCCCGACCGGCCGGTGCCGACGAGCCCCCTCGCGACCCGCCTCGGCGAGGCGGGACGGCTGCGGGTGACGTGGGAGCTTTCCGCGCTGTACGCGATCGGCTTCGGCGGCATCGTCGCCTTCGGCGTCTACCTGCCCACGTACCTGAAGACCTGGTACGACCTCTCGCCCACCGACGCGGGCACCAAGGCGGCCGGCTTCGCGCTGGTCACGGTCATCTTCCGGCCCGTCGGCGGCTGGCTGTCGGACCGTGTCCACCCCGCCTCGGTCACCTCGGTCGCGCTGGGCGTCGTCGCCGTCTTCGCCATCGCGCAGGCCTTCGAACCGTCGCTGAACCCGGGCGGCACGATCTGCTTCCTGGTCATGGCGGCCGGGCTCGGCACGGCGAGCGGCAGCGTCTTCGCCCTGGTCTCCCAGGTGACACCCCAGGCGCAGGTCGGCTCCGTGACCGGGATCGTGGGAGCGATGGGCGGCCTCGGAGGCTTCGTCCCCCCGCTGGTCATGGGCGCGATCTACAGCGCCAAGGACTCGTACTCGATCGGGTTCATGCTGCTCTCGGACCTGGCGCTCGCGGGCTGCGTGTACGCGTACGGGCGGATGCGGGTGCTGCGGGCCTCGTGACCGAGGTCGGCTGGGGTCCGGGGTGGGGCCCGGGGGGCCTAGTCCTGCTCCTCTTCGCCGAAGAGGTGGCGCACCGTGGAGCGGTAGTTGGTCCGTACGTGGGCCAGCGCCACGCGCCGCGCGCGCTCCGCGTCCCCGGACGCCACCGCCTCGTACAACTCGCGGTGTTCCGCGAGCAGATGCGTCCACTCCTCGTTGCGCCGCGTCATCCACCGCAGGCGCCCGTCCACCGGTTCCATGACCGAGGTCAGCAGGCCGTTGCCCGCCATCGCGAGCAGGCGGTCGTGGAAGCGGGTGTTGATGTCCGTGATCGCCTCCGCGTCCGCCGTGCGCGTCGCCTCGGCCGCGCTGTCGAGCAGCGCGGAGAGCTCCGCGAGGCCCTCCTCCGTGGCCCGCTCCGCCGCGCGTCCCGTCGCGAACACCTCCAACGCCTCGCGCAGCTCGAAGAGTTCGGCCACGTCGGTGCGGGTCAGACGGCGCACCACGGTCCTGCGCGGGGTCTCGAAGGTGACGAAGCCCTCGGCGACCAGCGCCCGGATCGCCTCGCGGACCGGAACCCTGGACACGCCGAGACGCTCCGCGAGCTCGCGTTCCACCAGGCGGTCGCCCGGTCCCAGGCGTCCGGCGATGATGTCCTGCCGCAGCTCGGCGAGCACTCGTTCGCGTACGGCGGCCAGCGGCTGCTCCACGGTCGTCATGGGGTCCATCATTGCCGAACCCCGCATCGATTTACCGATTCGTAACCGTACGGACATTGCCGGGCGCCGGTGGGAGCGGGAGCATGTCGGAATCTTTGGTATACCAAAACTTGGTATACCAAATGGTGGCGCACCTCCGTCCCCCTTGCAGGAGGCCCCGTGTCCCTCACCCCCGTGACACCCATCCAGCGCGCCGACTCCCCGGGCGCCGCGACCGACTTCGTGCCCGACCCCCGCCTCACCAACGAAGACCTCGCCCCCTCCACCGAACGCAAGTGGAAGGTCTTCGACCTCTTCGCCCTGTGGATGTCGGACGTCCACAACCTGGGCAACTACACGTTCGCGGCGGGCCTGTTGGTCCTCGGCCTGAACGTCTGGCAGATCTTCACCTCCCTGCTCGTCGGCTTCGTGCTCATCTACGTCGGGATGAACATGATGGGGCGGATCGGCCAGCGCCACGGCGTGCCGTTCCCCGTCGTCAGCCGCATCAGTTTCGGCGTCTGGGGCGCCAACATCCCCGCCCTGATCCGGGCCGTGATCGCCATCATGTGGTACGGAATCCAGACCTATCTGGCGTCCATCGCGGTCAACGTCATGCTGATCGCCGCCTTCCCGGGCCTCGACGCGTGGACCGAGCACTCCTTCCTCGGCCTGCACGCCCTCGGCTGGTGTTCGTTCGTCGCCCTCTGGCTCGTGCAGGGGCTGATCATGACCCAAGGCATGGAATCCGTACGGAAGTTCCAGGACTTCTGCGGGCCCGCCATCTGGGTCGTGATGATCGCCCTCGCGGTGTGGATCCTCTGGAAGGCCGGCTGGACCATCTCGCTCACCAGCACCCCCAACCCGGTCTCCACCGGTGAGCAGGTGCGGCAGTGGTTCGGCGCGATCGGCCTCATCCTCGCCACGTACGGCACGCTGATGCTCAACTTCTGCGACTTCTCGCGCTTCGCCCCCGACTACCGCACCGTCAAGCGCGGCAACTTCTGGGGCCTCCCCATCAACTCCACGGCCTTCGTGATCCTCTCCGTCATCGTCACCGCGGGCAGCCTGGAGGTCTTCGGCAAGGCCATCACCGACCCCGCCGAACTGGTCGCCGAGATCGGCAACACCTGGGTGCTGATCTTCGGGGCGCTCACCTTCGCCGTCGCCACGATGGGCGTGAACATCGTGGCCAACTTCGTCTCGCCCGCGTACGACCTGGCCAACGTCTGGCCGCAGAAGATCACCTTCAAGATCGGCGGGATCATCTCCACGGTGGCGGCCCTGCTCGTCACGCCATGGAATCTCTACTCCAACCCGACCGTCGTGAACTACTTCCTCGGCGGGCTCGGCGCCTTCCTCGGACCGCTGTTCGGGATCATCGCGGTCGACTACTTCTGGGTGAAGCGTGGCCGCATCGACGCCGAGGCGCTCTTCAAGGCCGAGCCCGGATCGGCCTACTACTACAAGAAGGGCGTCAACCCGAAGGCGCTGGGGGCGTTCGTGCCGACCGCCGGTGTCGCCGCGGTGTGCGCGCTCGTGCCGTTCTTCGACTACGTCGCGCCGTACTCCTGGTTCATCGGGACGGCCACGGCCGCGCTGCTGTACGCGGCGCTGTGCCGGGCCGAGCGGGCCGCGGCGCTGTGCGGGGCCGAGCGGGCCGCGGCGCCCACGGACGCGGTGGAGGCCTAGTGCGCATCGTCGTCACCAACTGCAACACCACGCGGGCGATGACCGACGAGATCGTGCGGGGTGCCACGGCGGCCGCCGCCCCCGGCACCACGATCACCGGGCTCACCCCCGCCTGGGGCCCCGAGTCCGCCGAGGGGTGGCTCGACAGCTACCTCTCGGCGGCCGCCGTCCTGGACACCCTGCGCGGCTACGAAGAACCCTGCGACGCCGTGGTCATGGCCGGGTTCGGCGAGCACGGACGCGAGGGCGCCCGGGAACTTCTCGACGTGCCCGTCGTCGACATCACCGAGGCCGCCGCGCATCTCGCCTGCCTGCTCGGGCGGCGGTACGGCGTCGTCACCACCCTCGACCGGACGCGCGGCCAGATCGAGGACAGCCTGCACGCGGCGGGCGTCGCGCAGAACTGCGCGGCGGTGATCGGCACGGGGCTCGGCGTCCTCGACCTCGGGGACTCCGAGGTCACCACCCGGGCCTTCCTGGCCGCCGCCGAACGGGCCCGCGACGCGGGCGCCGAGGTCCTGGTCCTCGGCTGCGCGGGGATGACCGGCCTGCAGGAGAAGGTCGGCACCGCCCTCGACATGCCGGTGGTCGACGGAGTGGCGGCGGCGGTGAAACTCGCCGAGTCCCTGATCACCCTGGGCCTGACCACGAGCCGTTCGGGCGGCTACGCCAAACCCCTTCCCAAGGAGCGGACTTGGGGGCGGAGGCGGAGTGGCCCTTCGTAGGCGGTCGGTTGCCGGGCCCGGGTTGGGCGGGCGCGAGTCGGTGGCCATGCCAAGCATCCGCGAGGGCCGCGTACTTGGGGTGTGGGCTTGGGGTGGGTGTTCGGGCGGCCGTCGGAGTGATTCTTCTGGTGGTCTGTCGGCCGAGCGGCGGTGTGGGAGGCGTGGCGGTGGCCCGGCTCCCGCAGACTCCGGGGAACGCGCCGGGTGCGAGTTGGTGGTGTGTCAAGCGTGGGCGGTATGCGGGTACTTGGGGGGCGGGCGCGGGGGGTGTTTGAGCGGCCGTCGGAGTGATTCTTCTGGTGATCCGTCGGCTGACCGGCGGTGCGGGAGGCGTGGCGGTGGCCTGGCTCCCGCAGATTCCGGGGAGCGCGCCGGGTGCGAGTCGATGGTCTGTCAAGCGTGGTCGGGGCGGGGGTACTTGGGGTGTGGGCTTGG
This sequence comes from Streptomyces sp. NPDC055099, assembly GCF_053607685.1. NCBI lineage: Bacteria > Bacillati > Actinomycetota > Actinomycetes > Kitasatosporales > Streptomycetaceae > Streptomyces > Streptomyces sp. NPDC055099. The sequence continues at coordinate 68,518 of NZ_JBSGUA010000001.1, read as the reverse complement.
GGTGGGTGTTCGGGCGGCCGTCGGAGTGATTCTTCTGGTGATCTGTCGCCCGACCGGCGGTGCAGGGGGCATGGCGGTGGTCCGGTCGCCGCAGACTCCGGGGAACGCGCCGGGCCCGTCCGGCGCCGAGCAACTGGAGGTGCCCGGTGTCGCAGTCGCAGCCGCCCTTCCGATCACCCGGTCGACCCCGACCCCGCCTCGCCCGGCTCCTGGCCGCCACGCTCCTGGTGAGCGCCGCGGCGTCCGGCGCCGCTCAGGCGGACGGCACCGGCCCGCGTGACGGGGACGGGCCCGCGTCCGCCCCGCCGGCCACCGAGTTCTGGGTCGACCCGGACAGCGCCGCCGCCCGCCAGGTCGCCGCATGGCGAAGCCAGGGCCGGACCGCCGACGCCCAGCTCATCCAGCGCATCGCGGGGCGCCCCCAGGCCGTCTGGCTGTACGGCGCCGACCCCGGGCCCACCGCCCGCGCGGTCACGCTGGCGGCCACCGAGGCGGGGCGCACCCCCGTACTCGTCGCGTACTACATCCCGCATCGCGACTGCGGTGACTACTCCGGAGGCGGGGCGGCGACCGCGGCGGAGTACCGGACGTGGGCCGACGAACTCGCCGCCGGCATCGGCGACCGCGCCGCGTACGTCATCGTCGAACCCGACGCCGTCGCGCAGGAGATCGCGGGCTGCGCGAAGGCCGACGCCGACGAGCGGTACGGCCTGCTCGCCCACGTCGTCGACCGGCTCAAGGCCCGCCCGCACACCAAGGTCTACCTGGACGCGGGCAACTCCGGCTGGATCCCCGACGAACGGCGCCTCGTCGCCCCGCTGCGGCAGGCCGGGATCGGCAAGGCCGACGGCTTCGCCGTCAACACGTCCAACCATCAGACCAACGCCGAGAGTTCGGCGTACGCACATCGCATCGCCGCGGCGCTCGGCGGGTCCAAGCACTTCGTCGTGGACAGCAGCCGCAACGGAAACGGCCCCTACACCGGCAGCGACGACCAGCCCTGGTGCAACCCCCCGGGCCGCGCCCTCGGCACCCCGCCCACCACCGCCACCGGCGACCCCGCGCTCGACGCCTACCTGTGGATCAAGCGTCCCGGCGAGTCCGACGGGACGTGCCGGGGCGGGCCGAAGGCGGGGCAGTGGTGGCCGGAGTACGCGCTGGGGCTCGCGAGCAGGGCACGGCAGTAGCCGGGCCGCCTCAGGCGGCGGGAGGCGCCTTCGGGACCACGGCCGTGGCGGTGATCTCGACCAGCTGGCCCGGGTAGCCGAGGCACGTCGTCCCGAGCAGCGTCGAGGTGTGCGGGCCCTTCGCGAGCAGGTCGGAGGCGCGGATCACCTCCCATGCCTCGCTCAGCGGGCCGGGCGCCTCGCTCACGACGTACACCGTGCTGGCCACGACCTGCGTCAGATCGCTGCCGATCGCGCGCAGGGCCTCGTCGAGATTGGCGATGACCTGTTCCGTCTGGCGCGCCACGTCTCCCTCTCCGACGAGGTTCCCCTCGGGGTCCAGCGGCACCGAGCCCGCCATGAAGGCGAGCGTGGTGCCGGCCTCGACGAGGGCGGCGTGGGCGTAACCGGGCGGCGGGAAGAGGGTGGGCACGACGGTGCGCTGTGTGGTGGTCATGGGCCCGATCCTGCGGGAGCGGGGAGCGGGGGCGCATCCGAATTCCGCCGGGGCGGGCGGCGTCGGACGGGCCACCCGGCGCTCGCCGCGGGACGGCTGGCCTAGGCTGAGGTGCGGGAATGGCACGGCTGAGGTGCGGGAACGGCGTAGGGGTGACTGAGGGTGAGCGAGGTGGTGCACGTGAGGGCGGGAGTCGCCGCGAACACGGACGCCGCCGACGCCGGTCCGCCCCGCGAGGCCGAGCGGCTGCTCGCGGAGCTCGTGCGGTCGTGCGCCGCGGTGTTCCTTCCGGCCGAGGTGCCGAGGGAGGGGCGGATCGCGTTCTGGGCCCCGGCCGGCGGCGCCTTCGTCGCTCCCGGCGCGGCGGACTCGCCGGTCCGTGGTGTCGAGGAGGAGATCGCCGTCGTACGCCGCCACGGCAAGGGTGTTCGTACGCGTACCGTCCCCGCGTGGACCCTGCCCGTGGCGGAAGCCCTCCCGCTCCTGCTGCGCGCCGCGTCCCCGCACCCCGCCGTGGCCTGCTGGGCCGCCGCCGCCCGGCACGCGCTGCACCTGGCCGCGCGGGGCAGGCTGCTGCCCGGGCTGACCGGCGGTGATCTCGACGCGTGGCGGGCGGGGCCGCTGGACACCGCCGACGTCACGCAGCTGCGGGCCATCGCCGCGGCGATGCCGGCCGAGGCGCATGCCGTACCGCTCCCCGGCAGCAGGCCCCTCCTGCTCCCCGAGCCCTTCGCGCTGGTCAGGGCCTTCGCCGACGCCGTGGTGGACACCCTGCCGCGTACGCCCGCCGCGGCGCACGCGGTCGGCGCGCCCTTCGCCGCGCGTGAGCCGCAGCGGCTGCCGGGCGCGCGGGAGTGGGCCGCGGAGGTGGCCGCCGGGATGGACGCCGGCGTACGGGTGTCGCTGCGGCTCGACCTTCAGGCGCACGAGGTGTTCGACGCGGCGACGGATGCCGGGGGTGGCGGCGTTCCTGAGGGTGTTCCCGGGAACGTACCTGAGGACGTACCTGAGGATGTTCCGCACGGCAGGCGTACGGAGGTCACCGGCGAGAGCATGGCCAGCCCGGCCGCGGCCGTCGTGCAGGTGCACAGCCTCGCCGACCCCACCCTCGTGGCCGACGCGGCCCTACTCTGGTCCGGCGCCGACCACTTCGGCCCGCGGGCCCGCGTGGACACGCTCCTCGCGGTGCGGCGCGCGGCCCGCGTATGGCCGCCGCTGACCCGACTCCTGGAGCGGCCCCGCCCCGACGTACTGCCCTTGAGTGAGGGGGAGTTGTACGAGCTTCTCGGTGCCGCGGCGACCAGGCTCGCCGCCGCGGGCGTGGCCGTGCACTGGCCCCGCGAGCTGACGCGCGGCCTGACGGCGACCGCGGTCGTACGCCCCGCCCCCGGCACGGCGGCCGACAACTTCGACTTCTTCAAGACCGAGCAACTGCTGGAATTCAGATGGCAGTTGGCGCTGGGGGCGGAGGACGGCGAAGGAGGGGGCGACGGCGCCGGGAGTCCCCTCACCGAGGCGGAGATGGACATCCTGGCGGAGGCGCACCGGCCCGTCGTACGCCTCCGCGACCAATGGGTCCTGGTCGACCCCGAACTCGTACGCAAGGCGCGCAAGCGGGACCTCGGCCTCCTCGACCCGGTGGACGCGCTGTCCGTCGCGCTGACGGGAACGGCGGAAGTGGAGGGCGAGCGCGTCGAGGCGGTCCCGGTCGGCGCCCTGGCCCGCCTGCGGGAACGCCTGACCGACGACCTGCGCACCGTCACCCCGCCGCCCGCGCTCGCCGCCACCCTCCGCGACTACCAGCTCCGGGGCCTGGCCTGGCTGGACCGCATGACGTCGCTCGGCCTCGGCGGCTGCCTCGCCGACGACATGGGCCTCGGCAAGACGGTCACGCTGATCGCCCTCCACCTGCACCGGGCCAGGCCGGAGCCGACGCTGGTGGTCTGCCCGGCCTCGCTCCTCGGCAACTGGCAGCGGGAGATCGAGCGGTTCGCGCCGAGCGTCCCGGTGCGCCGCTTCCACGGCACGGGCCGCAGCCTGGACGGCGACCTGGAGGGCGGCTTCGTCCTGACGACGTACGGGACGATGCGTACGAGCGCCTCCGAACTGGCCGCCCAGGCGTGGGGGTTGGTGGTGGCGGACGAGGCCCAGCACGTCAAGAACCCGCACGCGGCGACGGCGAAGGCGCTGCGCACGATCCCCTCCGCGGCACGCGTCGCCCTCACCGGCACCCCGGTCGAGAACAACCTCTCCGAGCTCTGGGCCCTCCTGGACTGGACGACGCCGGGCCTGCTCGGCCCGCTCAAGGCGTTCCGGGCCCGCCACGCCCGCCTCGCGGAGGGCGGCGAGTTCGCCGAGAACGACGAGGCGATGGCCCGCCTCGCCCGCCTGGTGCGCCCCTTCCTCCTGCGCCGCAAGAAGTCCGACCCGGGCATCGCCCCGGAGCTGCCTCCCAAGACGGAGACGGACCACCCGGTGACGCTCACCCGCGAACAGGCGTCGCTCTACGAGGCCGTCGTACGCGAGACGCTGGCCCGCATCGAGGCGTCCGAGGGCATCGCGCGCCGGGGCCTGGTCATGAAACTGCTGATGGCGCTGAAGCAGATCTGCAACCACCCGGCGCAGTACCTGAAGGACGGCGCGATCGCCACGCGCGCGGGACGCTCGCGCTCGGGGAAGCTGGAGCTCCTCGACGAACTCCTCGACACGATCCTGGCGGAGGACGGTTCCGTACTGATCTTCACGCAGTACGTGGAGATGGCCCGCCTCCTCGAATCGCACCTGTCGGGACGCGGCATCGGCACCCAGCTCCTGCACGGGGGTACGCCGGTCAAGCGGAGGGAGGAGATGGTGGACCGCTTCCAGTCGGGCGAGGTCCCCGTGTTCCTCCTCTCCCTCAAGGCGGCCGGCACCGGCCTCAATCTCACCCGGGCGGGCCATGTCATCCACTACGACCGCTGGTGGAACCCGGCCGTGGAGGAGCAGGCCACGGACCGCGCCTACCGCATCGGCCAGACCCAGCCGGTCCAGGTCCACCGCCTGATCACGGAGGGCACGGTGGAGGACCGCATCGCCGAACTCCTCGCGGCGAAGCAGGCGTTGGCGGACGCGGTGCTCGGCGAGGGCGGCGAGTCGGCGCTCACCGAGCTGTCGGACGCGGACCTGGCGGACCTGGTGTCGTTGCGGAGGGTGTCGTGAGGGGCGGGCGTGCGGGCGGGCGCGTCTTTCCTCCCCTGCCCCAACACCCCGACCCTCAGGCGCCGTTCGCCACGTCCTGGTGGGGGAACGCCTGGATCGGCGCGCTGGAGGGGACGTCGCTCGACGCGGGGCGGCTCGCCCGTGGCCGGGCCTACGCCCGCGAGGGGCACGTCGACACGATCACGGTGGCGCCGGGCCGCATCGTGGCGTACGTACACGGGAGCCGCCCGCGTCCCTACCGCGCCGAGATCCGGATGCGCACCCTCGAGCCCGAGGACTGGGACCGCTTCCTGGACGCGGTGGCCACGGAACCCGCGCACATCGCGGCGCTCCTGGACAAGGACATGCCGCACGCGCTGGTGGACGCGGCCGAACGCTCCGGGGTCCAACTCCTTCCGGGACCAGGTGACTTGGTCCCCTCCTGCACCTGCCCGGATCACGGCCGCCCCTGCAAGCACGCGGCAGCCCTCACCTACCAGACGGCCAGGCTCCTGGACGCCGACCCCTTCGTACTCCTGCTCCTGCGAGGCGGAGACGAACAGGCGCTGCTCGACGAGCTGGCCCAGCGGAACGCGCACCAGGCGGCGCGCGAGCAGTCCGCCACCGCGCGGGGCGCGACCACCGAGACGCTCCCCGGCACCCTGGCCCGGGACGTCCTGGCCACGGAGTACCGCCCTCCGCTCCCGCCTCCGACGGCGCCCCCCGCCCACCCGGGGGAGGCCCCGCTCCTCCCGTCGGTCCCGGGCGCTCCCAGCCCCACGTCCCTGGAGTTCCTGGCCACGGACACGGCGAACCGTGCGCACGCGTATCTGACCACGGGCGCGGACCCGTTCCCCACCGCCGACCCCTGGCACGACGCGGTCCGCCTCGCGGCCTCCCACCCCGGCCTCACGGGCCGCCGCAGCTTCAGCCGCCAATTCGCCGAACTGGCACAGTCGGTGGACCACACCCCGGCGGACCTCGCCCGTGCGGCGGCGGCCTGGCGCCAGGGCGGCGAGGAGGGCCTGGCGGTCCTGGAATCCCCGTGGGACCCCCCGGCGGGCCCCTTCGACCGAGCGAGGGGCGCGCTGCTCGCGGCGGACCTCCCGCGCATGACGATCCACCGGAACCAACTCACGGACGCACAGGGCTCCTTGCAACTCCGCTTCGGCCACGACGGCCGCTGGTACCCGTACCGAAGCGAGCCGGGGCGCGACGACTGGTGGCCGGAGGGGGAGGCGGACGCGGATCCGGTGGGGGCTCTGACGGCGATGGTCGGACCGTAGGGCACAGTGGGCGACGCAACTCGACACAGTGACCGCTGTTGCTGTTGCTGTTGTTGCTGCTGAGACGGGGGCTGGGGGAGCTGTGGACTGGGGGACGCTCGTCGCCGCGGTGAGCGGTGGTTTCATCGCCATCACCGGCACGGTTCTGGCCGACCACCTGCGTCACCGCCGCGAGGCGGACCGCGGCCTCAACGAGCGGCGCCGGGCGGTCTACATCGAGTTCATCAGCGCCGCGGAGGGCTGCCACTCGCGCCTGCGCCAGATCGCTCAGGACCCCGGCGCGGCGGGGGGTGACGGGGAAGGCAGCGACCTTGACGCGCTCACGCGCGCGGCACTGACGGAAGCCACGATCTACGAGGTCCGGGAGAGACTCTTCATCGACGCGAGCTCCGCGGTGGCCGGCGCGGGACAGGTGATGTTCGAACGGCTCCGCGCGCTGAGGAAGACGGTCGCGACCGGCGCCACACAGACATCACCGGCCTTCCACGCCGCCTACCACCCGTACATCGGAAGCGTCTGGGGCTACCGAGTCGCCGTACGCAAGGAACTAGACGGCCAGTCCCTCGCGCCCGAGGAATTCGGCTGGTCCAGCTGGGACGGCAGGGATCGGTGCCCGCTGTGCCGAGGGGCGTCGGACGGTGGGGCGTGATGCCCTGCCGCCTCAGGCGCGCAGGTGGGCGAGCAGGGCATCAGGCGTGGGATAGGGGCGTTCCTCGGGGAGCAGGGCTGCCGCCGATTCCAGGTCTCGGTCTTCGTGTACGAGGGTGTGGATGGCACGGGCCTGCTCGGTGACGTCCCTGATCGAGACCGTCCACTCGTCCGCGTACCGGCGTGCCGCGTCGCCCGCCAGGCCCAGCTGGAGGGAGCGGTGAGCAAGGGGGTTCAGGTGCAGATCGCGTTCCGGGTCCCACTGGACCCGGGTCGGTGCCCGCCTCAAGTCCCGTTTCCAGGAGGCCTGGTCGGGGTGCACCCCGCGCACGTAGTGCGACAGACACGCGTGGCGCAGCGCCCACTCAAAGCCCTCCCGCGTGATCTCCACCGCGAGGACCGTCTGCTGCCCCTCCTTCATGGCCCATCCGCAGCGGTACATCATCCATAGGAATGACGGTTTGATCCACGTCATGCGGTCTCGCTTCCACGTGGCGGGAAAGCGGCCGGTGCGTGCCGCGGGTTCGCCGATCTCGGGGGCGTACGCCTGGTAGACCGTGATCGTCGACTCCGTGTGCAGGGCGCGGATCTGGTGGGTGGGGGGTGCGGTGGTGAGGGTGTCTCCGGTACGGGTCATGGCTGTCAGCCTGCGGTCCTCGTGCCCTCGCTCGCCAGTGAATTGTCGGTGGTGGGCGCTCCTGCTGGGTCCGTGAGCAGGCACTACCGGTGGGGCGGCCCTCCCCGTCGTGCGATCGCGGCGTCGCGAGAGCGTCACATCGCGGAAACGCGCTCGTCCCTTTTTCTCCAAGAACACCGTTTACGGTTGATCACCAGCCCAGGCCGATGTCGTCCGGCGGCGCCCGTCCGTTCATGACCGTCCGATGACGACACAGGAGCACGGTGAGTCCGGTGATCCCGCGCGTAGCTTCCCTTCCGCCCTGGCTCGGCCATGCTCTGCGTGCGCAGCGTGGGCCCGTGCCGTGGCATGCCGTTTTGCGGGGGACGCTGGCGGCGGGGCCGTTGTTGGGTGCGGGGGTGGTCTTCGGGCGGGTTTCCGTGGGGGTCGTGGCCGCGCTCGGGGCCATGCTCGCCGGGATCAACGACCGGCCCGGGAGCCGTCGGGTCGCCGTGCGGCGGCTCGGTGTGCCCGCGGTTGCCGGTGCGGGTGGGCTTGTTCTTGGGGTGTGCGTCGTTGAGGCAGGGGGAGGGGCGTATCTGCTTCCTGTGGTGTTCGCCTTGCTCGGGCTGGTCGCCGGCGGCTTCAGCGCTGTGGGGCCTGTTGCCTCCGCCAGCGGTACGCAGTTGCTCGTCGCCGCCGCCGTCGGAGCCGGGATGCCGTTGCCCGAACCCGGGTGGCAGCGCGCGTTGTTCTTCCTCGGCGGAGCCGCCTGGCTGATCGTGCTGCGGCTTCTGTTGCCCTCGCCCGGCAGCCGGAAGGGAATCGCCCGACCCTACCGCCTCGACGGCGAACGCACCGCCGTGTCCGCCGTCTACGAAGCCGTCGCCGCGCTTCTCGATGCCGCGGGTACCGCCGACTCGACCGCCCGCCGCGCGGCCCTCACCGCCGCGCTCGACCACGCCCAGGACGCCCTCTCCGGGCCGCGCCTGCGCAGGCACGCGGCCTCGTCCGCCGAGCGGCGGCTGCACGCGCAGTACCTCGCCTCGCTGCCGCTCGGCGAGGCGGCGACCGCGCTCGCCTGGGCCGGTGAACCGCTCCCGCCACGCACGGGCGAGGGGCCGCGCCGCCTCGCCGCCGCCATCCGCGACGGTGTCCCCAGCGGTCCGCTGCCCGCGCCCGCCCGCCACGACGCCGGTCTCCGCGCCCTCGACGACGCGCTGCTGCACGCCGCCGAAGCCTTCGACAGCGGCGCCGCGCGGCCCCCGCACGGCCGGCGGCGCGGCCCCGTCGGCGTCCTGCGCACCGCCGCCGGGCCCGGCGGGCGCGAGTACGGCGTGCGGGTCGCGCTCTGCTTCGGGGCGAGCGCCGCGGTCGCGCAGGCCCTGCATCACCCGCACTGGTACTGGCTGCCGGCCACCGCCGTCTTCCTGGTCAAGCCCGACCTCGGGCCGCTGGCGTCCCGCGTCCTGTGCCGCGCCCTCGGCACCGTCCTCGGCGCCATCCTCTTCGCGGCGCTCGCCGCCCTGCTGCCACGCCCCGCCGGGCTCGTCGCCGTCGTCGCCGTGTGCGGTGCGCTGATCCCTGTCGCCACCCGGCACTTCGCCGCCCAGACCGCCGTCGTCACGGTCCTCGTCCTCGCCCTGGTCATGGTGGGCGGGGAGCCGCAGGCCGCCTGGGGGCGGATCGGCGAGACGCTGCTCGCCTGCGGCATCGTCCTGCTCGTCGGGCATCTGCGGCTGCCGTGGCCCGTGCGGCGCGGTGGTCGCGTACAGGACCGGCTGACCGCCGCCCACACGTCCGCGCACGACTACCTGCGCCACGTCCTGAGCGACGCCCACGCCGACGTCCGGGCAGGCGCCGACCACCACCGCGCCGACCACCGCGCCGCCCGCTGGGCCCTGCGGCGCGAGGCCTACCGGACGCTGGCCGAGGCCCGCGCCGCCATCGACCTGGCGGCCGCCGAACTTCCCGCCTTGGCCCGGCACTCCCGGGGCTCGGAGCAGGTGGCGGCCACCCTCGAACGCCTCGTCGACACCACGACCGCCTGCGCGGTGCACGTCGACGACACGGGACGCCTGCCGCGGCGGCACGCCGAGCGCATCGACGCGCTGCTGGCGGAACTGGAGCTCACCGCGGTGGCGTGACCCCCGGGCGCCGAACTCATGGCACCCACGGGCCGGGCGGGTCTCAGAAGTCCACCCGCACCCGGTCGTCGAGCCGCGCCACCGAGTCCTGCTCGAACTTCTTCACGTAGTCCTCGCGGATGTCCTCGATCCGGGCGTCACGCTGGTGCGCCTGCGACGTCGGATACAGCAGGATCAGCTCGTACGAGCGCTCACGCTCGATCCTGCCGTTCGAGTCCCGCCACTGGCCGCGCCCTTCCTGCACCGTGAGCCCGTCGGGGAACGACGGCGTCACCTCGACGTCGATGAACCGCATGAACTGCTTGTCGGTCACGTCGGGTCCGCCGTCGGGGCGCTCGGTCCCGAAGAGGAGGCGGGTCTCGGTGTACGCGTGACCCCGGGAGATCTGGGACGTGGTCGTCGTGCCCGGCGAGCGCGTGTCGGTGTCGAACGACGCGTACGCGGCCGGGGCGCCGACCGCGAGGACCGTGGCGGCTGCCGCGGTCACGGCGAGACGGGTGCGGGAGATGCGGGAGAGGGTGCGGGACATGGCGGCTGATCCCTTTCGGCGGGGGCAGATCAGGGTCTACGGGGGGTGTCGCACGCCGTAGCGGTTGCGGCGCGGCGTGTGGATCTCTGCGTACGTTGATCCATAACGGGCGCAGACGGTAGCCGACACGCCACGCTCCGCGCCCCCTCCCGTACGGCTGTACGGCTGAATATCTCTCCCCTCCCGTAAGTCGCCGTCTTCCCATACGACACTCAACCCCCATATGTTGCGGGGGACTTGACCGGATTGACGGAGGGGGCGGCGGCCATGAGCGCACGTACTGGGACACGCCTCGCCATGGCCCTCGCGACGGCCGGCGTACTGGCGTTCGGAACCGCGGTGTCCGCGAGCGGCGCCGCCCCCTCGGCCGCTGACGACCCGGCCCCGCAGTCGCCGTACGCCTCCACCACCGGCGTCGGCGTCCACAACGCCTACGAGAAGGCGAAGTACCCGTACTTCGCGGACGCGCTCGACTCCGGCGCGGCCATGCTCGAACTCGACGTGTGGACCAATGTGTTCGGCAGCGGCTGGCGGGTCTCGCACAGCAACCCCGTCGGGAACGACAACAACTGCGAGAACGCCGCGACTCCGGCCGAATTGCGCACCAAGTCGCGCAATCAGAGCCTCGCCGGATGCCTCACGGACATGAAGAGCTGGCACGACGCCCACCCCGGCCACCGCCCCATCCTTCTCAAGGTGGAGCTGAAGGACGGCTTCCAGGGGAGGAACGGACGCGGGCCCGCCGACCTCGACACGCTCCTGAAGAGCAAGCTCGGCGATGCCGTCTACCGCCCCGGCCAGCTCACCGGAGGGCACGCCACCCTTGACGACGCCGTACGCGGTGACGGCTGGCCCCAGCGGAGCGCACTCGCGGGCAAGTTCATCGTCGAGCTGATCCCCGGCACCGTCGAACAGGGCAACCCGGCGGACACCCTGTGGACCGACCGCGAGTACGCCACCCATCTACGCGACCTCAAGGCCGCCGGGCGCCTGGGCGATGCCGCCGCCTTCCCCGCCGTGCTCGGTGCCGAGGCGGGCGACCCGCGCGGGCGGTACGCGGACGCGTCGATCCGGCCCTGGTTCGTGCTGTTCGACGGCGACGCGTCCAGGTACGCGGGCGGCACCATCGACACCAAGTGGTACGCCGACCGGCGCTACCTGGTCGTCATGTCCGACGCCCACAACGTCGCCCCGGCCATCGACGCCGTGAACCCGACCGAGGCCCAGGCCCGCGACCGCGTCGCCCTGCTCGCGCGCGGCAACGCCAGCATCGTGTCGTCGGACTGGTATCCGCTGCCGGGCGTCCTCTCGACGGTGCTCCCACGCGGCTGACCCGCACGGTCCCGGCCGGTCGCACAGGCCACGCCCGCTAGCGTTCGATCCGTACCCACACCGGCGCGTGGTCCGAGCCCCTCGCGTCCCGCCGCTGGGCCGGATCGCCGTCCTCCACCGACGGCAGCGCGGTCGCCGTCGAACCCGGCACGCCGGTGCCCGCGGCCTTGACCAGGTTCAGGAAGCCGCGGCTCACCAGGACGTGGTCGATCAGCTCGCGGCGGCCCGCGTGGACCCGGGAGTAGCGCTGCTCGGGCGGGATGAGCGGGGCCACGTTCCACAGCCGGTGCGCGTCGCCCTTGTCCGGCCTGTCGAACCCGGGGGTGCCGATCTCGGAGCCGGGCGGGCCGAGCAGGATCTGGGTCGTCGCCGCCGACACCTCGTCGTTCAGGTCGCCGAGGACCACGACATCGTGCGCACGGCCGTCACCCTTCAGGAGGCGGTCGGACAGCGAGCGCACCAGTGTGGCCTCCGCCGCACGCCGGTAGAGCGCGTACGCCCCGAAGCGGGCACGCTCGCCCTCGTCGCGCGGCACGAACCTGCCGTTTCCGTACGACAGCAGCTTCGACTTCAGGTGGCAGACGGCCACGTCGAAGAAGAAGGCGCGCGTCGTCACCGTCACCGCAAGGACCCCGCGGCCCGCCCGCGTCACCGGCCGGCCCGCGTCACCCGACTGCACCGGGCGCAGCGGTTCGGGGAAGCGGACCTCGTCGGCCACGACGAACACCGGCAGCGTGCTGAGGAAGCCGACGCGGGTGCCGCGCTCGTCCGCGTGCTCCGAGAGCGTGGTGTGCCAGGTGCCCTCCAGCATCCCGGCGAGATCCGAGAGGGCTTCCGGGTCGCCGACCTCCTGCACGCCGAGCACGCTCGGGTTCAGCGCCGTGATCGTCGCCGCGAGGGAGGCCAGCTTCGCCTCGTACGCGGCCTTGTCGTTGGGCCCGAACTTTCCGCCGGGCCGGTAGAGGTTCTCCAGGTTCCAGGTGCCGACGAGCATGGCGGGCTCCAACTGTTGGGCGTGGTCGGCGGGTTGACGTCAGCGTGCCCGCGAATCCGGCGACGCGACAGGGCACGGGATGCGCACTCCCCGTACCTTGAAGAGATGACGCCGCCTCCCGCGCACGGCCCCGCCGATCTCGTCATCACGGGCTGCACGGCCCTCGTCCACGACACGGGAGGCCGGATCGGATTCCTCGACGACGCCACAATCGTCGTACGCGGCGGGCGCATCGACGCCGTCACCACCACCCCCGGCGTCGCCGGACTCCAGGCCGCCGAACGCATCGACGCACGCGGCCAGGTGGCCCTGCCGGGATTGATCAACTGCCATACGCACACGCCGATGGTGGCCCTGCGCGGCCTCGCGGAGGATCTGCCGGCGCACGAGTGGTTCAACGACTGGATCTGGCCCATCGAGACCAACCTGACCGAGCGCGTCGTCGGGCTCGGCGCGCGTCTTGCCTGCGCGGAGATGATCCGGGGCGGCGTGACGACCTTCGCCGACCACTACTTCGCGATGGACACCGTCGCCGATGTCGTGACGCAGAGCGGTCTGCGCGCCAACCTCGGCGTCGCGTTCTTCTCCTCTCAAGGGCCCGATGGCCGCGCCGCCTCCCTGGAGTTCGCACTGCGGCAACGCGGCGCCGCGGATGGCCGCATCACCACCTCGCTCGCGCCGCACGCCCCGTACACCGTCGACGACGCGGACCTCGCCGCGACCGCTGAACTCGCCCGCGAGCACGGCCTCATGGTCCATCTGCACGCCGCCGAGAACCGCGCGCAAACCGACAACAGCCTGGAGCGCCACGGCCGCACCCCCATCGAGATCCTGCACCGCACCGGCCTGCTCGACGTCGACGTCCTCATCGCCCACGGCACCGGCATCCTCGACCGCGACCTGCCCGTCCTCCGGCAGGGCACGGGACGCATCGCGGTGGCGTCCGCGCCCCGCGGTTACATGAAGTTCGGCTGGGACACCACGCCCGTACGGGCCCTGAGCGACATCGGCACCCCCGTCGGACTCGCCACGGACGGCGCCGCGTCGAACAACACCCTGGACGTCTGGGAGTCCATGACGCTCACCGCGCTCGTCCAGAAGTCCACGCGGCGCGACCCGGCCTGGCTGACCGCGCGCCAGGCGCTCGGCCACGCCACACTGCAGAGCGCGCGGGCCGTCGGCCTCGGCGACGACATCGGCAGCCTCGCGCCGGGCCGCCGCGCCGACATCGTCCTCGTCGACCTCACAGGGCCGCACACCCAGCCCGTGCACGACCTCGCGGCCACGCTCGTGCACAGCGCCCGCTCGTCGGACGTCACCACGACGATCGTCGACGGGCGGGTCCTGATGCGCGACCGGCGGCTGCTGACCCTCGACGTGCCGGAGACCGTACGGGAGTTGGCCGCCGAACTGCCCGCCCTGACCGACCGCGGCCACGGCAAGCGGATCCAGGACTACGAAGGCTGAAAAGTTCTCCGAAGTTTCTCCGCCGCGACCGATGAGTTCCGATGACCGCGCCGGTCACCCCTCACAGATGTACGGATCCGAGGGGCGGGTCCGCAGGAGGGACTGAGGGATCATGCGACTTCCCGACATCGTCACGCGCGAGGAGTGGCTGGCCGCGCGCCAGGAACTGCTCGCCAAGGAGAAGGCGGCGACACGGGCGCGTGACGCGCTCAACGCCGAGCGGCGGCGGCTGCCGATGGTCGAGATCGGCAAGGAGTACCTCTTCGACGGTTCCGACGGCAAGGCCACGCTGTTCGACCTCTTCGACGGCGACTCCCAACTGATCGTCTATCACTTCATGTTCGCCCCGGAGTGGGACGCGGGCTGCCGGAGCTGCTCGGCCTTCCTCGACCAGATCGGGCATCTGGCCCATCTGCGGGCCCGCAGCACGAACTTCATCGCGGTCTCCCGCGCGCCCTTCACCAAGATCCTGCCCTTCAAGGCCCGGATGGGCTGGACGGTGCCGTGGTACTCCTCGCACGGCAGCGACTTCAACCACGACTTCGACGCCACCGTCGGCGAGGGCGACGAGTCCTACGAGCAGCCGGGCCTCAGCTGCTTCCTGCGGGACGGCGACCGCGTCTTCCACACGTACTCGACGTACGCCCGCGGCACCGACTGGGTCGCCTCCTATTCGAGCCTCCTGGACCTCACCGCCCTCGGCCGGCAGGAGGAGTGGGAGGAGCCCAAGGGCCGCGCGACGGGGTTCGGGGCGCCCGCGGGCAGCGACCGGCTCAGGTATCACGACGAGTACGAGATGTGAGGAACCGGTACAACCAGGTGTCAGGTCCGTCACGTTGCGAGTCCTTTCCGCCCCGCGGCGCGTTCTTCTCCGAAAGAGTCCATAAGGACTGCCAACGGGGGAACAGAAGGACGATGATGAACAGTCGAGTCGTACTGGAACGCTTTCCGGCCGGTGGGCCGCGAGGATCGTGGCCCGCGGAGGACTTCGCGCGGGCCCGCCGCATGGAAGGACAGCGGGCGGAGGTCGTGATGGACCTCGCGTCCGATGCCTTCCTGGTGATCGTGCGCGAGCCCGTGACGGGCGAGTCCGCGGTCACCGACCTCTCGGAAATAGCCGCCGCGGCATAGGCCCGACTACGCCCCTCAGCGCTCGGCGTGCCCGTTCGGCGAGGGAGCCTTCGCCGTGAACTGGTCGGCCTGCAGCGCGTACAGCTCCGCGTACACACTGCCCGTCCTCAGGAGTTCGTCCGGTGTGCCCGACTCGACCAGGCGCCCGCCGTCCAGGACATGGACCAGGTCGGCGTGGCGCACCGACGCCAGGCGGTGGGTGATGAGGATGACGGTCTGGCCCGTCCCGGCGAGCGCCCGGATCTTCTCGAAGACCTCGAGCTCGGCGCGGGCGTCGAGTGCCGCCGTCGGCTCGTCCACGATGAGGATGCTGCCGCGCCGGTAGGCGGCGCGCGCGATGCCGAGCCGCTGCCACTGACCGCCCGACAACTGGTGCCCGCCGGTGAACGCGCGCGCAAGGAGCGTGTCGAGCCCGCGCGGCAGATCGGCCACCACCTCATCGGCGCCTGCCTCCTCGATCGCGGCGCCGATCCGGTCGTCCGTCAGCGGCACCGACGACCGGCCGATCGCGATGTTCACGCGCGCCGTGAACGGCCAGCGCTTGAAGTCCTGCGCCACCATCGCGATGCGTTCCGCCAGTTGCTGCCGGTCCGCGGTCGCCGCGTCGACGTCGTCCCACAGAATCCGGCCGCCCTTCGGCGCGTACAGACCGGCGAGCAGCTTCACCAGCGTGGTCTTGCCGGAGCCGTTCTCGCCCACGAGAGCGACGATCTTCCCGGTCGGCAGGGTGAGGGAGACGTCGCTGAGCGCGTCCTTCTCCGAGGCCCCCGGATAGCGGAAGGTGACGTTCTCGAACCGTATCTCCCGTGGTTCCGGCGGCAGTTCGGCGCCGCCCACCGGGATCTCGCGCCGCGCCGCCTCCACGAAGAGCCGCTCCAGGTCGCCGACGAACAGGGCGTCCTCGTGCAGGGAGTTGATCTCCACGACGAGTGTGTCGAGGTTGGACGCGCCGGTACGGATCGCGATGACGGCGGTGCCCGCGACGGACAGCGCCATCGCCCCGGCGAGCATCAGACCGCCGAGCGTCGCGTATGTCGCCACGGTGGCGACGCCCGTCCAGACCGCCGCGATCAGACCCGTCCGGGCGGCCAGACGTGCCAGGCGCGCCTGCTCCTCCTCCGCGGCCTCCGACATGGACCGGAAGTGCCGCAGCAGGAACGGGCCCACGCCGTGCACCCGGATCTCCGGTGCCGCGCGCTCCTCCGTGAGCAGGCTGCCGATGAGGCGGCCCGCGCGGGCGTGCTGCACCCACGCGTGGAAGGAGACATAGCGGCGCCGGGCGATCGTCAGGGCGCTCCACGCGCTCGGCAGGGTCATCGTCACCAGGAGCGGAAGCAGCGCCGGGTGCAGGACGGTCAGCACGCTCGCCGCGGCGACCAGCGAGATCATCGCGTTCACCACACGTGTCGCGATGCCGATCATGCGGCGGGCGGACGCGGCCCCGTACTGCGCCGTGTCGAGGAGTTTGTGGAACGCGTCGTCCTCGATGGCCGACAGCTCCACCGACGCCGCTCTCTCCAGGTACTGCTCGGTGGCGACGCGCTCGACCTTCGGTTCGAGACGCCCCGTCGCGTACGTCGACGCGGCGCGCAGCAGCGCGGCCACGAACAGCACGGACGCCACCGTCACCAGGGCGGGCGCGGCGCCGCGCAGCCGGTCGGCGATCGGGGCGTCGGTCAGCAGGCGCGCGAGCACGCTGTTGACCGCGAGGAGGCTCACCGCCTGGGCGAGGCCGCGGCCCACCTCGGCGGTGATGACGATGCGCCGCCGGCCGGTCGGCCTGCCATGCGAGCCGGAAGCTGGCGGCGAGCAGCGCGGGAAGCCGCTTCAGCATGGACCGGAACCCCAGCTGGAGGAACGCCTCCTCGTACTGGGCCCAGCCGGTGTCATAGCGCAGGGGCCCGCCGAAGAGGAGCTTCTCCGAGCCTGAAGTCCCGGTCTCGTCACGGGAGTTGTTCTGCTTATCGTGCAGTGCCATACCTCATGCAAGCGACTCCGCCACCGCGCGTGCAAAGGAGTTCTTCCGTGGCCGATGCCGCCGCAGGCCTACGCCCGCACCGTCCGCGACCACCCCGGCGTGGTCCCCGTGGCCCTGCACCACGCGAGATACAGCGGAATCGGCGGCGTATAGGGGACCTCGCCCCCGGACGGGCTGTGGATGAGTGAGGGAGCGCGCCGGGCACCCGGCACCACGGCTCCCGCGGCGTAGTACGCGGGAGACGGCCATTCGAGTGCGACATCGGAGTCCGCGGGGACGATCCACCACCACCGTGCCGCGGCGGTGTCCCCGGCGTCCCCGGTGTCCTCGTACACACACCCCACACGCGGCAGCCGCGCCATCAGCCGGGGTCCGAACCGCGCGGGCACCGAGACCGCGTCGCACCCCAGGGGCTGCGACATCCCGGCCGGGACGGCGAGCCGCGTCGGGGCCGGTGAGGAGGCAGCCGCGGACCGCCTCCGTTCGAGGCGGACCAGCGTGTCCAGGTCCAACAGCCGCCGCACCGTCACCGCGCTCACACGCCCCCTGTCCACGTCGTCCTCACGCCCGCACCCTCTGTCACGTCATGCCCGCAGTTCCGCCCATACGGTGAGGCCGGCGCCGGGGCCCTCGTCACGTACACCCCACGCGTTGCTCACCGCCTCGACGAGAAGCAATCCCCTCCCGTGCTCCTCGTCGGTGTCAGGCCCTTCCTGCGCGGGCCGCGGGACACCCGATCCATATCCGTCGTCACGCACAGCTATGCGCAGTGACCCGGGCTTGGTGCAGAGCTCGCAGACGATGCGGTGACTCGCCGTGTGCACGATCGCGTTCGTGACCAGCTCGGAGACCACGAGGGCAGCGGCGTCGCGGCAGTCCTCGCCTATGTCCCAGCCCAGGAGCTGGGCGTTCGCCAGACGTCTGGCCTGTGCGGCGGAGCCCGGCCGTGGCACCAGCGCGAAGCTGACGCAGAGCTCGGAGCCGCTCTCGGCCCACGCGTCGGCGGTCAGGCCAACAGGGGCTTCGGCGGCAGCTGTGTGTAACGGCGCGGGCGGAGTCACGCCATCCACTATCGCCCCGCCGGGAACACCTTGGCAAGACCCACTCTGAAAAGTGCACAGTGGCGTGTTCCTTCGAGACGGCACATGGCACACTGCTGGCAACGGCTCCAGCTGCGGAGTGAATTGGCATGTCATGGAGTACGTGGAGGTAGGACGTGAGCGAACCGCGGTCCGCGCCGACCGTCGGCCAGGTCGTCCTAGGCCGTCGTTTGCAGGACCTGCGTGAGCGCGCGGGCCTCAAACGAGAGGAGGCCGCGCGGATTCTCCGCGTGGCCCCCGCCACGGTCCGCCGCATGGAGATGGCCGAGGTCGCACTCAAGATCCCGTATCTCCAGCTCCTCCTGAAGTCCTACGGCGTCGGCGAGGACGAGGCCGACGCCTTCGTGACGCTCGCCGAGGAGGCGAACAAACCGGGCTGGTGGCAGCGGTTCCACGACATCCTGCCGGGCTGGTTCAGCATGTACGTCAGCCTGGAGGGGGCGGCCAGCCTCATCCGGTCCTACGAACCGCACTTCGTGCCCGGTCTGCTGCAGACCGAGGAGTACGCACGTGGTGTGATGCGCTCCGGAGCGATCGGCCAGACCAATCCCGAGGACATCGAGCGGTATGTGGCGCTGCGCATGGAGCGCCAGTCGCTGCTCACCCGCGAGGA
Organism: Streptomyces sp. NPDC055099; assembly: GCF_053607685.1. Lineage (NCBI taxonomy): Bacteria > Bacillati > Actinomycetota > Actinomycetes > Kitasatosporales > Streptomycetaceae > Streptomyces > Streptomyces sp. NPDC055099. The sequence goes on along the minus strand of NZ_JBSGUA010000001.1, from coordinate 49,877 downwards.
CGCGCCACGGGTCTGGGTCGTGATGGACGAGACCGCCCTGCTCAGACCCGTGGGCGGTCCCGAGGTGATGCGCGAGCAGATCGACAAGCTCCTCGAAGCCGTCGAACTTCCTCATGTGACCCTGCAGATCGCGCCGTTCGCGGCGGGTCCGCACCCGGGCACGTACGGACCGTTCGTGCTGTTCCGCTTCGCCATGGCGGAGCTGCCGGACATGGTCTACAGCGAGTACCTGACCGGCGCCGTCTATCTGGACGCGCGCACCGAGGTGGCGACCCACCTCGAGGTCATGGACCGCATGGCGGCGCAAGCCGCGACGGCACATCGCACAAAGGAGATCCTCCGGGATCTCCGCAAGGAGCTGTGAATGGATCGACACCGAGCCGGCACGCGACCCGGGTCCAAACCCGGAGGCGGGACCCGTCCCGACTCCCGGGACGACTCCCGGATCTACAACGGCATGCCCGCCCGTGACCTCGGCAGCGAGGGCTGGCACAAGCCGTGGAGCGGTGGCAACGGCGGCAACTGCCTGGAGGCCATGAAGCTGGCCGACGGTCGGGTGGCGGTCCGCCAGTCGGCAGATCCGGACGGCCCGGCGCTGATCTACACGTACGGCGAGATCCACGCGTTCATCCAGGGGGCGAAGGCGGGGGAGGCCGACTTCCTGCTCTCGTGAGCCGCTCCGGCTGCTCCGGCTGCTCTCGACAGCCGCTCCGGTCCTTCGTGGCCGGGGCGGCGGCCTCAGGCGGTCATCGGCCGGTCGTACGGGCCGATCGGCGCCGTGAGGCCGGTCGCGCCGGTCAGCCACCGGTCGACCGCCGCGGCGGTCGCGCGGCCCTCGGCTATGGCCCATACGACCAGTGACTGGCCGCGGGCCGCGTCGCCGGTCGCGAAGACCCCCGGCACGTTGGTCGCGAAGTCCGCGCCGCGGGCGAGGGTGCCGCGGTCCTCGACGTCCAGGCCGAGCTGGTCGACCAGGCCGCCCGCGGCCCGCTCGGGCCCGGAGAAGCCGAGCGCGAGCAGCACGAGATCGGCGGGAAGCTCACGGTCCGTCCCGGGGCGGGGGCGGCGGTCCGCGTCGACCTCGGTCAGGTGCAGGGCGTTCACCCGGCCCGCCGCGTCGCCGGTGAAGCGCAGGGTGGACGCGGCGAACAGCCGGGCGTCGGCGTCCGCGGCCGCGGCGGGGGCCGTGCGCAGCTCGCCCGCCTCCTCGTGCGCGGGGGAGAGGCGGTAGATCTTCGGGTACGTCGGCCAGGGCTCGGCCAGCTCGTCCCGTGCGTCGCCGGGCCGCCCGTAGATGTCCAACTGCGTGACGGACGCGGCCCCTTCGCGGATCGCCGTGCCCAGGCAGTCCGCTCCGGTGTCGCCGCCGCCGACGATGACGACGTGCTTCCCGGCGGCGCTCAGCGGCGAGGTGCCGAAGTCGCCCTCGCAGACGCGGTTGGCGAGCGGAAGGTACTCCATGGCCTGGTGGATGCCGCTCAACTCCCGGCCCGGCACGTCCAGTTCGCGCCAGGCGGTGGCGCCGGTGGCGAGCACCACCGCGTCGTGCCTGGTCCGCAGCTCGTCGGCGCCGATGTCCCGCCCGATCGTGACGGACGTACGGAAGACCGTGCCCTCGTCCCGCAGTTGCGCGAGCCGCCGCTCCACGTGGTGCTTCTCCATCTTGAACGCGGGGATGCCGTACCGCAGGAGCCCGCCCGCGCGGTCGTCGCGCTCGTAGACGACGACGGTGTGCCCGGCGCGCGTGAGCTGCTGTGCGGCGGCGAGTCCTGCCGGCCCCGATCCGACGACGGCGACGGTCCTGCCGGTGTGCCGGTGCGGGGGGCGGGGCGGATTGAGGCCGTCCTCCCATGAGCGGTCGGCGATGGCCACCTCGACGTTCTTGATGGTCACCGCGGGCTGGTTGATCGCGAGGACGCAGCCCGCCTCGCAGGGGGCGGGACAGAGGCGTCCGGTGAACTCGGGGAAGTTGTTCGTGGCGTGCAGCCGGTCCGCCGCGGCACGCCAGTCGGCGCGCGAGACGAGGTCGTTCCAGTCGGGGATCAGATTGCCCAGCGGGCAGGCCTCGTGGCAGAAGGGGATGCCGCAGTCCATGCAGCGGTCGGCCTGCCGCTCGACGATGGGCAGCAGCGCGCCGGGGACGTACACCTCGTCCCAGTCCTTGACCCGCTCGCCGACGGACCGGCGCGGCCATTCCTGGCGGGCGGTGGTGAGGAAGCCCTTGGGGTCGGCCATGGCCGTCTCCCTCGCGTGCCTTCTCGCGTGGTTCTTCAGGCTTGTGGCAGTGGGTTTTCAGGCTTTCGGCCACTGTACGACGGGAGGGCGGGGCGGGCATGTCCGCGAGGGGGCGGGAGCGGAGGACGGCGTCGGCGTGACCGGCTCAGGTCAGGGCGAGGATGAAGGAAGCCGAGGCGGCCAGGGAGGCGCCGACGCGGATGTGGTTCCACATGGTCCACTCGCGCACGTACGTACGCCAGCGGTCCGCGCTCTCCGCTGCCTGCGGGTCGAGCTTGGCGAGGGCGTCGTTGCGGGGGACGTTCGCGGCGATGGTGACCCCGAACGAGCCGAACAGATACAGCGCGGCCCCCAGCAGCAGCTCGACGGTGCCGTCGTCGGGCCAGAGCACGAAGGTGACGACGGCGACGACCGCGCTGAGGCCGGCGGCGCCCATGAACACGGTCATGAACCCGGCGGTGACCGCCTTGACGTTGATCGACTGCATGGCCGCGATGCCTTGCGCCGGGGGCAGGGCGGCGAGGCCCCGCATCACGAAGGTCGAGAACGCGACGAAGGCGCCCGCGACCAGGCCGCAGGCGAGCGCGCCCAGCACGACGAGCACGAAATACGGTCCCTCGATCATGGCAACTCCCGCGTTGTGTAAGGCAGCCGACAGGTGAGCGAGCCGCAGTGATCCTCCATGGCGCGGCGCCGCACCACAAGTGAATTGCCTGGACCGTCCGGACGGCCATGCGTGGGGCGCGCGGGGGCATGCGTGTGCGTCTGGGGGACGCGGTGGCGTCCCCAGCCTGCACCGCTGGATGCGTGGCGACGAATTGGCGGCGGGCGGGAGATATTCGCCGCTGAGCGGGGGGCCGGGGGCGGGGGCCGGGGGCGGGCTCAGACCGCCACGTTCCCGCGGCGCCCGGGCTCCCGCCAGGCCCGCAGTGTCGCCTCGACCGCCGGGGCGATCCGGCGCCGCGCCTCCCCGCGCGGGACCCCGCTCATGAGGAGGCGGTCGTAGGGCGTCTCCGTGTGCCGCACGGCGGCCACCACCGCGGCCGTCACCGCGGACGTGGACAAGGCCCGCCCCGCCGCACTCCGGCCCACCCGCCCACTGCCCCGCACGGACGCGTGCCCGGCGATCGCCCGGCACCGCTCCTCCGGGCACCCCGGGAACAGCCGCCGTATCTCTTCCGCGAAGGCCGCGGTGAAGCGGACGTCCTCCAGGGCCCGACGCGCCGCGTCCCGTGCCCGGCGCCGCGCCCGCGCCTCCGCGTCCGCGAGGCACCGCTCCTCGGCCCGCGCGAGCGCCGCCTCCTCGACAAGTACGCCCTGCCGCTCGTACCGCCCCTGGCGCCGGTTGAGCCGGACGACCACCGCCGAGAGCACGCTCCCCTCGCGGGCCCGGCGCGTCAGGGCGGTGTCGCCGCGTGGCAGGAAGACGAGATGGCCCAGGTCGGCGCAGTCCAGGCAGTGCGGCTCGGACTCCTGGACGACCAGGAGGGAGAGCGGCCCGCCGCGGCACTCCGCACAGTGCCGGCGCTTGAGGGGCTGGATGGCGAGAAGTGCTTTCCGGGCGAGGGGAGTTGGTGCCATGCGGAAAGGATTCCCCCGAACGGCCGGGGCTACCGCCGCGGGGCGAGGCCCGGCGCCGCGGAGCTGTCCTAGGCCCGGCGCCGTGGAGCTGTCCTGGGCCCGACGCTGCGGAGTGCGGCCAGGCGTCGGGGAGTGAGGCCCAGCGTCGCGGAGCTGTCGTGGGCCCGACGCTGCGGAGTGCGGCCAGGCGCCGGGGAGTGAGGCCCGGCGCCGGGGAGTGAGGCCCGGCGTCGCGGCGGGAAGCGCGCGGCATCATGGGACGGGTGCGACTCGAAGCGATCACCTGGGACCGGCTCACGGACACCCTCGCCGACCGGCTGCTCGACCTGAAGACGGCCGACGCGGGCCCCTGGCCCCGCATCGCCTTCGACGGAGCCCCGGCGGCCGGGCCGGGCGAGCTGGCCCACGGCGTGGCCGACGCGCTGCGGGTGCGCGGGCGGTCCGCGCTCGTCGTCGGCACGGAAGGCTTCCTGCGCCCCGCCTCGCTGCGCCTCGAATACGGGCGCGAGGACGTGGAGTCGTACTACAGCGGCTGGTTCGACACGGGCGCCCTCTGGCGCGAGGTCTTCGGGCCGCTGGACCCGGGCGGCACAGGGCGCGTACTGCCCGACCTCTGGGACCCGGAGTCGGACCGCGCGACGCGCAGCCCGTACGTCCAACTACAACCCGGCGCACTGCTGTTGCTGCACGGTCCGCTCCTGCTCGGCCACTGGTTCCCCTTCGACCTGACGGTTCACACGAGTCTTTCGCCGGGCGCTCTGCGGCGGCGTACGGCGGAGAGCGAGCGGTGGACCCTGCCCGCCTTCGAGCGGTACGCGGCGGAGACGGACCCCGAGGCGGTGGCCGACGTCGTCGTACGCGCGGATGATCCACGGCATCCGGCGTGGAGCGGCTGAGAGCGCGAACGCCCGTAGTCGCGAAGGCTCGCGGAAGACGTTCGACGAAAACTCCCGAACCCCTTTTATATGCACGTGCATATAGTTAGGGTCTGGGCATGGCAACGACAGCGCTCCACTTCAGTGAATCGGTCCGCACTCTCCTCGACGGCAAGAACTTCGCCAGCGTCGCGACCCTCGGCCCCGGCGGCGCACCCCAGAACTCGGTCGTGTGGATCAAACGGGAGGGTGACACCGTGCTCTTCTCGTCCACCGCGCGGCGTCAGAAGGTCCGCAACCTCGAACGCGACCCGCGCATCAGCATCTCGGTCTTCGACCTGGCCAACCCGTACACGTCGACCGAGATCCGTGGCGTCGCCGAGATCCTCCCCGACCCGGGGAAGCGGCTTCCGCGCGAGCTCTCACACAAATACCTCGGCATCGACCCGCCCGGCGAGAAGGACGAGGAGGCCCGGGTGATCATCAAGGTGACCCCGGAGAAGATCGTCGGTTTCTCGGCATAAGACGTCGGGCCCTGCTGTGACCTCGCGCCTGGACCCCCTCCCGGCCCCGGTTCCCGCCTGGGGTGCCCGCCTCCGGAGTGCGGACCTCCGGGGGCCCGGCGAGAATGAGGGGCGCCGGGACTAGCGGTGCCTCCGCGCCGCGCCGGCCGTCCGGCACCGGGAGGTACCACATGACCACCGCCGGAGACATCATGCACCGGGGCGCCCAGTGGATCCCCGCACACGAGACCCTGGACCGCGCCGCACAACTGATGCGGCAGCTCGACGTGGGCGCGCTGCCCATCAGTGACGAGAACGAGCGGCTCTGCGGCATCCTCACCGACCGGGACATCGTGGTCGGCTGCGTGGCGATGGGCCACGACCCGGCCCGGGTGACCGCGGGCGACATGGCCAAGGGCACGCCGCGCTGGATCGACTCGGGCGCGGGCGTCGACGAGGTCCTCCAGGAGATGAAGGGCAGCCAGATCCGCAGGCTCCCGGTCATCGAGAACAAGCGCCTGGTCGGCATGATCAGCGAGGCCGACCTCGCCACGCACCTCGACGACACCCAGCTCGCGAGCTGGGTCGAGAGCGTGTACGCGAGGGGCTGACCGCCTCACCTCGTGCCCGCCGCGCGCCTCTCGGCCGCCTCACCGTTTGGCGGCCACCGAGAACGTCCCCTCGTCCGTGACCCCGTAGAGCACGCCCCCAGTGCCAGCGGGGCCACCCCGCTGGGGGAGCGCTGGTCGACCGAGCCGCCACCCTTGGCGCCCTCGGTGTCCTTGAATGAGGGCTCCGACCGCCAACGCTCCCTGCCCGTACGGGTATCGACGGCGATGACGCTGCTGTCGGGCATCGTGGCGTACAAGGTGTCGCCCCGCACCGACGGCTCGCTGAAGATCCGCAGGTCGCGGGAGGTCGTCCAGAGAGGCTTGCCGCGCTTGAGGTCGAGCGCGAGCACGGTCTCGTTCGCGTAGTCGAAGAGGTACATGGCGTCGCCGCGCACCAGCGGCGGCGCCTCCGGCTCGACTGCCCAGGGGTCCCCCGGTCTTCCCTGTAGTTGTCATGGCGCACTTGGCATGGCCCGTACAGCCTAGAGCCAGCCGTTGCGGCGGAAGCCGCGGTGGAGCGAGAAGCAGATGGTGACGATGACGCCGACCACCAGCGCATAGCCGTACTTCCAGCGCAGTTCGGGCATGTAGTCGAAGTTCATTCCGTACAGACCGCAGATCATCGTCGGTACGGCGATCACGGCGGCCCAGGCGGTGATCTTCCGCATGTCCTCGTTCTGCGCGACCGTCACCTGGGCGAGATGGGCCTGGAGGATGGAGTTCAGGAGCTCGTCGAAGGCGGCGATCTGCTCCGTGACCCGCTTGAGGTGGTCGTCGACGTCCCGGAAGTAGGCCTGTATCTCCGGGGCGATCGCCCGCATCGGCTGGGTGGACAGGATCTGCAGGGGGCGGCCGAGTGGCACCACGGCCCGCTTCAGTTCGAGGAGTTCGCGCTTGAGCTGGTAGATCCGGCCGGGGTCGGCGCGCTCTCCCTCCTTGGAGAACACGTCCATCTCCACCTGGTCTATGTCCGCCTGGACCGCGTCCGTCACGACGAGGTAGTCGTCCACGACGTGGTCGGCCAGCGCGTGCAGGACCGCCGCGGGGCCCTGCGCGAGCTGCTCGGGCGCCGATTCGAGCTCCTCGCGCAGCGGGCCGAGGGAACCGTGGCGGCCGTGCCGTACGGTGATCACGAACTCCTTGCCCACGAAGACCATGATCTCGCCGGTGTCCACCACCTCGCTGGTCGCGGTGAGTTCGGCATGCTCCACGTAGCAAACGGTCTTGAACACCGCGAACAGCGTGTCGTCGTAACGCTCCACCTTCGGCCGTTGGTGGGCGTGGACCGCGTCCTCCACGGCGAGCGGGTGCAGGTCGAAGAGCTCGGCGATGCCCGCGAACTCCTCCTCCGTCGGCTCGTGCAGGCCGAGCCACACGAATCCGTCACCGCTCCTGCGGACGCGCTCGACCTCCTCGACGAGGTCGCGGCCGCCGTCCTGGCGCACGCCCTTCCGGTACGTCACGCAGTTCACCACCGCCGAGCCCAGGGGGGAGCGGGCGGGGTGGCTCAGGTCGACACGGTTGTGCTTGCGCACGAACTGGGCGACCCGCGCGACTCTCCGCAGGCCGCCTACCTTGCGGAGGTTTCCTACCTTTCGCAGGTTGCCTGCCATCGACATGCGTGGCTCCTCGTTCTGGTGACTTGACGTGCCAGTGTGCCAGGGAGCTGCGACGAAGTGGCCGGAGCCTGTGGGAACGGAGGACTCCGCTCCGGGCGTTCGGAGCTGCCTCCCGGGGGCAAGCAAGACAATCGAGATAATTGCCGCATGACGCTCATCGACGGCTATCTGACCGGTAATCGGAAACGGCACGCCGAGGGGGCGGGCGCGGGGCAGCGCTCCGACGCCTTCTCCGCGCTCTTCGACCCCACGACCTTCCGGCACATCGAGCGGCTCGGCATCGGGCCGGGGTGGCGCTGCTGGGAGGTGGGCGCGGGCGGCACCTCCGTCGTCTCCTGGCTCGCCAAGCGCGTCGGGCCCACCGGGCGGGTCCTCGCCACCGACGCGGACATCTCCTGGCACACGTCGGCCGCCCGGCCGCCGGTCGAGGTGCGCATCCACGACGTGGGGACGGAGGTGGCGCCGCCCGGCGGGGGCTTCGACCTCGTCCACGCGCGGCTCGTCCTCGCCCGGGTGCCGGACCGGGAGCGGGCCCTGCGCTCGATGATCCGGGCCCTGCGGCCGGGCGGTCGTCTGCTGGTCGAGGAGGTGGACCCGGCCCTGCAGCCCCTGTCCTGCCCGGACGAGCACGGGCCGGCCCAGCAGTTGGCGAACCGCATCCGGCACGCGCTGCTCACCCAGCGCGGCACCGACCTCGCGTACGGCCGCGGGCTGCCCCGTCTGCTCCGTACGGCGGGCCTGTGCCAGGTGGAGGCCGACGCGTACTTCCCGCTGACCTCGCCCGCCTGCGCGGCGCTGGAGACGGCCACGATCCAGCAGTCCCGCGCGGCCCTGACGGCCGCGGGGCTCGCCACGGATGCGGACATCGCCGACCACCTGACGAACATCACCGCGGAACCCCTGGACCTGGCCACACCCCCTCTGATCTCAGCCTGGGCCCGCAAGCCGTAACCCTTCCCGCCCCGTCTCGACGGCGCACCACCCGCCGCCCACCTGCCGGTACCCCGGCCCTCGGACATGCCGCGTCGCGCCCCTGCCCGCCAGCCCCGTGGCGCGGGGCTGCCCGGGAGGGGCGGGGGCGCGCCCCTGCCGGGAGTGCTGCGGCCTTGCACAGGCTTACCGCCCGCCAGTTCGATCGCCGTGTCTCGTGCGTTGCGCCCATGCGTGGGGGCCTCTCGGGCCCCGCCTGCCAGCCACTCGGCGCGGGCTGCTCGGGTGGGGCGGGGCGAGTCCCTCCGCCACGAGCGCCTTGTCCTCAAGCCGGTCTGCCGCCCCCCGGCCCACTGCCGTCGCTCGTGCCTTGCGCCCTTTGCGTTGGAGCCTCGCCGGGCCTGACTCCGCCCGCCAGCCGTGCGGTGACGGCTGGCCGGGCGGGGCGGGGGCGCGCCCCTGCCGGGAGTGCTGCGGCCTTGCACAGGCTTACCGCCCGCCAGTTCGACCGCCGTGGCTCGTGCGTTGCGCCCATGCGTGGCCTCTCGGGCCCCACCTGCCAGCCACTCGGCGCGGGCTGCTCGGGTGGGGCGGGGCGAGTCCCTCCGCCACGGGCACCGTGTCCTCAACCCGGTCTGCCTCCCACCCGTTCCACCGCCCTGGCTCCCGCCCTGCATCCCTCCCTTGCTGCCTCGCCGAGGTCCGCGCCCCTCAGGTGTGCCGTTAGGAAAGCTCCCGTGAACGCGTCGCCCGCTCCCGTTGAGTCCACCGCGGTGACGGAGAGTGCCGGGATCTCGGCCGCCACCTCGCCCTCCCGGGCGATCAGCGCCCCCGCGGCGCCCCGCTTGACCACCACCGTGCGGAATCGGCGGCTCAGCTTCGCTGCCGCTTCCTTCAGGTCGCCCGCGGGCTCCAGCAGCCTCAGCTCTCCGTCGCTCGGCAGCAACACGTCCGCCCCGTCCACCGCCGCCAGGAACCGCTCCACTCCCAGCTCCGCGAGGAAGCCCGCCGACGCCGGGTCCACGCTGACCGGCACTCCACGCGCGCGTGCCGCCGCCAAAGCGGTCTCGGCCGCCCCTCTGCTCGGCCCGGCGAAGAACAGGTACCCCGACAGGTGCAGCCACCCCACGCCGTCCAGAAGCTCCGGTGACCAGTCGTCGGCCGACAGACGCAGTGACGCGCCGCTGTCCGTGAGGAACGTCCGCTCGGCCCCCGCACCCCCGTCGACCAGGCAGATCACCGTCCCCGTGGACGCCTCGGGATCGACCACGAGCCGTGCGCGCACCCCCGCGCGCGTGAGCGCCTCCTCGTGCCATCTCGCCGAGTCCGCACCGGCCCGCCCCAGGAACCGCACGTCGTGGCACCCCCAAGAAGCCGCCCAGCACGCCACGTTGGCGCCCGCGCCACCCGGCACCGTACGGATCGCCGCCGCCGTGTCCGTGCCGGGAAGCGGCGGCGTGCGGTGCCGGGCGACGACATCGGTGATGACATCCCCGACCACCAGCAAGGCCCCGCCCCGCCCCGGACTCACCGCCCCGCCCAAGCCGCCGCAATCCGTCCCGCGAGGCGCACATTGCCCCGCACCGCCGCGAGATTGGCGCTCAGCGAGGCACCCTCCGTACGCCGCACCAGCTGGTCCAGGAGGAACGGCGTGACCGCCTGCCCGGTGATGCCCCGCTCGGCGCACGCCTCCAACGCCTCGGCGAGCACGCGCGCGTGGAGCGCGGGATCGAGCTGCTCCGCCTCCGGCACGGGGTTCGCCACCAGAAGCGCGGACTCCGGGCCGCCGACCGCGTCCTGCGCCCCCATCACCGCCGCGACCTCCTCCGGAGTCCGCAGGGTCCAGTCCACCGGATGACCGGAGTCGGTGAGATAGAACCCGGGGAAACGGTCCGTCCCGTATCCGGCCACCGCCACCCCCAGCGTCTCCAGACGCTGCAGCGTCGCCGCGACGTCCAGGATCGACTTCACCCCCGCGCACACCACCGTGATACGTGTCCGCGCGAGCAGCCCCAGGTCGGCGGACTCGTCCTGGGTCACCGTCCACTCCCGGTGCACCCCGCCGAGCCCTCCCGTGGCAAACACCCGTATGCCCGCCCGAGCCGCGAGCAGCGCCGTAGCGGACACCGTCGTCGCCCCGCTCGCGCCCGCGGCGACCGCGAGGGCCAGGTCGCGGTGGCCCAGCTTGCGGACGCCGTCCTCGTTCGCGACCCGCTCCAACTGCTGCTTTTCCAGGCCGACATGGGGGCGCCCGTCCAGTACGGCGATCGTCGCGGGGACAGCGCCCTCCTCGCGTACGACCTCTTCGAGCTCACGCGCGACCTGCAGATTGCGCGGGCGCGGCAGCCCGTGCGCGATGATCGTCGACTCCAGGGCGACCACGGGCCGCCGGTTCGCCACAGCCGTCTGTACCTCGTCGGACACCACCAACACGGGCCTGCCTCCTGCCTGTCGGGTCTCCTCTCATCCCTGGCGACCGGCGCGCCGCGCCAAACCCTTGCGGCGCCGGGTACGGGACAGCAGCCTGGCGGCATGACGGACAACACGACACGTCTCGACCACGTCGTCCTGTGGGTGCGCGACCCCGCGGCGTCAGCCGAGTTCTACGAGAAGGTGCTGGGCCTCGAACCCCTGCGCGTCGCCGACTTCACGGCGGGCAAGGCCGCGTTCCCCTCCGTTCGGCTCAACGAGGAGACCATCTTCGACCTCGCCCCGCTCACCCTCGCCGAACGCATGGACGTCGTGCCGGACGCGGACAAGAGCGCGGGCCACCCCGTCAACCACGTCTGCCTCGCCCTCGCGGAGACCGGCTTCGAGGCACTGCGCGCCCGCCTGGAGGAGCGCGGGGTATCGGTGTCGGACATCGCGCACAACGCGTACGGGGCTCGCGGCATGGCCCGCCGCAGCTTCTACTTCCGCGACCCGGACGGGAACATCTTCGAGGCGCGGCACTACGGAGAGGAGTGAAGCGGCATAGGGGGGAGAGGTGACCCCCGCCGGAGCACCGCGGCGAGCCCCGCTAGGGTGACCGGCCATGACCACGAATGATCAAGCCGCTGCGTCCTTTGCCGTGCACATTCCGGATGCCGAGCTGGAGGCCGAGCCCCTCGACCCCGAGCAGATCGTGTCCGGCACCCCGGAGGTCACCGGCAAGGTCCTGTGGGAGTCGGCCGACGGCAAGCAGCTGCGCGGCATCTGGCAGATCACGCCCGGCGTGGTCACCGACACCGAGGCGAACGAACTCTTCGTCGTCGTCAGCGGCCGCGCCACCATCGAGGTCGAGGGCGGCGACGTGATCGAGATCGGCCCCGGCGACGCGGCCGTCCTGCGCGAGGGCGACCGTACGACGTGGACCGTGCACGAGACGCTGCGCAAGGCGTACCACATCACGCTGCCCTGACCGCGAGGCCCGAGAACGCCCGGTCCCCTAGTCAGGCGGTCTTCTTGACCGCCCTGCGGAGCGCGAGAGCCGCCATCGGCAGCAGTACGCAGACCCCGATGAGGTTGAGCCAGCCGTAGCTCGCCCGCGCGACGATCAGGCCGGCCGCCGCGCCGCCGATGCCCGCCGCCGTGTTCATGGTCAGGTCCGAGAGGCCTTGCACGGCGGCGCGCGCGGGCTGCGGGACCGAGTCGGTGAGCAGCGCGGAGCCCGACACCAGGCCCGCGGACCAGCCGAGGCCGAGCACGAAGAGACCGGCGGCCGTCTGGCCGTGGCTGGGCCCCGCCGTACCGGCGAGGAGTGCGGCGCAGCACAGCAGCCCGACCGCGAGTCCGATCACGGAGAGCCGCCCGAACCGGTCGGAGAGCCAGCCCATCACCGGCGACAGCGCGTACATGCCCGCGATGTGGCCGCTGATGACCAGGCCGACCAGTTGCAGGCTCGCCCCGTGGTGCCCCAGGTCGACCGGGGTCATGACCATGATCGAGACCATCACGGTGTGCGACGCGGCCACCGTCACCAGGGCGAGCCGGGCCATCGGGGACGCGGCCACCGCGGTGACACCGGCCCGCAGGGAGCGGCTCTGCGCGGAGTGGTTCTCCTGCGGGGCGAGCGCGCGGGCGGTGAGCAGCGGGTCGGGACGCAGCAGCACCGCCACCACCAGACCGGCGACGGCGAAGATCCCGGCGGCGAAGAGGAAGGGACCCGCCGCCTCGGGTATGGAGGTGCCGGCGAAGGCGCGGCTCGTGGGCGCGGCGATGTTCGGGCCGAGGACCGAGCCGATGGTGGTGGCCCAGATGACCAGGGAGATGGCACGGCCGCGCCGGTCGGGCTCGGCGAGGTCGGCCGCCGCGAAGCGGGCCTGCAGGTTGGCCGAGGAACCCGCCCCGAAGCCGGCCATGCCGAGCAGCAGCAGGGGGAAACTCTCGACGACCGCGGCAAGGACCACGAGCCCCGCACCCAGCGCGCCGATCAGATACGCGAGGACCAGGCCGGGCCGCCGTCCGCGCGACGTCATCAGGGCGGCGAGCGGCAGCGAGAGCAGCGCCGTCCCGGCCACGGACGCGGTGGGCGCGAGACCGGACAGTGCCTCCGTCCCGCTCACCTCGGTCGCCAGCATCGGCGCGAGGGCGATGCCGATGGGTACCCCGAGCCCGCCCAGTATCTGACTGGAGACCAGCACCGCGGTGGTCCGGCGGCGCAGCGCGGGCAGCGCTTCCGGCGCGGGTATGTCAGGAGCGTCGAGGGTCGAAGTCACTGACGCAGTGTGCCAGGACGCTCGAACGCGGGAAACAGGGATTTCACAGCTGACCCGCAAGGTGCGCGAGCACGGTGCCGGAGCCTCAGAACAGCGGTTGTGGCAGGACCCCCTCCAGCGCGAGGAGCCGGCGCTTGGTCTCGACGCCGCCGCCGAAACCGCCGATGCCGCCGTCGCTCTCGACCACCCGGTGGCACGGCACCACGACCGGCAGCGGGTTGGCGCCCATCGCCATGCCGACGGCCTGGGCCGCGCCGGGCTGGCCCACGCGGCGCGCGAGGTCTCCGTACCCCACGACGGCGCCGTACGGAACGGTGGTCAGCTCGCGCAGGACCTGGCGGTTGAAGCCGGAGATCAGCGACCAGTCGAGCGGCAGCTCGAAGTCGTGCCGCTCGCCCGCGAAGTACGCCGAGAGCTGGCGCACCGGCTCGGCGAGCAGCGGGGACCCGGGATCCTCGACCGGCTCGGCCCCCAGCCGGGAGCCGAGCCGCTCGACCGCCTTGTCGCGTATCTCGTCCGTGGCGTGGAAGACGACGCTGACCAGGCCTTCGTCGGTCGCGGCGAGCAGCAGCGGGCCGATGTCGCTCGCGACGACGGCCCACACCACCTGCCGCGACCCGTCCCGACCCGGCCGGCCCTGCCCGTGCTGCCCGTTGGCGTTCATGTGGACCACCGTACGACCGGGCACTGACAACGCCGCCCGCGCCGGAGCGGCGTCAGCCGGAGATGGCCTTGCGCACGACGTCGGGCGTGTTCGTGATGATGCCGTCCACCCCGAAGCCGGCCACGCGCTTGGCGGCGGCCGCGTCGTTCACGGTCCACGTGAAGATCTCCAGGCGCTTGCGGTGCGGACCCTTGAGCGCGTGGATCGCGGAGACGTAGTCGGCGGAGATGGAGCCGTGCGTCGAGTTGATCTGGTCGGAGAACTTGGCGTACTCGGGCAGATCGGCGACCGCGGGCGTGCCGAGGAAGCCGGTCTTGATGTCGGGCCGCAGCTTGTGGACCTTCTTGACGCTGTCCGCGCTGAAGCTCTGGATGACCAGCTTGCTCCGGACGTGGTGCTTGTCCAGCCAGCCCGTCTTGCGCAGGATGTCGAGGCCCTGCTTCTCGATGCCCGGGTACAGCTCGGGCTTCTTGAACTCGAAGACGAGCTTCTGGTGGTTGCGCGAGACGCGGTTCATGTACTGCTTCAGCGTCGGCACCCGCTGGCCCGCGTACTTCGGGCTGAACCAACTGCCCGCGTCCAGCCGGGCGATCTCCGCCGCGGTGAAGTCCGCGACCTTCCACGGCGCGCGGTCGGGGTAGAGCTCCTCGACGTTCGTCGTCCGCTTCAGGTTGTCGTCGTGCATGATCACGAGCTCGCCGTCCTTGGTGCGCTGGACGTCGTTCTCGACCCACCGGAACCCCATGTCAGCCGCCTTGTCGATGGCTGCGAAAGTGTTCTCGGGCGCGTAGGCGGAAGCGCCCCGGTGCGCGACGACCAGCGGGGTGTCGTGCAAGGCGGACGCCTGAGCGGGGGTCCGCGTGGACGTCTGCGCCGACTTCTGGTCGGCGGCGTGAGCGGAGGCGGAAGGGAGAGCCAGTGCACCGGCTCCAAGAAGAGTGGCAGTGGTGGCAGCGGCAACGCGTGCGTACAACGGTGACTCCTCGCGATGTTCGGGCACGGACCGGATGAGAGTGACAGTCCACGGCCAACGCGAGACAGGTGCAGGATGGCCACAGGTTGAACGGAGACAGCCGGGACTCTTTCCCGGAAAATCGTTCGCAAGTTCCGGAGTGAGCTTTACTCTCTGCGTCAGCCCATGGCCTGTCAGTACGGGGTCGGCTGGGGCCACTTGGGGGCAATCCCGGGCATTCGGTTACAACGGGCGGAAGGGCTACCGCGCATGCAGGGCACGGTCGACGGATTCAGCTATGGACTTGTCACGCCGGTGGCGGCGTACCTCATGGCCTGTCTCGGCGGAGCGCTCGGCCTTCGCTGCACCACCAGGTCGCTCCTTGTCGCGCACTCCTGGCGGCCCGGCTGGCTCGCGCTCGGGTCGGCGGCGATCGGGTCCGGCATCTGGACCATGCACTTCATCGCGATGATGGGCTTCACCGTCGACGAGGCCCCGATCCACTACGACAAGGCGCTGACCTTCGCGAGCCTCGCCGTGGCCATCGTCATGGTGGGCATCGGGATCTTCATCGTGGGGTACCGCGGCGCCACCGGGACGGCCCTGTTCACCGGCGGGACGATCACCGGTCTGGGCGTCGCCTCGATGCACTATCTGGGAATGGCCGGTATGCGTCTGCGCGGGACGCTGGAGTACAACACCCTCACGGTCTCCGCGTCCGTCGTGATCGCCGTCGTGGCCGCCTCCGCGGCCCTCTGGGCGGCCGCGCAGGTCAGGGGTTTCCTCTGGAGCCTGGGCGCGAGCCTCGTCATGGGTCTCGCCGTCAGCGGCATGCACTACACCGGGATGGCCGCCCTCAAGGTCCATCTGCACGGCTCGTCCGCCGCGCCCGCCGGGGGAGACTCGCCCGCCGAGCTGCTCGCGCCGATGATGGTCGGGCCGCTCGCCTTCCTGCTCCTCGCGGGGGTGATCGTGATGTTCGACCCGCTGATGGTGATGGGGAAGGCCGAGCTCCAGAACGCCGCGCAGGGGCAGCACCCCCCGTATCCCGTCCCTCGCTCGGGCGACCGCCATGCCCCGCGGGCGGGCCGCAGGCCCCCGCAGCGACCCGGCCCGAGGACCCCGCAGAACTGGTGATCCGGCGCCGTTGTCAGTGGGGGGTCGTACGGTTGGTTCCATGCGGCCCGTATCCAAGATCGAACGCACGGTGGCACCTTTCGAGGTCGTCAGCAACTACCAGCCAAGCGGCGACCAGCCGGCGGCCATCGCCGACCTGGAGCGGCGCATCAACGCAGGTGAGAAGGACGTCGTCCTGCTCGGCGCGACCGGCACCGGCAAGTCGGCCACCACCGCGTGGATGATCGAGAAGCTCCAGCGCCCCACCCTCGTGATGGCGCCGAACAAGACGCTGGCCGCCCAGCTGGCCAACGAGTTCCGAGAGCTCCTGCCGAACAACGCGGTCGAGTACTTCGTCTCGTACTACGACTACTACCAGCCCGAGGCGTACGTCCCGCAGTCGGACACGTACATCGAGAAGGACTCCTCGATCAACGAGGAGGTCGAGCGCCTGCGCCACTCCGCGACGAACTCGCTGCTCACCCGGCGTGACGTGATCGTGGTCGCCTCCGTCTCCTGCATCTACGGCCTCGGCACCCCGCAGGAGTACGTCGACCGGATGGTGTCGCTCAAGGTCGGCGACGAGATCGACCGCGACCAGCTCCTGCGCCGCTTCGTCGACATCCAGTACACGCGCAACGACCTGGCCTTCGCCCGCGGCACCTTCCGGGTGCGCGGCGACACCATCGAGATCTTCCCGGTCTATGAAGAGCTGGCCGTGCGCATCGAGATGTTCGGCGACGAGATCGAGGCGCTCTCCACGCTGCACCCGCTCACCGGCGAGGTCATCAGCGACGACGACCATCTGTACGTCTTCCCGGCCTCGCATTATGTGGCGGGCCCGGAGCGCCTGGAGAAGGCCGTCACCGGCATCGAGAAGGAGCTCGCCGAGCGCCTCACCGAGCTGGAGAAGCAGGGCAAGATGCTGGAGGCCCAGCGCCTTCGCATGCGCACGACGTACGACCTGGAGATGCTCCGCCAGATCGGCTCCTGCTCCGGCGTCGAGAACTACTCGATGCACTTCGACGACCGCGAGCCCGGCACCGCCCCGAACACCCTCCTCGACTACTTCCCCGAGGACTTCCTCCTCGTCATCGATGAGTCGCACGTCACGGTCCCGCAGATCGGCGCGATGTACGAAGGGGACGCGTCCCGCAAGCGCACCCTGGTGGACCACGGCTTCCGGCTGCCGTCCGCGCTGGACAACCGCCCGCTGAAGTGGGAGGAGTTCCTCGGCCGCATCGGCCAGACGGTCTACCTCTCCGCGACCCCCGGGAAGTACGAGCTCTCGCGCGGCGACGGCTTCGTCGAGCAGATCATCCGCCCCACCGGCCTCATCGACCCGGAGGTCGTGGTCAAGCCCACCGAGGGGCAGATCGACGACCTGGTGCACGAGATCCGCACGCGCACCGAGAAGGACGAGCGCGTCCTGGTCACCACGCTCACCAAGAAGATGGCCGAGGACCTCACCGACTACTTCCTGGAGCTGGGCATCCAGGTCCGCTATCTGCACAGCGACGTCGACACCCTGCGCCGCGTCGAGCTCCTGCGCGAGCTGCGCGCCGGTGAGTACGACGTCCTGGTCGGCATCAACCTCCTGCGTGAGGGACTCGACCTGCCCGAGGTCTCCCTGGTCGCCATCCTCGACGCCGACAAGCAGGGCTTCCTGCGCTCCGGCACCTCCCTGATCCAGACCATCGGCCGCGCGGCGCGAAACGTCTCCGGGCAGGTCCATATGTACGCGGACAAGGTCACCCCCGCGATGGAGCAGGCCATCGAGGAGACCAACCGCCGCCGCGAGAAGCAGATCGCGTACAACAAGGAGAAGGGGATCGACCCCCAGCCGCTGCGCAAGAAGATCAACGACATCGTGTCGGCGATCGCGCGCGAGGAGGTCGACACGGAGCAGCTCCTCGGCACCGACTACCGCAAGGGGAAGGGGGCCGACGCGAAGACAGCCGCCAAGGCGCCGGTGCCCGCGCTCGGCGGCAAGGCGGGCAAGGCGGCCAAGGGCAAGTCCGCCGAGAAGGTGCCCACCGACCGTCCCGCTGCCGAACTGGCGGAACAGATCGAGGAGATGACCGCCCGGATGCGCGCGGCCGCCGCGGACCTCCAGTTCGAGATCGCCGCACGGCTGCGTGACGAGGTGTCAGAGATGAAGAAGGAGCTCAGGCAGATGAGGGAGGCGGGGCAGGCGTAGGCGTACTGCCTGGTGTGTTGCAAGACCGACACAAAGTGCTGCCCGCGGTGCGGCACTGTCAGTGCCTCTGCATAAGGTGCTGGGCAACCGCACAGACCGGCGGTTGCCCAGGCAGTTCGAGAGGGGACAGCGCGTGACGGTCAACATGACCAAGGGTCAGGCCATCAGCCTGCAGAAGGACGACGGGGGCGCCCTGACCGCGGTGCGCATGGGACTCGGCTGGCAAGCGGCCCCGAGGCGGGGCCTGTTCGGCACGCGCACGCGTGAGGTCGACCTGGACGCGTCGGCGGTCCTGTTCGCCGACAAGCAGCCGGTGGACGTCGTGTTCTTCCGTCACCTCGTCAGTGACGACGGCTCCGTGCGGCACACCGGCGACAACCTGGTGGGCGGTGTCGGCCAGGGCGGGGACGACGAGGCGATCCTCGTCGACCTGCAGCGCATCCCGGTCCACATCGACCAGATCGTCTTCACGGTGAACTCCTTCACGGGCCAGACGTTCCAGGAGGTGCAGAACGCGTTCTGCCGCCTGGTCGACGAGACCAACGGCCAGGAGCTCGCCCGGTACACACTCGACGGCGGCGGTCAGTACACCGCGCAGATCATGGCGAAGGTCCACCGCGCGGGCACGGGCTGGCAGATGACGGCCATCGGCAATCCCGCCAACGGCCGCACGTTCCAGGACCTGATGCCGTCGATCCTGCCGCACCTGTAGAACACGCGGCACCAACAAGTTCAAAGGGCACGAGGGGGACGAAGGCGATGACGGCCGAGCTGGTCCGGGGGCAGAACCACCCGCTTCCCGAGACCCGTCTGGAGATCCGGGTCTCGATCGGCAAGCCGATCGTGGCGGGGGTCACGCTCAGCGACGAGCAGGGCAAGGTGCGCGGCACGGACTGGGTGGCCCACCCCGGCTCGCCCACGCTGCCCGGGCTCGAAGTGCCCAGGCAGGCGGCCGCCGACCACCGCCTCGCGGTGGATCTCGACGCCGTCCCGGACGCGGTGCACCGGGTCAACGTCCTGCTCGCGCTGCCCGTCGGCGTCGGGGGACCGGTCCGCTTCGGCTCCCTCGCCGCCCCCTTCGTGGCCGTCACCGCGCTGGACGGCTCCGAGGTCGCCAGCTACACCATCACCGACCTGGACGCCGAGTCCGCCGTCGTCGCCCTGGAGCTCTACCGCAGGCAGGACGCCTGGAAGGTGCGCGCCGTCGGCCAGGGGTACGCGGGCGGCCTCGCCGACATGCTCACCGACCAGGGCCTCCCGCAGGCCCATGAACTGGCGGGCTCCATCAACGAAGCGGTGGCGCAGGGCCTGGCCCGTTCGGTGGCCGCGCCGCCGCCACGCTCCACCGACGAGGCCCGGGTGCGGACGACGGGGCAGACCGCCGCATCCGGCCCGGCAGCGCCTGGGCCGGGCCCGGACAGCGCCGCGTCCCCGCAGCAGCCTGCCCCGGCGCACCAGCCGGGTGACACGAGCGCCCCCACGGGCGGTCCGGTCAACTACACCCACCCCGGCCGCCAGACCAGCGCACCGCCGCCGCCCTCACCGGCTGCGGCCCCGGCCGAACCGGGCCGGGCCGCCCAGCCCGTGGCGGGCGACGCGACCGGCTGGTCCATGGAGGAGCGCCTCTACAACCAGGTGTGGGGCATGTTCGAGGACCTGGCCCGCTCCACGGCCGCGTATCGCAGTGCCGTCGACTTCGCCGAGTCACGCATGGACCAGGAGCTCGACAAGGTCCTCTCCGACCCGCGCAGCCGCATCGGCAACACCGGGGACCTCGCGCGCGAGGCCGCCCGCACCAAGCACGGCCTCCTCGTCGACCGGGCGAGGGAAGCCCTCGACCGCGACCTGGATCAGCTCGCCGCCGAGTCCGAGGTCGTCGAGCCGGCCCTGCCCCTGGCGTTCGCCGGCTGGGACAGCCCGGTCTGGCACGCGTACCGCACCCCGATGGAGATCCCCATGGCACTGCGCCTGGGTGACCTGCATCTGCCCGAGCGCCCCGACCTGCGCATTCCGCTGCTTGTCCGGCTGCCCCTGGAGCGCGGCCTGTGGATTGACAGCGGCCGCTCGTCGGGCACGGACTCCCTGGCCGACACGGACCAGCTGCGCCGCCTCGCCATGGACAGCGCGGTCGCGCACGCCGCGCGGCTCCTCGCGGTCTATCCCGTGGGTGAGTTTACGGTGCACGTCATCGACGCCGCGGGCTCCGCGGCCGGCGCGCTCTCCCCGCTGGTGGCGGCGGGCGTGCTCGACGCAGCCCCGGCCGCCGGTGCGGCGGGCGTCTCCGCCGTGCTCGCCAAGCTCACCCAGCGCGTGGACCTGGTGCAGATGGCCATCCGCGCGGGCGCCGCCGACGCGCTGCCGCCGGACCTGGACACCGCCGAGCAGCTCCTGATCGTCAACGACTTCCCGCACGGCTTCGACGACCGCGCGGTGACCCAGCTCCGCTATCTCGCGGACGAGGGCCCGGCGGTGGGCGTGCACCTGATGCTGGTCGCCGACCGCGAGGACGCCGCGGAGTACGGCCCGCTGCTCGACCCCCTCTGGCGGGCCCTCATGCGCCTGACCCCGGTGGCCGACGACCACCTCGCCGACCCCTGGGTCGGTCACGCGTGGACGTACGAACCGCCGATGGCGCCGCCCGGAAGCCGGGTGATCGAGCAGGTCCTGAACCAGGTCGCGCACGCCCGGCGCACAGGCGGCCGCTGACACGGGCGGACACTGACGCCCCGGTGACCCCAGCAGGCCACCCAAGCCACCAGGCCACACAGGACACCCAGGCAACTCAGGTCACCTGAGCCACTGACGGTAAAGCGACATTAGACAGGTTCTGACCTGGCCTTTTGGCTTCAGTTTGGATTCTCCTTTACCAACCCTTGGTGTTTCGCGTACTCTTCTTGCAGCGGAGGGGAGTACTCCCGAACGCGACGTGCCCGTCAATACGGATCGCCATCGATCCCGGGGCGTCGGCCCGCGGGGCGGTGAGCCGCCTCGGGTGGAAGAGACCTCCGGCAGCGACGACGCTGATCAGTAGCCGTACGACGCCGGAGGCGCAGTGGACGTTTCAATGACCCTTTGGGTGCTGACCATTCTTGGTCTGATCGCCCTGATCGCGGTCGACTTCTTCATCGGCCGCAAGCCGCACGACGTATCGATCAAGGAAGCCGGAATCTGGACGGTCGTCTGGATCGTGCTGGCCGCGCTCTTCGGAGTGGGCCTGCTGATCTGGGGCGGTGGCCAGCCGGCCGGTGAGTTCTTCGCGGGCTTCATCACCGAGAAGTCGCTGAGTGTCGACAACCTCTTCGTCTTCATCCTGATCATGGCGAAGTTCTCGGTGCCCACCCACCTCCAGCAGCGGGTGCTGCTGTTCGGTGTGCTGATCGCACTGGTCCTGCGAGCGGTCTTCATCGCCGCCGGCGCCGCGGTCATCGCCAACTTCTCGTGGGTCTTCTACATCTTCGGCGCGTTCCTGATCTACACCGCCTGGAAGCTCATCCAGGAGGCGCGCGCAGATGATGACGAAGAGGAGTGGGAGGAGAACCGCCTCCTGAAGGCCGCCGAGAAGAGGTTCGGCGTCGCCGACCAGTACCACGGCACCAAGCTCTTCATCAAGAAGAACGGCAAGAAGATCATGACGCCGCTCATGATCGTCATGCTCGCCATCGGCACCACCGACATCCTCTTCGCGATGGACTCGATCCCCGCGATCTTCGGCCTCACCCAGGACCCGTACATCGTCTTCACGGCGAACGCCTTCGCCCTGATGGGTCTGCGCCAGCTGTACTTCCTCATCGGCGGACTGCTCAAGAAGCTGGTCCACCTCAGCTACGGCCTCTCGGTCATCCTGGGCTTCATCGGAGTGAAGCTGGTCCTGCACGCCCTGCACGAGAACGGCGTGCACGTCCCCGAGATCTCCATCCCGGTCTCGCTCGGCGTCATCTGCGGTGTCCTGGTCATCACCACGATCACCAGCCTCATCGCCTCCAAGAAGCAGGCCGAGAAGGACGCGGCCGAGGGCAAGGACGCGGCCGACGAGTCCCCGAAGGACAGCATCGAGGCCTGACGGCTTCAAAGAGAGAGCTTCAACGAGCTCCAAAGAGCTTCAAAGGGAGTGGCCCGCGGGGCCTCGCCGCGGGGCCCACCCCGTTGGGCGCGCGGGCGGCGCCGGCGCCCCGGGGGGGCGCGGAACAGAAGTAGAGGGGGCCCGGGGCCCCG
>NZ_JBSGUA010000001.1:0-27672 GCF_053607685.1 Streptomyces sp. NPDC055099 | reverse complement strand
TCCCCCCCCTGCCCTCCCCCTCGCCCTCCCTCTAACAAATTGATACAAACACCTCCCACCTATGTCTTACCGCGGGGGGGCCCGGGCCCCCCCCCCCCCCCGCCACTCCCTTTGTCGCGCGAGAGCGGCGCGGACGCCGCGGGGGAGCGCGGAACTGAAGTAGCGGGGCCCCGGAGCCCGGTGCAGCATCGGAGACATGATCACTCGGCTCCGGGCATTCGCCACTCAGTGGACCGCGGCCGTACCGGTCCTCGCCGTCGTACTGCTCGCCTTCACCTGGGGACGCGATCTGCCGGGCGTCGTCGTGGCCGTGGTGACGCTGGTGCTCGCCGGTGCCGTGCTCGCCGCCGTGCACCACGCCGAGGTGATCGCGCACCGCGTCGGCGAACCGTTCGGCTCCCTCGTCCTCGCGGTCGCCGTGACGATCATCGAGGTCGCGCTGATCGTCACCCTCATGGCCGATGGCGGCGACAAGAGCGCGACGCTGGCCCGCGACACCGTGTTCGCCGCCGTGATGATCACCTGCAACGGCATCATCGGCCTGTGCCTCCTCGTGGGCGCGCTGCGCCACCGTGTCGCCATCTTCCAGTCCGAGGGGACCGGCGCCGCCCTCGCGACCGTCGCCACACTCGCCACCCTCAGCCTGGTCCTGCCGACCTTCACCACGACCAAGCAGGGCCCGGAGTTCTCCACGGCGCAGCTCACCTTCGCCGCCCTCGCCTCGCTCGTCCTGTACGGCCTGTTCGTGGCCACACAGACCGTGCGCCACCGCGAGTACTTCCTGCCGATCACCCGCAAGGGCGAGGTGATCGACTCCGAGGACGACGCGGGGCCGTCCACCCGCGCCGCCATGATCAGCATCGGCCTGCTCGCTCTCGCCCTGATCGGTGTGGTCGGCCTCGCCAAGGGCGTCTCGCCGACCATCGAGTCCGGAGTGGAGAACGCCGGCATGCCGCACGCCGTGGTCGGCGTGATCATCGCGCTGCTCGTGCTGCTGCCGGAGACCATCGCGGCCGTCCGCGCCACCCGCCGCGACCGGGTGCAGACCAGCCTCAACCTCGCCCTCGGGTCCGCGATGGCCAGCATCGGCCTGACCATCCCGGCCGTCGCGGTCGCCTCCGTCTGGCTCTCCGGGCCGCTGGTGCTCGGACTCGGACCGACCCACATGGTGCTCCTGGCGCTCACCGTGATCGTCGGCACGCTCACGGTCGTGCCGGGGCGCGCCACCCTGCTGCAGGGCGGCGTCCACCTGGTGCTGTTCGCGGCGTACCTGGAGCTCGCGGTCACGCCGTGACGGGGCGGGGACACCGGCCACCGCCAACTACCCACCGTGACGGGCGTTACGGGGGCGTGCGGAGGCGGGGAAGCGTCCCTCAGTACCCTGACGCCATGACGCGCACTCTTGCCAACGCACCGATCATGATCCTGAACGGCCCCAACCTGAACCTGCTCGGTCAGCGCCAGCCCGAGATCTACGGATCGGACACCCTCGCCGACGTCGAGGCGCTGTGCGCCAAGGCGGCGGCCGCGCACGGCGGCACCGTGGACCTGCGGCAGAGCAACCACGAGGGTCAGTTGGTGGACTGGATCCACGAGGCGCGCGAGCACCACGCGGGCATCGTCATCAACCCTGCCGCCTACTCGCACACCTCAGTGGCGATCCTGGACGCGCTCAACACCTGTGACGGCATGCCGGTGTTGGAGGTCCACATCTCCAACATCCATCAGCGCGAGGCGTTCCGGCACCACTCGTACGTCTCCCAGCGCGCCGACGGGGTCATCGCGGGGTGCGGCGTACAGGGCTACGTGTTCGCGGTGGAGCGGGTGGCAGCCCTGCTCTACGCGGCCTAGCCACGTCGGCGTACGCGGTTCACCAGCCTCGTCGGCGCCACTCGGCCAGGTGCGGGCGCTCGGCGCCCAGCGTCGTGTCGCCGCCGTGGCCGGGGTAGACCCAGGTCTCGTCGGGCAGCGTGCCGAAGATCTTCGTCTCGACGTCGTGCAGCAGGCTCGCGAAGGCCTTCGGGTCCTGGTGCGTGTTGCCGATGCCGCCGGGGAAGAGGCAGTCGCCGGTGAAGACGTGCGGGTGGCCGTGCGGGTCGTCGTACACGAGGGCGATCGAGCCCGGCGTGTGGCCCACCAGGTGGCGCGCGGTGAGGGAGACGTGCCCGACGTTCACGGTGTCGCCGTCCGCGAGCGGGATGTCCGTGGGCACGGGGATGCCGTCGACGTCCTCGCGGCCCGCGTAGGTCCGGGCACCGGTGGCCTCCACGACCGCGGCGAGCGCCTGCCAGTGGTCGCCGTGCTGATGGGTGGTGACGACGGACGTGATGCCGTCGTCACCGATCAGCGTGAGCAGCGTCGCGGCGTCGTTCGCCGCGTCGATCAGGAGCTGTTCGTCCGTGGCGCGGCAGCGCAGCAGATAGGCGTTGTTGTCCATCGGGCCGACCGCGACCTTCGAGATCATCAGGTCCTGCAGCTCGTGCACGTCCGCACCGCCGCCGACCTTCACTGCTCCGCTGTACGTCATGTCTCTCAGCCTATAGCGGGGGCAGGGAGGGCAGGAGGCCGCCTTCGGCCGTCAGCGCGGAGCCGTCACGACGGCCGGCGAGCCAGCCGAGGATGTCTGCCTGACGCCCCGTGACGGTGATGTCGACGGGAGGCTCCCAGCCGCTCTTGATCTGCTCCAGGGAGGCGCCCTCGATCGCCCCCGTATAAAGTCCCCGGCCGTCGTCCTGCTTGATGAGCAGCGCGGGCAGACCCGGGGCCTTACGGAACCGGGCGGTCAGGAAGTTGATCTCCCGCTGGGTGAACTCCTCCGAGAGGTCCTCCAGCTCGTAGCCGATCCCCAGGTCCACGTGGTGCAGCTCGACCTCGATCCATCGCCGGAAGGGGATGTTCGCCGCCGAGTCCGTGACGCCGTTGCGCAGCTCCACGGTGCGGGACCAGTCGGCGGGGATCGTGCCGGCGGCCTCGAAACGCTGCGCGGACTCGCGTACGTCCACGAGCTGCTCGGTCAGCGGCCGGGGCGCGTCACGCTCGATGTCGTTGTCGCGTGCGTCACCACTGACGTACATGGGCCGTCCGGCCAGCACATTGACGAGCGCGTCCGCGTTACGGGCGATGTGAGCGAGGACATGGCCGCGGGTCCAGCCCGGCAGCCGTGACGGCTCGGCGGTCGAATCGTTGTTCAGTTTCGCGGCTGCGGTGAGCAGCCGGTCGGTCGCGTCACGTACAGACGCCAGGTCGCGCACATGATCAATCATGCTGCCGACGATAGTCGCGCCACACGTTCGGGTGAAGGCGTCGGAGCGGCACCGCAAATCGAATGCACGTGCTATATGGTCGAGTGCGGCATCGGGCATTCTTGGTGGTCCGGGTTTGTTATCAACCAGGGCAACCGCCCCGGCGTTGTCAGTGGCTCGCCCTAGTCTGTGAATGACGGGGGTCCCGCCCCTGTCACTTCTCTCAAGAAAGGTGCGGACCGGCGTGGCCGACCGTCTCATCGTCCGTGGCGCGCGCGAGCACAATCTCAAGAACGTCTCGCTCGACCTCCCGCGTGACTCCCTCATCGTCTTCACCGGGCTCTCCGGGTCGGGCAAGTCCTCGCTCGCGTTCGACACGATCTTCGCCGAGGGCCAGCGGCGGTACGTGGAATCGCTGTCCTCGTACGCCCGGCAGTTCCTCGGTCAGATGGACAAGCCGGACGTCGACTTCATCGAGGGCCTCTCGCCCGCGGTCTCCATCGACCAGAAGTCGACCTCGCGCAACCCGCGCTCCACGGTCGGCACCATCACCGAGGTCTACGACTACCTCCGCCTGCTCTTCGCGCGCATCGGCAAGCCGCACTGCCCCGAGTGCGGCCGTCCCATCTCCCGGCAGTCGCCGCAGGCCATCGTCGACAAGGTCCTGGAGCTGCCCGAGGGCAGCCGCTTCCAGGTCCTCTCGCCGCTGGTGCGCGAGCGCAAGGGCGAGTTCGTCGACCTCTTCGCCGACCTCCAGACCAAGGGCTACAGCCGCGCCCGGGTCGACGGCGAGACGATCCAGCTCTCCGAGCCGCCCACGCTGAAGAAGCAGGAGAAGCACACCATCGAGGTGGTCATCGACCGCCTCACGGTGAAGGACTCCGCCAAGCGCCGCCTGACCGACTCCGTGGAGACCGCGCTCGGCCTCGCGGGCGGCATGGTCGTGCTCGACTTCGTCGACCTCCCCGAGGACGACCCCGAGCGCGAGCGCATGTACTCGGAGCACCTCTACTGCCCGTACGACGACCTGTCGTTCGAGGAGCTGGAGCCCCGCTCCTTCTCCTTCAACTCGCCCTTCGGCGCCTGCCCGGACTGCACCGGCATCGGCACGCGCATGGAGGTCGACCCCGAGCTGATCGTCCCGGACGAGGACAAGTCGCTCGACGAGGGCGCCATCCACCCCTGGTCGCACGGCCACACCAAGGAGTACTTCGGCAGGCTCGTCGGAGCCCTCGCCGACGCCCTCGGCTTCTCCACCGACATGCCCTGGGCCGGACTCCCGCAGCGCGCCAAGAAGGCCCTCCTGAACGGCCACAAGACGCAGATCGAGGTCCGCTACCGCAACCGGTACGGCCGCGAGCGGGTCTACACGACCGCCTTCGAAGGCGCCGTCCCCTTCGTCAAGCGCCGCCACAGCGAGGCCGAGAGCGACGCGAGCCGCGAGCGCTTCGAGGGGTACATGCGCGAGGTGCCCTGCCCCACCTGTGAGGGCACGCGTCTCAAGCCGATCGTCCTGGCCGTCTCGGTCATGGGGAAGTCCATCGCCGAGGTCTCGGCGATGTCCATCAGTGACTGCGCGGACTTCCTCGCCGAGCTGAAGCTGGGCGCCCGCGACAAGAAGATCGCCGAGCGCGTCCTGAAGGAGGTCAACGAACGGCTGCGCTTCCTGGTCGACGTCGGCCTGGACTACCTCTCGCTGAACCGCGCGGCGGGCACCCTCTCCGGAGGCGAGGCCCAGCGCATCCGCCTGGCCACGCAGATCGGCTCGGGCCTGGTCGGTGTCCTGTACGTATTGGACGAGCCGTCCATCGGCCTGCACCAGCGCGACAACCACCGCCTGATCGAGACCCTCGTGCGCCTGCGCGACATGGGCAACACGCTCATCGTCGTCGAGCACGACGAGGACACCATCAAGGTCGCCGACTGGGTCGTCGACATCGGCCCCGGCGCGGGCGAGCACGGCGGAAAGGTCGTGCACAGCGGCTCCATGAAGGAGCTCCTTTCCAACGACAAGTCGATCACCGGGCAGTATCTGTCGGGCAAGCGGTCCATCCCGGTGCCGGACGTGCGCCGCCCCGCGGACCCCACCCGTCAGCTCACGGTGCACGGCGCCCGGGAGAACAACCTCCAGGACATCGACGTCTCCTTCCCGCTCGGCGTCCTCACCGCCGTCACGGGTGTCTCGGGCTCTGGCAAGTCGACCCTGGTCAACGACATCCTCTACACGCACCTGGCGCGCGAGCTGAACGGCGCCCGGTCCGTCCCCGGACGGCACACGCGCGTGGACGGCGACGACCTCGTCGACAAGGTCGTGCACGTCGACCAGTCGCCCATCGGCCGCACCCCGCGGTCGAACCCGGCGACGTACACCGGAGTCTTCGACCACGTCCGCCGGCTGTTCGCGGAGACGATGGAGGCGAAGGTCCGGGGCTATCTGCCCGGCCGCTTCTCCTTCAACGTCAAGGGCGGTCGCTGCGAGAACTGCTCCGGCGACGGCACGATCAAGATCGAGATGAACTTCCTGCCGGATGTGTACGTCCCCTGCGAGGTCTGCCACGGGGCGCGCTACAACCGCGAGACGCTGGACGTCCACTACAAGGGCAAGTCCATCGCCCAGGTCCTGGACATGCCGATCGAGGAAGCGCTCGACTTCTTCGAGGCCGTGCCGGCCATCTCCCGCCACCTGCGCACGCTCAACGACGTGGGTCTGGGGTACGTCAGGCTCGGTCAGTCCGCGCCGACGCTCTCCGGAGGCGAGGCCCAGCGCGTGAAGCTGGCCTCCGAGCTCCAGAAGCGCTCGACGGGCCGGACGGTCTACGTCCTGGACGAGCCGACCACCGGTCTGCACTTCGAGGACATCAGCAAGCTGATCACGGTCCTGTCCGGCCTGGTCGACAAGGGCAACACGGTCATCGTCATCGAGCACAACCTCGACGTCATCAAGACCGCGGACTGGGTCGTCGACATGGGCCCGGAGGGCGGCAACGGCGGCGGTCTGGTCGTCGCCGAGGGCACGCCCGAGGAGGTCGCCGGAGTCCCGACGAGCCACACGGGCAAGTTCCTGCGGGACATCCTCGCGGCGGACCGGATCAGTGACGGGGCCTCGCAGGGGCGTAAGCGGGTCGTCTCCTCGGCGGTGAAGAAGTCGACGGCGGCGAAGGCCACGGCCAAGACCACCGCGGCCAAGACCACCGCGGCCAAGAAGGCCACTGCCAAGAAGGCGGCTCCGAAGAAGGCCGCTCCGGCGAAGGCTGCCCCTAAGAAGGCGACCAGGGCTCGTAAGGCCTGAGGCAGCCGTGCGGATCTCCGGGTCCGCTGTGGCTGATCGCGCAGTTCCCCGCGCCCCTTTGGGGCGACGGCACGGGCCGCCGGACAAGTTCCCTTGTCCGGCGGCCCGTTCGCGTGTTCGTCTTGTCGGCATGACCGTACGCATCGAACGCCAAGGTCCCGTCACCACGATCGTGCTGTCACGGCCCGATGTGCGCAACGCCGTCGACGGGCCCACCGCCCGGGCCCTCGCCGACGAGTTCCGGGACTTCGACGCCGATCCCGAGGCCGCCGTCGCCGTGCTGTGGGGCGAGGGCGGCACCTTCTGCGCCGGAGCCGACCTCAAGGCCATCGGGACACCGGCCGGGAACGAGGTGACGGAGAAGGGCGACGGGCCCATGGGCCCGACCCGCATGTGTCTGTCCAAGCCGGTCATCGCCGCGATCTCCGGCCACGCGGTCGCCGGAGGCCTGGAACTCGCCCTCTGGTGCGATCTGCGGGTCGCCGACGACGACGCCGTACTCGGAGTCTTCTGCCGCCGCTGGGGCGTCCCGCTCATCGACGGCGGTACGGTGCGGCTGCCCCGGCTCATCGGCGAGAGCCGGGCCATGGACCTGGTGCTCACCGGCCGCCCCGTTCCCGCGGCGGAGGCGCTCGCGATGGGCCTGGTCAACCGGACCGTGCCGGCGGGCACCTCCCGTGCCGCCGCCGAACGCCTCGCCGCGGAGATCGCCGCGTTCCCCCAGACCTGTCTGCGAGGCGACCGGCTCTCCGTGCGGGAACAGGGCGGCCTGACGGAGGAAGAGGCGATGGCAGGCGAACTGCGCCACGGCCTGCGATCCCTCACCGAGGCGGCGGACGGCGCCGCCAGGTTCGCCGCCGGGGCGGGCCGGCACGGCGCGTTCACGGACGACTGAGCCCCACCGCGGCCCTGTCGCGCGGCACTGCCTCAGCCCTGCGGCGTCGCGGCCCCGGCGGGCTCCAGGAACTGCATGTCCAGCTGGATCCTCACCACGTCGCCGAGCATCCCGGCGCCGAAGTCGAGGCCGTAGTCGCTGCGCTTGATCTCGCCGGTCGCCTCGAACCCCGCATGGCGCCGGGGGTCGCCCGGAAACGCCTGGAGCCCGCCGAACTCGACGGCGAGGGAGATCGGCCTCGTCACGTCACCGATGGTCAACTCGCCCTCCATGGTCCACTCGTCGCCCTCGCCGACGACGCGCGTCGAACGGAAAGTCATCGTGGGGCGGCGCTCGACGTCCAGCAGGTCGGGAGCCCTCACATGTGCGTCGCGGTCCTTGTTGCCCGTGTCGATCGAGGCGAGCGCGATGGTCGCCGTCACGGATGAGGTCTCGGCGCTCTCGCCCACCTCCAGAGCGGCGGTCACCTCGCTGAAGCGGCCCCGCACCTTGGAGATTCCGAGGTGGCGGATGGTGAAGTTGACGGCGGAGTGGAAGGGGTCGATCTCCCAGCTCCCGGCGGGGAGGGGAAGCGCGGTCGTCGCGGGGGCGGTGCTCGTCTCGGAAGTCACGGTGCTCGTGTCGGAAGTCATGCCGTCCACCATGCGAGGCCGCCCACGGGCGAGGAAGGCCGAGCCAAGACTGGTAGTGACAGGGCCACGATCCGGTCCGGCGGCTGCTGGTACGTTCGGCCGGTGAGCGACAACGAGCTCGGCATCTTCCTGCGCACCTGCCGCGAGGCGGTCACGCCCGCCGAAGTCGGGCTCCCCACCGGACCCCGGCGCCGCACGCCGGGCCTGCGCCGCTCCGAGGTCGCCACGCTCGCCGGGGTCAGCGTCGAGTACCTGGCGCGGCTCGAACAGGGCCGGGACCGGCGCCCGTCCCCGCAGGTGATGGGGGCGCTCGCGGACGCCCTGCGGCTGTCCATGGAGGAGCGCTTCCACCTGCGCCGCCTGGAGAAGGAGACAATCGGCGACCCTTGCTGCCCGACGGCGAGCGTGCCGTCCCGGTCGGTGCGCCCCACCGTGCGGGCGCTCGTCGACCGCCTGGAGCCGGCCCCCGCCGTCCTGCTGAACCGGCTCGGCGACGTCCTCGCGTACACCTCGGGCTACGAGCGGCTCATGGGGGCCGTCGGCCTCCTCGACGACGAGCAGCCCAACCTCATCCGATTCCTGTTCACCGACGAGCGGGCCCGCGCCGCCTACCCCGAGTGGGACGGCGTCGCCGACGAGCAGATCGCCACGCTCCGGGCCGGGTCCCTGCTCAGCGACCGGCACGCCGAGGGCTTCGCCGACGAGCTGACCGTCATGGCCGGCGCGCCGTTCGCCGACCGCATGGCGGCCGTGCCGCGGCTGCCCAGGGCCAGCGGCATCGAACGCATGACGCACCCGGAGGCCGGGACGCTGCGGCTGTCGTACGAGACGCTGACGCTGCCGGAGGCCGACGCTCAGCGCCTGGTCGTGCACCTGCCCGCCGATGAGGCCACGGCGGCCGCCCTCGACCGCCTCAACGGCCGCCGGCCGGGCGCCCTGCGCGCGGTGACCGGCTGAGAGCCCTCACCTCAGCCGTCACCTCAGCCGTCACCCCAGCACTCACCTCAGCCGTCACCCCAGCCCTCGCCCCAACTCCTCGGCGTACGGAGGCTCCGCGCCCGCGCGGGACACGGTGACCGCCGCCGCGCGCGCCGCGAAGCGCAGGACCTCGCCCCAACTGTCGGCGCCGAGAGCGGAAAGGGAGTCCACGGACAGCGCGTCCCGCGCGTGAAGCCCGTGCAGCAGCGACGCGTTGACGGTGTCGCCCGCGCCGATGGTGTCCACGACGTCGACCGCCTCACCCGGCACCGACCACTCCCCGCCGTCCCGCGTGAACACGGTGAGACCTTCGCCGCCCCGCGTCACCACCACCGCGCCGGGCCCGGACGCCAGCCACTCGCGCGGCGTGCCGCCGAGCCACTCCGCGTCGTCCTCCGACAGCTTCAGCAGCGAGACCGACGGCAGCCAGCTCTTGAACCGGGCCCGGTAGGCGTCCGCGTCCGGGATCAGACCAGCCCGGATGTTCGGGTCAAGTGCCGTGAAGACACCCCGCGCCGACTCCCGGCGCATCAGCTCCTCGTACGCGCTCGCGCCCGGTTCCAGGACGAGCGAGCAGGTGCCGAACGAGACCGCGCGTACGGCGTCGGGAAGCCGCTCCGGAGCCGTGAAGAGCCGGTCGGCCGTGCCCTCGACGTAGAAGGAGTAGCCGGCGGACCCGTCCGCGCCGATCGAGGCGACGGCGAGGGTGGTCGGCTCGGCGCCCCGCTGGACGTACGACACCTCGACGCCCGCGGTCCGCAGCGCGTCGACCAGCGCGTCGCCGAACGCGTCCGTCGAGATCCGCGAGCAGAAGGAGACGGGGGAGCCGAGACGGCCGAGGGCGATCGCGGTGTTGTACGGACCGCCGCCGAGCCGAGGGGCGAGCACGGGCAGGCCGGCGTCGGCGGGGCTCTGCGGGACGAGGTCGATCAGGGCCTCTCCTGCGACGACTATCACGGGTGGTTCCTCTCGGCTCTGCGATCACGGCTCTGCGGCGGCGACTGCCCGGCTTTCGCCACAGGCTAGGCCGTCCCGGCGGCCGTGGCCCGGTACGGGCGGCACTCGGGCACGGTCGCGCCCAACGCGGGCAGGCGGCACCCCACCGGTATGGTCTGATCCGTCACCGAAGCGCCTGACCTGTGGAGACTCGATGCCCGGCACGCCGCCCCCCGCCCGCCGCACCGTGCTGCGCGCCGCAGCCATCGTCCCGGCCGCGGGCCTCGGGGTCGCTGCCTGCTCGTCGGGCGGTGGCGACGGCGGTGGCTCCAGCCGTTCGGCGCCGACCGCGCCCACGGACCTCGGCGCGTCCGACGAGGTGAAGGTGGGGGCCTCGAAGCTCTACAGGGACAAGAACGTGGTCGTGAGCCGTATCTCCGACGACGAGTACAAGGCGTTCAGCACGATCTGCACGCACGCCAAGTGCCCCATCAACAAACTGGAGGGGCACAAGCTCATCTGCCCCTGCCACGGAAGCCAGTTCGATGCCACGAACGGCAAGGTGCTGCACGACCCGGCCGTCACGCCGCTCGCCGAGCTGCCGGTGAAGGTGGAGGACGGCAAGATCGTCGCGGGCTGAGGACTACCCCGACCGCTCGTCGGCGGTCCGGCCGCTCACTCCCAGTCCCAGGCGATCCCCAGGATGCCCGCCCGCACCTGTGGCTCCACGACGTGCACCGACCGATGGCTGCCGCTCAGCGTCAGCTCCTGGCGCCCGCCGCGCGGCGCGGCGGCCGAATGCTGGGTGAAGCGGTGGCAGCGTACGGGCAGGGCCCGCTCGTCGAAGCGCACCTGGAGCGCGTACTGCCCGCCCGCGAAGGTGAAGCCCCGGAAGTACTCGGTGGCCGCCCCGGCGGTGCCGTCCTCGAAGCCGTAGCGGAACAGATGCGTGTCGCCCGCGCGCAGGCGCGTGTCGAAGAGCAGTTCGGCGACGAGCACCCCCGTCTCGTGGTGCCACCGCACCCGCCCCGTGCGGCAGTTCTCCAGTGCGTGCACGGCGACGCGTTCCGGCACGCAGCCGGGATCGCCGTGGTAGATCGCCAGGTAGCGGTCCACGGCGTCCCGGTGGGCGCGCACGACGTGCTGCGAGTCGCGGCCGAGCAGCTCGCGGCGTTCTCCGATCCGCACGCGCTCGTGGTGGCCGATGGTGTGCAGACCGCCGTCGAGCGGTGAGCCGAGCTCGGTGATCAGCTCCTGGAGCACGTCGGAGGCGTCGAGGAGCGAGCGGTAGGAGCGGGCGGCGGGGCGCTCGCAGTCGGGGCGCTCGGAGGGCTTGGCGAGGAGCCGGATCAGCGACTCCTCGGGGAGACCGAGGATCTCCTCCAGGGCGCGCACGGCACGCAGGGACTCGGTGCGCTGGGGGCGCCGCGCGCCCTGCTGCCAGTAACTCAGGCTCGTCACCCCGACGTTGACGCCTTGCCGCGCCAGATGGTGCCGTACGCGTTGCAGGGGCAGGCGCCGCGCGGCGATCGCGGCCCGCAGCGCCACGTGGAAGGGGCCGGTGCGCAGGGCGGTCTCCAGGTCCGCGGGCGCGCCCTCCGCGAGCTGTGTGCCGTGCCGCATCGCAAGGCCCTCCTGTGAACATTCACATCGGCCGTCCGGGCGTACGCGCCGGTCGGAGCGGGCCACCAGGTGGGCGTACGAGGGGTGTTCACATACGTACGCCGACGTTCACGGCCCAAGTAATCCCGCATTGAACCTTGTTGACCTGCACCCGACAACACTCGATGCTCAATCGCAGCGTCCGGACGCGCTCCTCCACCACCCCACCCCCCGCATGGGAGGAACGCGATGCGCCCCAGAACCAGCAGGTACGGCGGCCGCAGACGGTTGTCCGCGCTCGCCCTCGTGGCGGTAGCCCTGGTCGCCGCCCCGGCGGCCACGGCCACGGCCGCCCCCGACGATCCGTCCGCTCTCGCCGCCAAGCGCCTGAACATCACGATGCAGGCCCAGCAGAAGACCAACTGGTGCTGGGCAGCGGCAGGCAACACGATCGCCACCTTCTACGGCAAGAAGTACACCCAGAACCAGTTCTGCAACGCCGCTTTCGGGCGCAGCCAGAGCACCGAGTGCCCCAACTCGCAGGCGACGCTGGGCGACGTGCAGAACGGTCTCGACTGGGCAGGCATCAACGCCGGCTCGTACGTCAGCGGCTGGCTGCGCTACCCGACCGTGCAGACCGAGATCAACGCGGGCCGTCCGGTCGAGACCCGCATCCAGTGGTCGAACGGCGGCGGTCATATGCACGTCCTCTACGGGTACGACGACGCGAGCAGCTGGGTCTACTGGGGCGACCCGTGGCCCTCCAGCGACCGCTACAACTGGGCCTCGCACAGCTGGTACGTCAACAACAACACCTTCTCCTGGACCCACTCGCTCTACCGGATCGGGGCGTGAGCGCGATGACCCGTCACCCTTCCCGTCCTCTTCCCCGTCACCTGCTGCGGGCCGCGCTCGCCGGTTCGGCCGCCACCCTGCTGCTCGGCCTCGCGGCGCCGTCCGCCGGCGCGGACCCCGGGCCTTCGGACGCCTCGCGTGAGGCGGCCCACGATGCCGCGAGCGCCCCGGGGACCCTCGACACGCTCTCCCGCTTCTTCGCGCGGGAAGGGGCCGTGAGCAAGGCCGCGGCCGACCCCCGCGTGCAGGGCGGCGCCGTGCCCGTGCGCTACCTCTCACCGGAGTTCGTCGCCGGCAAGAAGGGGGCCCCGGTCGCCCGTGTGGAGTTCCTCGCCAGCAAGGCGGTCTCCTCCGACGGGCAGGAAGCCTCCTTGTGGACGGTGAAGCAAGGCGCCTCCTGGAAGGTCGTGAACATCGCCACCGGGGACGACGAGACGCACTACGCGCGCGTGGGCGCCGACAAGCTCCCCGGAGGCACCGTCTTCCACGAGCCGCAGATCAACGCCTGGTACGTCCAGGGGCGGGGCCGGGTGCTGCCGCTGGACGCGGACGCGCGGCGTGCCGTGGGCCAGGGCGGGGTCTCGGTCACCGCCTATCAGAAGCGGGTGCACGACGCGTACGCCGACAAGCTGCCGGGGTCTTCGTACGCGAAGTCCGGCGAGGCGGGGGGCTACGCCCCGAAGGAGCGGACCGCGGAGCCCCCGGCGGCAGCTCCGCCCACGCCCACGGCCGCGGCTTCGTCTGACGGCACCGTCACGGTGGCCTCCTCCGTGGCCGGAGCGGGCGCCCTGTTCGCCCTCGGCCTCTCCGGGGTGGCCGTCCTGCGCCGCCGCACCCGGCGGCACGGCTGACCTGCCCGGCCTCCGGCCGGGGTCCTCCGCCCACCCGCCCTCCGGAGCGGGTGGGCGCCCAGCCCCCTCAAGACCCTCACTGTCAGCCCCCGCCAGTAGGGTGTGGAGCATGGCAGACCCCTCCAGCTACCGCCCCAAGCCGGGACAGATCCCCGACTCGCCGGGGGTCTATCGGTTCCGCGACGAACACCGCCGGGTGATCTACGTAGGCAAGGCGAAGAGCCTGCGCCAGCGCCTGAACAGTTACTTCCAGGACCTCACCAATCTGCACCCGCGCACCGCCACGATGGTGACGACGGCCGCCTCCGTCGAGTGGACCGTCGTCTCCACCGAGGTCGAGGCGCTGCAGCTCGAATACTCCTGGATCAAGGAGTTCGACCCCCGGTTCAACGTCAAGTACCGCGACGACAAGAGCTATCCGTACCTCGCGGTGACGATGAACGAGGAGTTCCCGCGCGTCCAGGTGATGCGCGGCCACAAGAAGAAGGGCGTCCGCTACTTCGGGCCCTACGGCCACGCGTGGGCGATCCGCGACACGGTGGACCTCCTCCTGCGGGTCTTCCCCGTCCGCACCTGCTCGGCCGGAGTCTTCAAGAACGCCGAGCGCACCGGCCGCCCCTGCCTCCTCGGCTACATCGGCAAGTGCTCGGCGCCCTGCGTGGGCCGGGTCACCCCGGAGGAGCACCGCGAACTCGCCGAGGACTTCTGCGACTTCATGACGGGTCGCACGAACACGTACATCCGCCGTGTCGAGCGGCAGATGGCGGACGCCGCCGAGGACATGGAGTACGAGAGGGCCGCCCGCCTCAGGGATGACGTCGGGGCCCTCAAGAAGGCCATGGAGAAGAGCGCCGTCGTCCTCGCCGACGCCACGGACGCCGACCTCATCGCCCTGGCCGAGGACGAGCTGGAGGCGGCCGTCCAGATCTTCCACGTCCGCGGCGGCCGTGTGCGCGGTCAGCGCGGCTGGGTCACCGACAAGGTCGAGGCGGTCACCAGCGGCGACCTCGTCGAGCACGCCCTCCAGCAGCTCTACGGAGAGGAGAGCGGGGACGCCGTGCCCAAGGAAGTCCTCGTCCCCGCGTTGCCCGACCCCATAGAGCCCGTGCAGCAGTGGCTCACCGAGCGGCGCGGTTCGAACGTCTCGCTGCGCATCCCGCAGCGCGGCGACAAGAAGGCGCTCATGGAGACCGTGGCGCGCAACGCACAGCAGTCGCTCGTGCTGCACAAGACCAAGCGCGCCTCCGACCTGACCACCCGCTCCCGCGCCCTGGAGGAGATCGCCGAGGCACTCGAACTGGACAGCGCGCCCCTGCGCATCGAGTGCTACGACATCTCGCATCTGCAGGGTGACGACGTCGTGGCCTCGATGGTCGTTTTCGAGGACGGCCTGGCCCGCAAGAGCGAGTACAGGCGCTTCCAGATCAAGGGCTTCGAGGGCCAGGACGACGTCCGCTCAATGCACGAGGTGCTCACGCGCCGCTTCAAGCGCTACCTCTCCGACAAGGAGAAGACGGGGGAGTGGTCCCCCGAGGACGAGCAGGAGAGCCTCACCGAGGAGGACGGCCGTCCCAAGCGCTTCGCCTATCCGCCCCAGCTCGTCGTCGTCGACGGCGGGAAGCCGCAGGTCGCGGCGGCCCAGCGGGCCCTGGACGAGCTCGGCATCGACGACATCGCGGTGTGCGGCCTGGCCAAGCGCCTCGAAGAGGTCTGGGTGCCGGGCGACGACGACCCGGTGATCCTGCCGCGCACCAGCGAGGGGCTGTACCTTCTCCAGCGGGTGCGCGACGAGGCGCACCGTTTCGCGATCACATACCAGCGGGCCAAGCGGGCCAAGCGCTTCAAGGCCGGGCCGCTGGACGCCGTGCCCGGCCTCGGCGACGCGCGCAAGCAGACGCTGATCAAGCACTTCGGTTCGGTGAAGAGGCTGCGATCCGCGACAATCGACCAGATCTGCGAGGTTCCGGGCATAGGCCGCAAGACGGCCGAGGCCATCACCGTGGCCCTGGCCGGAGCGACTCCCGCAGGCCCCGCCGTGAACACGGCGACCGGAGAGATCATTGAAGACGAGGAGCCCGCGCGCACGGGAACCTCGGAGGATGGCGAGGGGCCCGTTTCCGCGGGCACCTCAGAAGAACGACGGGGGCAGGAGCCATGACCGAGCACGAAGAAGGCGGCGAGCAAGTGAGTACGGGCACGACCATCACACCAGGTGAGGCCGCCGAGGTGGTCCCCGAACTGGTGATCATCTCCGGCATGTCGGGAGCCGGACGCAGCACCGCGGCGAAGTGTCTCGAGGACCTCGGCTGGTTCGTCGTCGACAACCTGCCGCCCGCGCTGATCCCCACCATGGTGGAGCTCGGCGCCCGCTCGCAGGGGAACGTCGCCCGTATCGCGG
Source organism: Streptomyces sp. NPDC055099 (assembly GCF_053607685.1). Lineage (NCBI taxonomy): Bacteria > Bacillati > Actinomycetota > Actinomycetes > Kitasatosporales > Streptomycetaceae > Streptomyces > Streptomyces sp. NPDC055099. The sequence goes on along the minus strand of NZ_JBSGUA010000001.1, from coordinate 11,994 downwards.
TCGTCGTCGACGTGCGCGGCCGCCGCTTCTTCGACAACCTGCGCCAGTCCCTCGCGGACCTGGAGGCCAAGCACGTCACCCGGCGGATCGTCTTCCTGGAGTCCTCGGACGACGCCCTGGTGCGCCGCTTCGAGTCGGTCCGCCGCCCGCACCCGCTGCAGGGCGACGGCCGCATCGTCGACGGCATCGCGGCCGAGCGCGAGCTCCTGCGCGAGCTGCGCGGCGACGCCGACCTGGTGATCGACACCTCCAGCCTGAACGTGCACGAGCTGCGCGCCAAGATGGACGCCCAGTTCGCGGGCGACGAGGAGCCCGAGCTGCGGGCCACGGTCATGTCGTTCGGCTACAAGTACGGCCTGCCGGTCGACGCCGACCTCGTCGTGGACTGCCGCTTCCTGCCCAACCCGCACTGGGTGCCGGAGCTGCGCCCCTTCACCGGGCTGAACGAGGAGGTGTCGGGCTATGTCTTCAACCAGCCGGGCGCCAAGGAGTTCCTCGACCGGTACGCCGAGCTGCTCCAGCTCATCGCCGCGGGATACCGCCGCGAGGGCAAGCGTTACGTGACGATCGCGGTCGGCTGTACGGGCGGCAAGCACCGCTCCGTGGCCATGTCGGAGAAGCTCGCGGCGCGCCTCGTGTCCGAGGGCGTCGAGACCGTCCTCGTCCATCGGGACATGGGGCGAGAGTGAAGTCCTCCCTGCGGCTGAACCGTCTGGGCCGCAAGCGGGGCACTCAGCCCAAGGTCGTGGCGCTCGGCGGAGGGATGGGCCTGTCCGCCTCGCTCGCCGGTCTTCGCCGCATCACCGGTGACCTCACCGCCGTGGTCACCGTCGCCGACGACGGCGGCTCCAGCGGGCGGCTGCGCGACGAACTGGGCGTGCTGCCCCCGGGCGACCTGCGCAAGGCGCTCGCCGCGCTGTGCGGGGACGACGACTGGGGCCAGACGTGGTCCCGCGTCATCCAGCACCGCTTCCAGTCCAAGGGCGACCTGCACGAGCACGCGGTGGGCAATCTGCTGATCGTGGCCCTGTGGGAGCAGCTCGGCGACCATGTGCAGGCCCTGGACCTGGTCGGCAAGCTCCTCGGCGCGCACGGCCGCGTGCTGCCCATGTCGGCGGTGCCGCTGGAGCTGCAGGCCCTGGTCAAGGGGCACGACCCGGCGCGCCCGGACGAGGTGGACACGGTGCGCGGGCAGGCCACGGTGGCGCTCACCCCGGGTGAGGTGCAGTCCGTGCACCTCGTCCCGCACGACCCGCCGGCCGTCCCCGAAGCGGTCGCCGCGGTGCTCGACGCGGACTGGGTGGTGCTCGGCCCCGGCTCCTGGTTCTCCTCGGTGATCCCGCATCTTCTTGTCCCCGAACTGCTCGACGCGCTCATCCAGACGAAGGCCCGCAGGGTCCTCTCGCTCAACCTCGCGCCGCAACCCGGTGAAACCGATGGGTTCTCTCCGCAGCGTCATTTGGAGGTTTTGGCCCGACACGCCCCTAAACTCGCCCTGGACGTGGTGCTGGCCGACGACGCCGCCGTGCCCGACCGTGAGTCACTCACCGATGCCGCCAAGCGGCTCGGCGCCACGGTCGAGCTGGCGCCGGTGGCCAGGCACGATGGCACTCCGAGGCACGATCCGGAGCTCCTGGCCACCGCGTACGACCGTATTTTTCGGATGCATGGAAGGATCGGCCCATGGCGATGACGGCAGCGGTGAAGGACGAGATCTCCCGGCTTCCCGTCACCCGGACCTGCTGCAGGAAGGCAGAGGTCTCGGCCATCCTGCGGTTCGCGGGCGGCCTTCACCTGGTGAGCGGCCGCATCGTGATCGAGGCGGAGCTGGACACGGCGATGGCCGCGCGACGGCTGAAGCGGGACATTCTCGAGATCTTCGGGCACAGCTCGGAGCTGATCGTGATGGCCCCCGGAGGACTGCGGCGCGGCTCGCGCTACGTCGTTCGGGTGGTTGCGGGCGGCGATCAGCTGGCCCGCCAGACGGGCCTCGTGGACGGCCGGGGACGCCCCATCAGAGGGCTGCCGCCACAGGTGGTCTCGGGGGCCACCTGTGACGCCGAGGCCGCGTGGCGCGGGGCGTTCCTCGCGCACGGATCGCTGACCGAGCCGGGCCGCTCCTCCTCGCTGGAGGTCACCTGCCCGGGCCCGGAGGCCGCCCTCGCCCTGGTCGGGGCCGCGCGCAGGCTGCAGATCGGGGCCAAGGCCCGTGAGGTGCGCGGCGTGGACCGCGTGGTCGTCCGGGACGGCGACGCGATCGGCGCCCTGCTCACCCGGCTTGGCGCCCATGAGTCGGTGCTCGCCTGGGAGGAGCGGCGGATGCGTCGCGAGGTGCGCGCCACCGCCAACCGCCTGGCCAACTTCGACGACGCCAACCTGCGCCGCTCGGCCCGCGCGGCCGTCGCCGCGGGCGCCCGTGTGCAGCGCGCCCTGGAGATCCTCGGCGACGAGGTCCCCGAGCACCTCGCGGCGGCCGGACGGCTGCGCATGGAGCACAAGCAGGCCTCCCTGGAGGAGCTGGGCGCGCTCGCCGACCCGGCGCTCACGAAGGACGCGGTCGCCGGCCGCATCCGGCGGCTGCTCGCCATGGCGGACAAGCGGGCCCAGGACCTCGGGATCCCGGGCACGGAGTCCAACCTGAGCGAGGAGCTCGCCGACAACATGGCGGTCTGACCGCTTGTCGTACGCGAAGAAGCCGCCGGGGCCGTGGAGGCCCCGGCGGCTTCTTCATGTTCCGCCGCGTCTGACCCTTCACGCCATATTGACATGATCATGAAGTGTCACGAGCCTGGCGTTCGCGCACAAATGTGCCGGACAACCGCAAGGGGGGCTCATGAGACCAAGAGAGAGATCCAAAAGATCCAGAGCCGGTTTCAGATCCGTCGTCGCCGCGGGCGCACTGCTCGTCGGCGGCCTTGTCGCAGTGCCGCACGCCCAGGCCGACAGCGGGGCGAAGGCCCCGGCCGCCGACGACCCGGCGGCCGTGAAGGTCTACGAGGCCGTGGTCACCGAGAAGCAGATCCCGATCCTCGTCGAGGCGGGCCAGGACGCCCATGAGTTCGCGGGGCAGACCCGCGACGGCGGCGCGGCCCGCGTCGAGGTTTATCTGACCGAGGCGCAGGCCAAGGGCGTCGAGCGCGAGGGCGTGAAGCTCACCGAGCAGAAGGTCTCGGCCAGTACGCAGCAGAAGCTCAAGGCCGCGGGGGACGGCGTCTTCCGCCCGTACAGCGGCAAGGGCGGCCTCAAGGAGGAGATCGTCAGGACCGGTCAGGCCCACCCGGGCCTCACCAAGGTCGTCTCCATCGGCAAGACGCTGGGCGGCCAGGACATCCTCGCCCTCAAGCTCTCCAAGGGCGCGAGCAAGTCCAAGGACGGCTCCAAGCCGTCCACGCTCTACATGTCCAACCAGCACGCGCGCGAGTGGATCACCCCCGAGATGACCCGCCGCCTGATGCACCACTACCTGGACAACTACGGCAAGGACCAGCGCATCACCAAGCTCGTGAACACCACCGAGCTGTGGTTCGTGCTCTCCGCCAACCCCGACGGCTACGACTTCACGCACGCCCCCGACGGCGAGCGCCAGTGGCGCAAGAACCTCCGCGACATCGACGGCGACGGCAAGATCGCGGCGGGCGACGGCGTCGACCTCAACCGCAACTTCGCCTACAAGTGGGGCTACGACAACGAGGGTTCGTCCCCGGCACCCTCGTCGGAGACCTACCGCGGCACGGGCCCCATGTCCGAGCCCGAGACCAAGGCGCTCGACCGCTTCCAGAAGCGCATCGGCTTCGAGTACGGCATCAACTACCACTCCGCGGCCGAACTGCTCCTCTACGGAGTGGGCTGGCAGGTCGCCACGCCGACCCCGGACGACGTCCTCTACAAGGCGCTGAACGGCACCCCGGAGAAGCCCGCCGTCCCCGGCTACCACCCGCAGGTCGCATCGGAGCTCTACACCACCAACGGCGAGGCGGACGGCCACGCGGGCAACATCAACGGCATCTCGATGTTCACGCCGGAGATGTCCACCTGCCAGACCGTCTCCAACATCGACCCGAACGACCCCTGGAAGCCCGAGGAGTGCGCCTCGATCTTCACCTTCCCGGACGACGAGAAGCTGATCCAGCAGGAGTTCGCGAAGAACGTCCCGTTCGCGCTCGCCGTCGCCGAGACCGCCAAACACCCCGACCAGCCGGTCTCCGTCAGCGGCATCGAGGCCCCCGACTTCACGCCGGACTCCTTCACGGACTCGTACGCACGCGGCGGTGACCAGGAAGTCGCCGTCACCGCACGCAAGTCGGTGCGCGACAAGGAGCTCAACTACCGCGTCAACGGCGGCCGTACGCAGGATGAGGACCTCAGGGCATGGAAGGGCGGCGAGACCTACGGCGGCGAGGACAACCTCCACTTCGACCAGTACCGCGCCGAGATCGAGGACACACGCGCGGGCGACAAGGTCGAGGTGTGGTTCACCGGCCGCAACAAGAAGGGCCGCACGGAAAGCCCGCACTTCACGTACACCGTCGCCGAGCGGGCCAAGGCGAACACCCTCGTCGTCGCCGAGGAGGGCGCCACGGCGAAGCAGGCCCAGAAGTACGTCGACGCCCTGAAGGCCAACGGCCGTTCGGCCGTGGTCTGGGACGTCGCCAAGAAGGGCACCCCGCATCCGCTCGGCGTCCTGTCGCACTTCTCCGCGGTCGTGCACTACACCGGCGACCCGGTGCCCGGAGCACCCACCCAACTCGCGCTGCGCGCCTACCTCAACGAGGGCGGCAAGCTGATCGAGTCCGGTGAACGCACGGGCGGCAACGTGGACCTCGGGGACGCGCTGACCGACGACTTCGCGCAGTACTACCTCGGCGCCTACGAACGCCTCTCCGCACCCGGCGCCAACAGCTTCCAGGGCAGCGGCGCGCTCGACGGCGTCAAGACCCCGCTGGCGGCGGCGGACTCCAACCCCCTGGACAAGGCGGGCCGTTACACCGTCACGTCCGACAGCCTGCCCGCCGACCAGTTCCCGCAGTTCAAGAGCGCGGCGGCAGGCAGCTACCCGGGGCTCGCCAACCCGTACGCGCCCTTCGAGGGACAGGGCATGGCCTCCGCGGCCCACGCCGACCAGGACTGGAAGCGGCTGACCCGCACCATCGACCTGACCGGGGTCACGGCCGCGGACCAGCCGCAGCTGCGGTTCCAGCTCAACTGGAACCTGGAGACCGGCTACGACCACGGCGTCCTCGAGGCGCACACCACCGGCAACGACGACTGGACCACACTGCCGGACTCGAACGGCAACTCGTCCCAGGCGGTGCCCGCCGAGTGCGGGGCCGGGTTCTTCATCAACGGCCACCCGTTCCTGCGCCACTACCTGACGCAGTCGGCCACCGGCTGCACCGCGTCCGGCACCAGCGGCGTCTGGAACAGCTTCACCGGGTCCTCCGGCGGCTGGAAGCTCGTCTCCTTCGACCTGAGCGCCTACGCGGGCAAGACGATCGAGGTGTCCCTCAGCTCGATCACCGACCCCTCCAGCGGGGGCCGCGGGCTCTTTGCGGACAACGCTCAGCTTGTGATAGGGGGCAACGCCACGCAGACCGAGGGATTCGAGGCCTCGCTGGGCTCCTGGGCCGTCGCTCCGGCACCCCCCGGAAGCCCCAACATCACGGGTGACTGGGCCCGTACAGGGGAGCTCTACAAGCCCTATGCGGCCGTCACAGCGCGTGACAGCGTGCTGCTCGGCTTCGGGTTCGAGCATGTACCCGGAAGTGCCGAACGGGCCGCTCTTATGGGCGCATCCCTTGCACATCTGCGCCGCTGACGCAGCGTAGTCAAAGCCGAGATCGCGGTGGCTCGTGCTCCCTACTCGGGAGTACGGGCCACCGTGCCGTCCGGACCCCCTGTCGATGTCACCCAAAGGGCATCAGAGAGGTAGGGTCGGAGGCGGTCGGGGACATCCCATACAACTCGCCGGCGTCTGAAACCGGCGTACCAACGAGGAGATCGGTTCGTGACGATCCGCGTAGGCATCAACGGCTTCGGCCGCATCGGGCGCAACTACTTCCGGGCGCTGCTTGAGCAGGGTGCGGACATCGAGATCGTGGCTGTCAACGACCTGGGTGACACCGCGACTACCGCGCACCTTCTGAAGTACGACACCATCCTGGGCCGTCTCAAGGCCGAGGTGTCGCACACCGAGGACACCATCACGGTCGACGGCCACACCATCAAGGTGCTGTCCGAGCGCAACCCCGCCGACATCCCGTGGGGCGAGCTGAACGTCGACATCGTGATCGAGTCGACGGGCATCTTCACCAAGAAGGCCGACGCCGAGAAGCACATCGCCGGTGGCGCGAAGAAGGTCCTCATCTCGGCTCCGGCCAAGGACGAGGACATCACCATCGTGATGGGCGTCAACCAGGACAAGTACGACGCGGCCAACCACCACGTCATCTCGAACGCGTCGTGCACCACCAACTGTGTGGCGCCGATGGCGAAGGTTCTCGACGAGAACTTCGGCATCGTCAAGGGCCTGATGACGACGGTCCACGCGTACACCAACGACCAGCGCATCCTGGACTTCCCGCACTCGGACCTGCGTCGCGCCCGCGCCGCCGCCGAGAACATCATTCCGACCACGACCGGTGCCGCCAAGGCCACCGCTCTGGTCCTCCCGCAGCTCAAGGGCAAGCTCGACGGCATCGCGATGCGCGTCCCGGTCCCGACCGGCTCCGCCACCGACCTCGTCGTCGACCTGCAGCGCGAGGTCACCAAGGACGAGGTCAACGCCGCGTTCAAGAAGGCCGCCGACGACGGCGCCCTCAAGGGCATCCTCTTCTACACCGAGGACCCCATCGTTTCCTCCGACATCGTCAGCGACCCTGCCTCTTGCACCTTCGACTCCTCCCTGACCATGGTCCAGGAGGGCAAGACGGTGAAGATCCTCGGCTGGTACGACAACGAGTGGGGCTACTCCAACCGCCTCGTCGACCTCACGGTCTTCGTCGGCGGTCAGCTCTGATCAGCAGAGCAGACACCTCGATGTGAACACAGGGTCCGGGCCACGCGATACTGCGTGGTCCGGGCCTTGTCGCACGTCAGCCCTCTAAGGAGTCCTGGACCAGTCATGAAGACGATCGACGAACTTCTCGCCGAAGGGGTCGAAGGCAAGCGGGTCTTCGTCCGCGCCGACCTCAATGTGCCGCTCGCCGACGGCACCATCACCGACGACGGCCGCATCCGCGCCGTCCTGCCGACCGTCACCAAGCTCGCCGACGCGGGCGCCAAGGTGATCGTCGCCTCGCACCTCGGCCGCCCCAAGGGCGCCCCGGACCCGGTGTTCTCGCTGCTGCCCGCCGCCGAGCGCCTCGGTGAACTCCTCGGCAAGCCCGTGGCGTTCGCGCAGGACACCGTCGGCCCCGCCGCGCACGACGCGGTGGACGGCCTCGAGTCCGGCCAGGTCGCCGTCATCGAGAACCTCCGCTTCAACGCGGGCGAGACGTCCAAGGACGACACCGAGCGCGGCGAGTTCGCCGACAAGCTCGCCGCCCTCGCGGATGTCTACGTGGGCGACGGCTTCGGCGCCGTGCACCGCAAGCACGCCTCCGTGTTCGACCTCCCGGCGCGCCTGCCGCACTACGCGGGCTACCTCATCGCCACCGAGGTCGGCGTCCTGAAGAAGCTCACCGAGGACGTCAAGCGCCCGTACGTCGTCGCGCTCGGCGGCGCCAAGGTCTCCGACAAGCTGGCCGTCATCGACCAGCTGCTCGGCAAGGCCGACCGTCTCCTGATCGGCGGCGGCATGGCGTACACCTTCCTCAAGGCCCAGGGCCACGAGGTCGGCATCTCCCTCCTCCAGGAGGACCAGATCCCGACCGTCAAGGAGTACATCAAGCGGGCCGAGGACAGCGGCGTCGAGCTGGTCCTGCCCGTCGACGTCCTGGTCTCCACGGAGTTCCCGGACCTGAAGACCAAGGCCCCGGCCAACCCCACCACGGTCGCCGCGGACGCCATCCCGGCCGACCAGGAGGGTCTCGACATCGGTCCCGAGACCCGTAAGCTCTACGCCTCGAAGCTCGCCGACGCGGCCACCGTCTTCTGGAACGGTCCGATGGGCGTCTTCGAGCACCCCGACTACGCCGAGGGCACCAAGGCGGTCGCCCAGGCCCTCCTCGACTCCCCGGCCTTCACGGTCGTCGGCGGTGGCGACTCCGCCGCGGCCGTCCGCACGCTGGGCTTCGACGAGAACGCATTCGGCCACATTTCCACCGGCGGCGGCGCCTCCCTCGAATACCTCGAGGGCAAGACGCTCCCCGGCCTCGCCGCACTGGAGAACTGACACCTGATGACTACGCGTACCCCGCTGATGGCGGGCAACTGGAAGATGAACCTCAACCACCTCGAGGCCATCGCCCACGTCCAGAAGCTCGCGTTCGCCCTGGCCGACAAGGACTACGAGGCCGTCGAGGTCGCCGTCCTGCCTCCCTTCACCGACCTGCGTTCGGTGCAGACCCTGGTCGACGGCGACAAGCTCAAGATCAAGTACGGCGCCCAGGACATCTCGGCGCACGACACCGGTGCCTACACCGGCGAGATCTCGGGCCCGATGCTCTCCAAGCTGAAGTGCACGTACGTGGCCGTGGGCCACTCCGAGCGCCGTCAGTACCACGCCGAGAGCGACGAGATCTGCAACGCGAAGGTGAAGGCCGCCTACAAGCACGGCCTGACCCCGATCCTCTGCATCGGCGAGGGCCTCGACATCCGTGAGGCCGGCCAGCAGATCGAGTACACCCTCGCCCAGCTCGACGGCGGTCTGAAGGACCTCCCCGCCGAGCAGGCCGAGTCCATCGTCATCGCCTACGAGCCGGTGTGGGCCATCGGCACCGGCAAGGTCGCGACCCCCGAGGACGCCCAGGAGGTGTGCGGCGCGATCCGCGGCCGCCTCGCCGAGCTGTACTCGCAGGAGCTCGCCGACAAGGTGCGCATCCAGTACGGCGGCTCCGTGAAGTCCGGCAACGTGGCCGCGATCATGGCGCAGCCCGACGTCGACGGCGCCCTGGTGGGCGGCGCGGCGCTCGACCCGGACGAGTTCGTCAAGATCGTCCGGTTCCGCGACCAGTGAGTATGCGGTAGCGCCGATACGTCGTACCCTTGCGGGGGCCGGGCGGCTTCGCATCGCGAGGCATCCGGCCCCCGTCGTCGATACAGAGTCGATTCAGATCCGAGGAAGTTGGTCCAGCCGTGGTTATGGGGTTCTCGATCGCCCTGATCGTCTTCAGCCTGCTGATGATGCTTCTTGTCCTGATGCACAAGGGCAAGGGCGGCGGTCTTTCCGACATGTTCGGTGGCGGCATGCAGTCCTCCGTCGGCGGCTCCTCCGTCGCGGAGCGCAACCTCGACCGCATCACTGTCGTGGTCGGTCTTCTCTGGTTCGCGTGCATTGTCGTCCTCGGCCTGTTGATGAAGGTGAACAACTGACCGCGAAAGCGGCTTGATTGACACCTTGCGAAAGCTTCGCTTAAAGCCCCATGTACGGTGCGCGCCGCACGGCGCGGATTATCATGGGGCTTGCGTCTCGGGGCGGGGTGTAACTCCAAACACTGGACGCGCGTTGGGCCTTACGTAGACTGAGGCGCCCGCAGCAGCACCATCACGCAGGGAGTTACGACCGTGGCAAGTGGCAACGCGATCCGAGGAAGTCGGGTCGGGGCGGGGCCGATGGGCGAGGCCGAGCGCGGTGAGTCAGCGCCGCGACTGCGCATCTCCTTCTGGTGCTCCAACGGACACGAGACGGTGCCCAGCTTCGCCAGCGACGCGCAGGTCCCCGATACCTGGGACTGCCCCCGCTGTGGCTTCCCCGCAGGTCAGGACCGGGACAACCCGCCGGACCCGCCCCGCACCGAGCCGTACAAAACGCACCTGGCGTACGTACGTGAGCGGCGCACCGACGCGGACGGCGAGGCGATTCTCGCGGAGGCGCTGGCAAAACTGCGGGGCGAGATCTAGAGCGTGAGAAGGGCCGGACATCTGTGGATGTCCGGCCGCTGTGCTTTTCACGCGGCGTTTACTGGCACGTGTGCGGACAGACAGCTTCAGAGATCTCATATCGGGCCCTGATCAATTAGGTTGGAACGTGCAGCGGGGCAAGGTACGTACACAGGTACGAGAGAAGGCTGAAGTCCGAGATGAACGCAGAAAGCCGCGCCAGGCTCAACCAGACGCCCGAATGGGCGGCGATCGGCAAGCACCGGGAGCAGCTGGGGGAGGTGCAGTTGCGTGATCTTTTCGCCAAGGACCCGGCGCGCGGCACGCAGTACACGCTCCAGGTCGGCGACCTGCACGTCGACTACTCCAAGCACCTCGTCACGGACGAGACGCTGACGCTGCTGCGCGAGCTCGCCGCGGCCACCGACGTCTTCCGCCTGCGGGACGCCATGTTCCGCGGCGAGAAGATCAACACCACCGAGGACCGCGCCGTCCTGCACACGGCGCTGCGCGCCCCGCGGGACGCGGTGATCGAGGTCGACGGCGAGAACGTGGTGCCGGCCGTGCACGCCGTGCTCGACAAGATGAGCGCCTTCGCGGACAAGGTCCGCTCCGGCGAGTGGACCGGGCACACCGGCAAGCGCATCAAGAACATCGTGAACGTCGGCATCGGCGGCTCGGACCTCGGTCCCGCCATGGCGTACGAGGCGCTGCGCTCGTTCACCGACCGCGACCTCACCGTGCGCTTCGTGTCGAACGTCGACGGCGCCGACCTGCACGAGGCCGTGCGGGACCTGGACCCGGCCGAGACGCTGTTCGTCATCGCCTCGAAGACGTTCACCACGATCGAGACGATCACGAACGCGACCTCGGCGCGCGACTGGCTCCTGACCGGCCTGCGCGCCGACCAGAGCGCCGTCGCCAAGCACTTCGTGGCCCTGTCGACGAACGCCGAGAAGGTCTCCGACTTCGGCATCGACACGGCCAACATGTTCGAGTTCTGGGACTGGGTCGGCGGCCGCTACTCGTACGACTCGGCGATCGGTCTCGCGCTGATGATCGCGATCGGCCCGGACGCCTTCCGGCAGATGCTGGACGGCTTCCACCTCGTCGACGAGCACTTCCGCACTGCGCCCGCCGAGTCCAACGTGCCTTTGCTGCTCGGCCTGTTGGGTATCTGGTACGGCAACTTCCACGACGCCCAGTCGCACGCGGTCCTGCCGTACTCGCACTACCTCTCCAAGTTCACCGCCTACCTCCAGCAGCTGGACATGGAGTCCAACGGCAAGTCCGTGGGCCGTGACGGCGAGCCGGTCGACTGGCAGACGGGCCCGGTCGTCTGGGGCACCCCGGGCACCAACGGCCAGCACGCTTACTACCAACTCATCCACCAGGGAACGAAGTTGATCCCGGCGGACTTCATCGGCTTCGCCGAGCCGGTCGCCGATCTGCTGCCGGGTCTCGTCGCCCAGCACGACCTCCTGATGGCCAACTTCTTCGCGCAGACGCAGGCGTTGGCCTTCGGCAAGACGCCCGACGAGGTGCGGGCCGAAGGGGTGCCGGACGAGCTCGTCCCGCACAAGACGTTCAAGGGCAACCACCCGACGACGACGATCCTCGCCAAGGAACTGACACCGTCGGTTCTCGGTCAACTCATCGCGCTCTACGAACACAAGGTGTTCGTGCAGGGCGCCGTGTGGAACATCGACTCGTTCGACCAGTGGGGCGTCGAGCTCGGCAAGGTCCTCGCCAAGCGCATCGAGCCCGCCCTGACGGAGGGTGCCGACGTGGCGGACCTCGACGGATCGACGACGGCACTTGTCGCCAAGTACCGGACGCTGCGCGGCCGTTGAGCTGGTGAACCGTTGAGCCGCTGAACGTACGTCGGCCCGGTCCGCCGAGAGGCGGGGCCCGGGGGCGGGGCGGTGGGGGTTTGTTTGTGTGGTGACGGGGGGTAAAAGGGCGCCGGGCCCCGGGGGGGCGCCCCCCCCCCGGGGCCCTTCTTTCGTCTCACGT